>NZ_JBXVVV010000003.1:0-563105 GCF_057219895.1 Tabrizicola sp. T46
CCTGCGTTGCAATCACCGGCGCAAGAAGCGGCATGACCGCGAAAGCGCCCTGCTCGTAGAAGTGCCCCAGCGCATGGTCGGACTGTTCGCGTGGGGTGCCGGTCAGAGAGTCGACAAATTCGGCCGTGATCCCGAGCAGATCAAGCGCAGGCGTGTTGAGTATAAACTCATGTGCCGAGCGGTGCCAGATGATGATCGGGCGCGTTGTGCTGATCGCATCAAGGTCGGGGCGACGGATCAGGCCATGGAAATAGTGGTGGTAGCCCCAGGTCAGAAGCGGCGTTTCATTCTCGCCCATCGCTGCTTCGGCCTCAGTCAGCCGGGCAATGTAGTCCTCAGGCGTCAGGGCTGCCTTGGAGAAGCCTGTCGGCAGGTCCCAGTCCTCGATGGCGATGACTTCGGTGGTGATCGTCAGGGCACCAAGCACGGGATGCACATGCTGGTCGATCAGGCCTGCGATGATGACCTTGTCGGCAAAACGGTCGTCGACGACAAAGGGCTGATCCCCGATCCGCGCTTCGATGTCCGCACGGCTTCCGGCAGCTAGCACGCGGTCACCGACGACCGCGACGGCGTCAATCCCGGGGTCGTTCCCCTCCATCGTGATGACGCGGCGCGCGGTGTAGACGGTAACGGTCGGCAAGGCTTCTGCCTGCCGCCCGACATCCTGCAGGCTAAGACCTTCGGCAAGGACCGCTCCGCCAGACAGGGCGACGGCAGAGACACTGCCCAAAAGACCGAGTGCCGTGCGACGGGTTAGATCGTATGTGGTCATTCCGGTGGCTCCCTGCGAAACTCGTTTGGGCCGGTCTTCGCCTTGCATTACGAAGCACGATGGTTCTTTTACGCTCGGGAATAACTCATCCATGCGTGGCGCATTGTCCTGATCGGGACAATCACACCGACAATTCATGCCATCGTCGGGACAGACGACGTCACCAAACCAAGCAGAGGGGCCCCCGGTGATCGATCGCACAGAAGCAGAGAGGTCCATTCTGACAGCAGGCTGGCTTGCGGACCAGCCGGAAGAGCTGCGGCGCGCCGTCTTGAAGGTTGCGCGCCTGGTCCACTTTCCGGCAGGCGAGTTCATCTTTCATGCGGGAGATGACGAAGGGGGCATCTACGGCATCGTCAGCGGCGGCGTGGGCATCCATCTGCCCTCCGCGATCGGCGATGCGATCCTGGTGCAGATCGTCCGTCGTGGGACCTGGTTCGGGTACGGGCCTATGGTACGGCCGCAAAAGCGCAGCCTCTCCTTCTCGCTGGTCGAACCGACACTGCTGTTCCATGTGCCACTCGCTTCGGCGAAAGAGATCATGCAACGCTCGCCCGCCCATCAGCGCGCACTCCTCTCGATCAGCGAGTACGGGATGGACATCGCTCTCCGTGTTATCGAGACGCTGTTGATCCGCAACGTGGACCGGCGGATCGCGACGACGCTACTTCAGATCGCGGGACCCGGGCAGGACGGATTGCCGACCGAAACAGCCTTGGTCACTCAGGCGCAGTTGGGCGACATGGCCAATGCAGGCCGAAAAGTCGTCAATCGCGTGCTCAAACGGTTCGAGGCCAAAGCGTGGCTCGATGTATCTTATGGGCGGATCAGAATCCTCGACGCGGCGGCACTGGGTGCATTTGCGCGCACCGGGTGAGCGCGCCTTCTCCCGCGAGCATGTGCAGTAGCGTACCGTGTGTGATCAATTCACGGGTGTAGCAGGTCCGGCCGCTGTCCCGCTTTCCTTTGCTTGATGCTTCATCGAAGTCTTGAACGGGCTGGTTTCCGTGCCCCATAGGCACCATTTGCCTCGGGTAAGCTGAACGTCCGCTTTGGGCCGTTTGCGTCGCCGGCCGAACACGAAGGGCCAGCGGGGAACGGGTGCGGGCAGCGCTTGTTTAAGGAGACCTTTCTGGCCCAGCGGCTTTGTTCGGCCTGACGACGCCGAGCGACGGCCTATTTGCCGAAGCGTCCGACATTCGCGCGGCGGCCGAAATGATCGTCCAGAAGCAGGCACGGGGCCCGGCAGGCTTGGGGACGGGGTCTGACGCTGCCTGCAGGCTGAAGCCGACAAACGATTTGTCAGCCAGGCAGGCCAAGTTTGCAGGCCCTGCCGGCAGAGCCGCGCGATTTTTCCGCGACATCAGCCGGGCCAAACAGGTCGATTTTTTAACTATGCCGGCGATTTCCCGGCCCAGCCTCGCCGCAAGCCGCCAAAGAAGTGTGTCTACATGAACACATCGCTGGATACTATGTTGCATACCAGCCTCATCCCGAAATGTTGAGCCATTTACGTTTCGACAGAAATCCTATCCCGGAGAACCAGAATTTTCCGGAGAGGGGTCGGCCGGGGCTCGAACTGATCAAGGTAGCTCCTACCCCCCCCTTGGTTGGTGTGGACGGTCCCGGTTGGCCTACTCGGTTGACCGCAACGCGCCTGAGCGCCACACCTCTTCACAGCGCCCACTTGTTCCACGCCTCTACGCGACTGTAGCTACGCCGGTCGAGGGCTCGCTGCCCCAGCGCCAGATCCAGCACCCGAGCCGAGCGGCCGGCCTACTGACTGGTCGCGAAATCTCAGAGGCTATAGCGTGGGTCGAGTTCGGTCAGCGCTAGCGCCCATGTGGTCCGCATATCGAACGGGGAGGCTCGGTCTGGTCAGCGGGCTGGCGTGGGCTCAGGTCATCGGGCCATGGATAGGGTTGGTCGCGCCTGCTCCAGCGCGGGGTCAGGTCAATCCGACCTGGGTGGGGCCCTTCGCAGAAAAGGCCGGCGTGCCCACGGGCCTGCCGGCTATTGGTTTTCTGGTCAGAAGGTCCGGTCTGCTTGCTTCCTGCAACCAAACAGGCAACGGGCGACGCCGAAGTAAACCGTCGGTGCAGACCGGAGCCTGTCAGCTGACCTTGGTGCAGGCGGACTGACCTAGGCCCGGACGCACGGGTAAAGGGACTGCATCCAGACCCCTGGCAGTTTGAAGCAACCTCAGGCGAACAGCACTGCGATCCGGTATTGACCCAAAAACCATAGCCAGAGAAGAACTGGCCAAGATGTCCACTAGTTGGGACGGTGCGTTCGCAGCGAGGCCAGGTCGGTCACCCCTGGACCAAGCGCACCGGTTTCTACCAGGTTCTGCATGATAGTCTGGTATACCCAGCTTTCTCGTTGACCGATTATCGAGTCCAACTGCATGGCCCGCAGAACTTCTGCAGTAGCATTCGCCAGTGGCCCGTCCGATGTTTCCCGCGCGAGGTTCGCGGTTTCACTAAGCAAACCTAGGATCGAATCGACGACTTCAGTCATGACGCTCCCCACTTATCCACAGGACCATGAAGAGCGAAGAACGGTTAATGAAACCCTAATGATTGCTCTGCCGCTTTGGTTTTTCCGCAATCCACAATGCTGTAGTGTCGGACAAGATTTGATCACCCTTTCCCTGAGCCAGACCGCTCTCGCAGAGTCCGACCATCCGGATCAGCGCTTCGGAAGTCTCAAGAAAGCCAGCGTGCCTGGCCGCAATTGCAGCTGCGAGGGCTCGGACCCTTAGTTCGTGCCGCTTCATTTTCAACCTCTAATCTATTCATGCTGTAACAAAAAATAGACAAGAAATCTTAACGGAAGATTAATCTGGAGATCTGCGGTAACAATCAACCTTGAGTAAACTGCTTAAGGTGGGCCCACCGCCATGGCGCTCCCCTAGCCTTCGTCAACCAAGACCTATGCTCAGCTATATGTTGGAATGCGGCTGGCTCGGCCGAGCAAAGAGGGGCGCACAAGGCTCGCCTCTCCGATATACTCAAGGTTGAAATTAGCATTTCCTCTCGAAACAATCGAACCCAAAGTGCGGGAAACTGGCGCATTAGTGGGAAGGGTGCGTCAATTGGTCTGCTGCAATCCGCTTGGCAGCCTTTCGACCTATCTGGATTCTCGCAGCAAGTCATTCAATTTCCGCAGTTTTTCGACACATTGCGTTGATTTCAAGGGGCACCGTTCGCTTGCATGGGATCGAGGGAAACCCCTTACGAGACTTGCCGTCCCCGAAGGGACGGCATCCAGACCTTGGGCCGCATGATGCGAGTTCAGGCCTGCTGTACGATCCGGTATGGCGACATGACAGCGGCTGGTGGCCTACGAGCGGGTCTCGACGGCGCGCCAAGGCGCGAGCGTGCTCGGGCTTGATGCGCAGCGCAAGGTGATCGAGGACTTCGCCATCTCGCGCGGGGCTGAGGTCCTGACCCGGTTCACCGAGGTGGAAAGCGGGCGCAAGGCCGACCGGCCGGAACTCCTGAAGGCCCTGCGCCTAGCGAAGGTCACGGGTACGACACTGGTGATCGCAAAGCTGGATCGGCTCAGCCGGAACGCGGCGTTCCTCCTTGCGCTACGAGACAGCGGTGTGCGGTTCGTGGCCGTGGAAATGCCAGAAGCCAACGACCTGACCGTGGGCATCATGGCGCTGGTGGCCCAAGCGGAGCGGGAGGTGATCTCCCAACGAACCAAGGAGGCGTTGGAGGTAGCCAAGGCCCGCGGGGTAAAGCTGGGGAACCCGTATGGGGCCGCGATCCTGCGGCGGGCTGGCAAGGGCGGTGCGGCGCTCAGAGCGACGGTGTCGGCAGACTCGGCAGCCTTTGCCGCAGACCTGGCGCCAGTGCTTGCAGATATCCGCGCAGAACGGCACAAGTCCCTCCGCGCGATAGCGGCGGAGCTGACGGCGCGCGAGATCAGGACGCGGCGGGGGGTGCTTGGGGAGTGGGAAACGTGCGGCGCCTCCATCGCTGAAGCATTCCTTGATCCTCACTTCCCTGCGCTGCCGATCGCCTGTTACCAATATGGGTAGGGCACCAGTTGGAAGCGGTGCATTGGCTTTGCTCGCCGCGCTCGGAGTTGGCACGGGGGTCAGGAAGTCCTTTCAGCGCCATGGTAACGCTTCCTGCTGTTCCCCTTTTCGTGCAGCGACCTTGATGCATGTCATGGATGACGGACGGTATTCAGGTTGGATCGCCGTGTGGGATAACCCGGAGGCATTGATGTCTGAGCATTCCAAAGCGACGGCGGCCGTTGCCTTCACGGTGCAGTTTGAAGCTGAAACCGTTGATGACCTCCTGCACGAAGTGAGCCGAGAGGCGGTATACTGGTCGGCGCTATTCCCCAATGGGGTAAAGAACCAGTTCAGCGAGACGGTACTCAAGCCGAATTACCTAGGCCTGACGGCGGAGATGAGAAATCTTCCGGCTACATCAAGGTCTTTCGACTTGAGGCACCGACCTGACCTTGCAATCTTCCCTTGTTCCAACTCCAAAGAGGGGCTAGCCTTGGCGTTTTACGCACAGACAGATCTCGCGTTTGCAATAGTGGCGTTTCTTTGGTCAGAGGCCGGATGGTTGAACGATGACCTCCGCTTCGCCCCCGCAGACATCCTCGCAAAGGACATCGGAGAAATGCTTGTCCTGGCTGTGCGTCTCGGTAGGTCAACGTGAACTAGAGCTCGTCCCGCACAGTTGACTTCCACCCGTGCGAACTAGGAGACGCGGATGCGCCAACCCTTGCTGAAACTGCATTTGATGATGCTCCCAGAATAGGCCGCCGAACTGGGTTCGCCACGTTGATGGATTTAGCTTCGTCGCAGGATTAGTTCGGGCGTTGCATTTGCTGATCATCGATGGGCTGCTTTACATTCTCACGAAGGTCAAGGTGTTGCGCGTGAAGCGCACCGTGGATGTGTCGGGTTTCGGCGGTAAGTTGATTGGTTTATTGGGCAAGGTGTGCCAATGTGGAACTGAACAGCTAAAAGTAAGAATCCAGTTAAACTTCTGTCCGTCTCGTCTGCTGGTCTCCACGAACGAGAGTGTCAGAAAATGAAGAAACGCAATTGCCACGAAACTAGGTTCAGGACTCGTTCTGGATCATTCCAGAACATGACGGTGGCAGCGAGGGCGACGGTGGAGATAGAGACCTTCGGGCACCTGTCGCAGCGGGGTAGGAATCCGCCCCCAATCCTTGAGCGGCCCGGCCATGATCTCGATCCTGTTGCGTCCTTGTATCGGCGCTTGTCTTGCCTGAAAGGCATGCCGAGCACACTAAGGCCGGAAGTGCAGGGCTTACGTGCGCCGGATCAAGTGCCCGCGCTGGTCATCGGGCATTCCTCCTTTACCCGCAAGCTCGAAGCCGTGCGGTGCGCCTTCAGATAGTTCGCGTCGATCATCATGGTCATTTGCTCGGAGCCGTCGAAGGCCAAGCCCTACATCATCTAGGCAAACACCCCCATGTCCACCGATCCGCTTCCTTTGGTGTAGAGCGTCTTCGGAGTGCCATACTCCCTGGGCGCATCGCACCACCACAAACCATGGCGCTTGATTAACATTATGCCTCACAGAACCCGCCGATCATCGACGCGCGGCTTGCCATGGCTATTCGGAAAGAAACGGTCTCAGCCGCTCCACCTGCTCGTCCGTCAGCCAGAATAGATTGCTTATGACCACCCCCGCCGGTTCGGGACATTGAATAACGCTGGCTGGAGGCGTTAAGCCGATTAATGGGTCCTTACACTAGGTCGGATAGAAGCAGAACATGGCAAAAGCTCCTTTAATTCGCCAAAGTGAGGTTCTCTGATCGAACGTTACCCGAGCGGCAGTCCTGTCCGGAAACCTCCATAGCACGACGTTGCAATTTTTGTGTTTCGTTTGCACAAGCTTCAGCAAGTTCCAAGAGTGCAGAGGCCGTTGATGTAAAGCCTTCTAACCGTGCCAATGACGCTGCGACAAGAGCTTGATTCTTCAGTTCATTGGGATGCATTTTACACCTTGGTCGCTATTGGATGCACACGTTCTGTCTCAAGATGTTAAACAAAAGGTTAAATCAAAGAGTAAACTGGATCAGTTGTGTTCAAGGCAGCAAAGCTTCAGGCGACCATCACGCTTCGGCGCGAATGATCGTACGTATAGATGTGCGACTTGGTGGCCACAATTCGACAAGATATGGTAGGATACCATCAGATTGCACACTACTCAAGAATGCAGCCGCGCGCAAATCCCATACGTCAAGATAGGATTACTGTGTTGCTCGCCACAAAAGTGAGCGGCCGGTCTGAGCACCATTTGGGACATGAAGATGTCTCCTGAGTGGGAGAGGTGGCCGCTTAATGGCGTTGCAGTGGAACGCATTAGTCCGATTGCCGACTTGGCTTTGCTCAATCAGTTTGCGCCAAAGGCTCGTCACTCCCGGAACGCATGTTCGAAATAGTCTGTGAATGGCTTTGTGAAGTAGCTAAGAGGCGAACGTTCGCCGGTCTGGATGAATACTTCAACCGGCATTCCCGGCAAGAGGGCTTGGTTGCCGAGGCGAGCAATTTCCCTATAGCTCACGTTAAGCTCGGCAGTATAGTACTGCTGGCCTGATCGCTCGTCAGTGGTAACGTCCGCAGAAACACGAGAGATCTCGGCTCTAATCTCCGGCGTCGTTCTTGCGTTGAATGCCGAAAAGCGCAGGGTTACCAGGCTTCCAGTAGATACCTGATCGATGTGGTAGACGTCAATCTTTGCAGTAACCGTCAGCTCTTCATTCTGAGGGATTATAAATAGTATACGTTCAGCTGATCTAATCACTGCTCCGAGGCTGTGAACTCGCATATTGTGCACAATGCCTTCCGTCGGTGCCGTGAGTGTCAACCGCCCGAGCTTCAATTGCAGCGCGCCAAGTTCCTCGGTCAGCATAGCGATACGTGGCTCTACGTCTCTAAGTTCCGACAATGCCTGCTCTCGTTGCTTGGTAGAAAGCCCGAGGGTCTCAATTTCAATCTGAGAGATGCGCCCAAGGTTCCGCGCAATGGCAGCTTCAAGTTCGCGATGCTGACCTGCCAGGTTGGCCCTTTCCCGCTTTAGCGATGTGACACGAGTGCTCTGTAACAGACCCTCTTCGAGCAAAGCCTGGGAGTTTAGCAGATCAGTCTCCACAAGCTCGAGCTGCTCGTCCAGCGCTTCGATCTGGGCTCTTTGGCCCTCGATCTCGTTCTTTATCTGCATCTCAAGTGAACGGGTTGCATCACCAAACGTCATCAATCGTGCGAGGAAGAGGTCATCCTGGCCGTCGATGATTGAAGCAACAACGGGATCGAATTCTGCCATTTCCTTAAGGTCGGCAGCATGCTCAGTATTGGCCATTCCATCTCGTTCGGCACCCAAGCGTGCAGCACGCGCGCGCAACTCGACAAGCTGATCGGCCATGATCTTCGCCTGAGAAGCCAGCTCTGCTTCATCTAGTACCAAGAGCGGATCGCCCAGGACCGCCATTGCGACGAAGAGACCGATGACCAAGAGGAAGAGCGCAACGAGCGTAGGCTCCGAACGGCTGGCGAGAACTCGATCGTAGACCTGCAGCATGAAGAGAGGACCGGTCAGCATTAGCAGGTTCACGAACATGCTGAATAGCGCGATCAGCAATAGTGCGGGAACGTGTCGTGCGATAGCTGCGGGCAGGTTTCCCAAAATGACCTTGTCTTGACCCCCAACTAGAGAAAAGTCTGTTCACTGCTAGATCTCGTGGTTCCAAGCTGAGCATAACGCAGAGACTCCAGAGTTAAGGCGTTTCCTGTCGCCTTGGGAACCGAACGCCTTTCATATAAGGCTGGGCAACATCGATCATGGACCTTTGGTTCGTATTTTCGGCCAATGAATCAGCATTTGATCACGTTCAACAGCATCGTCTCCATTGCCAATCTGCAAACCTGGTTGAGGTAGTCATTCCATGGTTAGATAGCGCTTCCACTACCTTTGGGACTGAAAGTGGATCGTCCTTCTGCCATCTGCGCATTGTAAAGGGTTTCAAGAATGCAGCTTTGTTTCCGGATGAAGAGAACTCGCGGAATTTCTGAAGGTAAGCAGGCTTTATCGCTGACGCGAGTAGACGCAAAACCGAGTCATCGTTCCTTCTCGAATCGGAGTGGTACTCAACAGTTGCTCATCGTTTGAAATCGAAGTGGTGACGTTTCCTCGGACAGCAGACGCAGCGTCAGTTACTGCGTCAGCGGCTTCTTGCATGCCGTTCTTGGTCAAGAAGACAGAGACATCATCCAGTGTAGGGATGACCCAGTCGACGAAGGGGGGAAGACTCATGAGCGGCTCCTATGGAAACTGTGCGCGCAGATAAACATCCCTAGGTTACGATCTGGTTAATCAATCGTTCCGCATGTCAAGTGTGCTTCTCGAGCGGTCTCAGTTTGGCTTGGCTCAGAGCAAATCAGTTCAGTGAGTGAGCCAATATGTGAGTATTCCGTCACACAGAGAGACTCGTCAGCTGACCAGAAGAGCTGCAGTGTCGAATGAAACTAGCAGGTCACACGGTTGAAGCCTTTGAACTCAAGAACACGACGGTAGGAGCTTGGCATAGCAATCGGCTACGAAGGATTTCGTCAAATGGAAATCTCAATAAGACTTAGCCTCCTCAAGTTTTCCAATCTCGCGATGCCAATCGAGCATTTCTAATTGGAAGCAAATCGCTGGGTGCCAAAAGCTTTGTGATCAGGAGCATCTCTTGAAATCTTCTTGTCCAGTGAGTATACCGCTATCCACAAAGCGTCCACTATATCTTCGTTGGAGATAAGTCATTTCGTGATAAGCGCAATGAGATCTGACTACCAGTACCCAGACACAAACTAACTGTTCCCAAGTCCGGTGCTAAAGCGAAGCGCGCTGGCCGATCTATGAATGTCTTCAACTCGCTTGATCGGATTTATCAAATGAACAAGATGTCGTCCGCCAAGACACTTCTGTCGAAGATTCCGTATACTTCTAGGGTTGTGCCGTTGGCAATTTCAAGGGTAATGCCGCCTTCAGTCTGCCGAACTTCTGCAAGAACGGTAGCTATCGCTGGCGGAGCACCGTCCCATAGATCGTCCGGGAGCCAGATCTTGTCTTGGCCATTGGTGAAATCTAGTATCACGTCGTTGCCTCCAGAGAACAGGAAGAAGTCACTGCCGTCGCCACCGATCAGCGTGTCGTCGCCTTCACCGCCGACAAGCGTGTCATTGCCCGCCTCTCCTTCCAGAACATCCGCGCCGCCGTTCCCTTCGAGCCAATCGTTGCCAAGCCCGCCGATCAGCGTGTCGTCCCCATCGCCGCCGTTAAGTGTGTCATTGCCCGCACGCCCTTCCAGCTGATCATTGCCGGACCGGCCAGTAAGCCGATTGCTGAATCCGTCGCCTAGAAGCCTGTCGGCAAAGTTGGAACCCTCCAGCCCCTCAATCCCCCGCAGAGTATCTCCCCACGCATCGCCCTGGTTCGCCCCAGGAATGACCATGTCCACCAGCACCGCAGCCGCCGCATCGGAATAGGAAGCAACATCAAACCCATGCCCCCCCTCGACCCAGTCAGAGCCCGCCCCGCCCAACAGAGTGTCATCCCCGACGCCGCCAAACAGCTTGTCATTGCCGTCGCCGCCGATCAGCGTGTCGTTGCCTTCACCACCGTCAAGCGTGTCATTGCCCGCCCCTCCGTCCAGAACATCCGTGCCCCTGCGCCCTTCTAGCCAATCGTTGCCAAGCAAGCCGAGCAGCCGGTTTGCCTGTGCATCACCCAATAGTCTGTCGCCATGGGCTGTTCCGATCAGGTTCTCGATCCCTGTTACGCGGTCCTGTGCCGCCCAGCCTGAGCTGCGCCTCCAATTGGCCAGGTCCGCCACAGTACCCGAACTCATGTCGGCCCAGCTTGCCCAGTCAGACCCCGCACCACCCACCAGCACATCCCTGCCGGCGCCACCGATCAGCGTGTCGTCGCCTTCACCGCCGACAAGCGTGTCATTGCCCGCCCCTCCTTCCAGAACATCCGCGCCGCCGTTCCCTTCGAGCCAATCGTTGCCAAACCAGCCGAGAAGCCGGTTGGCCTGTGCATCGCCGAGTAGCCTGTCACCATGGGCCGTTCCGATCAGGTTCTCGATCCCTGCTACGCGGTCCTGTGCCGCCCAGCCTGCGCTGCGTCTCCAATCGGCCAGGTCCGCAACGATGCCCGAGCTCATGTCGGCCCAGCTTGCCCAGTCAGACCCCGCGCCACCCTCAAGCACATCGTTGCCAAGCCCGCCGATCAGCGTGTCGTCCCCATCGCCGCCGTTAAGCGTGTCATTGCCCGCACGCCCTTCCAGCTGATCATTGCCGGACCGGCCAGTAAGCCGATTGCTGAATCCGTCGCCTAGAAGCCTGTCGGCAAAGTTGGACCCCTCCAGCCCCTCAATCCCCCGCAGAGTGTCTCCCCACGCATCGCCCTGGTTCGCCCCAGGAATGACCATGTCCACCAGCACCGCAGCCGCCGCATCGGAATAGGAAGCAACATCAAACCCATGGCCCCCCTCGACCCAGTCAGAGCCCGCCCCGCCCAACAAAGTGTCATCCCCGACGCCGCCAAACAGCCAATCATTCCCCGCTCTTCCAGAAAGCCAGTCCGCACCGCCTTCGCCACGCAGGACGTTCGCAGAGGCATCCATGATCAAGACGTCGGCATGGGCCGTGCTTACAATTTCCTCAACACCCAAGAGCACATCGCCCGCCGCCGCACCGGCGTTCTGTCTCTGGTCACCAAGGTTAATCACCACAGCTTGGGAGGCTTCGGCATAGCTGGCCGAGTCAAACCCCGCCCCGCCTTCCAGTCTATCGGCGCCGAACCCGCCAATCAGCCTGTCATTGCCGTCGCCGCCGATCAGCGTGTCGTTGCCTTCACCACCGTCAAGCGTGTCATTGCCCGCCTCTCCGGAAAGCCAGTCCGCACCGCCTTCGCCACGCAGGACGTTCGCAGAGGCATCCATGATCAAGACGTCGGCATGGGCCGTGCTTACAATTTCCTCAACACCCAAGAGCACATCGCCCGCCGCCGCACCGGCGTTCTGTCTCTGGTCACCAAGGTTAATCACCACAGCTTGGGAGGCTTCGGCATAGCTGGCCGAGTCAAACCCCGCCCCGCCTTCCAGTCTATCGGCGCCGAACCCGCCAATCAGCCTGTCATTGCCGTCGCCGCCGATCAGTGTGTCGCTGCCTTCCCCACCGTCAAGCGTGTCATTGCCCACTCCTCCGTCCAGAACATCCGAGCCATCGCCACCATAAAGACTGTCATCTGCTTCCCCCCCTAACAACCAATCGTCACCAACCCCACCATGGACTTGATCGCCCCCCTCCAGACCGAACAATGTGTCCGATCCTGCTCCACCGAAAATGGTATCAGAGAACCTGCTGCCTTCGATCTTGTCAGAACGAGAGTAGCCGTCAATTCGAGTGCCATGCTCGCCGCGCGCTACAACTACCATGGCGGTTTCATGTGGAGAGAACACAATGCCAAGAGGCGAAGGATTACTTCGAACATTGACTGTCGATACAGCTACGTCGGGCGCCCCGCTCTCGTCGAGCTCTACCTGATAGATGGTGACATGATGTGCATCTGATCCTACTGAGTCTCCGGAAATCGACGATGCTCGGTGTGCGTCATTTCTGTTGGTAAGGAAATGAACATTCCTCTCCTCGGACCCAAATGAGTGCTGAACTAGGCCGCCAATTGTCGTCGGTGTCGCAATGACCCGAAGGCCTGGCAATTGTGCAGCCATCATGTCAAAGGCGAGTCCGCCGATTGCTAAGCCTCCGTAGATTTCATTCCCGAGCCCGGTGTTCTCGATGAGTCTAGTCTGATTCCGCTGTTGAACTGCCCAAACGTGCGCATGGCCGACATCTGCTCGCACCATTTCATCAAGGAGTTCAACCATGGAATCAAACTGCTTGAGTCCCCACTCGCTTGAGTTTCTTGCAGCAACGTTCCACTCAGTGACGTACCGGTCCAAGCTCCTTTTGAAGTCACTGGTCGAGGATGCAAGAGAGGAGAAAATATCGAATGGTTTGTATGCCCATCCAGAGACTAATTCATCAGATCCGGTCAGGTAACGATGGGAGATTAGGCCATCAATCGCCGTGCGTGCATATAAATCATTGATTTGTCGAAAGATTAACTCCGTCGCACTGATGAAGGGGCCCGAGTAGTTCGACGGCGGAACATGCCCGGATGGAGTGTACAGTTCTGCATTTCCTCCGGGCCCAACCTGCACCGCGATTGCGGGTTCGTCGGCAAGATTGAGATTGTGTGTAATGTAATACTTGTCGATCTCCTGCTGAATTATTTTGGACAGGTAACTCGCAACGCGACCATACTCGACAGGCGACATCGTAAAGCCGAAGACGTGGGTGTTTTCAATATACCATTCATTTCCAACCTCGAATGCCGTAATCTTTGTGCCGGCCTTGTTGGCCTCACTTAAAGCAAGCGAGAGGAAAGATCTGAGGTTTGCCTCCTCACCTATATCGATCGTGCGATGGCCGTAGGTGTCGGTTGTTCTGCTCAGGAAGCGATAAGTTGGAATGACAATTGTCGCAGAGGCATTTGCTTCTGCAGCGAAGCTTAGAAATTGCGAGATACCGACAGTGGGTTCGCGTCCGGTGGCGATTCCCATGTAGTTCTGGTTTTGTGAGTTTGGATTTGCTAGATCAAAGTGAAGTTCTGTGATACCACCGCCTGGGTAACGCATGTTTGAAATGCCAACTTCCCTTACAAAGTCTCTGTAAGTGTTTGAGACACTCAGTCCATCCTGAGATCCATCACGATCGAAGAGAAAGTTTGACCCAAAGAGGTTGGTCGAAATCTCACGCCCAATGTAGACTGTTTGCTTGGACAGACCTGGAAGGATCAACTGGGTCATTGGGAAGCCTGTTCAATGCATGGATGGACAGTATCTCCTTGAGTGGTTAAGAATAGACTTCGTCTTGACCCAATAAGCTCAAGATTTTGTTCGTTTTTGCGTTGGAATCGCAGACAGGTTTAATCTTCTTGTAGGAATCAGATGTAAAGTGTCGGTGCATGACATTGAAGGTGGCGTGCGGGCTTTGCATCTAGCGCAGTCAGATGGATCTGAAGAGAAGGCTGTCTTTCTCCCCCGCGGAAGCATGCTTGTTTTCGCCTCGTCCTATGCGAGCTAGGAGATTATTGAGATCTATCTGAGTGTAGCCCCTTGCGTGACTTGGTTGGGGGTCCCGGCCAAGTCTGTCTCCCCTGAACGCAACTAAGGAGTGCTGCCGAACACTGTTTTTTCGCAGCCCGAACTCACGCCAACGTCTCTGGTTGGTATAGGTTTGCTCTACAAAGCCAAGTTGGGACCGACCTCGTCGACCGGGCTTGGGTCCGAGGCTTCATGGCGGCGACTTTGTGACGTTTGCAGGAGCGGAGAAGGTTGGACACCGGGCCCATCCCCTCCGCCACTTGCCTCAGGTCATTGAAAAAAGAGAAAAGGGCTGAACGTGCCGGGGCCGCGTTCCGACCAAAGAACGGAAACGGGCCGAGACGCGTGGCTTAAAGCTCGGGGGGCAGATGGCGGGCGACGGGTTCGAAGCGTTGCCCTGACGCGGCACCGAGCTACCAGCGCAAGATCCGCGCGCCGATCAGCGTGGCGGCGACGGTGACCCCGCCCATCGCCAGACCGTACCAGGTGACATAGAACAGCGGGCTGTCCTCGGTGCAATGCATGGCATAGGCCATCGCGGCAAGCCCGCTGCCGCCCAGACCCGCCGCCAGACCGGCCAGCGCGGGCGAAGTGGTCGCGCCCCGGCGCAGGGCAAAGAGGATCGCCGCGACCGGCAGCACCGAAAGAAGCGGGATCATCACCAGGCAGGTCGCCATCGTCTTGCCGACCAGCTCCATCTGGCGACCATCGGCAAGCGTCGTGGCATAGGCCCAGATCAGCATTCCGACGGCCGCCGCCACCGGCACGGCGAGGGGCCAGAGCCGCGCCAAATGGCTGCCTTCGGGCCGGGCCAGCACCAGCGCCAATCGCACACCAAGGACCCCCAGCGCCCCGGTCAGGACAAAGCGCATCACCGACACCGGATCGCCCAGCGAGGCCAGAAGATCCTCGCGGAACCCAAGCGAGACCCAGACCGTGAAGACGGCCAGGGCCAGCGCAAGCGCAAGCAAGGGCGCCAGGACCACCCGCGGGGGCGCCTCGGTCCGGCTGTCGGCGGCAAGTGCCGCGATGAGGTCGTCTGTCTTCATTTCAGGTGCCTTTCCCGCAGGGAGGCCAGTGTCTTGAAGGCGCGATGCAGGGCCACCCGGACCGCGCCTTCCGTCATGTTCAGGGCTTGCCCGGCCTCGGCCGTGCTTGCCCCTTCGATCCCGATCATCCGGACAAGCCGGCCCGACCGGTCGTCCAGCAGCCCGATCATCTTCGCCATGTCGGCCGCTTCGGTCGGATCGGGGCCGGCCTCGGCAGCTAGGATTTCATCGAAATCCTCGATCGGCATTTCCACCCTGCCGCCGCGCGCCCGGAAGGCATCTACGACCTTGTAGCGCGCGATGGCATAGAGCCAAGGCCGGACTGGGGTGCCCGCCTGCCAGGTGTGCCGCTTGAGGTGTACCGCAAGCAGCACCTCCTGCAGCACGTCCTCGCAGACCGCCTCGCCCAGACCACCGCCCTTCGCCCGGACCACGCCCCGCAGGACCGGCGTGATCACCCGGAGAAAAGTTGCATAGGCCCTGCTGTCGCCGGCATTCGCGTCGGCCAGCAAGCTGCTCCAGTCATCCATCTACAACGCATTCCTGACTGCCTATTCGCAACCGACGTCGTTCCGTTACACTAGTGCCTGCGGTCTTCCGCACCAGATCACCAAAGCGTGAAGGCCGTAACCGACGGTCCCGTTCCGCGAATGGCCTAGTGGATGCACCGGGCTGGCGTCAACAGAAGCCATGGCTTTGCGGTCCGGCGGGGCAGCCGGCTACAGGCCCTCAAGGCGGGCGCGTGACGTCCTCGCGGCGGCTCCGATCAGGCGGTCGGCGATGATGGCGATGGCGGCGACGGCAAAACCCGCGACGAGGCCGCGGCCGACATCAGCGGTGGCAAGGGCGGCATAGACCTCTTGCCCAAGGTCGCGGGTGCCGACGAGGGCGGTGATGACCAGCATCGACAGCGCCAGAAGGATCGTCTGGTTCAGGCCCAAAAGGATCATCGGCACCGCCAGCGGCAGGCGGATCTTGCGCAGGATCTGGCCCTTGGTGCAGCCGCAGACGACCCCGGCCTCGACCAGTTCCGACGGGACCGACCGGATGCCGTGGGCGGTGTATTTCACCGCCGGGACCAGCGCAAAAAGGATGACCGCTATCATCGCGCTGAAGTCGCCCACGCGGAACAGCATCACCACGGGGATGAGATAAACGAAGGAGGGCAGCGTCTGCAGCGTGTCGACGACGGTGCCGATGATCTTGCCCGCCGTGGCGTTCGAGGCGGCGAGGATCCCGAGCGGCAGGCCGATCAGCATCGCGAAGACGACTGAAAGGCCGCAGAGGTAGATGGTGATCATCGCCTGCTCCCACAGCCCCGTCGCGGCGATGAAAAGTCCCAGCGCCAGCACAAGGACCGCCAGCCGCATCCCGCCCAGCCGCCAGCCGGCCAGCGCCAGCACGCCGATAAGGAAAGGCCAGGGCAGGGCCAGGAAGAACCGCTTCACCGGCAGTAGGAGGGCTTCCAGGAACCAGACGCGGACCGCCTCGAGCTGGTCGAAATAGTTGACGTTGATGTATTCGATCAGGTCCGACCAGAAGGGCTTGGTGGTCAGCTGCCAGGCTTTCGGCCAGTCCTGCAGCGCCGGGATCAGGTAGCCAAGCGCCCCGGTCACCAGTGCGACGACAAGGGCCAGCGTGGTGCGCGGATGCCGCTTCCACCAGTTGCCGGTGCGGACCTCCACCGTCGCCACCCGTTCCGACATCGCCTGGCTCAGCCGGTCCAGCACGATGGCCAGCGCGGTGATCGCAAGCCCCGCCTCGATCCCGCCGCCGATGTTCAGCCGGCGCAAGCTTTCCAGCACATCCGCGCCAAGCCCCCCCGCGCCGATCATCGAGGCGATGATCACCATGTTCAGGCTCAGCATGATGACCTGGTTGACGCCCACCATCAGGTCAGGCAGCGCCACGGGAAGCATCACCTTCCGCATCCGCTGCAAGGGCGTGCAGCCCGCCATGTTGGCGAAGTCCACGATCTCGGACGGGACGGCGCGCAGCGCGACGATGGTCACCCGCACCATCGGTGGCATCGCATAGATGATCGTCGCCAAGAGCGCTGCCACCGGGCCGAATCCGAAAAGCACCAGGATCGGCACCAGGAAGGCAAAGGTCGGGATCGTCTGCATCAGGTCGAGGATCGGCGAGATCGCCCGCTCCACCCAGGGCCAGCGCCAGGCGGCGATGCCTTGCGCCACCCCCCCGAGCACGCCCAGCGGCACCGCGATGGCGATCGATGCCAGCGTGATCATCGCGCTGTCCCATTGCCCGAAGACCGCAAGGTAGACCATCAGCGCCCCGGCCAGAAGCCCAAGCCAGATATTCTTCGCATAATGCCCCAGCGCCACTGCCGCTGCCGTGACCGCAATCCACGACAGTGGCGGGATTATCGTCGTCGCGCGGCGGCCCTTGCCTTCGGTGATGCCGTCGACCAGCAGAACCTTCACCGCCTCATAGGGCAGCTCGATCAGCCAGGCGAACCCCCGGGTCAGGTCCTTGACCGTGACCGGGCCGATTGCAGCAGTTTCGGTCAGCCATTTCATCGCCGCCGTCAGCGCGGCCGCGAAGGGCAGGTGCATCGTCTCGGGCGGCCAGACCACGGACGCGGGCAGTGTCGCCAGCCCCGCCAGCGCCAAGGCGACCAGCCCAAGGGCCAGCCAGATGCCGCGCCAGAGCGTCATGTCCCTTTCCCGATCAGGACCGAGATCACCGCCGCCGGGGTGACATGGCCAATCACCTGACCGTCCCGTTCGACCGCGAAGGGCGCGTTTGCGGTGACGACCCGTTCGGCCACCTCCTCGATCCTCGCACCCGCAGGGAGGGTCCCGGCCACGCCGTCTGGCTGGCCCGGCGCGGCGATCCGGCCAAGGGTCACCACCTTGGCGCGGGCCACATGGGCGGTGAAGGCGGCGACATAGTCGTTGGCGGGGGCAAGGACCAGTTCCTCGGGCGTCGCGATCTGCACGACCGCCCCGTCCTTCATGATGGCAATCCGGTCGGCGAGGCGGATCGCCTCGTCGAAGTCATGGGTGATGAAGATGATCGTCTTCTTCAGCTGGCGCTGGATACGCAGGAATTCCTCCTGCATCTCTCGCCGGATCAGGGGATCGAGCGCCGAGAAGGGCTCGTCGAGAAACCACAGGTCCGGCTCGACGGCAAGGCTGCGGGCGATCCCGACCCTCTGCTGCTGCCCGCCCGAAAGCTGGCGGGGATAGTTCTGCTCGCGCCCCTTCAGGCCGACCAGCTGGACCACCTCACGCGCCCGGGCCTCGCGGGTCGCCTGGTCGATCCCCTGCACCTCCAGCGGGAAGGCCACGTTCTGAAGAACAGTCAGGTGCGGCAGAAGGGCGAAGTGCTGGAACACCATGCCCATCCGATGCCGCCGGATCTCGATCATCCGGGCGGGCGAGGCCTTCAGCAGGTCCTCGCCATCGTAAAGGATCTCGCCCCCGGTGGGTTCGACCAGCCGCGACAGGCAGCGCACCAAAGTGCTCTTGCCCGAACCCGACAACCCCATGATGACGAAGATCTCGCCTTCACCGACCTCAAGGCTCGCGTCGCGCACCGCGCCCACATGGCCCGACTGGCGGATCTCGTCCAGCGAAGGCGGTGTGCCTTGGGTCAGTAGCCGTTCAGGGTGGGGGCCGTAGATTTTCCAGACATGCCGGCAGGCAAGCTTGACGGGGCGTTCGTTCATTCATTCTGTCCGCGGGCTGGGGTCCGGCATCCGGTTGCGACGGCGGCGGGACAGCGCTGGGCCGTCCCGCCGGGTCAGGGTCACTCGATCCAGGCGGCCCAACGCTCTTCGTTCGCGGTCATCCATTCATCGACCACATCCTCGATCGACATCCCGTCGACGTCGACCTTGCCGACCATGGCCCCCATTTCCTCGTTGGTCAGGGTGAAGGCCTTGATCGCCTTCGCGGCACCGGGCCACTTGCCTTCAAGCCCCGCCCAACCGGCCTTGAAGATGCCGCCCGTCGGCTTGCCGCAGTCATAGGCAAGGTCCGGGTTCACGCCGACGGAGGGGTCGGTGTAGCACTCGGGCGTATAGGGCGGGAATTCGACCCATTCCCCCTCGAACTTGATCGGGGCCCAGTGCGGCGCGTAAATCCACAGCAGGATCGGGTCCTGGCGCTGATAGGCCGATTCCAGTTCGGCGAACATGGCGGCGTCGGTGCCGGCGTGGATCACCTCGTAGTTCAGCCCCAGAGCTGCAACCCGTTCCTCGTCAAACCCGCCCCAGGTGACCGGCCCGCCAAGATAGCGGCCTTTCGGTGCGGTCTCGGGCGTTGCAAACAGCTCGGCACAGTCGTTCAGCGCCTGCCAGTCGGGAAGGCCGGGGCACTTCTCCTTCATGTAGATCGGATACCACCACTCTTCCTTGGCCTGCATTCCGATCTCGCCGAAGCTGACGGTGTTGCCGGTGGCCAGCGAGGCGTTCATCGCATCGGCCGCCGTGGTGGCCCAAAGCTCCATCGCCACATGCAGGTCGCCGGATTCGAGGCCCGGGAACTGCGCAAGATAGTCGGCCTGGACCAGTTCGACGTTGTAGCCGGCTTCTTCCAGCACCGCGGCCATCAGGTTGGTGGTGATAAGCTGCCCGGTCCAGTCATGCAGGGTCAGCTTGATCGGGTCGGTGCTTTCCACCTCGGAAAGCGCCGCACCGGCGCTGAAAACCATGGCCGCCAAGGCCAGGGGGTAAGCTCGCATCATGTCGTCATCCATCTGTTGGTTGATTATGCCGTCCGTTCACCGGACGTGCCGTCTGTGTTTCCACCTTCGCCGAAGTCCGCGCTCTGTCAAAGCTTTTGTCGCAGCGGAGTGACAGTCTGCTCGATTTTGCGTCTGACAGCGGCGCCTTGCGCGTTCTCATGGCAGACCGACCCCAGGCGAGGCCGAAACTGCACGCCCCCGTGCATCAGGTCGTCTTTCCGTCACGAAATCTTCTGATGCCGCGCTAAACTTGTGGTCGCTGGCGCGCTGGACCGCTAGGTGTTCGGCGAGGCACCGGTGCGGCAACAGAGACCCTGCACAGGCTGCAAGCCAGGGCAGAAAGAGAGGCGAAGAGATGAAGCGCAAGCCCGTTCCGATCGATCTTGGCCTTCAGGGCGGTGGCGCGCATGGCGCCTTTACCTGGGGGGTCATCGACCGTCTCCTGGACGAACCCTGGATCGAGTTCACCGGCGTGTCAGGCACCTCGGCCGGTGCGATGAACGCGGCGGTGCTGGTCGACGGGTATACCGAGGGCGGACCTGCCGGGGCCAAGGCCGCGCTGGAACGGTACTGGCGCGCCGTGGCCGATGCCGGGCGCCTCAGCCCCATGCAGCGCGGACCGGTCGAGCGGATGACGAACCTCTGGACGTTGGACTACTCCCCCGCCTTCAACGCGCTGGAGATGGCCGCGCGGATGCTGTCGCCCTATGACACCAACCCCTGGGGCGCGAACCCCCTGCGGTCGATCCTGGCCGACTGCATCGACTTTGACCGGATCGCGCGGGCCGAGATCAAGCTTTTCGTCAACGCGACCAACGTCCGCACCGGGCGCGGCAAGCTTTTCCGCAATGCCGACGTGACACCCGAGGTGCTGCTGGCCTCGGCCTGTCTGCCGTCGATGTTCCAGGCGGTCGAGATCGACGGCGAGTTCTACTGGGACGGCGGCTTTTCCGGGAACCCCTCGATCGTGCCCCTCGTGCGGGAGTGTTCGTCGCGCGACACGATCATCGTGCAGATCAACCCGATCATGCGCCCCGATCCGCCCCGCACCGCACGTGAAATCCAGGACCGCCTGAACGAGATCGCCTTCAACTCGGTCCTGATCAAGGAACTCCGCGCCGCCGCGATGATGCGCCGCGTCGCCGATCCCGGCACCGGCGAGGGGCGGGCGCTGGCCGAGATGCGGCTCCACCGCATCGCCTCGGACATCATGCTCGACCTCGGTTATTCCTCGAAACTCCTTGCGGAATGGGGTTTCTTCACCATGCTGCGCGACGAAGGCCGCAAGGCCGCCGACGCCTTCCTTGCTGCGCATGGCGATGATCTCGGCGTGCGCCAGACGCTGGACATCGACACCTACCTTGACGGGATCTGACAGGACATGACCGGCCACCATCTCCCACGCCTGGCTGCAACCCTTCTCGCCCTTGGCCTCCTTCTGCCGCGTCCCGCCGCCGCCTCCGACTGCGCCATCCTGATCCACGGCCTTGGCCGGGGCGATACCTCGTTTCTGCTGATGGAGCAGGTCCTCGGGTCGCAGGGCTACCGGGTGGTGAACCTCGATTACCCCTCGCGTGAGCTGACGGTGGCCAACCTGCTTTCCTTCGTCGGCGATGCGGTCGCAGCCTGCGGCGAGGATCGCATCAACTTCATCACCCATTCGATGGGGGGCATCCTCGTCCGGGGCTGGCTGGCAAAGAACCGCCCGGAGAACCTTGGTCGCGTGGTGATGCTCGCGCCTCCGAACAAGGGGTCAGAGATCGTCGACGTCTTCGGCGACTACGCTTTGTACGAAAAGGTCATGGGCCCCGCCGCGCGTGAGCTTGGGACCGGCGACAAGGGCATCATGAGCCAGTTCGGCCCGGTCGACTTCGACCTTGGCGTCATCGCGGGCAATGTCACCACGAACCCCTTCTTCTCCAGCCTGATCGAGGGGCCGGATGACGGCAAGGTCTCGGTCGAAAGCACCAAGGTCGAGGGGATGGCCGACCATATCGTCCTGCCGGCCACGCATACCTTCCTGATGAACAACCCGCTTGTCATCGCGCAGGTCCTGTCGTTCCTGAACACCGGCGCTTTCGAACATGACCTTACCTTACGCGAACTCGCCCGCCGCATCACCGTCCGCTGACGCCCGCCCCGCGCTGAAAGTCTTGACGCGAGGCACGCCTTCGGACTTCGCTTCACTGCAAGGCGCAGACGCGATCTGCACGATTAGGGGGAGCCGAGCCTGACCATGACGACAGCCACGCCTGCCGGACTGCTGCGCCGGTCGCTTCCCGTACCGCACCCCGCCGCGATGATCGTGGCCACGATCTTCTTCGCCGCCTCGCTTGCCCCGAGCCTCGTCCCAAGGGGCGCGCTGATCCAGGGCGCGCTCAGCGGCTTCAGCGTGGCGGCGGGCTATGGCATCGGGCTGGGGCTGGCCGCACTCTGGCGCTTCTTCGAACTGCCGGTCCTCCGGCACCGCCTTGTCGCGCCCGTGGTCTCGGTTCTCTGCGTCGCCCTTGCGGTCCTGGCGCTTTACCGGGCCGGTGAATTGCAGGATGGCCTCCGCGCCCTGATGGGGCTGCCCCCGGTCGAGACGGTGCACCCCTACACGGTCGTGGCCCTGACGGCAGTGGTCTTTCTTCTGGTCCTCTGGATCGCACGCGGCGTCAGGCTGACCTCCCGCAGCTTCAGCCGCTGGATCGGCCGTTTCCTCCCCGGGCCGCAGGCTGCGACGATCGGCATCCTCCTGACGGCCTTCCTCGCCTGGAACCTCGCGAACGGCGTGATCGTGCGCGGCGCGTTGACCTTCCTTGACTCAACCTACGCCCGGCTTGATGCCACGTTCGAGGAGACTACCCCGCAGCCGACCGACCCTCTGAAGACCGGGGCTCCCGGGTCGCTCCTGACCTGGGAAGGCCTTGGCCGCGAGGGGCGCGAGATGGTGGCCCGCGGCCCCGACCGCGCGCTGATCGCCGAGATGACCGGGGGGCCGGCGATGGAACCCCTTCGCGTCTATGTCGGCCTGAACTCGGCCGACGACCCCGCGGCGCGCGCAGCCCTGGCCTTGGCCGAACTTCAGCGCATCGGGGCCTTCGACCGGGCCAACCTCGTCATCAACACGCCGACCGGCACGGGATGGATCGATCCTGAAAGCCAGACCGCCCTGGAATATGTGCTGCGCGGCGATGTGGCGACGGTCTCGGTCCAGTATTCCTACCTGGCCAGCTGGATCGCCCTCCTGGTCGACCCCGAATACGGCGTTGAAACCGCACGTGAGGTCTTTGCCGCCGTCTATGGCCACTGGCGCAGCCTTCCGCGCGAAAGCCGCCCGAAGCTCTACCTCCACGGCCTCAGCCTCGGCTCCTTCAACTCGGATTACAGCCACGACCTCTTCCAGGTCGTCTCCGATCCCTTCGACGGGGCCTTCTGGGCCGGTCCGCCCTTTGCCAGCCGCACCTGGAACCAGGTGACCCACGCCCGGAACGAAGGCTCGCCCGTCTGGCTGCCCCAGTACCGCGACGGCAGCGCCATCCGCTTTACCAGCCAGACCAACAACCTTTCGAACGCGACCGCGCCCTGGGGCAGCTTCCGCATCATCTACCTGCAATATGCCAGCGATGCGGTCACCTTCTTCGACCCGAACTCGCTCTGGCGGCGGCCGGAGTGGCTGTCTGGCCCCCGCGGCCCCGATGTCTCGCCCGATTTCACCTGGCTGCCGGTGGTCACCTTCCTGCAATTGACGATCGACATCATGACGGCGGTCATCCCGCCCTTCGGCCATGGCCACAACTACCGCTTCGACCACTATCTCGACGGCTGGGTCGCCCTGACCGACGCCCCGGGCTGGACGCCCGAAGGGATCGAGGCGCTGAAGGCCAAGGTGCTGGCGGACAGGTAGACCAGGGCAGACAGCACGAGTTTTCCGCGAAACTCAGGGCCGAGGCGAATTTTCGCAGAAAATTCGTGGGCGACGGCGGTGCGTCACCTGCGCCCGGTCTCCGTCGCAATCAGCCCCGCCAACCGCTCGGCATCGCGCCAGGCGCCCCAGATGAAGGCCGACCCCCGGCACGAAAGCCACGGCAGGCCGACGAAGTATAGGCCCGGGACTTCGGTCACCACGCCGTCCTGATGACGGGGCCGCCCGTCCGGCTGGAAGACGTCCATGTCGATCCAGCCGAAGTCGAGGCGAAAGCCGGTGGCCCAGACCACCGAGGTGATCCCTTCGCGGTCAAGGTCCAGGGTCAGGACCGGATCGGTCACCGACCGGGGCAGGGGTTGCAGGACATGCGCCTCCGGCTCCTCCGGCAGGTCAAGCCCGTTCGCTCCGGCATATGCGTCCGCCTCCTGAAGGACCGACAGATAGTTCCGGTCGCCCGCCTCGATGTTCGCGCGCAGGTCCGGGGCGATGGTGAGGAGGCCATTGCGATAGTCTCCGGCCCGCCCCAGAAGCGTGACGCCCAGCCCGGCAAGCCGGCGGAAGTCCATCGTATGCCCGCCATAGGCGCCCGAGACGGCAATGGTCACATGCTCCGTCCCCGGCGTGGGCGCCTTCATGTCCCATTTGCCAAGCTTGCCCAGCCACCAGACGAAGTCATGGCCCCGGTAGCGGCGGGGCGGGCGGTCGTGCGGCCCGACCGACAGGAAGACCCGCCGCCCCGCGCGGACCAGTTCCTCGGCGATCTGCGCGCCAGATGAACCCGCCCCCACGACCAGCACCCCACCTGCGGGCAGGGCGCCGGGGTTGCGGTAGCTGTTCGAATGCAGCTGCGTGATCCCGGGATCGGTGATGACCGTCGGGATTACCGGTTTCTGGAACGGCCCCGTGGCAACGACGACATTCCGCGCCTCGATCACGCCTTGCGACGTGGTGGCGCGAAAATGGTCTCCCGTGCGTTCCAGACGGGTGACGTCGACGCCGGTGCGGACTGGAAGGTTTCGGTCGCTGGCGAACCGGACGAAGTAGTCGGCGACGGCCTCCTTCCCGGCGAAAGCCTCGGGGTCGATGCCCTCAAACTCGGCCTCCGGGAAGCGGTCATGCCAGGCCGGGCCGTTCGCCACCAGACTGTCCCAGCGCCAGGACCGCCAGCGCTCGGCGATACGGGCGCGTTCAAGAACGAGGTGCGGGATGCCTTGTTTCTGCAGATGGGCCGAGGTCGCAATCCCCGCCTGCCCGCCGCCGATGACCAGGGTATGGACGGTTTCCGTCATGCTGCGACCCTCTCGGCAGAAGTTAAGAAACCCTGAACGTCCACGCGCAACCTGATGTAATCATGAGAGTTTCGCATTTTGACCACTGTGGTCAGCCACGCCTCACTCATCCCCGGGCACCCCATAGGACGGGGCTTTCGTCGGGTCCTCGGCGCGCTGGACATAGGCCCCCATCTGGGGGGCATAGACCTCCCAGGCCGCCCGGAGCATGCCCACCGGGTCCTCCGCCCAGTCGATCCGCAGGTCGACGAGGGGCCAGTCCAGCCGGTCCGCGACCTTCAGCCCCGCCGAATGAACCGGCCCCGCCTCGCCCCCCGCCGCAAGGCCCGCTTCCAGCGCCCGCATCAGGCGCTCCCCCAGGTGCCCCGTCGCGCCCTCGAACCCCGCGACCATCGCCGCCGGAATGCCGGGGTTGGCCAGCAGGTTCCCCCCCGCAGCGCAGTCCTCGCCCCGCGCCTCACCCCAGAGGCCCAGCACCTCGCTGCCCGAATGGATCGCCGTCCCACCCTGCCGGTCGACGACCAGAAGCTGCCGGTAGCCGATATGGGCCCGCCCCTCGGTGACGGCTGCCAGAGCCGCCGCTGCGCCCATCCCGGCCTCAAGCCGTTCGAGGACAAGGGGGCCAAGTGCGGGGTCAGTCACGTTCTGGCTCGCCACAGCCCCGACCCCCGCCTGGACATGCGAACACCGCGCCGCCACGGCGGGCGAGGAGGACGAGATCACCATCCCGAACTGCCCGGTCCGGGCGCAGCGGGCGACGAGCGAGAAGGTCATGCCACGTCATCCGGGATGACGGCGGTCCCGTCGATCTCGACCAGCCAGGACGGGCGGGCGAGGGCGGTGACGACCACCCCGGTCGAAACCGGATGCACGCCTTTGATATACTCGCCCATCGTCCGGTAGACCGCTTCACGATGGCGGACGTCGGTCAGGTAGACGACGACCTTGCAGAGGTGGCTCATGTTGCCCCCGACCTCCTCGAGAAGCTGGCGGATGTTCTGCATGACCTTGTGGGTCTGTTCGACCGGATCATGGCTGCCGATGTCCTTCGCGGTGTCCAGGTCCTGCGGGCACTGGCCGCGCAGGAAGACGATCCGTCCCCGCGCGACGACGGCCTGGGCGAGGTCGTTGTCCAGCTTCTGTTCGGGGTAGGTGTCGCGGGTGTTGAACTTGCGGTGGCGGAAGTGGGTCATGGGGCGTCCTACGGTCAGGGAAGCAGAGAGAGGCCAGGCTCAAGGGCTGCGATCTCGCGGCGGAAGGGCAGCGTATCGCCCCGGTCTGGCATGTCGAGCCCCTCGGCCCAATTCCGCCCCGCATAGGTGGCCCAGGCGATGGGGCCGGGCGCGGCGGCATCGCCGATGAGCTGCAGCGACCTGATCCCGGCACCCTGCCAGTCGAGCGCCTTCGCAGCGTGGAAAAGCTGGTCGTTCGGGGTGCGGGAGGTGATGTAGACCAGCGCCTCGGCCGCCAGGTCGGTCTGCCGCCCGGTCCAGGTGCATCCGAGGGTGATCCCCGCCGCGCCCACCACTTCCGGGGCCTTGCTGAGGTGGATGTCGACGCCGATCTCCAGCAACCGCCGCATGATCGTGCCCTGTTCCAGCGTGTTGTCAGTCCATTCTGCGACCTTCACCGCAGGGGTGATGAAGTGGACGCGATTGCCCCTGGCGACCAGAAGCTCGGCCAGGACCGAGCCCATGTAGAAATGGTCGTCGTCGTAGAGGGCGACGGTCTGGCTTTCGGGGCAGCTGCCGGTCATGAGGTCATCCGGGGTGTAGATTGGCATGGCCGGATCGGTCGGGATCGGGTGCAGGTGGAGCCGTGCCACCGCGTCGCGCCGCCAGCTTGCCCCGGTTGCCACGGCGACATGGTCGGCCCCCATGGTGAGGATATCCTCGGGTGACAGGCGGCTGTCACGGTAGATCTCGACATTCGGCCGGGGGGCAAGCTGCCCTGTCCGGTAGTCGGCGACGCGGCCCCAGGCGGAAAGGCCGGGGAGGGTGCGCTCTTTGCTGACACGGCCGCCGAGGGTGCCGGTCGCCTCGGCCAGGGTGACCCTGTAGCCGCGTTTCGCGGCCTGAAGGGCGGCTTCCAGCCCCGTAGGCCCGGCCCCGACGATGAGGACGCTTTCCGAGGCACCCTTCGGGCGGGCGCGGTCGGGGTGCCAGCCTTTGCGCCATTCCTCCATGAAGGCGGTGTTCTGCGTGCAGCGGCTGATGCCTTGGGTCATGTCGCCCGAGACGCAGATGTTGCAGCCGATGCATTCGCGGATGTCTTCGTAGCGGCCTTCCTGAACCTTGAGCGGCAGGAAGGGGTCGGCGATGGAGGGGCGGGCGGCGCCGATGAAGTCAAGGAGTCCGACCTTGATCTGCCGGACCATCGCGTCTGGCGAGGTGAATCGCCCCACCCCGACAACGGGTTTCGGGGTCAGGTCCCTGATGCCCCGGACAAGGTCCTCCTGCGCGGCTTCCTCCTTGAAACGGGAGGTGCCGGAGCAGTTCTCCCAGGTGCCGTGGGCAAGGTCCCAGAGGTCGGGCAGGTCGGCATGCATGGCGATGAAGTCGCGGAGTTCCGCATTGGAAAAGCCGTAGGCCCCGGCCTCATGGAGGCTCATCCGCAGGGTGACGGCCAGCTCTCCCTTCGTGGTTTCGCGTGCATCTTCAACGATCTCGCGCAGGAACCTCGACCGGTTTCTCAGGTCGCCACCGTATTCGTCGCTGCGCTGGTTGGTGGCGCGGGAAAGGAAGTGCTGGAGGATCCCGAAACCATGCGCGCCGTAGAGGCATATGAGGTCGAAGCCCGCCTGCTGGCTGCGGCGGAAGGCGTTCCGGAACCAGCGGCGGAGGTTCGCGATGTCCTCCTTGTCCATCGTGCGGGCCTGGACCGGATCGGAGGTGAAGGTCAGGATCGGGCCGCCGGTGACGGCCAGTGGCACCTCGCGGCTGTAGAGGTTCGGGCCATTGATCCCGGAATAGGCAAGCTGGATGCCCGCCAGCGCGCCGTGCGACTTCATCGCCTCGGCCATGCGGGCGAGGGCGGGGATGTCGCGGTCGTCCCAGAGGTGCTGCTCGATGAACGGGGTGATCTCGGAGGTCGGGTGGATTTCCGTCTGTTCGGTGAAGATCACGCCCCAGCCGCCTTCGGCCTTGGTCCGCCGCATCTCGACCACTGCGGAGGGGTCGCGGTAACCGCCGCCGTTGCAATGCGGGACCTGGTAGAAGCGGTTCTTCGCCGTCTTCGGGCCGATCTGCATCGGCGTGAAGAGGATGTCGTGGCGGGGGTCGCGCATCTAGAGTGTCCGCAGGTCGGCGGATTGGGTAGAGAGCCGGCCAGGATCGCGCGGGGGGATGTCGGCGATCAGAAGGGCCGGCATGTCGCCGGACTGAGCGAGGATCTCGCCATGCGGACCGGCGATCAGCGAAAGGCCGACGTAAGTCAGGTCCTCCTCGGCCCCGCAGTAGTTGGCATAGGCGATGGTCACGCCATGGTTCGCCGCCATCGCCGGTACGATGTGGCGCGCGACATGGGTGAATGGCTGCATGTTGGCGGTCGGGACGAGAAGAGTTGTGACCCCACGGTCGGCCAGTGTCTTCACGTGAGGTGCGAATTCCGCGTCGTAACATATCAGGATCGCTACAGTTTCCCCGGAAAGCGGGAAGATCGCCCAGGTGTCCCCGGGACGGTAGATCGCGGCTTCGCGGGGGCCGTAAAGCTGCACCTTGCGGTAGTTCGCAAGAAGCGCGCCGTCCGGGCCGAAGCAGGCGGCAGCGTTGTAGACGATGTCGCCCGCGCGTTCGGCATATCCAAGGACAAGCGCGGTGCCCGTGGCCTTGGCCAGACCGGCAAGGTGGCGCAGTGGCGGGCTGTCGAGGGTCAGCGCCCGGGCGTGAATGTCGGGCTGGTTGTAGCCGGGAAGCCAGACCTCGGGCAGGACAAGGGCCGCAGCACCCACGGCCGCAGACGCGTTCAGGGCG
Organism: Tabrizicola sp. T46; assembly: GCF_057219895.1. Taxonomy (NCBI): domain Bacteria; kingdom Pseudomonadati; phylum Pseudomonadota; class Alphaproteobacteria; order Rhodobacterales; family Paracoccaceae; genus Tabrizicola; species Tabrizicola sp. T46. The sequence continues at coordinate 28,932 of NZ_JBXVVV010000003.1, forward strand.
GCTTCGGCCTCGGCCAGGGCGCGGTCAAGGTCACCGGCGGGAGAGTTGCCTTGCCAGAGGGCCAGTCTCATGTGGTGCAGTCGGGGAAGCCCCGCTCCTTTCATCTTGCGATCACAGCTGCCGGGGTGATACCCCCCCTCGGAAGCAGTTGCAGGGTAATCCGGCGAGTTTCGGGGGTATATACCCCGAATGAGGTAGGAGGGCATATGCAGCCCATGGCAAAGGGTGCCGAGGCCGCGCTGGCCGATGCGATCGGTCAGGTAGGAGCCGAAGGGTTCGAGCCCGCGCTCTGGGCCTTCCTGCGGGCGCTGGTGAACCCTGACAACCTGATCGTCCTGGCCTATCGCGACGCCGGGCCGCCCGTTGCGCTTTACCGGTGGTTCGAGGATCCACGGGTCTTTGCCGGATTGGACCAGGCCTACCTTGCCGGGGCCTACCGGCTGGACCCGTTCTTCGAGATGCACCGCAACCGGGCGGGCGAAGGGGCTTATCGGCTGCGCGATGTGGCCCCCGATGCCTTCCACCGCAGCCGGTACTTCATGGAGTACTATGAACAGACGACCCTCATCGACGAGATCGCCTTCGTGGTCTGGCCTGCGTCCGGCGTGTCGCTGAACCTGTCCCTGGGGCGGGATGCGAGCTCGGGCCGTCCATTCGCCGGGGCTGAGGTCGAGACCTGCCGGCGAATGGCACCCGTGGTCGCGGCGCTGGCGCGGCAGCATTGGCGCGACATTGGCGAAGGCGCGGGACCGGTCGAGGATACGCCCGCGCTTCTGGCGGCACAGGCGCAGGCGCGGCTGGGGATTGCGCTGACGCCCCGGCAGGCCGAGGTGGCGCTTCTGATCCTGCGCGGGCATTCCAGCGTGTCGATCGGCCTGCGGCTGGGACTTTCGGCGCAGACGGTCAAGGTCTTCCGCAAGCAGCTTTACCGTCGCTGCGCGATCTCGTCCCAGGCGGAGCTTTTCGCGCTGATGCTGCCCTTGCTCAATCAGGCCTGAAGGCCAGGAGTTTCCCCCTTGGGCCGGGGGTCGTTCGGGACTGCGCCGGTGGCAAGGTAAAGCGCCTGTTCGGCGATGGCCGTGGCGTGGTCGCCGCAGCGTTCCACGTTCTTTGCGATGAAGTGGAGGTGCATCGAGGGGCTGATGTTGGCCGGACTTTCCATCATGTAGGTGAAAAGCGACCGGAAGAGCGTGTTGTAGATCTGGTCGATCTCGAGGTCGCGCTTGCGGACGGCCTCGGCCAGTGCGGCATCGCGGCGGACGAGGGCCTGCAGCGCCTCGTCCAGCATCCGGGCGACGAGGCTGGCCATGCGGCGGATCGTGCCGGCGTGGCCGTCGATCGGGGCGCTGGCGGGTCCGAGGACACGCGTGCGTTTGGCGACGTTCTTGGCATAGTCGCCAACGCGCTCCAGGCTGTGGGCGACGCGCATGACCGCAAGGACAAGGCGCAGGTCGACGGCAGTGGGCGCGCGGCGGGCGATCAGGGTGGCGGCTTCGGTCTGGATGAATTCTTCCAAGTCGTCGATCGCCTTGTCGCCGGTGATGACCTTTTCGGCGGCCGGGATGTCCTGGGCCTCAAGCGCATTGACGGCCTGAAGAAGGGCGGTTTCCACAAGTCCGGACAGACGGGTGAGGTGGGCCTGCAGCGCCTCGAGGTCACGGTCGAAGGACGAGACGATGTGCTGGTCGGACGTCGTCATCTCGTCTCTCCTCAGCCGATGCGGCCGGTGATGTAGGCCTCGGTGCGCGAGTCCTTGGGGTTGGTGAAGATCTGCGTGGTGTCGCCGTATTCGACGAGGTTTCCGAGGTGGAAGAACGCCGTCTTCTGGCTGACGCGGGCCGCCTGCTGCATGGAGTGGGTGACGATCACCACGCTGAACTGGCTGCGCAGCTCGTCGATCAGCTCCTCGACCTGGGCCGTGGCGATCGGGTCAAGCGCCGAGCAGGGTTCGTCCATCAGAAGGACCTCCGGCCCGGTGGCGATCGCCCGCGCGATGCAGAGCCGCTGCTGCTGGCCGCCCGAAAGCCCGGTGCCCGAGGCATCGAGCCGGTCCTTCACCTCGTTCCAGAGCGCGGCCTTGCGCAGGCTGTCCTCGACGATGGCGTCAAGCTCGGCCTTGTTGCGCGTCAGGCCGTGGATGCGCGGCCCGTAGGCCACGTTGTCGTAAATGCTTTTCGGGAAAGGGTTCGGCTTCTGGAACACCATGCCCACCTTGGCACGAAGCTGCACCGGGTCGACCCGCTTGTCGTAGATGTCCTCGCCTTCCAGAAGGATCTTCCCCTCGACCCTTGCCGAGGCGACGGTGTCGTTCATCCGGTTGAGACAACGCAGGAAGGTGGACTTGCCGCAGCCCGACGGCCCGATGAACGCCGTGACCGCGCGGTCCAGAATTTCGACCGAGACATCCTTCAGCGCGTGGTTCGTGCCGTAGTAGACCTGAACCCCGGTGGCCGAGATCTTCGAGGCGGCGGTCGCAGTGGACAGGTCGGTGCGGGTCATGTCGTTCATCGGGGGCATATCCTACCAGCGGCGTTCGAAGCGGCGGCGGAGAAGAATCGCGGCCACGTTCATGATGACGAGGAACACCAGAAGCACGATGATCGCGCCGTTCGAGCGTTCGATGAAGGCCGGGTCGGCGCGGCTGGCCCAGGAGTAGACCTGCACCGGCAGGGCGGTCGCAGGTTCGAAGATACCGGCGATCGGCGGGCTGGGGTGGTTGTCGACGAAGGCGACCATGCCGATCAGGAGAAGCGGTGCCGTTTCCCCCAGGGCAGAAGCGAGACCGAGGATCGTGCCGGTGAGGATGCCGGGCATCGCCAGCGGAAGAACGTGATGGAAAACGGTCTGCATCTTGGACGCCCCGATTCCGAGAGCCGCATCGCGGATCGATGGCGGCACCGCGCGGATCGAGGCGCGCGTGGCGATGATGATCGTCGGCAGCGTCATCAGGCTGAGGACCAGCGCACCGACGAGTGAGGAAGACTGCGGGAACTGGGCGAAGTTGATGAAGACGGCGAGGCCGAGAATACCGAACACGATGGAGGGCACCGCGGCAAGGTTCGAGATATTGACCTCGATCGCGTCGGTCCAGCGGTTCTTCGGCGCGAATTCCTCAAGATAGATCGAGGCTGCCACGCCGACCGGCACGCACATGATCAGGACAAGGACCATCATATAGGCCGAGCCGAGCAGCGCCACCCCAAGCCCTGACGCTTCCGGACGTTGGTCGGAGGCATCCGAGCGCCACAGGAAACCCCAGTTCCAGTCGGTGTCGAGAACCCCGGCAGCGCTGAGCTTTTCGGCGAGGCGCAGCTGGTTCGGGGTCACGTTGCCGTCGCGCTCGGCGGTTTCAAGCGTCACGCGTCCCTTCAGGAAGCCGTCGATCCTGCCGCCGGCCAGAACCGTGGCGGTGATGGTGGTGTCGACAAGCGACGGATCGGCCAGCACCCGCGCGCGGAGCTGGCCCGGCGCGCTTTTCGAAATCAGGTCGGTAATCTCTTTTTCGGTGATCCCCTCCTGAGTGATACCGAGGCGGTCGAGTTCCGCCAGGAGGCCCTCGTTCAGCACCCGGGCATAGCCGACGGTCGTGACCTTGGTCATCTCGTCCCGGTTCCGGTTGCCCTGGGGATCAAGCACCTCGGCCGAGAGCGTGACCGGGAACGTCAGCTGGGCCTGGGTGAAGGCCGACGTCCCGTCCCGGATGATGGTGAAGAGCATGATCGCCAGCATCAGGAGTGAGACGGTGATCGCCGCGATGCCGTAGAACTTGAAGCGGGCCTCGGCCGCGTTGCGCCGGCGCATTGCGGCCGACGGAGCCAGAAGCGACACTCCGCGGGTCTTTCCGCGTGCGGGCGGCGCGACGGCGGGCGTTGCAGATGCGTCGGTCATTCGTACTGTTCCCGGTATTTGCGGACGATCCAGAGCGCGAAGATGTTCAACGACAGCGTTATGACGAAGAGCGTGCTGGCCAGGGCAAAGGCGACAAGCGTTTCAGGGGCGGCAAAGTCGGTGTCGCCCGTCAACTGCCCCACGATCTTGACGGTCATCGTCGTCATCGCATCGAAGGGGTTCAGGCTGAGCTTTGCGGCAGCACCGGCCCCCATAACCACGATCATGGTTTCGCCGATGGCTCGAGAGGCGGCCATCAGGATCGCGCCGACGATGCCGGGAAGGGCGGCCGGCAGGATCACCTGGCGGACGGTTTCCGACTTCGTCGCGCCAAGGCCGTAGCTGCCGTCCCGCATCGATTGCGGCACCGCATTGATGATGTCGTCCGAGAGCGACGAGATGAAGGGAATGTTCAGGATGCCGATGACGATGCCCGCCGTCATCACCGAAGAGCCGGAGTTCCCCAGCCCCGTCGGTTCCGCGAACCAGTCGCGCAGGAAGGGGCCAACGGTCACGAGGGCGAAGATGCCGAAGACCACCGTGGGGATGCCGGCAATTACCTCGATCAGCGGCTTGACCCAGCTGCGCACCCGTTTCGAGGCGTATTCCGCCAGGTAGATCGCGGCGAAAAGCCCGATCGGGACGGAAACCAGCATCGAGATCAGGGTGATGTAGAGGGTGCCCCAGATCAGCGGGATGATGCCGAGTTCCGACCCGCCACGGAAGTTCGGCGACCAGGTCAGGCTGAAGAAGAAATCCTGGAAGGGATATTTCGAGAAGAAGTCGAAGGTTTCAGAGACCAGAGACCAGATGATTCCGATCGTGGTCAGGACAGCGATCGAGGACGCGAGCACCAGCAGGCCCAGGATCACCTTTTCGACCACGATCCGGGCGCGGAAGTCCTTTTCGCTGCGACGGACTGACCAGAAGACGCCGGTGACCGCCGTCACCAGGACGAGGATCGTCCTGAGTGCCGCGCCCCAGGCCGCGTCAGAACGGTAGGCTTGTGCCGCGTCCAGGGTTTCCTGGCTGACGTCGCCGGCAAGGGCGACGCGTACGCTGGCCATCTTGTCGCGCAGGGTGGCAGCCTCGAGCGCGGGATCGTCCGCCTCGGCCGAGGTGAGCGCGCCGGCGGCGACAAGCGAATCAAGACCGCCAGCGACCCGACGGATATCGGCCAGGGCAAGCTTCCGCGCGCTTGGGTCGGAGACGACGGTGCCGGGCAGGTTCGCCGCGACCCGGTTCTCGATGACCATCGGCTGCACGATCAGCCAGAGGATCAGGACGGCCAGCGCCGGCAGGCCGACGCAGATCGCACCATACCAGCCGTAGTATCCGGGAAGGGAGTGCAGAAGTCTGGGGTTGCCGCCCGCCGTCGCCATGGCCCGTTGCCGTGCAAGGAAGAAGGCTGCGCCGGCCAGGACGGCGATCACGGCAAGAAGCATCAAGACGGACATGGGAGGCCCCGCGACTGCAGAGAGAGTGCGAGGCGCGACCCGGTGGGGCCGCGCCTCGGTCTTTTCGACTTATTCCAGCGGACCCATCGGTGTACCGGCGGCAACGGCAGCCTGCGTCGCGGCCAGTTCCGGGTCGGAGACGAGGCCGTAGGCAGCCAGCGGGCCGTTGGGGCCGGCCATGTCATCGCTGACGAAGAAGTCGATGTATTCCTGCAGGCCCGGGATCACGCCGATATGCGCCTTCTTGACGTAGAAGTAGAGCGGGCGCGAGATCGGGTACTCGCCCGAAGCGATGGTCTCGGCCGAGGGCACAACGCCGTTCACGGTCGCGACGCGCAGCTTGTTGGTGTTGTTCTGGTAGAACGACAGGCCGAACACGCCGACCGCTTTCTTGTCGGCTTCCAGGCGCGCCAGCGTCTCGGTGTAGTCGCCGTCGATGTCGACGTTCTTGCCGTCGGTCCGCAGCTTCATGCAGGCTTCCTCGGCGGCATCTTCGTCAAGGCCGGCGGCCATGTGCGCGGCCATGGCACCGGTGTCCTCGCAGCCCTTCACGATCACGCGGGTGTCGTAGACTTCGCGGGTGCCGTGCTTGGTGCCGGGCGAGAAGACGAGGATGTCCTGGGCGGGCAGGGCGGGGTTCACGTTGGCCCACTGGGTGTGCGGGTTCGGAACCAGCGCGCCGTCGACCAGCACGGTCTCGGCCAGCGCGTTGAACACGTCAGCCGGGGTCAGCGCGAATTCCGGGCCGTCCACGGCCGAGGCGAAGACGATGCCGTCATAGCCGAAGCGAACTTCCATGATCTCGGTCACGCCGTTCTGGGCGCAGAGGTCGATGTCCGACTGCGAGATGCGGCTGGAGGAGTTGGCGATGTCGACGGTGTTCTCGCCCACGCCTTCGCACATCTTTTTGCGGCCGGCACCCGAGCCGCCGCCTTCCACGACCGGGGTCGGGAAGTCGAAGTTCTCGCCGAAGGCTTCGGCGACGATGGTGGCATAGGGCAGGACGGTCGACGAGCCGGTGACCTGGATCTGGTCGCGGGCCATTGCGGGCAGCGCCGAGGCCGCCGCGAAGGCAAGCACCGAGGCGGTGATGTGGAAGGATTTCATGGGAGCACTCCTGAGTTCGTGCGAGCAGTGGGTCGGCCGTCTTGGCCTATCGCGGCTCTAGGCCCGTCGCGTGACGGTTAGATATCAGCTTTGTAAAAACTGGATGACAGTCCGGCGTCCTTCCGTAACGGAACGGGGGCAGCCGATGGCTGCCCCCGCAGGTATGTCCTTCAGGTCGGGATCAGAAGAAGCCGAGCTTGTTCGGGTTGTAGCTGACCAGCATATTCTTGGTCTGCTGGTAGTGGTCGAGCATCATCTTGTGCGTCTCGCGCCCGATGCCGGACTGCTTGTAGCCGCCGAAGGCCGCGTGGGCGGGGTAGGCGTGGTAGTTGTTCACCCAGACGCGGCCCGCCTCGATCGCGCGACCGAAGCGGTAGGCGCGGGAGCCGTCGCGGGTCCAGACGCCGGCGCCCAGCCCGTACATCGTGTCATTGGCGATCTGCAGGGCTTCGGCCTCATCCTTGAAGGTGGTGACGCTGACCACGGGGCCGAAGATTTCCTCCTGGAAGACCCGCATCTTGTTGTGGCCCTTCAGGATCGTCGGCTGGATGTAGAAGCCGCCGGCCAGTTCGCCGTTGAACCGTGCCGCATCGCCGCCGACCAGCACCTCGGCCCCTTCTTCGCGGCCGATGGCGAGGTAGGACATGATCTTGTCGTGCTGCTGCTGGCTGGCCTGCGCACCGACCATAGTGTTCAGGTCGCGCGGGTCGCCCTGCCTGATCGCCTTCACCCTGGCGATGCAGCGTTCGATGAACTTCTCGTAGATGTCTTCCTGGATCAGCGCGCGGCTGGGGCAGGTGCAGACCTCGCCCTGGTTGAAGGCGAAAAGGACGAAGCCTTCGACCGCCTTGTCGAGGAAGGCGTCATCCGCCGCCATCACGTCACTGAAGAAGATGTTCGGCGACTTGCCACCCAGTTCCAGCGTGACCGGGATCAGGTTGACCGTCGCGGCCTCCATGATCTTCCGCCCCGTGGCGGTGGACCCGGTGAAGGCGATCTTGGCGATGCGGTTCGACCGCGCGAGCGCGTTCCCCGCCTCGGCCCCAAGGCCGTTGACGATGTTCAGGACACCGGGGGGCAGAAGGTCGGCGATGAGCTCGGCCAGCACCAGGATCGCCGCAGGGGTCTGTTCGGCGGGCTTCATCACGATGCAGTTGCCTGCCGCCAGCGCCGGGGCGAGCTTCCACGCCGCCATCAGGATCGAGAAGTTCCAGGGGATGATCTGGCCGACGACGCCCAGGGGTTCGTGGAAGTGATACGCGACCGTGTCATGGTCGATCTCGCTCATCGTGCCTTCCTGGCTGCGCAGGACGCCGGCGAAATAGCGGAAGTGGTCGATGGACAGGGGAATGTCGGCGTTCACCGTCTCGCGGATCGGCTTGCCGTTGTCCCAGGTCTCGGCTTCCGCCAGGAGGTGCAGGTTCGCCTCCATCACGTCGGCGATCTTCAGCAGGATGTTCGACCGGTGGGCCGCACTGGTCTTGCCCCAGGCGTCCTTCGCGGCATGGGCGGCGTCGAGCGCCAGTTCCACGTCCTCCGGGCCAGAGCGGGCGACTTCACACACCTTTGCCCCGGTGATCGGGGTGATGTTGTCCATGTAGCGGCCCGCGATGGGGGCCACGAACTTGCCGCCGATGAAGTTGTCATAGCGGGTCTTGAAGGGCGAGGCTTGCTTGCCTGCCACCTGGGTCATCTGGTTCATGGGTTACTCCTCCAAAGTGCCGCACTCCTCCAGCGCGGCCTGTGGGGAAGGATGGGGGATCAGCAGGCAGGGATCAGCCCGGGCCGGGCGGGGCAGGAGGCAGAGGTGTCTCAGGACTGAGACAGGTCAGCCCCTTTCGTCGATCCCGAGCCGCTTCATCCGGCGGTAGAGCGTGGCGCGGCCCAGGCCCAGGGCGCGCGCGGCCTCGGAGACGTTGCCCCCGGCACGGGTCAGGGCGCGAATCACCGCCGCACGCTCGGCCCCTTCAAGGCCCGCCGGCCCGCCCTCGCGGCCAAGAAGGTCAACCACGGGACGTGGGCGGATCTGGCCGGTGGGTTCCAGCCCATGACGCCGCCGCGCTTCACGCGTGGCGCCGATGACAACGTCGTCCTGATCGACGGCAAGAAGGGCGGCACTTGAAGGGTCCGCCCCTTCAGCCAGCACGATCCGGGCCTTGGGGAAGGTCTGGCGGAAAAGGTCGGATTCGATCGCCTGCGCCACGCGGGCGACCATGCCTTCGATCAGCCGGTTGAAGCCTTCGGTCTGGTCGGCGCGGGCGGAACTGACATCCAAGGCCGCGATCAGCCCGCCATCGGGGCCGAAGACCGGGGCGTCGATACAGCTCATCCCGATGTTCCGTGCGAGGTAATGCTGGTCGCGGTGAATCGTCAGCGCCCGCTTTTCGGCAAGGCAGGTGCCGATTCCGTTCGTCCCCTGCGCGGCTTCCGACCAGTCCACCCCCGGCTGAAGGCCCCAGAGGTGGAAGGCGTCGGCATCCGCAGCCCCGGCCCGGGCGTCGAGGACAAGGCCCTGCGCGTCCGTTAGCAGGATGCCGCAGCCGCAGTGGCCGATCATCGCGTAAAGGTCGTCCAGCTTGGGCGCGGCGACGGCAAGCACATGCTCCAGCGCCTCGCGCTGGTCACGCAGCCGGTCGGCATCCGGCGTGCGGCGGGTGGCATCGGCGGCGGGGTCCAGCCCGTGCTTTAGCCAGGACCGCTGCCACGAGGCGGCAAGCCTGGACCGGGCCGCCTCTGTCCCCGAAGACAGGGTGCCGATCACGCGCGCCACGTGATCGTCGGACCGGGCCAAGGCTCCTCCCGCTGGTCGGTTGGGGCAGGCTACGCCAGTCCGGCCGGTGTTCCAAGCGAAACCGGGGGCCATGGCAGGGCGCGCGAAGGTAGGCTGACATTCTCTTGTGATGAAACGGTTGCAGGATCGAGGTCGATACATGCCCCAAGGGACCCCAGATGGCCGAAAGCTCGCTTACCCATCCAGACCACGCTCCGGCTGACTTCGCGGGGTCCGACGCCCCGGCGGCCGTCCGCTTCACCTATTCCCACCCCCGGCAAAGCCGCTTCCGCCGTAGTCTGATCCGGTCGGTCGAGCGGCTCAGCGGGCGGGACATGTTGCAGGCCCTCTACCTCGACTGGGCGCGGAACGGGCGGCGGCAGGACGAGACTGTCTTTGCCGCGGCTTTGCGGCTTCTGGACGTCACGCTGGACCGGCGCGGCTTCGATCCTGCCCGGATCCCCCGCGAAGGCGGGCTTCTGATCGTCGCCAACCATCCTTTCGGCATCCTTGACGGACTGGCTATGGGTCAGCTTGCGATGGAACTGCGCGGGAACGTGCAGATCCTGACGAACAGCCTACTCTGCCAGGTCCCCGAGATCGCACCGCATCTTCTGCCCGTCGACTTCTCGGGAACGCCCGAGGCGCGACGGCTGACCAGCGCCACCCGGCGCCGGGCGGTGGACCTTCTGGCCGCCGGAAAGGTCGTGGTGATGTTTCCCGCCGGGGGAATCGCGACGGCCAATGCCCCGGTCATCGGGCGGGCCTGCGACGCGGAATGGCACCCCTTTACCGGCCGCCTGGCGACGATCCCCGGCGTGACGACGCTGCCGGTGCATTTCCAGGGCCAGAACTCGCGTCTTTTCCAGATCGCAAGCCACCTGTCCTATCCGCTGCGGGTGTCGTTGATCTTTCACGAAACCCGGCGGCGGATGGGGCGGCACCTGCCTGTCACGCTGGGAGCTCCGATTGTCTCCCAGGACCTTGAGACCACGCCGCGCGGCGAGGTGGCGAATGTCCTGCGCCGCCGAACAATGGCTTTGGCCGCAGAGCCCCTGTCAGACCCTGACGAGGTCTTTCACTGGCCGCGGCATGTGAAGTGGTAGGCGGGCCTTAGCGGTCCGCTGCGGCGTCCCCGCCGACGCGCTCGGCTGCGGGGCGCTTTGCGGCGACGGCCGGGCAGGCAAGCTCCATCCCTTCGGCCCAGATCACCTCGTCTTCGGCAAAGCGCAGGGTGAAAAGCCGGACAGCGCGCGTCTCGCGCTGCACGAACTCACCATCGGCAAGGCGGGCGCAGGCGACAGCGGCAACTTCGGCGCCGTAAAGGATGCGGGCACGCCAATCGCGCACGATCACCGGCTGGCTCGGACCAAGCACAAGATCGGCATCGGGACGGTCGAAACCCAGCGTGCCTGCCTTGACCCGCACGACATCCAGCGCGCGGGACTGGCGGACCGAGACCGCCACCAGCCGCCGGGCGCCCGAGCGGGTGACGATCCGGTCACCGGGTTGCAGGTATTCAACGGGCAGAACCCCTTCCAGCGTTCGGACGCGGGTGCCGGCAGCCATTCCTGTGACCGGCAGGATCGCTGCCAGCCCTTCGGGTTCCGAAATCCTTCTCATGGCGTCCATCGCACGACCCGGCTATCTTTGTTTGCCGGACCTTCTCACCGGTTTGTGACCGTCCTTCGGATGGCCTGCGTTCATTTCGGGGCAGTTGTGACCTTATCGCGCTGCGGTTGTGGCGGGAAAATGGCGGGTGGATTGCCCCTCGCGCCCGCGCAGCGGCTTTGCTAGAAGGCCATGGGCCATCGGTCCGCGGGTGTGGCGAAACTGGTAGACGCACTGGATTTAGGTTCCAGCGCCGCAAGGCATGGGGGTTCAAGTCCCTTCACCCGCACCAGCCCTACAGAAGCAGGCGGCCCTCGCGCACGGTCAGGCAGCCCCGGGCCGCGCCGGCTGACTGCGCAGCATCTGCCTTGGTCATCTCGGGAAGCAGGTCGGCAAGCTCCGCCTTCAGCGCGGGCGGCAGGTCGGTGCGGGTCAGCCATTCGGGCAGGAGGCTTTCGACCTCGGCGCCCTCGGCGAAGATGATCTCGTGCCGGTCGAAGAGGAGATGAAGGTAGGTCACGCCGTCGGGTAGGTCCGCCAACTGTTCGGCCCGGTCGCCGACCAGCGCAAGCGCCGGGACCAGCAGCTCGACCTCGCCGAACAGAAGCTCGGCCCGCCAGCCGCTGACCAGCAGCCGGTGCTGCGGCGACAGGGTCAGCGGCACCAGGGGCACCCCTTCGCCAAGGGCGTCCGCCGCAATCCTGACCGGCCTGTGCTGTGGCCTTGCCCGAAGGTCGGCAGGCGTCAGCCGCATCCGGCCGATCCAGCGCAGGGGTTGGGGCCCGTGATCCCGTGTCAGCACCAGATCACCCGCCACCAGCGTCTCGACCGCGCGCGGACCCCCGGGCGTGTCGATCAGAGTGCCCGGCGTGAAACAGGGCGGTTCGGCAAAGTTGATATAGGGGTTGGTACCCGGACCCGTCGGCCCTTCGGAGGCAAGCACCACATTGAGGGGCCTTCCGATCGGCGGAAAGCTTCCATCCAACGCCGGCCGGAAGGCCAGCCCCTCGACCGTCGCATAGGCGGGATTGCTGTTGTTGACGTTGTAGCCATAGACCGTCCACTGCCGCGACAGATCCGTCGGGTCGCGCAGGATCAGCCGGTACTCCGCCTCGACCCGTGTGCCCGAGGCATAGGTCACGCCCTCGACAGTCTGCTGCCCGGCCAAGCTTTGGGTGGTGTCGTTGTCCTCGAAATCGAGATCGTTGTCCTCGATGAAGGTCCGCAGGAAGTTCCCGTTGTTCAGGGTGATCTGGCGGTTCAGAAGATGCGTCCCGTCGCCCTGCGTCACCCCATCCAGCCCTGGCCGCCCCCCGGGTGGCGGGGGCGAGATCGAGATATTGGCCTCCTCCAGCATCCAGACGGTGTAGACGGGCATTCAGCTGCAGATCCCTTGCGTGACAGGTGCAGCATCTTGCATGGATGTTGACGAAAGGCAAACTTCCCCAGGTCCTGCTGCCTGAAACTGTTGCGCCTCTGCACGGAAACGTGGCTGTCCCCGGGGGCGGATTACCCCTTTTTTCCCCCAGGATCCTTTGCTATGAGGCGCCCAAACGTCGCCGGGCCACCCGCCCTGCGCCAGTTGCCTATTGCGCAAGACGCGCCCGATTGATCGAGGAAGGACATACTCCCAATGCAGGTCACCCAGACCCTGAACGAAGGCCTCAAGCGCGGCTACACCATCACAGTGACCGCGGCTGAACTGGACGCGAAGGTCCAGGAAAAGCTGCTTGAGGCGCAGCCTGACATCGAAATCAAGGGCTTCCGCAAAGGGAAGGTGCCGCTGGCGATCCTGAAAAAGCAGTTCGGCACCCGGCTTCTGGGCGACGCGATGCAGGACGCCATCGACGGCGCGATGAAGGAGCATTTCGACAAGACCGGCGACCGTCCGGCGCTGCAGCCAGAGGTGAAGATGCAGGGCGGCGAGACCTGGAAGGAAGGTCAGGATGTCGTGGTCGAGATGACCTATGATGCCCTGCCGCCGATCCCCGAGGTCGACGCGGGCAAGATCAAGCTGGAACGCATGATCGTGAAGGCCGATGACAAGGCCGTCGCCGAGGCGCTGGAGAACCTGGCCGGCCAGGTCAAGTCCTACGAGGACCGCAAGAAGGGCGCCAAGGCCAAGGACGGCGACCAGGTCGTGATCGACTTCAAGGGCTCGGTCGACGGTGAGCTTTTCGAAGGCGGCTCGGGCGAGGATTACCCGCTGGTGCTCGGCTCGAAATCCTTCATCCCGGGCTTCGAGGATCAGCTGATCGGGGCCAAGGTCGGTGACGAGGTTTCGGTCAACGTGACCTTCCCGGAAAACTACGGTGCCAAGCACCTTGCCGGCAAGGCAGCGGTCTTTGCCTGCACCGTGAAGGCGGTGAAGGAACCGAAGGCCGCCGAGATCGACGACGAGATGGCCAAGAAATTCGGCGCCGACGACCTGGCCGCGCTGAAGGCGCAGATCGCCGAACGTCTGGAAGCCGAATACAAGGGCGCCGCCCGCGCCGTGATGAAGCGGTCGCTGCTCGACCAGCTGGACGAGATGGTCAAGTTCGATCTGCCGGCGAACCTCGTGGATGCCGAGGCCGCCCAGATTGCCCACCAGCTTTACCACGAAGAGCACCCCGACGATCACGGCCACAACCACGGCGCGATCGAGCCGACCGAAGAGCACAAGGCGCTGGCCGTCCGCCGCGTCCGTCTCGGGCTTCTTCTGGCCGAGATCGGCCGCAAGGCCGAGGTCACCGTGACCGATGCCGAGATGACGCAGGCTGTCCTCGCCGCCGCCCGCCAGTATCCGGGGCAGGAACGCCAGTTCTTCGAATTCGTCCAGAAGAACCAGCAGATGCAGCAGCAGCTTCGCGCGCCGATCTTCGAGGACAAGGTCGTCGACCACATCGTCGGGCTGGCGAAGGTGACCGAGAAAGAAATCTCGAAAGAGAAGCTTCAGAAGGCCGTCGAAGCGCTGGACGAGATGTAAGAGACCGGTCAGGTCCGACAGGGAAAGCTCAGGCCGCGCCTTCGGGTGCGGCCTTCTTCATGTGCGGGGCGCGGATCACCAGCAGGCCCGCGCCGATGATGACCGCGATCCCGACCCAGGCCAGCGTGTCCGGCAGGGTGCCCCAGAACAGCCAGCCCCAGAGCAGGCCCCAGAACATGAAGCTGTATTCGAAGGGGGCCACGGTCGAGGACGGGGCCACCGAATAGGCATAGGTCAGAAGCGAGATGCCGATTGCCGAAATCACGCCGCAGCTTGCCATCAGCATGAGGTCAAAGCCGGATGGCATGACCCAGCCCCGGGTCAGGAAAGCGACCGAAGGATGCGTTGCCCCCGCGAAATGGCCGAAGCCGAAGATCAGGGACAGGACCACGGCGCACAGCAAAAAGCAGACATTGCCCCAGAACGACATCGCCGCCGCCGTCTCGACCTTCGCCATAGGCCGCGCGATGACCATCGACAGGGCATAGCCAAGCGCCCCGATGATCGGCAGCAGGGCGGCAAGCTCGAACCCCTCCGCCCCCGGCTTCACGATCAGAAGCACCCCGGCAAAGCCCATCGCCACGGCGACGGCAGGCACGATGCCCACCCGCTCGCCGAACAGGACGGCGGCGGCCAGGGTGATGAACAGCGGGTTGGTGAAGAAAAGCGCAATGGTGTCGGCAAGGGGCAGGTAGGCGAGGCCCAGGTAATAGGCGGTGTAGGCCGTGAAATTCAGAAGGCCCCGCGCCAGCATCTTCCACCAACCGGGGGTGACGATGGTGAAAAGTGTGCGGTCGAACCACCAGACGATGGCGACATGGAAGGGCAGGGCCGTCAGGCTGCGCAGAAGCATCGCCTGATGCAGGGGATAATCACCCGACAGCAGCTTCAGGATCACGTCCTGGACCGAAAAGATCGCAATGCCCGCGACAAGCGCAAGAATTCCGCGGCGGGTGGCTGAGCTTTGCATGGGTGCAGGCTAGCTGCGTCCTGCCGTTCCGCTGGCTTGACCCCGACAGGCTTTTGTCAAAGCGCGGCAAGCCGGGCTGCCGTCTCGGGCATCCGCTTCAGCGTCGCTGCGATTTGCGCGCGCCACTGGGGACCACGCGCCAGCGCATCTTCATGCGCCTCACGAAGCTCGTCAGGCCGGTCCTCGGCCAGCGCTTCGATCAGGAGAGCGGCCTGGGCGCGGTCTTTCCGTGACTTGATCTGCTCCGGGCCGGCGCGGCGGCGGTCCGCAATGATCAGCTTGTGAATGGCATAGCGTTCGGGCCGGGGTATCTGGACAAGGACGCCGGAACGATAAAGCGCGGCTGCCTTGATCGGTCCTGCGATCAGGAAGTTGAGAAAGTGCAGTGACTGGGCCGCGACCCCAAGTGCCGGCAAATCACGAATATCCTCTTTGGGGCGGAACGACGGCGTCAGGAACTCGACCATCAGATCGGATCGCGTCTGCCGCCATTTCCAGATCGAACGACTGCCAAGTGACGGCACCGGGACGAAGTCCAGCGCCTGGAAGCCTTCGGCCAGCGGCGCCTCCACTTCATCCTCAAGGGCCAGGGACAGGCGTTCGAATTGGGCGATGTCGACATCTCCGGTCTGCGCCAGTTCGTCACCGGGGATCCGGATGCCCAGCTCTCCTTCGTAAAGCCGGAAGGCCTGGGTTCCGACGAGTGTTCCGCCAAGTCTGAAGACACCCAGCCGCTCCATTGTCAAAAGGAGGGAACCGATGGACGCCTCCGTGGTCAGCATACCGGCCGCGCGCAGGGTTCGGACCAGTTCTGTCCGCCGTTGGCTCCGGGCTTGCCTGTCCTTGGCAAGGGCAAGGGTTTGCTTCAGGCGGTCGGCCAGTTCCGGGGTATCCTCGCCGATGTAGGTCTTTCGGACGGTCGAGCCGACCCGATGGACATCGTACCAGTATGCGCGACCATTGCGGGTTTCGCGGGTCGGCGTGCCACGGATGCTCGATGCCTGTTCGTCCTGCAAGCTGCGCAAGAGTTCAAAGTAGGCCGAGTTCGCGATCAGGCTGTGACGGATCATCGTCTTGTACAACAATCAAGAGGTTTGTTGTACATATCTCCATGTACAACAAGGATCAAGATTGTTGTACATATGGATGCAAAAAAAACGCGCCCGGGTTGGCCCGGGCGCGGCTCGCAAATCCCTGACGGGAAAGGCTTATTCGTCCGACGCGGCAGCGCCCACGTCGTCGAACAGTTCGGCGATCTCGAACTCGGCCTGGGCTTCTGCTTCGGCGGCGAGGTCCTGGATCGACTTGCCCGAAGCCTGCAGTTCGGCTTCTTCGGCCGACCGGGCCACGTTCAGCTTGATCTTCACCGCGACTTCCGGGTGCAGCTGGACCGAGACGGTGTGGATCCCCAGTTCCTTGATCGGCTTGTCCAGCGCGACCTGCGCGCGATGCACGGTGAAGCCCGCCGCGGTGGCAGCCTCGGCCGCATCGCGCGGGGTGACCGAACCGTAAAGCGCACCGGCGTCAGACGCCGAGCGGATCACGACGAAGGTCTGGCCGTCCAGCTTGGCGCCGACGGCTTCGGCCTCTTTCCGGGTCTCGAGGTTCGAGGCCTCAAGCTGGGCCTTCTTGGTCTCGAAGGACTTGATGTTCGCTTCGCTGGCGCGGAGCGCCTTGCCCTGCGGCAGGAGGTAGTTGCGCGCATAGCCGTCCTTGACCTTGACGACTTCGCCCATCTGGCCAAGCTTGGCCACGCGTTCCAGAAGGATCACTTGCATGTCATGTGCTCCTTACTTCACGGCATAGGGGAGAAGCGCCAGGAAGCGGGCGCGCTTGATGGCGGCTGCCAGTTCGCGCTGCTTCTTGGCCGAGACGGCGGTGATGCGGGACGGAACGATCTTGCCGCGCTCGGAGATATAGCGCTGCAGCAGACGCGTGTCCTTGTAGTCGATGACCGGGGCATTGTCGCCCGAGAACGGGCAGACCTTGCGGCGGCGGAAGAAGGGCTTGTTCGCCATGATATGTCCTTTCTCAGATCAACGACGCGGGGCGCCGAACGACGGGCGCTCGCCACGGTCGGGGCGGTCGCCGAACGACGGGCGTTCACGGCGTTCACCGCCGAAACCACCACGGTCGCCACCACGATCGCCACGGTCCGAACGCTCGCCATCGCGGTCGCGGTCGTCACGCTTCTGCATCTGGATCGACGGGCCTTCGGCGTGCTTTTCGACGCGGATCGTCAGCACGCGCATCACGTCCTCATGCAGGCGCATAAGGCGTTCCATTTCCTGCACGGCCGCGGCGGGCGCGTCCGACTTCAGGAAGGCATAGTGCCCCTTGCGGTTCTTGTTGATCTTGTAGGCCATGGTCTTCACGCCCCAGTATTCGTTTTCAACGACCTTGCCGCCGTTGTCCGAGAGGACCGTGGAGAAATGTTCGATAAGGCCTTCGGCCTGCGCGTTGGACAGGTCCTGGCGCGCAATGAAGACATGCTCGTAAAGAGGCATGCGGGCTTCCTTCGTTTCAGGGCGGCTTCAAAGGACGGGCGTCAAGACCTCTGCGGCCCGTCCACGAGAGGCATCGCCGGTTCATGGATCTGCAGAGATGGGGCCTTATACAGGCGTTTTCCCGGCGCGCAACCCCTTAGCGGGCGGATCAGCGGGCAGAGTCTGGCAAACCGAAGACCCGGTCGAAGCCCCAGGTAAAGACGTAAGTGTAGACGATGAACACCCCG
The DNA here is from genome assembly GCF_057219895.1 of Tabrizicola sp. T46. Taxonomy (NCBI): domain Bacteria; kingdom Pseudomonadati; phylum Pseudomonadota; class Alphaproteobacteria; order Rhodobacterales; family Paracoccaceae; genus Tabrizicola; species Tabrizicola sp. T46. The sequence goes on from NZ_JBXVVV010000003.1 coordinate 46,437, forward strand.
ATAAGCCCGGCCTCGTAGACCAGCGCCTGCCACAGTGACACCTGCAACCACCAGGCCATCACCGGCAAGAGGATCAGCACCAGCCCGCCCTCGAACAGGATCGCATGCGCCGTGCGGCGTGCCAGCGACCGGCCCCTGACCGCCTGCTTCGCCTCCCAGGCCTCGAACAGGGTGTTGAACGCGTAGCTCCAGCACAAGGCAATCGTCGCCGTGATGATCGACAGCGCGAAGGAGGACGCCGGGCTCGCATCAGACACCAGCCAGAGATAGGTCGACACGACCAGGGTCCCCAGGCCTTCGAAACTGACGGCATAGACGATCTTGCGGCGCATGGGCGACATCACGGCCCAGCTAGGACGCCGGGCCGCGCGCGGTCAACCCTGCGCCTGCCCGTTGCGCCGATGGGACGGTCAAGGTAAGCCAAGACGAAACGAGGGGGAAACCATGAGCCGCGCATTCGTCTTTCCGGGGCAGGGGGCACAGACCATCGGCATGGGCCGTGCGCTGGCCGAGGCCTATCCCGCCGCCAGGGCCGTCTTCGACGAGGTTGATACAGCACTTGGCGAAAAGCTTTCCACCCTCATCTGGGAAGGCGACATCGCCGAACTTACGCTGACAAAGAACGCCCAGCCCGCGCTGATGGCAACCTCGATCGCCGCCCTCAGGGCGCTTGAGGCGGAAGGTTTCGGGATCGCCGAGGCAAGCTTTGTCGCCGGCCACAGCCTTGGCGAATACTCCGCCCTCTGCGCGGCGGGGTCGCTGACCCTCTCGGACACCGCGCGCCTTCTCCGCATCCGCGGGCAGGCGATGCAAGAGGCCGTGCCCGTGGGCGTCGGCGCCATGGCGGCCCTCCTTGGCCTCGATTTCGAAGCGGCCACCGCCGTCGCCGCCGAGGCTGCCCAGGGCGAGGTCTGCCAGGCCGCAAACGACAATGATCCCGCGCAGGTCGTCGTCTCCGGCCACAAGGCCGCCGTCGAACGCGCTGTCGAGATTGCCAAGGCCAGGGGGGCAAAGCGCGCTCTGCTTCTGCCGGTCTCCGCCCCCTTCCACTGCGCGCTGATGCAGCCCGCCGCCCATGTGATGGCCGAGGCGCTGGCCGCCGTGCCGATCCAGAAGCCGCGCGTCCCGGTCGTGGTGAACGTCCGTGCCGAGGCGGTCATGGAACCCGACCGGATCCTCGACCTTCTGATCGCGCAAGTGACCGGGTCAGTCCGCTGGCGCGAATCCGTCCTCTGGATGGAAAAGGCCGGCGTGACCGAATTCTGGGAGATCGGAGCCGGCAAGGCGCTGTCCGGCATGATCAAGCGCACCGCTGCCGAAGCGACGACCCGCGCGATCGGCACGCCCGAGGATATCGCGGCGCTGAAAGGCTGAACCGTCGGAGCGGGGGGTTTCACACCCCCCGCACCCCCCCCGTGGGATATTTGTGGACGAAGAATGAAGGAGGGGCAGGTCATGTTCGATCTGACAGGAAAGACGGCACTGGTAACCGGGGCTTCGGGCGGGATCGGCGCGGATATCGCGCGGGTTCTGCATGGTGCAGGGGCGACGGTCGGCCTGTCCGGCACGCGCACCGAACCCTTGGAGGCGCTTGCGGCTGCACTCGGTGACCGCGCCCATGTGCTGCCTTGCAACCTTTCCGACCCCGAGGCGGTCGAGGGCCTTGTGAAACGCGCGGTCGAGGCGATGGGATCGGTCGACATCCTGGTGAACAATGCCGGGATCACCCGCGACGGCCTTGTCATGCGGATGTCGGACGAAGACTGGCAGTCGGTGATCGATGTGAACCTGACGGCGACCTTCCGCCTCTGCCGCGCCGCGATCCGGGGCATGATGAAGGCGCGCTGGGGGCGGATCGTGAATATCTCGTCCGTCGTCGGCACCACGGGGAACGCAGGCCAGGTGAACTATGCCGCCTCGAAGGCGGGGATGGTCGGTCTGTCGAAGTCGCTCGCGGCGGAAGTGGCCAGCCGGGGGATCACGGTGAACTGCGTGGCTCCCGGCTTCATCGAGACGGCGATGACCGACAAGCTGAACGAGGCGCAGCGCGAGGGCATCCTGAAGGCCGTCCCCGCCGGGCGTATGGGCCGGCCGGACGAGATTGCCGCCTCGGTGCTGTATCTCGCCTCGGTCGAAGCGGGATATGTGACCGGCGCGACATTGCATGTGAACGGCGGAATGGCCATGATATAGGGCAGGGAACTGCGGGTCGGGGAAAGGGTTTGCCATGCGGCCCGGCCCTTGCTATAGGCGCGCAGGATTTCGGCGGGGTCATGCCCGGCTGGCAACCGCCCGGGAACGGGCAGAACAAAAGGGCCGGGACGTCCCGTGCCGCAAGCAGAGGAACGGACATGAGCGACATCGCTGATCGCGTGAAGAAGATCGTCGTCGAGCACCTGGGCGTCGAAGAGGACAAGGTTACGGAATCGGCCTCGTTCATCGACGACCTTGGCGCGGACTCCCTCGACACGGTCGAGCTGGTCATGGCATTCGAGGAAGAGTTCGGGATCGAGATCCCGGATGACGCCGCCGAAACGATCCAGACCTTCGGCGACGCGGTGAAGTTCATCTCGGAAGCCGCCTGAGGCATCTTTGCCGTCAGGCAGGACAGCGGGGCATCCTTCGGGGTGCCCTTTTCCATTTGCCGCCTCGTCCCACGTCCCGAATGCTCCAGTGGACAGAAGTTAAGAATTCCTGAATGACCACGAACAAGTATCTGTATTAATTATGTAAATTGATTTTGACCACCGTGGTCACTCCTGTCCTCCGCTGATCGGTCGAGCCACCGGTTGCGCGGCAAAACGGGGGCGTGTATCACCCGGCAAAAGCCTTGTCCTTGGGGAGAGCAGCATGCGTCGCGTCGTGGTCACCGGTCTGGGCATGGTCACCCCCCTTGCTTGCGGGGTTGAAGAGACTTGGAGCCGCCTTCTGGCCGGCCAGTCGGGCGCCGGCCCGATCACCCGCTTCGATCCGGTGAACGTGGTCACCCAGTACGCCTGCGAAATCCCGCGGGGCGACGGGTCGGACGGCACCTTCAACCCCGACGACTGGATGGAACCGAAGGACCAGCGCAAGGTCGACGATTTCATCGTCTACGGGATGGCCGCCGCCGTGCAGGCCGTGCGGGACGCCGGGTGGGAGGACCCGTCGGAAGACGAGAAACTCCGGACCGGGGTGATGATCGGGTCGGGGATCGGCGGGCTGACCTCGATTGCCGAGACGGCAGTGCTGATCAAGGAAAAGGGTCCGAAGCGGGTCTCGCCGTTCTTCATCCCGGGGGCGCTGATCAACCTCATCTCGGGGCACGTCTCCATCCGCTTCGGCTTCAAGGGGCCGAACCATGCCGTGGTGACCGCCTGCTCGACCGGGGCGCACGCGATCGGTGACGCCGCCCGACTGATCCAGTGGGGGGATGCCGATGTGATGGTGGCGGGCGGCGCGGAAAGCCCGATCTCGGAAATCGGGATCGCGGGGTTCAACGCCTGCAAGGCCCTGTCGACGAAGCGGGCCGATGACCCGACGAAGGCCAGCCGCCCTTATGACGCCGACCGCGACGGTTTCGTGATGGGCGAAGGGGCCGGGGTGGTGGTGCTGGAGGAATACGAGCACGCCAAGGCCCGGGGCGCCAAGATCTATGCCGAGGTGCTGGGCTACGGCCTTTCCGGCGACGCATACCACATCACCGCCCCGTCCGAGGACGGCGACGGGGGGTATCGCTCCATGTCGGCGGCGCTGAAGCGGGCCGGGCTGCAGCCTTCCGATATCGACTACATCAACGCCCACGGCACCTCGACCATGGCCGACACCATAGAACTTGGTGCCGTGGAGCGGCTGATGGGGGATGCGGCGGTCGGGGCGGTGATGTCGTCGACGAAGTCGTCGATCGGGCACCTTCTGGGCGCCGCGGGGGCGGTGGAGGCGATCTTCTGCATCCTTGCCCTGCGGGACCAGGTGGCCCCGGCGACGATCAACCTTGATACCCCGGCGGTCACGCCGAAGCTGGACCTTGCCCCCAACACGGCCGTCCGCCGGAAGATCGACGTGGCCCTGTCCAACAGCTTCGGGTTCGGCGGAACCAATGCAAGCCTGATCGTCGGCAAGGTGCGCTGAGGATGTGGCGCGGGGTCGCCTCGAACGCGCTGACGCTGTTCATCGTGATCCTGGTCGCGCTGGCCGGGCTGATCGGCTGGGGGCGGAACGAGTTCGTGAAGCCCGGGCCCCTGACCGAGCCGATCTGCCTGCAGATCGAACGGGGCGCAAGCCTGAGTGCCGTGAGCCGGAACCTTGAGGAACGGGGCGCGATCACCGACGCCCGGATCTTCCGGATCGGCGCAGACTACGGGGACATGGCCGAAAACCTGAAATTCGGCAGCTACATGGTGCCTGCAGGGGCGAGCATGGCGGATGTCCTGGAGGCGATCACCTCGAGCGGACGGTCGACCTGCGGGCGGGACCTGAACTTCCGGATCGGGGTGACGAAGTCCGACATCGTGCTGAGCGAGCTGGACCTGACAACGAACGAATACGTCGAGGTGGTGCGCTTCGATGCCGGGGCCACCACCCTGCCGCCGGAGTATCTGGAGGTCTCCGACGATCCCGCTCTGGTCGTCCGGGTGACGGTGGCCGAGGGGGTGACGAGCTGGCAGGTGGTCGAATCGCTGAAGCTGGCCGATTTCCTGACCGGGTCGCTGGAAACGGTGCCGCCGGAAGGCACGCTTGCCCCCGGAGGCTACGAGCCGGTGCGGGGCAGTGAGAGGTCGGCCCTGATCGCCGAGATGACCGAAAGGCAGTCGGCGATCCTGGCCGAGGCATGGGCGGCGCGGGTGGAGGGCCTTCCCTATGACACGCCGGAAGAGGCGCTGATCATGGCCTCGATCATCGAGAAGGAAACCTCGATCCCCGAGGAGCGGGGCCGGGTGGCAAGCGTCTTCATCAACAGGTTGCAGCAGGGCATGCGGCTCCAGACCGACCCGACGGTGATCTACGGCATCACCAGGGGCGAAGGTGTGCTGGGCCGGGGGTTGCGGCAAAGTGAGCTTCGTCGCGAAACCCCCTGGAATACCTATGTAATCGACGGCATGCCCCCAACGCCGATCGCGAACCCGGGGCGCGAGGCGATCTTTGCGGCCGTCAACCCGGATGTGACGGACTACATCTTCTTCGTGGCCGACGGGACCGGGGGCCATGCCTTTGCGCGGACGCTGGACGAGCATAACGAGAACGTTGCCCGCTGGCGTGCGATCGAGGCCGAGCGCGGTGCCGAGGGCGAGGGCGGCGTTCAGGGCGAGTGAACTGCTTAACGGGAGGTTAAGCCGGAGTACTCTAAGCCATTGATCCAAATCACGTTTCGGCTTGACTTTGCGTCCGGTCCGATGTGGACATTGTGACATGATGAAAGAGGTGTGGAAGCGGCCCGGGGGCAACCCCATGGGGCCGCTTTTTCATTTCGCTTGTGCCGGGGGGTATGGGAGCAGGCGGGGCCAGATGACAGATGGACAAGTAAACGCAGGTCCGACGGATGAGGATGTCCTGGCAGTGGCGGAAGCCCTGTACCGGGAAGCAGCGGTGGAACTTCGCCGCATCATCGGCGCGATCCGCGAGGGTGCATTCGGCGAAGTGAAATCGGCCCAGACGGTGATCCGCGACCTGCGGTCGACCGCCTCGCAAGTGCTGGAGGAAAGGAGCAAGATTGACAAACTCCGCAAACATGGCGCCGGGCAGGTCGGACCCGGTGGAGCGATCGACTTTGACGCAGCCCGAGCTGAAATCGGGCGCCGTCTGGCTTGCCTCCGCGAACGAGGAGGAGGTCAATGAATTCCTGGGTTCATTGGGCGAGAACGCACTGCTTGCCTTGCCCTGGGTCTTCGAGTTCTGGGCCTTGCCGCACCAGTTGCCGCCACGCGGGGCCTGGAAGACGTGGGTGATCATGGGCGGGCGCGGTGCGGGCAAGACACGCGCCGGGGCGGAATGGGTGCGGTCGCGCGTCGAGGGCTCGGGGCCGGAAGATCCGGGACTGGCCCGGCGCGTGGCGCTGGTCGGCGAGACGGTGGACCAGGTGCGCGAGGAGATGATCTTCGGCGACAGCGGCATCCTGGCCTGTTCGCCCCCCGACCGCCGGCCGGAGTGGCAGGCGACGCGGCAACGGCTTCTGTGGCCGAATGGGGCGACGGCCGAGGTCTTTTCGGCCCATGAACGCGAGGCCATGCGTGGCCCGCAGTTCGATGCGGCCTGGGCGGATGAGCTGGGCAAGTGGAAGCGGGCGGGAGAGGCCCGGGACCAGCTTCAATTCGCCCTGCGGCTGGGGAAAAACCCGCAGCAGGTGGTGACGACGACCCCGCGCAACACGAGTGCTCTGAAGGCGGTCCTGAAGAACCCGTCCACGGTTATCACTCATGCCCCGACCGAGGCGAACCGGGCCTATCTGGCCGAAAGCTTTCTGGCCGAGGTCCGGGCACGCTATGGCGGCTCGCGCCTGGGGCGGCAGGAGCTGGACGGGGTGCTGGTCGAGGACGAGTAGGGCGCGCTCTGGACGACCGAGATGCTGGAGCGGGCGCGTGTCGGGACCTTGCCCGAGTTCAGCCGGATCGTGGTGGCGGTCGATCCGCCGGTGACCTCGGGCAAGCAGAGCGACGCCTGCGGGATCGTGGTGGTCGGCGCGGACACGCGGGGCGATCCGCGTGACTGGCGCGCGGTGGTGCTGGAGGATGCAAGCGTGACCGGTGCCTCGCCCGAGGGCTGGGCGCGGGCGGCGCTGGCGGCGATGGAGCGGCATGGGGCGGACCGTTTCAGATCAGCTCGATCGAATGTGCGGGCAGCCACAATGACGAGGCGACCTACGAGATCGCGATGGCCTCGGCCGGTGCCCTGAGTTTCACGGCGCTCTGATGGCGAACCCCTGGGCGGGAGAGGTGGAGATCTGGCTGGACGGCCAGCGCCATGTGGCGAAGCTGACGCTAGGTGCTCTGGCCGAGCTGGAGGACGCGCTTGGGGCGGGGTCGCTGATTGACCTGGTCGAGCGGTTCGAGGCGCGGAAGTTCACTAGCCGCGACGTGCTGGCGCTGGTGGTGGCCGGCCTTCGGGGCGGCGGATCGCATGGCACTGCGGCCGACCTCTTGCAGGTGGAAATTGGAGGCGGGCCGGCCGGGGCCGCACGGGCCGCCGCCGAACTTCTGGCGCGGGCCTTCGCGCTGACGGGCGAGCCATGACGGCGCTCGACTGGCGCGGGCTGATGCAGGCGGGCCTGCACGGGCTGGGCCTCGAGCCGGCGGTCTTCTGGCGGCTGACGCCTGTCGAACTGCGGATCATGCTGGGGAAGGAGCAGATGCTGCCGCCCCTGACACGCGCGCGGCTGCGCGCACTGCGATATCGAGCCGAAAGTCGAACAGAAGCGATACGACGGTCGGGGCATGCCCTGGCGAGCTGGGGGAAGGGGCTGAAGTGCCGTGCGGGAAGTTCCCAAAGTTGGCGGCGCTTCGATCTATGGTGGAACGCCAGCCGACGCTTCGGTGATCCAGGCCATTCAGGCGATCCGCGCCTCGGGCAAAGAGGTGATGTTCTATCCGTTCATCCTAATGGATCAGTTGATGGTGCCGAACTAAGGCCGTATCCCGTCGCGCATTTGCGGGTCAGGGCGGCCTCGGGAGATGATCTGGCGGTTTCCTGGATACGCCGGACTCGCGTCGACGGTGACACATGGCAGACGCTGGAAGTACCCCTTGGCGAAGAAACCGAGCGTTACCTGGTGCGGATTCTGCAAGGCGATAGTTTGCGGGCGGAGTATTCGGTGAGCCAACCGCAGTTTCAATACACCTCGGCCATGCGCCAGTTTGACCTGCAGCCTGGACCTTATCGGATCGAAGTTGCACAGGTCTCGTCCCAGTTTGGACCGGGTCCCTATCGATCGATCGAGGTTCTTGCCTGAAATGCGGGTGGCAACCGTTGCAGAAATCGTGCTTCTAGCGCGGGTTCTCTCCCGGCAATCTCCAGGCAAACGGCTTGCCTCGGTTGCTTCGATCCTTGCTGAAACGGACAGCGCCGACCTTCATCGCCGCGAGACTGGCCGAGCTCATCCCACCTTTGGTGACGGCAGTCTAATGGCGCGGTGCAGCCGGCTCTTTCCGCCTCCGGAACCTCTTGCCGACGACCGGGATTTCTTGACGTGTCTGGCCCTGGCGGCAAACGCGGTGCTTCTTCATTCCGATCAGTGATGAGATGTGCAGCAGAATTGCATGTCGCAAGCGGTTCCGACTGTGCTAAACAGGCGCCAGCACTTGGAGACGTCATCATGTTCGAAGCAAAGCCAAAGGTTTCCGCAATCGATCCCGTGTGGCGTCGCGTATGTGAGGAAGCAGTCGAAGCGATCCGCAACGAGCCTCTGCTTGGCAGCCTTATTCATTCGGGCCTCCTGCACCATGCTACGATGGAGAAGGCGCTGGCCTACCGGTTCTCGCTCAAGCTGGCCTCCGGCGAAATGAGCGAACAGATCCTTCGGGAAATCGCAGATCGAGCCTTTGATGCCGACTCCGAGCTTGGTGCGGCCGCCCGTTCCGACCTCATGGCAGTCTTCGAGCGAGATCCTGCCTGCCACCGCTTCATGCAGCCGCTTCTTTTCTTCAAGGGCTATCAGGCGGTGCAGGCTTATCGCGTAGGGCATTGGCTCTGGCGGGCCGGCCGGATTGACCTTGCCTACTTCGTACAGATGCGGGTTTCCGAGGTTTTCGGAGTCGACATTCACCCTGCAGCCCGGATCGGCAAGGGGATCATGATCGATCACGCCCATTCCATCGTAATCGGTGAAACTGCCGTTGTCGGCGACAATGTCTCAATGCTGCATTCAGTCACTCTTGGCGGAACCGGCAAGGAAGACGGTGACCGGCACCCGAAGATCGGCGACGGTGTCCTGATCGGGGCAGGGGCCAAGGTTCTGGGCAACATCCATGTCGGCCATTGCTCGCGTATCGCGGCGGGCTCGGTGGTGCTTGAAGATGTGCCGCCGAACTCCACAGTTGCGGGCGTCCCCGCTCGGGTCGTTGGCAAGGCCGGTTGCGCCCAGCCGGCCCTGAGCATGGACCAGATCCTGAAGGCTGACTGACCGCGCTGGCATGATCCCTGCCTTGCGGTCCTTGGCAGCTCAGTTCACCGGGCAGGCGATCTCGGTTTTCGCCCGCTTCATGACGGCTCCCCGTGCCATCTGGCACGGGATTGAGCCGGTCCCGCGCCAGCGCGTCTACTTCGCCAATCACAGTTCGAACGGCGATTTCGTCCTGATCTGGACTGTCCTTCCCCCTCTGCTTCGTCGCCAGACCCGACCCGTCGCGGCTCTCGACTATTGGCTGTCCTCGCCGCTTCGCGCCTTCATTGGACGCGAGGTCTTCAATGCCGTCCTGATCGATCGCCGTCCCGAGAAGCGGACCGAAGATCCGGTCGAGCAGATGGTGGCTGCTCTGGACCAGGGCGCGTCGCTGATTCTCTTCCCGGAGGGAAAGAGGAACAGCGCGGACGAGCCGCTCCTCCCCTTCAAATCAGGCCTTTACCACCTGGCCAAGGCGCGACCGGAAGTTGACCTCGTGCCGGTCTGGATTGCCAACCTGAACAAGGTCATGCCAAAAGGCGAAGTTATCCCTGTCCCCCTGATCTGCACCGTGACCTTCGGTTCGCCACTGCATGTCGAGGTCGGCGAGACAAAGGATGACTTTCTCGCCAGGGCATCTCTTGCCCTTCTGTCCATTGCTTCGCAGGCTCAGGCATGAGCACGCCCCATCTGCTCTGGTTGCTCGCGGGCGTTGGCGGTCTCCTGGTTCTTGCCTCGATCATCGGTGAAGTCCTGCGCCTTCGGCTTTCGCCTTCCGGTGAGAATCCGGTGATCGAAAACCTGAATGCCCGGATCGCCGCCTGGTGGGTGATGGTGGTCCTGCTGTCTATTGCCTTCATCGCCGGCAAGACTGGTGTGGTCCTGCTCTTCGCGATGGCCTCGTTCGCAGCGCTTCGGGAATTCCTGACCCTGACGACGCACAGCCGTGCCGACCACTGGTCGCTCATCGCCTGCTTTTTCCTGGTGCTGCCACTGCAGTACTGGTTCGTCCTGATCGACTGGTACGGCATGTATTCCGTTTTCGTGCCGGTCTATGTGTTCCTGCTCCTGCCCGTCCTGTCTGCCTTGCGTGGCAGTCCGAAGGACTTCCTTGTCCGCGTCGCCGAGACCCAGTGGGCGCTCATGATCTGTGTGTACTGCGTCAGCCACGTCCCCGCGCTCCTGTATCTTCAGATCCCGGGGTTTGAGGGCCGCAACGTCATCCTCATCGCCTATCTGATTTTCGTCGTTCAATTGTCAGACGTGCTGCAATACGTCTGGGGCAAGCTTCTGGGCCGCACCCAGGTCGCCCCCAATCTCTCGCCCTCCAAGACCTGGGAGGGTCTGATCGGCGGCACGGTCTCCGCCAGCGCCATTGGCACCGCGCTCTGGTGGATGACGCCATTCTCCCCTCTCCAGGCTGCAGGGATGTGCCTTCTCATCACGCTCATGGGCTTCTTCGGCGGCCTCGTCATGTCGGCCATCAAGCGTGACCGGGGAATCAAAGACTGGGGCCACCTCATCGCCGGGCATGGCGGTTTCCTTGACCGGCTTGACAGTGTAATCTTCGCCGCACCGATCTTCTTCCATGTCACGCGCTGGGTCTGGTCCACCACATGAGTGACGAAAACCGCCGCCCCCTCTCCTCGCGCAACTCTGCCTGGGCCGCACGCCTCGCCTCATGGGCCGTCGCAAAGGGCCTCACCCCCAACCGGATCTCCCAGGCCTCGATGGGGTTCGCGCTGACCGGCCTGGCGCTCTACTGGCTCTCCATGACCGGCGGCTTCTTCCAGTTCCTCTGCCTGCTCCTCGCCGCCGCCACGATCCAGGCCCGGCTCGTCTGCAACCTGATCGACGGCATGGTCGCGATCGAGGGCGGCAAGGGCGCCAAGGACGGCCCCTTCTGGAACGAAGCCCCGGACCGCGTCTCTGACCTTCTCTTCTTCACCGGGGCAGGCCTCGCCGCAGGCCAGCCCGCCCTCGGCCTCCTCGTCGCCGCCCTCGCCATCGCCACCGCCTATATCCGCGAGCTTGGCCGGGCCGAAGGCTTCCCGCCCGACTTCTCCGGCCCGCTGGCCAAGCCCCAGCGCATGGCCGTCCTGACCGCAGGCACCGTCCTTGCTGCCCTCTACGCCAGCGATTGGACCCTGAGCGTCACCCTCTGGATCATCATCGCAGGCACGGCCGCCACCGTGCTCCGCCGCTCCTGGACCCTCATCGAAAGGCTGAAGTCCCGGTAGACAAGAAAGGGAGCCAAAGCTCCCCATTCTATGTCCTAAAGCATCCCACAGGCGTGCGGGGGTGTGAAACCCCCGCTCCGACGCATTACGCCAGCATCACCATCGGGTTTTCCAGCGCCTCGATCACGGCCTTCAGGAACTCGGCCCCAAGTGCACCGTCGATCACCCGGTGATCGACCGACAGGGTCATCGACATCACCGTCGCCACTCCGATCGTCCCGTCCGCCATCACCACCGGCTTCTTCACGCCGGCACCGACGGCAAGGATCGAGCCATGCGGCGGGTTGATCACCGCATCGAAGTTCTCGATCCCCATCATGCCAAGGTTCGAGATCGCGAACGACCCGCCCTGGTACTCATGCGGGGCCAGCTTCTTGGTCTTGGCCCGCGCCGCGAGGTCCTTCATCTCCGCCGACAGGGTGCTTAGCGACTTCTTGTCGGCATCGCGCAGGACCGGGGTGAAGAGCCCGCCCTCGACCGCGACAGCCACCGCCACATCCGACGGCTTCAGCCGCAGCATCCGGTCGCCGGCCCAGACGGCATTGGCGTTTGGCACGGCCTGGAGGGCCATCGCGCAGGCCTTGATGATGAAGTCGTTGACCGACAGCTTCACCCCGCGTCCCTCAAGCTGCTTGTTGAGCGTCTCGCGGAAGGCCATCAGCGCATCCAGCTTCACGTCCCGGCGCAGGTAGAAATGCGGGATCGTCTGCTTGGCCTCGGTTAGCCGCGCCGCAATCGTCCGGCGCATCCCGTCCAGCGGCACTTCCTCATACTGACGGTCGGCATACATCTTCAGCACCGTCTCGGTCGCCGGCCCTGTCGGCATCACCGCAGGTGCCGCTGCGGGTGCAGGGGCCGCCACTTTCGGAGCCTCGGGCGCAGCCGCCGCCGCAGGCTTCGCCGCCGCGGGAGAAGCCCCCTCCACATCCGCCCGCACGATCCGCCCATGCGGACCTGAACCCTTCACAGTGCTCAGGTCCAACCCTTTCTCCTTGGCAATCCGCCGCGCCAGCGGCGAAGCGAACACCCGCGCACCGGTCGCCGTAGGCCGGGCTTCAGACCGGCTCTCTGCTGGGGCAGGGGCACCCGACGAGCCGCCCGACGCGGCGACAGCCGAGGAGGCGGACGAGGAGGCAGCCGGTGCAGGTTTCGCAACCGCCGCCGAGGCATCCTCGCCCTCGTCCAGCAGTACCGCGATTGGCGTGTTGACCTTCACCCCGGCGGTCCCTTCGGCCACCAGGATCTTGCCGATCACGCCCTCGTCGACCGCCTCGAATTCCATCGTCGCCTTGTCGGTCTCGATCTCGGCCAGGATCTGGCCCGACTTCACCGCATCGCCTTCCTTCACCAGCCACTTGGCCAGCGTGCCTTCCTCCATCGTGGGAGAGAGGGCGGGCATCAGAACTTCGGTAGCCATGACCTCACCTCACCGGTAGCAGACGGATTTGACGGCGGTGACAACCTCCGCCGGGGTGATCAGCGCGAACTTTTCCAGGTTCGCGGCATAGGGCATCGGCACGTCCTTGCCCGTGCAGGTCACCACCGGCGCGTCCAGGTAGTCGAACGCCCGCTGCATGATCGTGCTGGCCAGATGGTCGCCGATGGACCCCACCGGGAAGCCTTCCTCGACCGTGACGCAGCGGTTGGTCTTCATCACCGAAGCCAGCACAGTGTCATAGTCGATGGGCCGCAGCGTCCGCAGGTTGATCACCTCGGCGCTGATCCCCTCTTTCGCCAGCTCCTCCGCCGCCGCCATCGCATGGCTGCAACCGATCCCGAAGGAGACCACCGTCACATCCGTGCCCGGCCGCAGGATGCTCGCCTTCCCGAACGGAATGGTGAAGTCACCATCAGCCGGCACCTCGAAGGACCGCCCGTAGAGGATCTCGTTCTCCAGGAACACCACCGGGTTCGGATCGCGGATCGCCGTCTTCAGAAGCCCCTTCGCATCCGCCGCCGTATAGGGCATGCAGACCTTGAGCCCCGGGATCGCCGCATACCAGGCCGCGAAGTCCTGGCTGTGCTGCGCGCCCACCCGCGCCGCCGCACCGTTCGGCCCGCGGAAGACGATCGGGCTGCCCATCTGGCCCCCCGACATGTACAGCGTCTTAGCCGCAGAGTTGATGATGTGGTCGATCGCCTGCATCGAGAAGTTGAAGGTCATGAACTCCACGATCGGCTTCAGCCCGCCCCACGAGGCACCCACGCCGATCCCGGCAAAGCCCATCTCGGTGATCGGCGTATCGACCACCCGCCGCGCGCCGAACTCATCCAGCAGGCCCTGGGAAATCTTGTAGGCCCCCTGATACTCACCGACCTCTTCCCCCATCAGGAAGACGGTCGGATCGGCGCGCATTTCCTCGGCCATCGCCTCGCGCAGCGCCTCGCGGACGGTCATCGTCTTCGTCGGACCCTCGGGCAGGTCGGTATGCGGCCAGCCGCGCACCTCGGCAGGCTGCGGGGCAGGGGCCGCCGCCACCGTCGCAGGCACTTCTGCCGCTGCGGCCACAGCCGCCACCGCCGCCGGCTTCGGCGCGTCCGACACCGTCTCGCCCTCTTCCACCAGCACCGCAATCGGCGTGTTCACCTTCACCCCCGCCGTGCCTTCGGCGACGAGGATCTTGCCGACGACACCCTCGTCGACCGCCTCGAATTCCATCGTCGCCTTGTCGGTCTCGATCTCGGCGATGATCTGGCCGGACTTGACCGTGTCGCCTTCCTTGACCAGCCACTTGGCCAGCGTGCCTTCCTCCATCGTGGGGGAAAGCGCGGGCATCAGAACTTCGGTTGCCATCTCTCTTCCCCCTTACGCGTAGATATCCGTCCAGAGCTCCGCATTCGGCGGCTCCGGGCTGTCCTTGGCGAATTCCGCACTTTCGTTCACAATCGCCTTGATGTCCTTGTCGATGGCCTTCAGTTCCTCGTCGGATGCAAGGCCGCCCTGCGTCAGCAGATCGCGCACATGCTCGATGCAATCCTTCTCGGTCTTGATCTTCTCGACCTCCTCCCGCGTCCGGTACTTCGCCGGGTCGGACATCGAATGCCCGCGATAGCGGTAGGTCATCATCTCCAGGATATACGGGCCCTTGCCCGCCCGGCAGTGCGCCACCGCCTTCTCGCCCGCGGCTTTCACAGCCAGCACGTCCATCCCGTCGACCTGCTCGCCCGGGATGCCGTAAGCCAGACCCCGTCCAAACAGCGTGGTGGACTTGGTCGACCGCTTGACGCTGGTCCCCATCGCATACTGGTTGTTCTCGATGACGAAGATCACCGGCAGGTCCCAAAGCTCGGCCATGTTGTAGGTCTCGTAGACCTGGCCCTGGTTCGCAGCACCATCGCCGAAATAGGTGAAGGTCACGTTGTCATTGCCCAGGTACTTGTCCGCGAACGCGAGCCCGGCCCCCAGCGGCACCTGCGCGCCAACAATCCCGTGCCCGCCGTAGAAGTGTTTCTCTTTCGAGAACATGTGCATCGAGCCGCCCTTGCCCTTGGAATAGCCCCCGATGCGGCCGGTCAGTTCCGCCATCACGCCCTTGGCGTCCATCCCGCAGGCCAGCATATGCCCGTGGTCGCGGTAGCTGGTGACACGCTTGTCACCTTCCTTCGCCGCGGCCTCAAGGCCGACCACGACAGCCTCCTGCCCGATATACAGGTGGCAGAAGCCCCCGATCAGACCCATCCCGTAAAGCTGTCCCGCCTTTTCCTCGAACCGGCGGATCAGAAGCATCTCGCGGTAATACTTCAAAAGCTCTTCCTTCGAGACGTTCGGTCTCGTGTCGGGCTTCTTGGCCATATGGGTCCTCCCAGGGCTTTGGAATCAGGTCTTCAGGATGGTTGAACGTTAAACCATCCATACAACATC
This sequence comes from Tabrizicola sp. T46, assembly GCF_057219895.1. NCBI lineage: Bacteria > Pseudomonadati > Pseudomonadota > Alphaproteobacteria > Rhodobacterales > Paracoccaceae > Tabrizicola > Tabrizicola sp. T46. The sequence continues at coordinate 61,609 of NZ_JBXVVV010000003.1, forward strand.
GAGGATTACTGGGCTACCCGGAAATTCCCCTAAGGTCATGCAGCCACCGCCTCAGGCCCTTGCCGCTTCTGCAAGGATTGCATCTGCCGCGGCTTCGCCCGCAATGACGGCGCCTTCGAACCAACCCGACTCATGCGATGCAATGTCGCTGGTGGCAAAATGGACGCGCCCGATCGGTGCCCATTCCGGCCCGTCGAACAGCGGGCTCTGGCCCAATCCATGCGATACCCAGGTTCCGGACGAGAAGGGGTCCGCGACCCAGTCGTGCCAGTCATGTGACAGAAGCGTGGCCTCGGGAAAAAACCGCTGCACTGCGCGGCTCATGGCGGCAAAGGACCTGTCCACAACCTCGTCATGAAGACCGAAGCCGATGATCGCGGTGCTGCCATCGGTCAGGACGCGCTCCGAGAACATCCAGCGCAGCCCGTAAGCCTCGCCTGTCACAAGAATGCCGGGTCTTGCCCCAGAAACACGCAGGAGCATCTTGACGGCGCGGCCCATGTGCCGCTCCTGCGTCAGTCTTCGCTGAGCCGGCCGCAGGGGCGGGTCGAAGTGGATGGTAGCCACCGCGTTCACCGCTACCGCGACGACGACGTGCCGTCCTTGCACAAGCCGCCCGCTGGACAGGCGCAGCACCACATGGTCACCCCTGTCCGCGACCTCGGCAACGGCATCGCCAAGGATCACCTCCGCCCCGCTGGCACGGATCGCCCGATGCGCCAGGGTGCCGACGCCACCCTCGATGGTGTGGGTCAGGATGGTCATCATCCCGTCCAGCGTTCCATCGTGATGGGATGCAAAATACAGGGGATCAAGCGGGTTGATCCGTGCCGGATCGCCCGACCCGCTGATTGCCCACCAGGCCATGAACTCGTGCACCACACTGTCCGGCACAGCCTTGGCCCGCAGATAGTCCGCGGTGGATGTGTCGGCCCATGGGCTGCCATTGTGCCACCTCCCGGTGGTGTCATGCATGTCCAGCGCATCCTGGCGGATCGCGGCCATTCCTGCATCGAAGGCCGCCCTCTTGCCCGGTGCCACCGGCGCGTCGGTCCGCAGCGTCTCACCATCGTGCCAGCGGCGCTCGACGACCGCATGGGTCGGTCGCAGACCAATGTCGAAGCGGGCCGCCAGCGACTGCATCCGGTCATGCCAGGGAGTGATCCAACTGCCGCCGAATTCCATCACCTCGGCCCCGTCGCCGATCCCGCGCGAATAGGAACGCCCTCCGGTACGGCCCCGCGCCTCTATCAGGATCACCGATTTGCCCGCATCTGTCAGTCGCAAGGTCGCCGCCGCTCCGGCAAGCCCCGCGCCGATCACCACCACTTCATGCATGTGACGCCTCCCCGACTTACACGCCTATCCTAGGGCAAGACGCGCCGCGAACGCAGATGATTGATGCGGTGTTCTGCCCGGCGCCAAAGCTCAGCGGATGGCGATCTCGTCCGACCGCATGTAGCCCAGAACATCCCGGGTCTGCTGGTCCAGAAGGTCAAGGTCAAGGTAGTCGTCCGACAGGCGAAGCGTCAGGTTCTGCATCTCGGCGAGTTCCGCCTCAAGCCGATCCCGCTCCTCGGTCAGCGCCGCCGCTTCGGCCTTGATCGCGACGCGGGCGAACATCCCATAGTCGCCCTGAACCGCCGCAAAGGTGAAGTATGCCCCGAAGAGAAAGGCCAGCGCCAGATAGACCAGCCCCCCCAATCCCCGATTCGCATTGCCCGCAGCCATCTGCCCGCCTTGTCACGGCCCCTCTTCAACGGGGGCCTGTGACCGAATCATTGCATATCGTGGATCGCTTGTGAATCCCGAAAATGCACCTGACTCAACGGCTTGGCCGCCGTCTCAGGTGATCGAGGCGGCGTAGATCCCGTCTACCGCGCCTTTCAGCACGGCATCGAATTCGGCGTCCGACTGCCGGGCGCTCAGGCCTTCGCTCAGGGCGCGGCTGAAGCTCGCGATGATCCCGTGGTTCTGGGCCAGGATCTCGTTTGCCTTGTTGCGCGAATGCCCGCCCGACAGCGCCACGACCTTCAGGACCTTCGGGTGCTTGACCAGCGGCTGGTAGAAATCCGGCACCGTCGGCAGCGACAGCTTCAGCATGACCTGACCGTCAAGCCCTTCAAGGTGCTTGAGAATTTCTTCCTGAAGGATCGCCTCTGCCTCGGCCTTGTCGGCAATCGAGATCGTCACCTCCGGCTCGAGGATCGGCATCAGCCCATGCGCCGCCACCTGACGGCCAAGCTCGAACTGCTGCGCGACCACGGCCGCAATCCCCTTGCGATTGGCGGCATTGATGACCGACCGCTCCTTGGTTCCGAAGATTCCCGCTTTCGCCGCGCGCGAGAGGAGCGCATCCAGCCCCGGGATCGGCTTCATCAGCTGGACGCCGTCGGCTTCTGTCTCCAACCCCTTGTCGATCTTCAGGAACGGCACCACTCCGCGCTTTTCCCAGAGGTAGGTTGCCGTCGGGATGCCGTCGATCGTGCGGTCCATTGTCTGTTCGAACAGGATCGCCCCCACCACCTTGTCGCCGGTGAAGGCCGGGGACTTGATGATCCGCGCCCGCATCGCGTGGATCAGGTCGAACATCTGATCCTCGCCCGAGTATTCACTTTCGGAAATCCCGTAAAGTTTCAGGGCCTTGGGGGTCGATCCGCCGGACTGGTCAAGGGCGGCGATAAAGCCCCGCCCGTTGCGCACCTGTTCGGTCATCTTCGCGTTCGTCATGTCCGTCTCCCGAATGTCAGTGGTGGCATAGCCCTTGCGGCCTAGCCCATCAAGGCCTTCACGCCCGGCAGTTCCTTGCCTTCCATCCATTCGAGGAACGCGCCGCCCGCGGTGGAGATGAAGGTGAAATCCTCCGCCGCCCCCGCCGCGTTCAGCGCCGCTACCGTATCGCCGCCGCCCGCCACCGAGATCAGGCCACCCGCCTTGGTCAGCCGTGCCGCCGCCCGCGCCGCCGCATTGGTCGCGGCATCAAAGGGCGCGATCTCGAAGGCGCCCAGGGGTCCGTTCCAGATCAGGGTCTTGGCCCCGGAAAAGACCTTTTCCAGCGATGCTACCGTCTCCGGCCCAGCATCAAGGATCATCGCGTCCGGCGGGCAGTCGCGCACGCCGAGCGTCTGGCTGTCCGCCCCCGCCTTGAACTCGCGCGCCACGACGATGTCGACCGGCAGATGGATCTTGCACCCGGCCTTCTGCGCCCGGTGCCGGATCTCGCGCGCGGTTTCCGCCATGTCGCGTTCGGCCAGCGATTTTCCGACCTCGATCCCTTCCGCGACAAGGAAGGTGTTCGCCATCCCGCCGCCGATCACCAGATGGTCGACCTTGCCGACAAGGTTCGCCAGCAGCTCGATCTTGGTCGAGACTTTGGCCCCCCCGACCACCGCCACGACCGGCCGCTGCGGTGAACCGAGCGCCGCTTCCAGCGCCTTCAGTTCCGCCTCCATCAGCCGACCCGCCCCGGCCGGCAGAAGCCGCGCCAGCCCTTCGGTCGAGGCATGGGCCCGGTGCGCGGCGGAAAATGCATCATTCACATAGACTTGCCCGAGCTTTGCCATCTCGGCTGCAAGGGCGGGATCGTTCTTCTCTTCCCCGGGATGGAACCGCGTATTCTCCAGAAGCACGACTTCGCCGGGACCCGCCTTGGCCACCGCCGCCGCCGCCACCGGCCCGATGCAATCCGCCCCGAAGACGACCTTGCGCCCCAACGATCCCGCCAGCGCATCGACAAGGTGCCCAAGGCTCATCTCCGGCACCACCTTGCCCTTCGGTCGGTCGAAATGCGCCAGCAACACCACCTTGCCGCCCTTGGCGATGATGTCCTCGACCGTGGGGCGGATCTTGTCGATCCGGGTCATATCCGTGACCCGCCCGCCCTCCATCGGCACGTTGATGTCCACCCGCGTCAGCACCGCTTTCCCGTTCAGGTCCAGGTCGTCCAGGGTTTTCCAGGGCATCGTCGCCTCCATTGCCAAAGTCACCCCGCTATTGCCCGCCAGATCACGCTCCCGTCAACCGCTTCCATCGGTTTGCCCTTTCCTTGGCCGGAAGCCGCCGCTACGGTCGCGCCCGAAAACCCCTCAAGGAGACCCCGATGGCCACCATCACGGACCCCGAGAACACGATCATCCTGACCCTGAAAGATGGGGAAGTGGTGATCCAGCTCCTCGCCGATGTCGCCCCGAAACACACCGAGCGGATGAAGCAGCTTGCCCGCGACAAGGCCTATGACAACGTGGCCTTCCACCGCGTGATCGAAGGCTTCATGGCCCAGACTGGCGACGTCGAGAACGCGGTGATGGACAGCCCGTCCTACAACCCGCGCCGCTCGGGCACCGGCGGGTCGAAGTATCCCGACCTTCCGGCCGAGTTCTCCAAGCTGCCGCATGACCGGGGCACACTTGGCGCTGCCCGCTCGCAGAACCCGAACTCGGCCAATAGCCAGTTCTTCATCAATTTCCGCGACAACCATTTCCTGAACGGCCAGTACACCGTCTATGGCCGGGTCATTTCGGGGATGGAATTCGTCGACAAGATCACCCGGGGCGAACCCCCGGCAAACCCCGACCGCATGATCACTGTAAGGGTGGCCGCCGATGTCCAAGCTTAACCTCTCCGCCGTCGCTTTCGCGGCTTTCGCAACTGCCGCTTCGGCTCAGGCGGTCGACGGCCCGGGTCCGAACCTCGTGATCGAGGTGGATGGCCAGGCGAAGGGCACCATCGTCATCGACCTTCTGGCCGATGTCGCGCCGCAGCACGTGGCGCAGATCACCGCGCTCGCGACCGAAGGCGCCTATGACAACGTGGTCTTCCACCGCGTGATCGACGGCTTCATGGCCCAGACCGGCGACGTGCAGCACGGCAAGGCCGGGGGTGACCTGTCGATGGCCGGCATGGGCGGGTCGGACAAACCGGACATCCCGGCCGAGTTCACCAATGACCTTTCGTTCCAGCGTGGCGTCGTCGGCATGGCCCGCGCGCAGGACCCCAACAGCGCCAACAGCCAGTTCTTCATCATGTTTGCCCCGGGCGAGTTCCTGGATGGTCAGTACACCATTGTCGGCAACGTCGTCTCCGGCATGGAGGTCGTCGACGCGATCAAGCGCGGTGATGGCCAGAATGGTGAGGTTTCGGGCACGCCCGACGTGATGACCAAAGTCACCGTCCAGCCCTGAAATCTTGAGCTCCACGGAAGCTGACGCCGTATCTTGTCAGTATCCGTGGAGTTCCTGATGACCCCTTCCTGTGCCTGCGTCACTGACGGCCCGCGGTTCTCTTCTGCGATGGCCCGAACAGCGGGCGATGCGTCAATCCGCGAGGTGATGACGAGGGTCGAGGTTCGTACCTGACTGTCACGAGACTGTAACTTTCCCCGGATACCCGAACAAATGTTTTCGTTTGTCGGGGGATTTTCACATGAAGCGATTTCTGCTTGGGACTGTGGTTTCGGTGGTCGCAGGCGGTAGCGCTTTTGCGCAATGCGTGCCGGATGGCGCAGCCGCAAACAGTGTCGTGACCTGCGCGACAGACGACCCGAACGGTTACTCGAACAATGCAGACGGCCTCGACATCACGGTGAACAGCGACGTCACGGTCAGCTCTGCAGCGGGCGATGTGTTTCGCATCCGCGGCACGGGCGTGAAACTGACGAACAACGGCACCATCGACAGCAACTCCGACAACGATGCCATCGATGGCCGCGCGGGCCTGACAGTCACCAACAATGGCACCATGACGTCCGACGGTCGCGGCATCAACACGCGCGGCTTCAGTGGCGCGACCGTTACCAATACCGGAAGCATCGTCACCCGCGACAAGGCGCTTCGGATGGATGAAGATGGCGCGAACGGGGGCAACAACAACACTGTCACCAACAGCGGCCTGCTTCAGTCCACCGCGGCAGAGGCCATCGAAGGGCTTGACTCCAACACTGTCACGAATGCCGCGACCGGCCAGATCATCGGCTTCGACGACGCGCTGAACCTTGGTCGTTTCGCGACCATCGAGAATCACGGGCTGATCCAGAGCACTGGCACCGACACCGAACCGCAGGACGCGATCGACCTCGATTCCGGCAACATCGTCAACCATGCAACCGGCATCATCGAGTCCCTGCTTGGAGCGGCGATCGATTATGATCCGTCTGCCGACAGCAGCCTCATCACCAATTACGGCCGCATCACCGGACAAGTGGGGATCGACACCGACGGCACCGACACCGGTCTGCAAAAGATCGAGAACCGGGGCACACTCGAGGGTCTGGCGGGCACCGCACTGAACCTCGGCATCGGCGACGACATGTTCATCGCCTTCGAAGGCAGCACGATCAAGGGCAGTGGTTACTTCGGCGACGGGAAGGACACGCTGACGATCTTTGGGACGCCCGCAAGCACCTTCGGCGGGCAAGGCGCGATCTTCGATGGCGGCGCCGGGACGGAAGATCAGGTCGACTTCTTCGACCTGGCGCTCGACATTCTCGACGTCCGCTATACGCCGGAGACCGACCTCTTCTCTTTCCGCTTCGACCATGCTGGCGGACACATGGTCGTCAACCTAGTCAACTGGGAGTCGTTCATGTTCGACGACTCCACCCGGCTGTCCCGCGACGAGATCCGCGCCATAGCAACAGTGCCGTTGCCAGCGGGCGGTGTTCTCTTGCTCGCCGCGCTCGGGGTGCTCGGCCTGACTGCCGCGCGCCGCCGCCGCGCCGCCTGAAACCGCGCACGGCTGGTCAGCCCAGCACCACCAGCGCGTGCCGCTTCTTGCCTGCGGTCAGCTTCATTGGCTCGACGAGGTGGCTGGCACCATAGCGCAGCGCGGTGTCGGTGACGACCTCGTCATTCACCCGTGCGCCGCCTTCCAGGATAAGGCGCTTTGCATCCTTGCCGCTGGAAGCCAGCCCCGCGCGCACGAAAAGCTGCACGATTCCGACGCCATCGGCCAGCTCGCCCGGCTCCAGCGTCACCGTGGGCAGATCGTCCCCGATCCCGCCCTTCTCGAACACCTCGCGCGCGGTCGCCTCGGCCGCCGCCGCCGCTTCGGCGCCGTGCAGAAGCCCGGTCGCGAGGTTCGCCAGCATCACCTTGGCCTGGTTGATCTCCGCCCCCCCCAGCGCGGCCAGCCGGTCGCATTCCTCGACCGGAAGCTCGGTGAAGATCTTCAGGAACCTTCCGACATCGGCATCTGTCGTGTTCCGCCAGAACTGCCAGAACTCGTAAGGGCTCAGCATCTCCCCGTTCAGCCAGACCGCCCCGCTGGCCGACTTCCCCATCTTTCGCCCGTCGCTGGTGGTCAGAAGCGGTGTCGTCAGCCCGAAGATCTCCTTGTCGATCACCCGGCGGGTCAGGTCGATCCCGTTGATGATGTTGCCCCACTGGTCGCTGCCGCCCATCTGGAGAAGGCAGCCGTAGCGGCGGTGAATCTCAAGAAAATCATAAGCCTGCAGGATCATGTAGTTGAATTCGAGGAACGAAAGGCTCTGCTCCCGGTCCAGCCGCGACTTCACGCTCTCGAACGAAAGCATCCGGTTGACGCTGAAATGCCGCCCGATATCCCGCAGGAAGTCGAGGTAGTTGAGCCCGTCCAGCCATTCCGCATTGTTCAGCATGATCGCGTCGGTCGGGCCGTCGCCATAGGCGAGGTAATTGGCAAAGACCTTCTTCAGACCGGCGATGTTCGCGTCGATCGCCTGCGGAGTGAGCAGTGGCCGTTCCTCGCTGCGGAAACTGGGGTCGCCGACCTTGGTCGTTCCCCCGCCCATCAGCGTGATCGGCTTGTGCCCCGTTTTCTGCAGCCAGCGCAGAACCATGATGTTCATCAGGTGGCCGACGTGCAGGCTGGGGGCCGTCGCATCATAGCCGATGTAGGCAGGCACCACATCCTTCACCAATGCCTCGTCAAGCGCCTGATAATCCGTGCAATCGGCAACAAAGCCGCGCTCGAACATCACGCGCATGAAATCAGATTTTGGATGGTAGTTCATGGCTGCCTCGGTCTAGGATGCACGGCGTATAGCTTTGCCGGGGTGCGTTGGGAAGATGCGGAAGGACGGGCCTCTGTGGTCGCTGGGCGCGATGTCCGGCACGTCACTCGACGGGGTCGACGCCGCCATGGTGCAGACCGACGGGATCACCATCGAAAGCTTCGGCCCCTCGGCCTACCGCCCGTACAGCCCGGAAGAGCAGGCGATCTTGCGCGCGGCCCTCGGCCAGTGGCCGGGTGACGCGGATGTGGCCGCCGCTGCCGAAGTGGTCGAAAATGCCCATGCCGAGCTTCTTTCCCGCTTCAGCGGCGCGGACCTGCTTGGCTTTCACGGCCAGACCCTTGCGCATGACCCGGACGGGCGCGGCACCCACCAATGCGGCAATGGCGCGATCCTGGCCCAGCTTCTGGGCCTGCCCACCGTCTGGGACTTCCGCAGCGCCGATGTGACGATGGGCGGGCAGGGGGCACCGCTCGCGCCCTTCTACCACTTCGCTCTGGCCCGCCACATCGGCGCGACCGAGCCTGTGGCCTTCCTGAACCTTGGCGGGGTGGGCAACCTGACGTGGGTCGATCCACGCGCCCTTGGCCCCGAGGCCCCGGACGCGCTTTTTGCTTTCGACACCGGCCCGGCCAATGCCCCCCTGAACGACCTGATGCTCTCGCGCCGGGGGCTGACCCATGACGAAGGCGGCGCGCTCGCCGCCGAAGGCAGCGCGGATGAAGATTTCGTGGCCAAGGTCATCAGCGACCCGTGGTTCGATCTTGCACCGCCGAAGTCGCTCGACCGCAACGCCTTCGCCGGCCTTGTCGACCATCTCGACCTGATGCCCGACGCCGATGCCGCCGCGACCCTGACCGCCATCGCCGCCGCAGCCGTGGCCGCCGCGCAGATCCATTTCCCCGCCCCGGTCTCGCGCATCCTTGTGACGGGCGGCGGGCGGCTCAATCCGACGCTGATGGCCGAACTCCGCCGCCGCATCCCGGTCGAGATCCTGCCGGTCGAGGATGTGGGCCTTGATGGCGACATGCTGGAGGCGCAGGCCTTCGCCTATCTTGCCGTGCGGGTCCTGCGTGGTCTGCCGACCTCCGGCCCGACGACCACCGGCACACCGGCGCTTGTCGGTGGCGGTCAGATCAGTCGGCCCGATGCCGATCTCCTGGCCGATTCCGACGCCGGGATTACGCCTGACCCCTCGGCGCAGGCCTGAACTGCCCCGCGACCAGTGGCAGCGAATAGATCGCAAGCGCCGCCCAGATCAGGCTGAAGGCCACCAGCTTCACCGTGCTGAAGGGCTCGTCAAAGATGAAGACAGCGGTCAGGAAGATCAGCGTCGGCGCGATGTACTGCATGATCGCGATGGTCGACAGCCGCAGCCGCTTGGCCCCGTTGGCATAGATCATCAAGGGCCCCGCCGTGACCAGCCCGCAGCCGAGAAGCAGCGCGTTGTCCAGAGTTACGCCTTCCAGGAAATGCCCGCCCCCGGCGCCCCAAAGCCAGGCCATGTAGGCGAGGGCCGGCGGCAGAAGCAGCAGGACCTCCAGCGCGAAGCCCTGGTTCGGCCCGATCGGCAGCCATTTCTTCAGGAAGGCATAGAAGCCCCAGGTCAGCGTCAGCCCCAGCGCCACCACCGGCAGGCGCCCCGCCTCCCAGGTCAGGATCGCCACGGCCAGCGCGGCCAGCGCAATCGCCACCCCCTGCCAGCGCCCGATCCTTTCGCGCAGGAGCACGGCTCCAAGGAAGATCGAAAAGAGGGGGTTGATGTAATACCCAAGCGCCGCATCCAGCGCATGGCCCGAGCCGATGGCCCAGACATAGATGCCCCAGTTCACGCTGATCAGCGCCGCCGTCAGTGCCCCCATGCCCAGCATCCGGGGCGAGCGGAACGCCGCCTTCAGGTCTGCCGTCCGGCTGGTCACCCATAGCACCGCCAGCGCCACCGGCACCGACCAGACCACCCGGTGCGCGATCACCTCGACAGGCGGAATATGCGCCAGCGCCTTCATGTAAAGCGGGAGGAAACCCCAGAGGAGATAGGCCGTCAGCGCATAAAGGAACCCCGAAAGGCTATCCTCGTTCGGGGTCGCGGCGCGGGGCGGGGGGACGGTCTCGGGCATGCGCCACCCCTAGCGAAACCGGCGGACGGCGGCCACCCCGATCTTGTGACCGGCACAATCCCGACCGTCACAGCCGCCGCGCCAGATACTCCCGGCTGAAGGCTGCATAGCCGTCTGAGGTCACCCGCAGCTCGTCCCTAATCAGCGCATGAACCTCGGGCAGGCGGTGGAAGGGCACGGCGGGCCAGACGTGATGTTCCACATGGTAGGGCATGTTCCAGGCGAGAAGCCGGACCAGCCGGTTGGTGAAGGTCGTCCGCGTATTCTCGAACATGTTCGCCACGCGCGGGCAGTCGCCGTGTTCGGCAAGGAGATAGAGCCGCAGGAACGGCTGCCCAAGAAGCACAGGGACCACCCAGACCCAAAGCAACAGCGGCGACCAGACCAACGTCAGCGCAGCCAGCCCATATCCCGCCGCCATCCACCGCACCTCGCGCACCACCCGCGCCCGCGCGCCCTCGGGGACAAAATCATCGCTGACCCGCCGCCGCACCAGCGCAGCCATCAGCCGCGCCTCGGCAATCCAGTAGGGCAGGCCCGACACATGCCAGACCCACTGGCGCAGGGTTTCCGGTGCCTTTCCGGCAAGCTCGGGGTCCTTGCCGGTGATGTTTGTCCAGCGGTGATGCGCGAGGTGGAAGTAGCGGAACCATTCGAAGGGCAGAAGCAGCAGGAACCCCGCAACGCGCCCCGCCCAGTCGTTCAACGCCACCGACCGGAACGGCGTGCGATGCGTCGCCTCATGCTCCAGCATGAAAAGCGACACGATCAGGATGCCCTGCACCGGCAAAAGCAGCTGCCAGCCCGGCACGCCAAGGGCGATCAGCCCGCCGACCCCGGCAATCGCCCCGGCCAGCCCCGCAAGCCGCCATAGCCCGGGCCGGTCCGACCGCTCGGTCAGACTGGCGCGGGTCCCCGGGTCAATCCGTGCCAGAAAGTCCTGGTGATCCATACCGGCAAGGATGCCCGGGCCTTCCGCCCCGAACAAGGGGGCGAAAGGCCCCATCCATCAGACGCGCAGGTTCGAGAACATCAGCACCTTGCGGTCCAGATCGAAGGACGTGTGCTTGCTTTTGCCCAGAAGCTTCAGGATCACGTCCATGTCATCCTCGGTCGGTCGCAGGATATAGGCCTCGTCCCCGTGATCGAGGATCAGCTGAAGCGTGAAGTTCCCCTCGGCTCCGTGGCTGCCTTCCACCCAGGAGGCCTGAAAGTCCGTCACCTGCCGCACGACGTAGCGGTGCCTCAGGTCGTCGTTCGCCTCGGTCTGCGCGTCCATCCGCTTGGTCCTTTCCAATGAATCACGGTCAGGCCAACACGGCAGGGCCGATCAGATTCCTCAGGTCAGGCAGTAGCACCCGGCAGCGACCATCCGGGGGCCGCAAGCTCGAACCCCTCAAAGCGAAACCCCGGGCTGACGGTGCAGGAAACCAGCGTCCAGTCGCCGGTGGACCGCGCGGCCTGCCACCAGCCTGCGGGAACCACCACCTGCACCGCCTCGCCCCCAAGCACATCCGGCCCCAGCCGGTGATCTTCCGCGGCATCCCTGCCCATCGATAGCACCAGGGGCGCGCCCCCGTGCCATAGCCAGATCTCGTCCGCATCGACCCGGTGCCAGTGGCTGCGTTCTCCCGCCTGCAGCAGGAACAGGATCGCCGTCCCGCTGGCGCGGCCATCCACCTCCGGCCCGGCCCAGGTCTGGCGGTACCAGCCGCCTTCCGGGTGCGGCTGCAAGCCCAGTTTCGCGATGATGGCGTCCGCACTCATGCCTCTCTCCATTCCCCGGGTGCCAGCCCGTCCAGCGTCCAGTCGCCCACGCGCCAGCGGATCAGCCGCAGGCAAGGCAGGCCCACGGCAGCGCACATCCGCCGCACCTGCCGGTTCCGCCCCTCGCGGATCGTCAGCTCGATCCACCCGTCCGGCACCGTCTTCCTTACCCGGATCGGCGGGGTGCGGGGCCAAAGCCAGTCCGGCTCCGCCACCGCCTTCGCCTTCGCGGGCAGGGTAGGGCCGTCATTCAGCGTGACCCCCACCCGCAAGCGGTCAAGCGCTGCTTCGGTCACCACACCCTCGACCTGCGCGAAATAGGTCTTTTCCAGCTTGAACTTCGGGTCCGCGATCCGCGCCTGCAGCTTTCCGTCATCGGTCAGGATCAGCAGCCCCTCGCTATCCCGGTCCAGCCGCCCCGCCGGATAGACCCCCTTCACCGGCACGAAATCCGCCAGCACAGCCCGGTCACCCTCGCGGCTGAACTGGCAAAGCACGTCATAGGGCTTGTTCAGTAGGATCAGCATGTCCTGACCTAGCCCGAGGGCGCGCCCGTTGCCAAGCGGCGTGCGCCATGCCAGCCTTGGTACATGACCCACACCCTCATCATCGGCGCCGGGATCACGGGGGCGGCGCTTGCCTTCCAGCTGTCGCGCAAGGGCGAGGCGGTGACCATCGTCTCCACCCATGCCGAAGGCGGTCTCGCTTCCACCGCGAGTTTCGGCTGGCTCAACGCTTCGTTCTTCCTTTCGCGCCCGCATTACCACCTGCGCCACGAAGGCCTTGCCGCACACCGCCGGCTGACCGAGGCGCTCCCCGGCGTGCCAACGACCTGGCAAGGCTGCCTCTGGTACGAGGCGAAGGGCGACGCGCAAGAGGAAACCGCAAGCGATCTCTCCGCCCTTGGCTACCGCGTCGACCGGCTGTCGCGGGCCGAGATCGGCAAGCGCCTGCCCGCTCTCGGCCCGGTGCCCGAAACCGCGCTCTTCTTCCCCGAAGAAGGCGTCGCCGACCCCGCCGACCTTGCCCGCGCGCTGATCGCGGCCGCCGGGGCGAAGGTGGTCCGCGCCACCGTCAGCGCCGTCACCCATGGGCAGGGCCGCGTGACCGGCGTCGAGACCGACCTTGGCCCCCTGGCCGCCGACCGCGTGGTCCTTGCCACCGGCACCGGAACGCCCCCGCTTCTGGCACCCTTCGGCTATGTCCTGCCCATGCTGCAACGCCCCGGCCTGATGGTGACCACGAACCCCCTGCCGCCGGTCTGCCCGGTGATCCTTGCGACCCCGGATCAGGAGGTCCGCCAGGACGCCGAGGGCCGCCTCTTCGCCCCCGCCGCGGCCGGCCACCAATCCGACCATGCCGAGACGCTGGGGGCTTTCCCCATCGTCGTCAACGCGACCCTCCAGCGCCTGCGCGCGCTCTTCCCCGGCCAGGACATCCATTTCGCGCGGCAGGCCATGGCGCTGCGGCCTGTGCCGGGCGACGGCCTGCCGGTGGTGGGGCAGGGGCCGATCCCCGGCCTCTGGATCGCCGTCATGCACTCCGGCGCGACGCTGGCCCCCGTGGTGGCCGAGCTTCTGGCCGGGGAAATGACCGGCGCCCCCGAAAGCCCGTTGCTCGCCGACTTCCGCCCCGCACGGTTCCAATAGAAACGGGCGCCCGAAGGCGCCCGCGGGGTCCTCAGAGAGCGGACCGTCAGCCCTTCAGGATGCTCCGCCCGGCATATTCCGCCGTCTCGCCCAGCATTTCCTCGATCCGGATCAGTTGGTTGTACTTGGCCAGCCGGTCCGACCGCGACAACGACCCGGTCTTGATCTGCCCGCAGTTCGTCGCAACTGCGAGGTCGGCAATCGTCGAATCCTCCGTCTCGCCCGACCGGTGGCTCATCACGTTCGTGTAGCGCGCGCGATGCGCCATCTCGACCGCCTGCAAGGTCTCGGTCAGCGTGCCGATCTGGTTGACCTTCACCAGCATGGAGTTCGCCACCCCATCCGCGATCCCGCGCGCCAGGCGCTTGGGGTTCGTCACGAAAAGGTCGTCGCCGACCAGCTGGATCTTCGACCCCAGGCGCTCGGTCAGCAGCTTCCAGCCCTCCCAGTCATCCTCGCCGCAGCCGTCTTCGATCGAGATGATCGGATAGTCGTTCGCAAGGCCCACCAGGAAATCGACATTCCCCTCGATCGAGAGCGACTTGCCTTCGCCCTTCATCTCGTACTTGCCGCCCTTGAAGTACTCCGTCGCCGCGCAGTCGAGTGCCAGGAACATGTCCTCGCCGGGCTTGTAGCCGGCCTTCTCGATGGATTTCAGAATGAAATCAAGCGCGTCGCGGGCAGAGTTCAGGTTCGGTGCGAAGCCGCCCTCATCGCCGATCCCGGTGTTGTGGCCCGCCGCCTGAAGCTCTTTCTTCAGCGTGTGGAACACTTCCGACCCCATCCGCACCGCCTCGCGGATGTCGGATGCGCCCACCGGCATGATCATGAATTCCTGGATGTCGATCGGGTTGTCGGCATGCTCACCGCCGTTGATGATGTTCATCATCGGCACCGGCAGGATGCGCGCCGAAGTCCCGCCGACATAGCGGTAGAGCGGCTGCGCCGTGTACTCCGCCGCCGCCTTCGCCACCGCCAGCGATACGCCCAGAATGGCATTGGCGCCAAGGCGCGACTTGTTGGGCGTCCCGTCCATCTCGATCATCGTGCGGTCGATCCCGACCTGCTCGGTCGCGTCAAACCCCACGATCGCCTCGGCGATCTCGCCATTCACCGCCGCAACGGCCTCGAGCACCCCTTTGCCCTTGTAGCGCTTGGCATCGCCGTCGCGCTTTTCGTTCGCCTCATGCGCCCCGGTCGAGGCGCCCGAGGGCACTGCCGCCCGGCCCATGCTGCCGTCTTCCAGGGTGACGTCCACCTCGACCGTCGGGTTCCCCCGGCTGTCCAGGATTTCGCGGGCGTGAATGTCGATGATCGTGCTCATGAGGGTTCCTCTCAGGCCGAATGGGTGCTCTCGCCTGCCGCTTTACCCCGGCTTACCCGGTGAGGGAAGCGCGTTTCCGCGCCCTTTCGCGGGCAAAGGCGTAAAGGCCCGAGGCGACGATCAGCCCCGCCCCGACCAGCGTCAGCGCATCGGGGCGTTCGGCCAGAAAAATCACCCCAAGGCTCATCGAAAAGACCAGACGCGTGTAACGGAACGGTGCCACCACCGACACCTCGCCGGTCCGCGTCGCGGCCGTCACCGCCCAGTAACCCGCTGTGCCAAAGGCGACCGCGCCCAGAAGCAGCATAGCCTCGCCTCCGTCAACGGTCCGCGCCCCGCCGGTCACCGCCAGCATCCCTGCACCCAGGACCGCCACGGCCATCAGCCCCCAGGCCGAGACCTGCGCCGTCGTCACCTCGGCCGGGATCGCCCGCGCCGCAAGGTCTCGCAGGGACATGCCCGCCACCGTCACCAGCACCAGGAGCGACGCCGCCTGAAATCCCTCCGCCCCCGGCTGGATCACAAGAAGCACGCCCAGGAACCCGACGCCGATCGCCGTCCAGCGCCGCCAGCCGACCCTTTCGCGAAAGATCAGCGCCGCGCCCATCGTCACCGCCAGCGGCATCGCCTGCAGGACGGCGGCCAACGTGCCCAGGGGCACCACCGCCAGCGCCGCGACGAAGCTTGCCGTGCCGATCATTTCGCCAAGATTTCGAAGGAGAACAGCAGGATGCAGCGCATCCTTCACAAAGATGCCGCGCCCCGATCGCCAAGCCATCAGGGCAAAGACCGGTGCCCCCAGAAGGCCCGAGATCAGCACGATCTGCCCCAGCGGCAGCCCGACCGCCAGCCATTTCAGGAACAGGTCCTCGACCGCGAAAAGCGCCATCGCGGCCAGCATCAGAAGGATGCCGGTCAGGTTGTCGCTGCGGAGGGTCTTGGCGTTCATGCGCCCTTCTAGTCAGGCCCCCCGGCAAAGGAAAGCCGCAGCGCCCCCGGCCTAGCGGTATAGCCGCGGTGCCCGCACCTTGTCATGGATCGCGTTCACCTGGTCCGGCGACAGGTCCAGCGCCCCGGCCAGCTGGTGCAGGTAATCCGCCTCGGCCCGCTGGTCGAGGTTGATCGCGGAAAGCGAGACGAGGTAGATCTGCGGCTCCAGCCCGGGCGGCACCGCCCGCGCCAGCCCCTGCACGTCGACCGGACGCTGGAGTTCGGCGTTGATCGCCTGAACCTCGCGCGGGCTGGCCCCGCCCATCGCCTGCATCAGCTTGGCCTTTTCCGCCTCGTCCAGCTCGCCGTCGCATTTCACGGCCTGTATCACCGCCCGCAGCATCAGCGCCGCAGACAGCGCCTCTTCCCGCTTCGGTTCGGGCAGTTCCACCGGCGCACCCGGCTGCCGCCCGCCCAGCATCTGCTCCAGAAGGTCGCCGATCCCGCCCGGGGCCGCAGCCCGCCCGGCGCTTGCACCGGTGGTGCCGCCCGACATGCCTCCCGTGCCGGTCAGCTGGCCCAGAAGCTCATCCAGGCCCCCCTTCGGCGCCGTGGCGCGCGGGCTTGCCCGCTTCTGCCCCGAAAGCTCTTCCAGAAGCGCATCCAGAGACCCGCCGGTGCCGCCCTGGGTCGTCGTTCCCTGCCGGGACGTGCCGGTCCGGGCGCGACTGCCGCTGCCGATGGCATCCTTCATGATGTCTTCCAATCCCGTGCTCCGGCCCGCGGGCTTGGGGTCAAAGGGCGTCCCGCGCCCGGCGCCCCCGGTCTGGGCCGAGGCCGTTCCGCCCTGAGTCAGGGTATTCAGTCCCTTCGCTATGGCAACGCCGATCGCCACCTTCAACAAAGTATCGCCAAGGCTCATCATTTCCCCCATGACTAAATCGAATGATGCCGGGGATGCTGTCTTGCCCCGCCAAAGCGGTCAATGCAAAAGGAAGGCCCAGGGCAGGGGGAATGATGCGCAAGGACCGACTCGATGCCTTCGGAGGGTCCGTTCTCCTTGGGGTGACGCTACTTCTCGCGTTCAACCAGGTCATCGTGAAACTGGTGAACGAAGGATTGCAGCCGGTGTTCTTTGCCGGACTGCGCTCGGCTCTGGCAGTCTTCTTCGTCTGGGCCTGGCTGGTGTACAAGGGCCGTCCGCCGCGCCTCAACCGCGCCGCCCTTGGCCCGGGCCTTCTGATGGGCTGCGTCTTTGCGGCCGAGTTCCTCTGCCTTTTCATGGCCCTCGACCTCACCACCGTCGGGCGCACTTCGGTCATCTTCTATTCAATGCCGGTCTGGTTCGCGATCATGGCGCATTACGGGCTGGGGGAACGGCTGACCCCCACCCGTATCGCGGGCCTGACGCTGGCCTTTGCCGGGGCGGCCTGGGCGATCCTGTCGGGCAGCCAGTCGGGTGAGGGCAGCCTTGCCGGCGATATCTTCGCCCTTGGCGGCGCGCTCGGCTGGGCCGGGACGGCCTATATCGCCCGCCGCCCGGTCATGCGCGCCGAAGGGCCCGAGATGCAGCTTTTCTGGATGGTGCTCGTCTCCGGCCCAATCCTCCTTCTCGCCGCCCCCTTCTTCGGCCCCCTGATCCGCGAGCTTCAGCCGCAGCATATCGGATGGCTTCTGTTCCAGTCCTCGGTCGTGGTCGCGGGCGGTTTCATCACCTGGCTCTGGCTACTGTCGGTCTATCCAGCCCCGACGGTTGCGTCCTTCTCCTTCCTCACACCCATCCTTGCCATCGCCCTTGGTGCCCTGATTTTCGGCGAAACTGTCACATGGGCGATTCTCGCCGCCGCCGGATTGGTGGCCGCCGGCATCATCCTGATCAACCGCCCGACGGCGCCACGACCCTAGCTGCGCCGCAGCAGAATCGCGCACCGCGTCTGTCCCCAGCCCCTGCGGCCGTTTCAAGCAGCGCCGACAAACCGCCCGTCTTGCTTGCAAATCCGACGCTCTTCACACGCCACGCGAAGGCTGTCCCCAAACCTGTCCACAGCCGCTGATTCAAGGGCCTCACGTCCGCGTGAGTGGTCTGTGAAACCGTCAAGCCGAAAATCTTCATTCGCGGCAAATTTTTCCGTTGATCGACTTCGGCGAATACGACACTTTGACAAAGCGGCCGGGGACACCACAAAATCTAGTGCCGCAGCGACAGGCAAGACGACCCACATCAAAGGGCACCTGAATCGGGTGCGACCCTCCCGCCGGGCCAGCCGGCAGGACGGAAGGGTGTTGTCTCATCGCTGCGGCCAGAACCATCGGCACCCCACCGCACGAGTTTGATTTTATCGGCCATTTTGGCCGCAAGAACGGGAGTTCAGGGGCATGAAGATCGAGCGTCACTTCACCACCGAAGCCACCGGCGCCTATGGGGCGCTGGCCTTCACCACCACCGTTTCCGAAATCCGCAACCCCGACGGCAAGATCGTCTTCCGCAACGACGCGGTCGAGGTCCCGGAGGGCTGGAGCCAGGTTGCCTCCGACGTGCTCGCCCAGAAGTATTTCCGCAAGGCGGGCGTGCCGGCTGTCCTGAAGAAGGTGAAGGAAAAGGGCGTCCCGGAATTCCTCTGGCGGTCGGTCCCGGATGAGGCTGCGCTTGCCAAACTCCCCGAGGATCAACGCATCGTCGGCGAAACCTCGGCCAAGCAGGTCTTCGACCGTCTCGCCGGCGCCTGGACCTACTGGGGCTGGAAGGGCGGCTACTTCACCACCGAAGCCGACGCCCGCGCCTATTTCGACGAGATGCGCTTCATGCTCGCACGCCAGATGGCGGCCCCGAACTCGCCCCAGTGGTTCAACACCGGCCTCCACTGGGCCTATGGCATCGACGGCCCCTCCCAGGGCCACTTCTACGTCGACCACGAGACGGGCAAGCTCACCAAATCCGCCTCCGCCTACGAACACCCCCAGCCCCACGCCTGCTTCATCCAGTCCGTGAAGGACGACCTCGTCGGCGACGGCGGGATCATGGACCTCTGGGTCCGCGAGGCGCGCCTCTTCAAATACGGCTCCGGCACCGGCACCAACTTCTCCTCGCTCCGCGGCGAAGGCGAGAAGCTTTCGGGCGGCGGCAAGTCCTCGGGCCTGATGGGCTTCCTCAAGATCGGCGACCGCGCCGCAGGTGCCATCAAGTCCGGCGGCACCACCCGGCGTGCGGCCAAGATGGTGATCTGCGACATGGATCACCCGGATGTCGAGGCCTTCATCAACTGGAAGGTCATCGAGGAACAGAAGGTCGCCTCCCTCGTCGCCGGCTCGAAGATGCATGAGGCCCGCCTCAACGACATCTTCGCCGCCATCCGCCAGTGGGACGGCTCCACCGAAGACGCTGTCGACCCGGCGAAGAACCCGGCCCTTAAATCCGCGATCAAGGCCGCCAAGAAGGCGATGATCCCCGACACCTACACCAACCGCGTCCTGCAATACGCGCGACAGGGCTTCGACAGCATCGAATTCCCGACCTACGACACCGACTGGGATTCCGAGGCCTACATCTCCGTCTCCGGCCAGAACTCGAACAACTCGGTCCGCGTGACCGACGCCTTCCTGCGCGCGGTCAAGGAAGACAAGCCGTGGGAGCTCATCCGCCGCACCGACGGCAAGGTCGCCAAGACCGTCTCGGCGCGTGAGCTCTGGGACCAGATCGGCCACGCCGCCTGGGCCTGCGCCGACCCGGGCATCCAGTTCCACGACACCGTCAACGCCTGGCACACCTGCCCCGAAGACGGCCCGATCCGCGGCTCGAACCCCTGCTCCGAATACATGTTCCTCGACGACACCGCCTGCAACCTGGCGTCGATGAACCTCCTGACCTTCTACAAGAACGGCAAATTCGACGCCGACGCCTATGTCCACGCGACCCGCCTCTGGACCGTCACGCTGGAAATCTCGGTGATGATGGCGCAGTTCCCGTCGAAGGAAATCGCCCAGCTGTCCTACGACTTCCGCACCCTCGGTCTCGGCTACGCCAATATCGGCGGCCTCCTGATGAACATGGGCCTCGGCTACGACTCTGACGAAGGCCGCGCCCTCTGCGGCGCCCTGACCGCGATCATGACCGGCGTGACCTATGCGACCTCGGCCGAGATGGCCAAGGAGCTCGGCCCCTTCGCCGGCTATGCCCGCAACCGTGAGCACATGCTCCGCGTCATCCGCAACCACCGTGCGGCGGCGCATGGGCTGGCCTATGAAGGCCTGAACGTCCCCGCCGTCGCCCTTGACCAGGCGAACTGCCCGGACCAAAGCCTTGTCGCGCTTGCGAAATCCGCATGGGATGAGGCGCTGGCCCTTGGGCAGGAACACGGCTACCGCAACGCCCAGACGACCGTGATCGCCCCCACCGGCACCATCGGCCTCGTGATGGACTGCGACACGACGGGCATCGAGCCCGACTTCGCCCTTGTGAAGTTTAAGAAGCTCGCCGGCGGCGGCTACTTCAAGATCATCAACCAGTCGGTCCCCGCGGCCCTCGAAACCCTCGGCTACTCGACCTCCCAGGCGGCCGAGATCGTCGCCCATGCCGTCGGCCACGCCTCCCTCGGCCAGGCCCCCGGCATCAACCACACTTCGCTCATCGGCCACGGCTTTGGCCCGGCCGAGATCGAGAAGATCGAGGCGGCCCTGCCTTCTGCCTTCGACATCAAGTTCGTCTTCAACCAGTGGACGCTGGGCGAGGATTTCTGCCGCAACACCCTCGGCATCCCGGCGGAAAAACTCGCCGACCCGACCTTCGACCTCCTGCGTCACCTCGGCTTCACCAAGGCCCAGATTGACGCCGCCAACGACCATGTCTGCGGCACCATGACCCTCGAAGGCGCGCCGCACCTGAAGCCCGAACATTACAAGGTCTTCGACTGCGCCAACCCCTGCGGCAAGACCGGCAAGCGCTTCCTCTCGGTCGAAAGCCATATCACCATGATGGCCGCCGCCCAAAGCTTCATCTCCGGCGCGATCTCCAAGACGATCAACATGCCGAACAACGCCACCATCGCGGAAACGCTGGCGGCCTATGAACTCAGCCACTCGCTCGGCATCAAGGCCAACGCGCTTTACCGCGACGGCTCGAAACTTTCGCAGCCGCTGGCTTCGGCCCTGATCGAGGACGATGAAGAGGCCGAGGAAATCCTCGCCACGGGCTCCGCCCAGGAGAAGGCCGCGGTCATCGCCGAGAAGATCGTCGAGAAGGTGATCATCAAGGAGGTCGTCTCCCGCCACCGCGAAAAGCTGCCGGAACGCCGTAAGGGCTATACCCAGAAGGCCATCGTCGGCGGTCACAAGGTCTATCTCCGCACCGGCGAATACGGCGACGGCTCCCTGGGCGAGATCTTCATCGACATGCACAAGGAAGGTGCCGGCTTCCGCGCGATGATGAACAACTTCGCCATCGCGGTCTCGGTCGGCCTGCAATACGGCGTGCCGCTGGAGGAATTCGTCGAAGCCTTCACCTTCACCCGCTTTGAACCGGCGGGCATGGTGCAGGGCAACGACTCGATCAAGAACGCGACCTCGATCCTTGACTACATCTTCCGGGAACTCGCGGTCAGCTACCTTGACCGCACCGACCTCGCCCATGTGGCCCCGAAAGGCGCCTCGTTTGACGACCTCGGCCGCGGTGAGGAAGAGGGCAAGCGCAACTTCGCCGAAGTCAGCGAAAGCGCCGCCTCGAAGTCGCTCGAGGTGCTCAAGCAGGTCGCCTCCACCGGCTACATGCGGAAGCGCGTGCCGCAGGAATTCACCGTCCTGCAGGGCGGGCAGGGGGTCACCGCCTTCGGCGGCAGCCTGGCCACCGGCACCGAAATGTCCGCGCCGATGACCGCGGTCCTCTCCGAAACCCGGGTTTCGGGCTTCTCGGAGTCGACCAGCACCTTTGCCCTCGGCACCGCCGACGCCCGGACTAAGGCCAAGCTTCAGGGCTACACCGGCGACACTTGCGGCGAATGCGGCAACTACACGCTGGTCCGGAACGGGACTTGTCTCAAGTGCAACAGCTGTGGTGCGACGACGGGGTGCAGCTGAGTCATCCCGCGCCACCTGTCATCCCCGCGAAGGCGGGGATCCCCTAAAGCCCAAAGGCCGTTCCAAAGGACGGCCTTTGTGTTTTGGTTAGTGCAAGACGCTCGGCCGGCACTCACCGCTGACCCTGTCATCCCCGCGAAAGCGGGTATCCATAATTCTCAACGTTTCCACCCGCACCACACTGGATCCCCGCCTTCGCGGGGATGACACTCGTGAGTGGCTCCAACCCCAAGTCAACCGCAAGATCGCGCCACTCCCGGTTCTCCTTCTCGATCAGCGCCACCTTCCACTCCCGGTTCCACTTCCTGATCCGCTTCTCCCTCAGGATCGCCTCGTTGATGTCCGAATGCTGTTCGAACCACACCAGCCGCGACACGCCATACCGGCTCGTGAACCCCTCAGCCGCTCCCTCTTGATGCTCTGCCACGCGGCGGAAAAGGTCATTCGTCACGCCGCAGTACAGCGTGCCGTTCCAACGCGAGGCCATCAGGTGGACAAAGAAGCTATACTCTCTCATGGGTCCCCGCTTTCGCGGGGATGACAGTCACGGCAAAGCGTGAAGACCCGGTTAACCGTATCGTGGCAGGGCGAAAATCTGCGCCGAACATTCTTCGTCCCCAAATATCCCACGGGGGTCCGGGGGTGTGAAACCCCCGGTCCGCCGTCAGCCACCCAGCGCCACGCCAGCCCGGGAAGCACCTTCCTCCCCCCTCCGTGGGGGAGAGATGGCAGGAACCCCTCCGCCAAACCTTAACACCACCCTAACGGAAAACCACAACCTACAGAAATCAAAAGATATTCGCATTTTGACCACCGTGGTCAGCGCCACGGTTTGACCCCGGCCTCCCGGCCCGCTACCATCCTCACCCATGAAACCGACCCCGAAACAGGCCCTCCGTGAGACCGGAGTCCGCGTGACCCGCCAGCGCGAGGCGCTTCTCAAGGTCCTGACCGAATCCGAAGACCACCCCGACGCGGCCGAGCTTCACCGCCGGGCGCGGACGCTGGACGACAGCCTGTCGCTCGCCACCGTCTACCGCACCCTCTCGGTCCTCGAACGGGAAGGGGTCGTCCTCCGGCTCGCTCTCGAAAACGGCGGTGCCCGCTACGAGGTGGCGGACGCCCCCCATCACGACCACATCGTCGACCTCGACACCGGCACGATCACCGAATTCCGGTCGGAGAAGATCGAGGAACTGCAACGCCAGATCGCCGCCGAGCTCGGCTACGAGATCGTCCACCACCGGATGGAGCTTTACTGCCGGAAGAAGACGTCCTAGCCGGAAAAGCCCCCGTAGCGGCCCTGGCTGAAGACAAGGGGCGCCCCCTCGCGGACGGTCACCCGGAGGACCCGGCCGACCAGGATCGCATGGTCCCCCCCGTCATGCACCGCATGGGCCGCGCAGTCGAAGCGGGCGAGGGCGGGGAAGACCGGCAGGCCCTCGTCGGTCAGGGCATGGTCCAGCCCCTGAAACCCCTCACCGGTGCGGGCGAAGCGTTGGATGAGCCCGGCTTGGGCATCGGCCAGCACATGGATCGCGTAGGCCGAGGCCCCGGCAAAGACTCCGAACCGCCGCGAGGACTTGGAGGGGGACCAGAGGACCAGGGGCGGGTCGAGCGAGAGGGAAGAGAAGCTGTTCGCCGTGAACCCGACCGGCCCCTCCGGACCCATGGTGGTGACCACCGTCACCCCCGTCGCGAAGCGCCCGAAGGCGTCCCTCAGCGCCCGGTGATCCTCGGGAGGGGTGACTGTCTCGATCTCGCGGGTTCCGTCGGGCATGGCCTGTCCTTGTCTGCGGACCACAAGATATTGCGGCCCGCACAGGTTTCAACCGCAGGCCGCGCCCTCAGATGGTCCGTACGAGCCGGAGCGCATCATAGATCGCGGCATGGGTGTTCCGCGCCTCGACTGCATCGCCGATCCGGTAGAGCTGGAAGCCCGTCTCCGTCGTGGGCTGGGGCCTGCCGTCGATCAGGGCGGCATAATCCACGGCACCAAGATTGGCCGACAAGGGCTTGAGATCAAAATAGATATCCGCAAGTGGCTGGGTGCCGTGGTTGACCACCACCTGGTCGAAGCTGCCGGTTCGGGTGACAGGGCTGTAGTCCGACGCGAAGACGGCCTCAAGCAGGTTGCCTGCCCGGGCCACCTTTTCCAGCTTCCAGGTCACCGTGAAGGTCACATCCTTCGCCTGCAGCGCCCGCACGTAAGGAACAAGGTTCATTCCCATGACCTCCGGCGCGAAGGTTCGATCGGGGGTCATCACCTCGACCTTCGCCCCGGCATCGGCCAAGACCTGTGCGGCCTGCAAGGCGGCATGGTCGCCGGCGTCGTCGTAGAGAAGGACGTTCGTCCCCGGCTTGACGTCGCCAGACAGGATATCCCAGGCGGTGACGACGAGGTCGTTTCCGGCAGAGAGGATGTCCCGGGTCGGCAGGCCGCCGGTGGCGATGATCACAAGGTCAGGGTTTTCTGACATTACATCAGAGACTTCTGCGAAGGTGTTGAAGTGGAAGGTCACGCCCTTTGCCACGCATTGCGCCATCCGCCAGTCGACGATCCCGACCATTTCGCGCCGTCGCGGGCTGCGGGCGGTGAGGAGAATCTGCCCGCCGGCCTGGGGGGCCGCCTCGAACACGACCACCTCATGCCCGCGTTCGGCCGCGACCCGCGCGGCCTCGAGCCCCCCCGGGCCGGCGCCGACGATCACCACCTTCTTCCGCACCGGCGCTGGTGCGATGTGGTGCGGCTGCTCCCCCTCGCGCCCCGTCGAGGGGTTGTGAATGCAAAGCGCCATCCCGCCCTGGTAGATACGGTCGAGGCAATAGGTGGCCCCGACGCAAGGACGGATCGTATCCTCTTTCCCTGAAATGATTTTCTGGACGATATGGGGGTCAGCCATATGCGCGCGCGTCATGCCGACCATGTCCAGAAGCCCCGCCGACACCGCATGCCGCGCGGACGCCACGTCCGGGATCCGGGCGGCGTGGAAGGTGGGCAGGCCGGAGGCCGCGCGGACCTGTCCGGCATAGTCGATATGCGGGGCCGAGGGCATGCCCTGGATCGGGATCACCCCGGTCAGCGCTGCGTCATGGTGAATGCGACCCCGGATCACGTTCAGGAAATCAACCAGCCCCGAGGCCGCGAAGCGCCGCGCCATTTCCAGCCCATCGGCCGGGGGGATGCCGCCGGCCTCCATCTCGTCGCCGACGAAGCGCAGGCCAAGAAGGAACCGAGGCCCCACGCGGTCGCGCACCGCCTGCAAGACCTCCATCGTGAAGCGCAGGCGGTTATCCAGCGAGCTTGCGTCATAGGGGCCGGGGGGCATGCCGTTCGTCAGCGGGCTGATGAACTGGTCCATCAGGTGGCCGTAGCATTCGAATTCCACCCCATCGAGGCCCGCCGCCTGCATCCGTTCGGCTGCATCCGCATAGTCGGCGATGATCCGGGTAATGTCCCAATCCTCGATGATCTTGGGAAAGGCCCGGTGCGCGGGTTCGCGCGACGGACCGGCGGCCACCACCGGCAGCCAGTCGCCCTTGTCCCAGCGCGTGCGGCGGCCAAGGTGGGAAAGCTGGATCATCACCGCCGCCCCGGCCTCATGGCAGTCATCGGCAAGGCGCTTCATCCAGGGCACGACCTCGTCCTTCCAGACCAGAACGTTGCCGAAGGCGGGCGGGCTGTCGCGGCTAACCGAGGCCGAGCCCGCCGTCATCACCATTGCGACGCCGCCCTTCGCCCGTTCGAGGTGGTAGAGCCGGTAGCGGTCCTTCGGCATCCCGTCCTCGGTATAAGCGGGTTCGTGGCTGGTGGTCATGATCCGGTTGCGCAGCGTCAGGTGCTTCAGCGCGTAGGGTTGCAGGAGCGGATCGTTGGTCATCGCCGTGGCCTTCGGGCAGGGTGTGCTTGGCAAGGATATTCGGGGGGCGGGGGCCGCTCAAGAGAAATCGACACAGGTGTCGAGTTTTGCTTGCTGCCCAAAGCCATTGTGCCACCGGCCCCGCGCGGCATAGGCTGACCGCATGAATATGGACAGGAACACGCGCGGATGGCGCGGCACGCCCGACCTCTGGCTGGATGCAGCCTACGACCTTCTGGTCGAGGGCGGGGTCGAGGCGGTCAAGGTCATGCCGCTGGCCGAACGGCTGGGGCTGTCGCGCACCTCGTTCTACTGGCACTTCACCGACCGCGAGGCCTTGCTCGCGGGCCTTGTCGCGCGGTGGGAGGCGCAGAATACCGCAAACCTTGTCGCGCGTTGCGAGGCGCCAGCCGCCACAATCACCGAAGCGATGCTGAACCTGATCGACGCCTGGGTCGATCCGGCGCTGTTCGACAGCCGACTGGAGTTCGCGATGCGGACCTGGGCCCTGACCGACCCTGCGGTCGCGGCGGCGATGACCCGGGCGGATGACACGCGGATCGCGGCATTGACGGCCCTTTTCCTGCGCTTCGGCTATCCCGCGACCGAGGCCGACACGCGGGCCCGCACGCTTTACCTGACCCAGGTCGGCTATATCGCGCTGCGGTCACAGGAAAGCTTCGAGGTGCGGATGGGCCGGATCCCGGCCTATGTCCTGACCTTCTGCGGCGTTCCCCCATCAGAGGCCGAGATCACGGCTTTCCGTGACCGCCACCCTGTCAGGTGAGGCGCGACAGAAGCGACATAAGGGCCGACTGTTCTTCCGGCGAAAGCGGAGATTGCGTGTCGCGGGAAACCTGAAGGGCGGTCTCGACGCGGCTGTGGTAAAGCCGCGCCCCTTCTTCGGTCAGCGCCACGGTCAGGCGGCGGCGGTCCTGCGGGTCGGCGGTGGTTGCGACAAGGCCCAGCCGGATCAGCCGGTCGACCACCCCCTTGATCGTCGCCGCGTCCATCGCCACCGCGCGGCCCAGATGGTTCTGCGACAGGGGCCCGGTTTCGGCGAGACGGGCAAGGACGGCAAACTGGGTGGTGGTGATCTCGGGGATCGCGGCGGCGAAGATCGCAAGATGTCGCTGTGTCACCCGACGCAGGACGTAGCCGATCTGATCATCAAGCCGATAACTGATGCGTTCCGCCATATCCTCCGATACGCGTTGTCGCCTGACTGTGCAAGGTTGTTGACAGGGGCCGGATGCGCCCCCAGTCTCGTTTCTATACAAACGATCCCGAGGGTGCCCGTGCCTATCCCCCGACCCGAGGCTTCCGCCTATGCCCGGCCTGCGACCCTGACCGAGGCGCTGGGGTTGCTGGGGCAGGGCGGTTGGCGGCTTCTGGCAGGCGGGACCGACTTGTATCCCGGCGCAGGGTCGCAGCTTTCCGGGCCGGTGCTTGATCTGACCGGGATTGCCGGGCTTGCGGCGATCACGGCAGAGGACGGCCTGAGAATTGGGGCCGCCACCTCCTGGGCGACGATTGCCGGGGCAGGCCTGCCCCCTGCGCTGGACGCGCTGCAACAGGCCGCCCGCCTTGTCGGTGGCCGGCAGGTGCAGGTCGCCGGGACCATCGGCGGCAATCTCTGCAACGCATCGCCCGCTGCCGATGGCGTGCCACCGCTTCTGGTCCTGGACGCCGAGGTCGAGCTTGCCTCAGCCGCGGGGACGCGGCGGCTGCGACTTGCCGACTTCCTCATCGGGCCACGGCGGACGGCGCTTTTGCCGGGTGAGGTGCTGGTGGCGGTTGTCATTCCTGAACGGGCGCTGGGTGGACGGTCTTCTTTCGTCAAGCTGGGGGCGCGGTCGCATCTGGTGATCTCGATCGCCATGGTCGCGGCGCGGCTGGAGGTGGAAGCGGGCACCGTGGCGGGGGCGGCGCTTGCGGTTGGCTCGTGCTCTGCGGTGGCGGTGCGGCTCCCGGCGGTCGAGGCAGCGCTGGTGGGCGCAGCGGTGGATGGGGTGGTGGAGCGCATACAGGCGGAGGATGTGGCGGCGGCGCTGTCGCCGATCGACGATGTGCGCGGAACGGCCGGCTATCGCGAGGATGCGGCGGTGGAACTGGTGCGCCGCTCGGTGGCGGGGGCGCTGGCATGATCGCCTTCACCCTGAACGGCGCATCTGTCTCGGTTGAGGCCCCGCCGACCGAGCGGCTGTCCGAGACGCTGCGCGAAAGGCTGGGGAAGGTCGGCACCAAGGTCGGCTGCGACGCGGGTGATTGCGGGGCCTGCACCGTGCTTCTGGATGGCGAAGCGGTCTGCGCCTGCCTGACGCCCGCTGCGCGGGTCGAAGGGCGGGCGGTGACAACGGTAGAGGGCGAGACGCCCGAGCTGACCCGCCTCCGCGCTTCGTTCCTCGCGCATGGTGCCGCGCAATGCGGCATCTGCACGCCGGGGATGCTGATGACGGCGGCGGAGCTTCTGGCGGTGACCCCGCAGCCCTCGGCCGATCAGGTGGAGACGGCGCTTGGCGGAGTTCTCTGCCGCTGTACGGGATACCGCAGCATCATCGCTGCCGTGGTGGCGGCGGGGCACGGGCTGGCGGCGCCGGTCACCGAAGGCCCGGTCGGGGCGCCGGTGCAACGCCTGGACGGGGCGGCCAAGGTGGCGGGTGACAGTTTCGGGGCCGACGAATGGCCCGAAGGCGCGCTGGTGGTGAAGGCGGTGCGCTCGCCCCATCCCCATGCGGCCTTTGTCCTGGGCGACCTCCGTCAGTTCCGCGCCCGGCCCGGTGTCGCCGCGGTGCTGACCGCCGCCGACATCCCCGGGCGCAACGCGTTTTCCGTGATCCCGCCCTTTGCCGACCAGCCGGCCATTGCCGCCTCGCCCGCCCGGTTCCGGGGTGAATGCGTGGCGCTGGTCGCCTTCGAGCCGGGTGCCGAGCCCGACCTTTCCGGCTTCCCCGTCGACTGGACCCCGCTGCCCGCGCTGGCCAGCCCCGATGAGGCCGAGGCTGGTCCCCTGATCCACCCCTCCCGCCCCGGCAATCTTCTGGTCGAGGGGCGGGTGAAGAAGGGTGACGTCGCCGCCGCGCTGGCCGCATCGGCCCATGTCGTCGAAGGCACCATGACCACCGCCTTCATTGAACACGCCTATATCGAACCCGAGGCCGGCGCGGCCTGGATGGAAGGTGACACGCTTGTCATCCGCGCCTGCACCCAGGCGCCGGGAATGGACCGCGAGGATACCGCCGCGATCCTTGGGCTGCCGATGGAGCAGGTGCGGATCATCCCTTCCGCCGTCGGGGGTGGTTTCGGGTCGAAACTCGACATCTCCTTGCAGCCCCTGATCGGCCTTGTGACGCTGAAGACCGGGCGGCCCTGCCGCATGACATACACACGCCAGGAAAGCATGACCTCGACCACCAAGCGTCACCCGGCCGAGATGCGGGGACGGATCGGTTGCGACGGGGAGGGCCGGATCACCGGGGTGGAGTTCGAGGGGCGCTTCAACACCGGCGCGTACTCAAGCTGGGGGCCGACGGTCGCAAACCGCGTGCCGGTGCATGTCTCCGGCCCCTACCGCACGCCCAACATCACGGCAAAGGCGCGCGCGATCCATACGCACGGTCCGGTTTCCGGCGCGTTCCGGGGGTTCGGTGTGCCGCAAGGGGCGCTCTGGCAGGAAACGCTCTACGACAGGCTGGCGGAAAAGGCAGGCATCGACCGGTTGCAGTTCCGCCTTATCAACGCACTCCGCGACGGCGACGCTTCGGCGACCGGCCAGACCCTGCGGGCGGTCGGCATCCATGATTGCCTGACGGCGCTGAAACCCCATTGGACCCGCGCGCTCGCCGAGGCAAAGGGCAAGCGGGGCCGGGGCGTCGGCGTCGCCTCCTGCTGGTATGGCTGCGGCAACACCGCACTCCCCAACCCCTCCACCATCCGCATCGGCCTGTCGCACAAGGGCGAGGTGATCCTTCACCAGGGCGCGACCGACATCGGCCAGGGCTCGAATACCGTGATCGCCCAGATCGCCGCCGAGGCGCTGGGGCTGCCGCTCGCTTCTTTCCGCCTGATCGGTCCCGATACCGCCCTGACGCCCGACGCGGGCAAGACCTCGGCCAGCCGGCAGACCTATGTCTCGGGCCGTGCGGCCAAGGCGGCGGCCGAGGCTTTGCGCGGCGCCATCCTGCTCCGCGCCAATGCTGGCGAGGGCGCGACCCTCGCGCTCGACGGCGATGCGGTCATCGTTACCGACAGGGGCACCCACGCCCGCATCGACCTTGCCGCACTTCCGCCCGACCGCTTCGGCCATGCGCTGTCGGCCGAGGAAACCTACGACCCACCCACCACGCGTCTCGATGCCGACGGGCAGGGTGCCCCCTATGCCGTCTACGGTTACGGCGCGCAGATGGTTGAACTGGAGGTGGACGCAGCACTCGGCACCGTGCGCCTCCTGAAGATCACCGCCGCCCATGACCTCGGTCGCGTCATCAACCCCACGCTCGCCCGCGGCCAGATCGAGGGCGGCATCGCGCAAGGGATCGGCCTTGCGCTGATGGAGGAATACCTTCCCGGCCGGACCGAGAACCTGCACGACTACCTGATCCCCACCTTCGGCGACGTGCCGCCCGTGGAAAGCCTGCTGATCGAGGTGCCCGACCCCGAGGGCCCCTTTGGCGCCAAGGGCCTTGGCGAGCACGTCCTGATCCCCACCGCCCCCGCGATCCTCAATGCGATTGCCCATGCGACCGGGGCCGTGATCTCCCGCGTTCCGGCACTTCCGCATCGCATTCTTGCGGAAATGGAGCGTGACCGATGATCACCCACTGCCTCCATTCTTCGTCTTCAAATATCCCGGGGTTCCGGGGGCTGGCCCCCGGTCCGACGCCGGCCGGAAGGCGCACGCCATGACCGACGCGCCCGAAAAGATCCGCTGCGATGCCTGCCCGGTGATGTGCTACATCGCCCCCGGCCAGACCGGGGCCTGCGACCGCTATGCCAATGCGGATGGCCGGATCGTCCGCACCGATCCTGTGGTGATGCTGTCCCATACGGTCGAGGCCGGGGGGCGCGTCGTCCCCTTTGCAGCGCGCGACTGGGACGGCTCGCCCGTGCCGGCCGATGCCTTTGTGACCGGAATCGGCTCGGGCACCACCTACCCGGACTACAAGCCCGCGCCCTTCATCGTCTCGGCGCAGGTCGACGGGGCCGACATGGTGACCGTGGTGACCGAGGCGATCTTTTCCTATGCCGGGGTCAAGGTGAAGATCGACACCGACCGCTTCCTTGGCCCGCAAGGCGCCGTGGTCCGTGTTGATGGCGAGCCCATCGGCCATGTCACGACTGCCGAATACGGCAGCCAGATGCTCAGCCTTGGCGGCGTCCACCACCTCACCGGCGGCGGCAAGGCCGAGGGCCGGGTGACCTGCGCCGCCCTTCTTGCCTTGTGCAATGGCGAGGCGGTGGAGGTGACGATTGACGGAGGCTCCACGGTCGTGGTGCAGGCCGGTGCCGCCCCGATCGTCGATGGAGTGCCGGAACGCCGGATGCGGGTCGGCTGCGGGTCGGCCACCATCGGGATGTTTGCCATCCAGTGGCAGGGGCTGGTGGACGAGGTGGTGGTGGTCGACGACCACATCACCGGCGTGGTCAGTGAGCACCAGGCGGGCAAGGTGATCGGCTGGCAGCCGACCGGGATCAGGATCAAGGGCCACCGCTCCACCCCCGGGCGCTATTTCCGCGTCTCGGAACCCGGACTCGGCTGGGGCGGCACGCGGCTGACCGACCCGCTGGAAATCCTGGGCGAGTGGAACCCGAAGAAGGGCGCGCGACCGGGGCTGACGCTGCTGATGGTCTCCACCACTGGCGAGGAATATGCCTACTATGTCCTTGATGACGACCTGCGTCCGGTCCCGCGCCCCTTGCCGGAAAACCTGAAGAAGACCGTCGAACTTATTGACGAGAATTGCGAACCTTCGCTTTGTACTGTCCTGTTCGTCGGCGGGGCGGGCGGCAGTCTGCGGGCGGGCGTTGCGAAGAACCCGGTCAGGCTGACGCGCGCGGTGCAGGGCGGGGTGACGCGGCTGACCGCTGGTGGGGCCGAGACCTATGTCTGGCCCGGCGGCGGGATCACCTTCATGGTCGATGTCACCCGCCTGCCACCGGGTGCCTTCGGCTATGTCCCGACGCCGGCGCTTGTCGCGCCCCTCGAATTCACCATGCCCCGCGCCGATTACCTGGCGATGGGCGGGCATGAGGACGCGATCCGCACGCTGGATGAGGCGGTGGCTGAGGGTGGCGAGTATCCAACCGAGGCGAAGGTGCGGCCATGGCCCTGATCCACCCGCGTCCCTCCGGTGCCATGGTCGCGCGCCTGCCCGACGGGCGGCTTCACCTCCAGCACGGGCCGATCGACATCGTGGCCGGGGCTTTCGGTCCGCCTGCGGCGATCAGGGCGGCCCATGCCCGTGCCGCCACGCGGTTTGACACGATACTCGAGGAACTGGTCGCCGAGCTTCCCGCCTTGCGCGCGGTGGATGCAGACCTGCATGGAACCGTCGCCCGCCGCATGGGCGCGGCGGTCGCGCCCTTCCGTCCGGCCTTCATCACGCCCATGGCCGCAGTCGCCGGTGCCGTTGCGGAAGAGGTTCTGGCCGCCCTGACCGGGCCCGGCATTACCCGTGCCTATGCCAACAACGGGGGTGACATCGCGCTTTGGCTCGGCCCCGGGGAAAGCCTGACCTGTGCCCTGGCCGCGACCGGGGCGGTGGACCGCGTGACCCTTTGCCATGCCGACCCGGTGCGCGGGATTGCCACCTCCGGCTGGCGCGGCCGCAGCTTTTCGCTTGGCATCGCCGATGCGGTCACGGTGCTGGCCCGGACCGCCGCGATGGCTGATGCGGCGGCGACGATGATCGCCAACGCGGTCGACCTGCCCCACCCCGGCATCCGCCGCCGCCCCGCGCGTGACATCCAGTGCGACAGCGACCTTGGCGACCGGCTCGTCACCTGCGACGTGCCGCCGCTGACCGCCCGGGAGCGGGCGCAGGCGCTTGAGGCCGGACTTGCCGCGGCAAGGGCCTTTCAGGCGCGCGGGCTGATTGATGGGGCGGCGCTTTTCCTGCAGGGTGAGGCCAGGTTCACCGGCCGCTCGGCACCAGAGGTGACAGATGACTGAATTCGCCATCCGAAAGATCGTTACCCAGGTCGAGGAGATACGGCACGAGGGCGGCCCGCCGGTCTCGCCGCCCCCGGTGCGGGGTGCGATCTATGCGATCTGCAGGAACCCCTTTGCCGGGCGCTACGAGCCTGACCTCCAGCCGGCGATGGAGCTTCTGAAGCCCCTCGCGCTGGACCTGACCGACCGTCTGGTCGCCGCCCTTGGCGGACGGACGGGCATCGACGCCTATGGCAAGGGCGCCATAGTGGGCGAGGGGGGCGAGGCCGAACATGGCGCGCTCTGGCATGTCGCGGGCGGCTACGGGATGCGCGACCGGCTGGGGGACTGCCGGGCCATCGTGCCATCGGCGATGAAGGTTGGGGGCATGGGGGCGACGCTGGATGTGCCGCTCGGCCATCTCAACGCGGCCTATGTCCGGTCAAGGTTCGACGTCATCACCGTCGCTTCGGCCGACGGGCCGCGCTCCGGTGAGGTCCTCTTTGCGCTGGCCATCGCGCGCGGGGGCAGGGTCCACAGCCGGATGGGAGGGCTTGAAGTCGACCAGGTCAAGGGCGAGGACGGGTTGCGGTGAGCCGGAACCGGGGCCTTGTCGCCGGTGTCGACGTCGGCGGCACCTTCACCGATCTCGTGGTCTTCGATCCTGCCTCGGGCGCGGTGCGGCTAGCCAAGGTGCCGACCACGCTGCCGAACCAAGCGGGTGGCGTGCTGGCGGCCTTCGACGCGGCGGGGGCCGATCTTTCCGGGATCGACCTCATCGTTCACGGCACGACGACGACGACGAACGCCGTTCTGGAACGGCGGCTTGCCAAGACCGGCCTTGTCACCACTATGGGCTTCCGCGACGTGCTGGAACTTGGCCGCCGCACCCGCCCGCAGGCATATGGTATGCACGGGTCCTTCACGCCGGTGATCCCCCGTGACCTTCGGCTGGAGGTGCCCGAACGCATGGATGCCCGGGGCAGGGTGCTGACCCCGCTGGACGAAGACGCCTTCCGCGATGCCGTGATCCGCCTCCGCGACGCAGGCTGCGAGGCGCTGGTGATCCACTTTCTCCACGCCTATGCCAACCCTGCCCATGAGCAGCGCGCGGGCGAAATCGCGCGAGACCTCTGGCCGAACCGCTACATCACCCTTGGCCACGCGCTCCTGTCGGAATCGCGGGAATACGAACGGGGGGTGACCGCAGCTGTCAACGCCTCGGTCCAGCCGCTTCTGGAACGCTATGTCGCCCGCCTTGCCGACCAGCTGGCCCAGCGGGGCTATCCGCGCGACCTTCTGGTGATGAACGGCAACGGCGGCATGGTCTCGGCCCGCGACGTGGGGCGCGAGGCGGTCAAGACCGTGATGTCCGGCCCCGCCTCGGGCGTGATGGCGGCGGTTGCGACGGGCCGCAGGGCGGGAATGCCGAGCCTTCTGACCTATGACATGGGCGGCACCTCGACCGATGTGGCGATGATCCGCGGCGGCATCGCGCCGGTCTCGAACGAGATCGAGGTCGAATATGCCATGCCGATCCACGTCCCCATGGTGGACGTCCGCACTGTCGGGGCAGGGGGCGGTTCGATCGCCCGGATCGACGCAGGCGGCATGCTGCGGGTCGGGCCGGAAAGTGCCGGCTCCACCCCCGGACCAATCTGCTACGGGCGCGGCGGGAGCCGGGTCACGATTTCGGACGCGAACCTGATCCTTGGCCGCCTGCCGGCCAGCCGCTTCGGCACGGCCGCCGAAGCCGCGCATCAGGCGATGGCGGACCAGATCGCGAGACCCCTTGGCCTCACCGTCGAAGCGGCTGCCGAGGCCGTCATCCGTATCGCCAACACCCATATGGCCGGGGCGATCCGCATGGTCTCGATCTCCATGGGTGCGGACCCGCGCGACTTCGCGCTTTTTGCCTTCGGGGGAGCAGGGCCGCTCCACGCCGTGGCGCTGGCGCGCGAGCTGAACGTGCCGCGCGTCCTTGTCCCCGCCCGCCCGGGCACCACCAACGCGCTCGGCTGCGTGGTCGCCGACCTTCGCCACGACTTCGTCCGCACCCTCAACCGCCCGCTCGACACGGTGGAGATGGCGGATGTCCACGGGGTCCTCGCCACGCAAGAGGCCGAGGGGCGCCGCCTGATCGGGGCCGAGAAGATCGCGCTGACCACCACCCGCGCCGAGTATTCTGCCGACATGCAGTTCATCGGCCAGACCCACCTCCTGCGCGTGCCACTGCCGTCGGCCACACCCAGCCGCGACGACCTCCAGCGCCTTTTCGAGGCCGCCTATCACGCCCGCTTCCGCGTCGATCTGCCGACAATCCGCGCGAACCTGGTGAACCTCAACGTCTCGGTGATCGGCGAACGCCCGGCGCTCGACCTTTCCCGCCTGATCGACCCCGCGGGCCGCAAGCCAAAGCCCGCGCCTTCCGAAAGCCGCCGGGTCTGGTTCGATGGCTGGCACGACACTCCGGTCTATTGGCGCGACCACCTGCCGCTGGACCTTGCCCTTACCGGCCCCGCGATCATCGAACAGATGGATACCACCATCGTCATCGACCCCGGCGCGCGGGTGACCTGCGACGCCGACGGCAACCTGATCGTGGAGGTCGCCCCATGACCCCGCTCTTCGCCTCCCTGCGGTCGCTCATCGCTGCCCTCGTCCCACGAAGAGCAAGCGCCAGCGCTGCGATGAGCCGTTCGGGAGCGCAGGAATGATCGACCCCGTCACCCTTGCCGTCATCCAGGCCGGCCTGCAGCAGGTCTGCGACGAGATGGACCTCACCTTCTCGCGCGCCGCATTCTCCCCGGTGATCGCCGAGGCCGACGACCGGTCGGACGGCATCTATTCCGCCACCGACGGCAGCCTGATCGCCCAAGGCTCGAAGGGCCTGCCGGTCTTCGTCGGCGTCATGCAGTTCTCCACCCGCACGATCCTGGAACGCATTGCGCAAGGCCTGACCGCCGCGCCCGAACCCGGTGACATCTACATCGTCAACGACCCCTACCTTGGCGGCACGCATCTGATGGATGTCCGCTTCGCCATGCCGGTCTGGCGGGACGGGGCGATCTTCTGCTGGCTTTCCAACACCGGACACTGGCCCGATACCGGGGGGGCGGTGCCGGGCGGCTTTTCCGCCAGTGCCATCAGCGCCGAACAGGAGGGCCTGCGCCTGCCGCCGGTGAAGCTGTTCAAGAAGGGCGTCCTCGACCAGGAGATCTACCAGATCATCTGCTCGAACATCCGCGTTTCGGAACAACGGATCGGCGACGTCAAGGCCCAGGCCTCGGCCCTCCTCGTCGGGGCCGAGCGGCTTGCGGCGCTCCTTGATCGCTACGGCGACGCGACAGTGACCGAGGCCATCGCGGAAATGCGCCGCCTGGCCGCCCGGCAGATGCGGGCCATGATCGACCTAATCCCCGCCGGCACCTACCGCGCCACGGCCATCGTCGACAGCGACGGGGTGGTGAACCAGCCCCTGACCATTGCGCTTGCGGTCACGAAGGGCACCGAGGGCCTGACCTTCGACTTCGCCGGCACCTCGCCCCCGTGCATGGGCCCGATGAACTCGGTCCGCGCCACCACGCTTTCCGCCGTCTACCTCGCCATGCGCCACATCTTCCCCGATGTCCCGATCAGCGCCGGGGCCTTCGAGCCGCTGACCGTGACCGGCATCGAAGGCACCTTCCTTGACGCCCATTATCCGCGCCCCGTTTCCGGCTGCGCGGCCGAGGTCAGCCAGCGCATCGCCGAGGCGGTCTCTGCCGCACTGGTGCAGGCCATCCCGACCCATGTCACCGCCGCTCCCGCAGGAACCTCCGGCAACTTCGGGCTGGGCGGGCACGATCCCGAACGGGGGCGGGATTACGTGATGTACCAGATTTCGGGCGGCGGCTACGGCGGGTTCGCGGGGGGCGACGGCATCTCGAACGGCTGTTCGACCATCGGCATCTCGAAAGCCCCCCCGGTCGAGATCATGGAGCAGACCTATCCGGTCCTCTACCGCCGCTATGCCTTGCACGAAGGCTCGGGTGGGGCAGGGCAGCACCGGGGCGGCTTCGGCCTCGATTACGAGATCGAGCTTCTTCGCGGCGAGGCGCGCGCCAGTTTCGTGATGGACCACGGACGGGTCGGCCCGCAGGGGGCGCTTGGCGGGAAGGACGGCGCGGTCAACCGGGTCGAGGTGATCCGGGACGGCGTCACGCTGGTTCCCGAGCATCTCTCCAAGGCGCAGGACATCGCGCTGAAGCCGGGCGACCGGGTCCGGGTCCGCACTCCGGGAGGTGGCGGTTATGGCCCTGCCGCCGCACGCGATCCGGCGCTGGTGGCCGAGGACGTGCGACTCGGCCGCTATTCCGTGGCCGAGGCAGCCCGCCTCTGGCCGGTTTCAGAAAAGGAAAAGCCGGAACCCCTGAGCAAGGGTCCCGGCTGATCGTTGCGCAAGATCGTCTCTGCGGTTCCCGTCTATTCCGCCGCCAGTGGCGTGCCTTTGCGACCGCTGGCCGCCGCCTCCAGCGCCGCAAGTCGCGCCTGCAAAAGGGCCATGTCCTCGTTGCCCTTGGCGATCCGCTCGGCCAGGACATGCGCCTCGGGGGCTTCCGGCTCGGGTTCCTTCTTGCCGATGAAGCGGCCCAGGACCCAGCCGAAAAGGCGCGAGACATCGTCCATGACCAGGTACATCGACGGCACGACCACAAGGCTCAGGACCGTCGAGACGATGATCCCGCCCATCACCGCGATCGCCATCGGCGCGCGGAAAGCACCGCCTTCGCCAACCCCGAGCGCAGAGGGCAGCATCCCCGCCGACATCGCGATCGAGGTCATCACCACGGGCCGCGCCCGCTTGTGCCCGGCCTCGATCACCGCCGCGATCCGCTTCATGCCGCGCGCCCGCATCTCGATGGCAAAGTCGATCAGCAGGATCGCGTTCTTCGCCACGATCCCCATCAGCATCAGGATGCCGATCAGCACGGGCATAGAGAGGGGGTTCTGCGTCAGGATCAGCGCCGCCGCCACCCCGCCGACCGACAGGAGCAGCGAGAAGATGATCGTGATCGGCTGCAGCACCGACCGGAACAAGAGGATCAGCACGAACATCATCAGAAGGACGCCCAGCACCATCGCGTTGACGAAGCTGCCGACGAGTTCCGCCTGCACCTCTGCATCACCGGACGGGGAAAGCTGCACCGTGGCGGGCAGGTTCAGCGTCGGGATGATCTCGTTGAACCGGGCCGTCGCCTGGTCCAGCACGAAGCCCGGCGCGATGTCGGCCCCGATCGTCGCCACGCGCTGACGGTTCAGGCGTTTCACCACCGACGGACCTTCGGCCACCTCGATCGTCGCGACCGCCGACAGGGGCACCGGGCCGCTTGCCGTCTGGATCTTCAGCGCCGAGATGCGGGCCAGGTTGTCGCGCGAGGCTTCCTCAAGCTGCACCCGGATCGGCACCAGCCGATTGTCGATGCTCAGCTTGCCAAGTGCCGCCGAGACGTCGCCGATGGTGGCGACCCGGACAACCGTCGCGATCTGCTGGACGGTGACGCCCAGCCGCGCGGCCTCTTCGGCCTTGGGCGTGATCTGGATCTCGGGACGGGGCAGCGAGGCCTCGGCCGAGGGGGCGACCAGCATCGGCTCGTCGCGCAGCGCCTCTTCGATCTTCTGCACGGCAAGGTTCAGGTCGTTCTCATCCGAGGACAGGATGTCGAAGCTGAACGGACGCGAGCCGCCGCCCGGACCGCCCACCTTGAAGGCGCGCACGTCGGGCACCTGCCGGATCGCCGCGAAGACCTCGGTCTCGATGTCGGCCTGCGGGCGGATGCGGCCCTTGAGCGGCGCTTCCGGCAGCAGGGGCCCGATCAGCGGGATCTGCTGGCCAAGGTCGGAAAGCTTCCGCCCCAGCCCGTTGTCCAGCCGGTCGAGGATCACCGTGAAAGAGGCGCGGCGCACGTCGCGGTCACCCAGCGGGGTCGATCCGCCCACGACCAGAACCGATTTCACCCCG
This sequence comes from Tabrizicola sp. T46, assembly GCF_057219895.1. Lineage (NCBI taxonomy): Bacteria > Pseudomonadati > Pseudomonadota > Alphaproteobacteria > Rhodobacterales > Paracoccaceae > Tabrizicola > Tabrizicola sp. T46. The sequence continues at coordinate 100,460 of NZ_JBXVVV010000003.1, forward strand.
TCGATGTCCGCCACTGCCTGACGCATCGCCTCGGTCGTGGCATCGGTGTCCTGCAGCGTGCTTCCCGGCGGCAGTTCCACCGACACGATGATCCTGCTTTCGTCTTCGGGCGGGAAGAGGCTTCCCGGCACCGCCAGCATCGCCTGGACCGAGAAGATCACCACGATAATCGCGGCCACCAGCGTCGCATAATAGCTCGGGAACCCCAGCCAGGGCCAACGCTTCGACCGCCAGACCTTCGTCGTCATCCGCACCAGCGCAAGGTAGCCGCGCATGATGAACCCATCCTGCTGATGCCCCTCGTCATGCCCCACCGCATCCTTTGCGCGCATCCAGTAGGCCGCCATCATCGGCGTGATCAGGCGCGCCACGGCCAGCGAGAACAGGACCGCTATCGCCACCGTCAGGCCGAACTGCATGAAGTACTGCCCCGGGATCCCCGGCATGAAACTGACCGGCACGAAGACCGCGACGATGGTGAAGCTGGTCGCAATGACCGCAAGGCCGATCTCGTCCGCGGCATCGATCGCGGCCCGGTAGGGCGTCTTGCCCATCCGGATGTGCCGGGCGATGTTCTCGATCTCCACGATCGCGTCATCGACCAGGATGCCCGTCGCCAGCGTCAGCGCAAGGAAGCTGACAAGGTTCAGCGAGAAGCCGAGCAGGTCCATGATCCAGAAGGTCGGCACAGCGGAAAGGGGCAGCGCCACCGCCGCGATCAGCGTTGCGCGCCAGTTCCGCAGGAAGGCGAGCACGACGAGCACCGCGAGGAGTGCGCCCTCCAGCAGCGTGTGGATCGCCGCCTCGTAGTTGCCATAGGTGTAGAAAACGGAATCGTCGATCAGGGTGATCGCGACATTGGGATGCGCCGCGCGCAGGTCCTCGACCACCCCCCGCGTCAGCTCGGCCACGCTGACCTCGGACGCCCCCTTGGCGCGGAAGACAAGGAAGCTTACCCCCTCGTCCCCGTCGATCCGGGTGAAGCTCTTCAGCTCTTCATAGCTGTCGATCACCAGGCCCAGGTCGGAAAGGCGCACAAACTGGCCCGAGGGCAGCGCGATGGTCGTGGCCGCCAGCATTTCGACCGTGCCGCTGTCGCCCAGCGTGCGGATCACCTGCTCGCCGGTGCCAAGGCTGATCTTGCCCGCGCCGAGGTTGGTGTTCGTCGCCGCGATCTGGGAGCTGATCGCCTGTGCGGTCACGCCGTAGCTGTCCAGCTTGATGGGATCAAGCTCGACCCGGATCTCGCGGTCAGCGCCACCGATGCGGGTCACGCGGCCGATGCCGGGCTTGCCCTGCAGGGCGCGGGTGATGGTGTCGTCGACGAACCAGCTGATCTCTTCCATCGTCATGTCGGGGGCCGACACGGCAAAGGTCATGATCGCCTGGCCTTCCACGTCGATGCGGCTGACGATCGGGGCCTCGATCCCGCCGGGCAGGTCGCCCCGGATCTGGTCCACCGCGTCCTTCACATCCTGCACCGCCTTGTCGGTCGGCACTTCCATCCGGAATTCAACCACCGTGGTCGAAAGCCCGTCGGTCACGGTCGAGGTGACACGCTTGACGCCGGTGATGCCGGCGACGGCATCCTCGATCTCCTTGGTGACCTGCGTCTCCATCTCGGCCGGGGCGGCACCCGACTGGCTGACGCTCACCGCGACCAGCGGCACGTCGATGTTCGGAAACCGCGTGATCGGCAGGTTGTTGAAGCTTTGCCAGCCCAGGAGCATCAAGAGGAAGAAGGCCAGCAGGGGGGCGACCGGATTGCGGATCGACCAGGCGGAAAAGTTCATGGCACGCCCCTCAGTTCGTGTTGCCTGCGGCAAGCACCGGATTGATCCGGTCGCCCGCCCGGACAAAGGCGCCGGCCTTCGTCACCACCTGATCGCCCGCCGAAAGTCCTTCCAGAATCTCGACATAGGCACCTTCGCGGATGCCGATCCTGACCGGCACGCGCTCGACCACGCCGTCCACAACCCGCAGCACCGAAATCCCGTCCGCCGAGGCGGCAAGCGCGGTTAGCGGCACGGCAAGACCGTCACGCTCGGCCACGGTGATCTCGGCCTCGACGAACATGCCCGACCGCAGCGCCGCCTCGTCGTCGATCTCGATCCGGGCCCGGCCCAGCCGCGAGGTCGGGTTGATCGTCGGCTCGACCAGGCGCACATGGCCCGTCAGAACATCCGACATGCCCACGGCGCGAAGCTTGGCCGGCTGGTTCTCATCAAGGCGAAGCACATCGGCCTCCGCCACGTCGGCCCGCAGCTCCAGCTCACCGTCGCGGACGATCACGAACATCGGCTCGCCCGCTGCGGTGGCCACGGCCCCGATCTTTGCGTTCCGGGCAATGATCTTGCCGGAGACCGGGGCCTTCACCTCGGTCCGGCTCAGCTGCAGCTGGATGTTTTCCAGCCGCGCTTCGGCCAGCGCCAGTTGCGCCCGCGCCGCTTCCAGGCCCTCCATGGCAACGGTCACCCGCGCGGCGGCCGAGGTGGCCGCAGCGGCCGCATTGTCCAGCTGCGCCTGCGGGGCCGTTCCCTGCTCGCGCAGCTTCTCGGTCCGCTCGGCGACCCGGCGCGCCTCAGCCTCGGCAGCCTCGGCCTCGACCAGCTGCGCTTCGCCTTGCGCGATCCCCGCCCGGGCCGAGGCCAGCGAAGCGACCGCTTCGGTTTCCTGCAATTCCAGCGTCGAGCGCGACAGGGTGGCAAGCACCTGATCCTTGGCCACCGTGTCGCCGACATCCGCCAGCAACGACTCGAGCGGCTGGCCTTCGATCAGGGGGGCGACCTGCACCTCCTCGACGGCGGCGATCAGGCCCGAGGTCAGCACCCGGTCGGTCATCTTGCGTTGCACGACCTCCGAGACGGTGATCGCCGGCAGGTTCTGAACCACCGGGGTTGCGGCGGCGGCGTCCTCTTCGGCACGCAGGGCGGGCGCGGGAAGCGCAAGGCCCAGGGCAGCGGCAAGGATCAGGATCGGGGTCGGGCGCATGGTGCGGTCAGCCTTTTGCAATGTCGTTCGAAATGTCGGTCAGGATGCGGTCCACAACGGCGACCACCTGGGCTTCCAGGCCGGGCTTGGCCGGGCCAAGCTGCGCCGTCCGCATCGCCACGGCCTTCACCAGCATCACCAGAAGCTGGCACTGGCCCTCATAGCGCTGCAAGGCCTCGGCCTCGCTGCGCCGTGTCACCCGGGCGAAAATGGCGCAGAGAAAACGCGAGATGCGGTCCTCCATCTCGACCGAGGCGGCGCCGATCTCGGGCTTCCGCATGGCGGCCGCGGTGATCTCGGCCCACAACTGGCCGTCCTTGATGCCTTCTTCCCCGAAATGCATCAGGATCCGTTCACGCAGCGCCGCCATTGGTTTGTCGGACGACTGGATCTCAGCGAATTCGCTCTGGATTTCGGCGAGGTCGTAGCTGCACATCGCCTGCACAATCGCGGCCTTTGACGGGAAGTACCGGTAGAAGTTGCCAACGCTCATCCCCGCTGCCCGGGCCAGATCCTGCATCGAAGCCCCGTCGAATCCCTTCTCGGCAAAGGCCTGCCGGATCGAGGCGAGGATCTCGAGACCGCGCTCTTCTGCGGCAGGGGTGGGGAAGGGGACACCGGACATGGGTTGGCTCTACTGGGAATGAACGTTCATTCACCCAATTAGATGACCCGGCGGAAAGGTCAAGAGAAATGATGTGCGCTAACTCCGAAACAGATGTGCACAACCGCCGGGTGCTTGGCTTTTGCGCTGATTTAGCCCAAAGCGTCGGCAGACAAGGGGCTGACGGACATGGCGACGGGTTTCCACTTCACGGTTTCGGCAACCGACGGGCGCGCGCGCACCGGGGCGATCAAGACCCCGCGGGGCGAGATCCGCACCCCCGCCTTCATGCCGGTGGGCACCGCTGCCACCGTGAAGGCGATGCTGCCCGAAAGTGTCCGCGCCACTGGGGCCGACATCCTTCTGGGCAACACCTACCACCTCATGCTGCGCCCGACCGCCGAGCGCATCGCGGCGCTTGGCGGCCTGCACCGCTTCATGAACTGGAGCCGGCCGATCCTGACCGATAGCGGCGGGTTCCAGGTCATGTCGCTTGGCCCCCTGCGCAAGGTGACCGAGGAAGGCGTGCGCTTCTCCTCGCATCTCGACGGCTCGAAACACATGCTTTCCCCCGAACGCAGCATGGAAATCCAGCGCCTGCTCGGGTCCGACATCGTGATGGCCTTCGATGAATGCCCGGCCCTTCCCGCCGACGATGCCGAGGTCGCCCGCGCCATGCGCCTGTCCATGCGCTGGGCGCAGCGCAGCCGCGACGCTTTCGGCGACCGGCCCGGCCACGCGCTTTTCGGGATCATGCAGGGCGGCGTCACCCGCGAGCTCCGCGAGGAATCGGCCGAGGCTCTGAAGACGATCGGCTTTGACGGCTATGCCGTCGGCGGCCTTGCGGTGGGCGAGGGGCAAGAGGCGATGTTCGGCGTCCTCGACTATGCGCCGGGCCTCCTGCCGGCCGATAAGCCCCGCTACCTGATGGGCGTGGGCAAGCCCGACGACATCGTGGGGGCCGTGGAACGCGGCATCGACATGATGGATTGCGTGCTCCCCTCCCGTTCAGGCCGCACCGGCCAGGCCTGGACGGCACGCGGTCAGGTGAACCTGCGCAACGCCCGCCATAAGGACGACCCGCGTCCCTTGGAAGACGGCTGCCAGTGCCCCGCCTGCACTGGTTACTCCCGCGCCTACCTGCACCATGTGGTGAAAGCGGACGAGATCATCGGCTCGATGCTCCTGACCTGGCACAACCTGCACTACTACCAGGTGCTGATGCAGGGGCTGAGGGATGCGATTGCCGAAGGACAGCTCGCGGCCTTCGTGGCCGACTTTCATGCGCTCCGGTCCGAAGGCGATGTCGAGCCGCTTTGAGACCGGCCTGACCAGGTTGCCAAGGGCCTCCGTGAACCGGACCATGTGCGGAAATGCATAGCGGACAGGCGCTTGCCGCAGGTTGTGACTGCTTCAGTCGTCGTTAACTTGACAGCCATTCACCACCGAAGGACGCCCCGATGACCGAAGCCCTCTTCACCCCTTTCGCCCTTGGCGACATTGCCGTGAAAAACCGCATCGTCATGGCACCACTGACCCGCAACCGGGCCCGGCCTGAAGATGACACCCCCTATGACATTCACGTCGAATACTACGCCCAGCGCGCTGGCGCGGGCCTTATCATCACCGAAGGCACGCAGATTTCCCCGGAAGGGAAGGGCTATGCCTGGACCCCGGGCATCTATTCCGACGCCCAGGTGGCTGGGTGGAAAGAGGTCACCGACGCCGTCCACGCCAGAGGCGGCAGGATAGCGGCCCAGCTTTGGCATGTCGGCCGGGTCAGCCATACCTCGCTCCAGGTCGCCGGCGCAGCGCCGGTCGCCCCTTCGGCGATCGGCGCTGCCTCCAAGACCTTCGACGGCACGGGCTTCGTCGAAACCTCCGTCCCCCGCGCGCTTGCGCTCGATGAGATCCCGCGCGTGATCGAGGATTACCGTCGCGCTGCCCGCAACGCCGCTGCCGCAGGCTTCGACGGGGTCGAGATCCATGCCGCCAACGGCTATCTTATCGACCAGTTCCTGCGCGACACTTCCAATACTCGGACGGACGCCTATGGCGGGCCGGTCGAAAACCGTGTCCGCTTCCTGAAGGAAGTCGTCGCAGCGGTCACCGAAATCCTCGGGCCGGGCCGGGTTGGCGTGCGCCTCAGCCCGTTCTCCAACGCCAACAATGTCGGGATCGACAGCGACACCATTGCCACCTTTGGCGCGGCGATCGACGTGCTGAATGACGCGGGCGTTGCCTTCCTGCACATGGTCGAAGGCCAGACCGGCGGCCCGCGCGAATGGCCGGCCGGCGCGCTCGAGGCGCTGCGTGACCGCTTCAGGGGTGCCTATATCGCCAACAACGGATACACCCGTGACACGGCGGTTGCGGCGGTTGCGTCGGGCAATGTCGACCTCGTGGCCTTCGGAAAGCTCTATATTTCCAACCCCGACCTTGCAGAGCGGCTGGCGGCTGGCGCGCCTCTCAATCCCTTGCCGACATCGGGCCTCTACGGGGGCGGGCGAGAAGGTTACACCGACTACCCCACGCTTGCCGAGGTCGCGGCCTGAGGAAGTATCGGCACGCGTCCGATTGGCGCGTGCCGTTTTCCCATCTTGCAGCCGCCTGCGGGCAGGTTCAGACTGCCCTTCCTTGGTCACGCTTGAATCCGTCTGACGGCGTGCACAAGTTAACACATCCAACGGCGGAGCGAGCCGGGTTGCCGATGGTCGGGACCCCGCAGGCTGCCGCGAACGAAGGAACCGAAATGAGCACCCAAAGCTACCCCGTCCTGCCGCTCCGCGACATCGTGGTCTTCCCCCACATGATCGTGCCCCTCTTCGTCGGACGCGAGAAATCGGTCCGGGCGCTGGAAGAGGTGATGCAGGATGACAAGCAGATTCTTCTGTCCTCGCAGAAGGATCCCACGATCGACGATCCCGCCGCCGATGGGATCTACCGCGTGGGCGTCCTTGCCAATGTGCTGCAGCTTCTGAAGCTGCCTGACGGCACGGTGAAAGTGCTGGTCGAAGGCAAGTCGCGTGTGAAGATCACCGGCTTCATCGAAAACCCCGCCTTCTTCGAGGCGACTGTCGATCCGCTGACCGAAACCGAAGGTGACCGTGCCGCGGTCGAGGCGCTGGTGCGCGCGGTCGGTGAAGAGTTCGACCGCTACTCGAAGGTCCGCAAGAATATCCCCGAAGAGGCGCTTGCCGCCGTCTCGGACACCCGCGATCCCGCGCGCCTCGCCGACCTCGTCGCCGGCCACCTTGGCGTGGACGTTGGCCAGAAGCAGGCGATCCTCGAAACCCTCGACATCGCAGAGCGGCTGGAAAAGGTCTACGGCCACATGCAGGGCGAACTTTCCGTCCTTCAGGTCGAGAAGAAGATCAAGTCCCGCGTCAAGACCCAGATGGAGAAGACGCAGCGCGAGTACTACCTGAATGAACAGATGAAAGCCATTCAGAAGGAACTCGGCGATGGCGAAGACGGCCAGAACGAGGTCGCCGAGCTTGAGGCCCGCATTGCCAAGACCAAGCTCTCGAAAGAGGCCCGCGAAAAGGCCGAGGCCGAGATCAAAAAGCTGAAGTCGATGTCCCCGATGTCGGCCGAGGCGACGGTCGTGCGCAACTACCTCGACTGGCTTTTGGGCGTGCCCTGGGGCGTGAAGTCCAAGGTCAAGAAGGACCTGCCGGCGGCACAGAAGGTGCTCGACGCCGACCACTTCGGCCTGGAAAAGGTCAAGGAGCGGATCGTCGAATACCTGGCTGTGCAGGCGCGGTCGCAGAAGCTCAAGGGCCCGATCCTCTGCCTCGTCGGCCCCCCGGGCGTCGGCAAGACCTCGCTCGGCCGCTCGGTCGCGAAAGCAACGGGGCGTGAATTCATCCGCATTTCGCTTGGCGGCGTGCGCGACGAATCCGAAATCCGCGGTCACCGCCGGACCTATATCGGCTCTATGCCCGGCAAGATCATCCAGAACCTGAAGAAGGCCAAGACCACCAACCCGCTGATCCTGCTGGACGAAATCGACAAGATGGGCCAGGACTTCCGGGGCGACCCGGCGTCGGCGCTGCTCGAGGTCCTGGACCCCGAACAGAACAACACCTTCGTCGACCACTATCTCGAGGTCGAATACGACCTGTCGAACGTGATGTTCATCACCACGTCGAACAGCTACAACATGCCCGGGCCTTTGCTCGACCGGATGGAGATCATCCCTCTGGCCGGCTACACCGAGGATGAAAAGCGCGAGATCGCCAAGGGCCACCTCCTGCCGAAGCAGATCGCCGCGAACGGGCTGAAGAAGGGCGAATTCAGCGTCTCGGACGACGCGCTGAACCACGTCATCCGCTACTACACGCGCGAAGCGGGCGTGCGGAATCTCGAACGCGAGATCGCGAAACTGGCCCGCAAGGCCGTGACCGAGATCCTGAAGGGCAAGACCAAGTCGGTTTCGGTCGATCCCGCCAAGGTCGAGGAATACCTTGGCGTCCAGCGTCACCGCTATGGTCTCGCCGAGAAGGAAGACCAGGTCGGCGTGGTCACCGGCCTTGCCTGGACCTCCGTGGGCGGCGACCTGCTGCACATCGAGGCGCTGAAACTGCCCGGCAAGGGGCGGATGAAGACGACCGGGAAACTGGGCGACGTGATGAAGGAATCGATCGACGCGGCGGCTTCCTACGTCCGTTCGATCAGCCCGCAGATCGGTGTGAAGCCGCCCAAGTTCGATACGATCGACATCCACGTCCACGTCCCCGACGGCGCCACGCCGAAGGACGGGCCGTCGGCGGGCCTTGCGATGGTCACCTCCATCGTCTCGGTCCTGACCGGTATCCCGGTCCGGAAGGACATCGCCATGACGGGTGAGGTCTCCCTGCGCGGCAATGCGATGCCCATCGGCGGTCTGAAGGAAAAACTGCTTGCCGCCCTCCGTGGCGGGATCAAGACGGTCTTCATTCCGGAAGAGAATGCCAAGGACCTCGCGGAAATCCCCGCGAACGTGAAGGAGGGGCTGACGATCATCCCCGTCTCCCACGTGCGTGAGGTGCTGGCCCAGGCCCTTGTCCGCCAGCCCGAGCCCGTGGAGTGGGATGAAGCCGCCGAAGAGGCGGCAGCGGCAGCCCGCGCGGCGCAGATCCCGCCGCCCGCGCAGACCGCGCACTGACGAAAGACCAAGGCGTGCCCCTCCGGCGCGCCTTTTTCTGACGCCTGTGTTCGGCGGAATGTCTCTGGCCGCGATCCCATAGCGGCGATATCGTTTCCGCGACGTAACCCAGCCAGAAGCAGGATCCATGGCCCCGAACGCCCCGAAACCGACCGCTGCGAAACAAGCCCGCGCACCGAAGGCCGAAAAGCCGGCCAAGGCAGAAAAGCCCGCCCGCAGCCCGAAGGCCCCAAAGCCCAAGGCCGCAGCGGCTGCCGTCGTTGCACCCTCCGCCAAGCCCGAAAAGGCCGAGCCGAGGAAGGCCGCCGCCGCGGTCGAGACGATCAAGATCCGCAATCTCGTCGATACCGTCGCTGCCGCCACCGGTGCGAAGAAGCCGGATGCGAAGAAATCGGTCGAGGCAGTCCTTTCTGCGCTTGGTGAAGGGCTGGTCGCAAGGTCGGTCTTCGTGGTCCCGCCCTTGGGCAAGCTCAGGGTGGCCAAGTCGAACGGCCCGGTCCTGACGCTGAAACTGCGGCTTGCCGACAGCGCCCGCGCCGCCGGATTGGCCCTTGCAGATGATGACGAGGATAGCTAAAAGCCCCGGCAACCGAGAAGTTTCGGGCGATTAGCTCAGCGGTAGAGCGCTTCGTTCACATCGAAGATGTCAGCGGTTCAAATCCGTTATCGCCCACCATTCTGCAGGAAGCGCGCTCCAACCCCGGGGCGCGTTTTCGCTTTCGGCGGGCACGATCCTTCTGCGAAGGATCGAAGCCGGCTGTCTTGGCAAGCGGCTGCAATTGAACCCTGACCTGATCCTTCGCAGAAGGATCCTGGCGCTTTGCGCAGCCTTGCCAATGCGGGGGCAGGCGGTATATGCCACCCGTCGGGCCGGGCGGTTAGCTCAGTTGGTAGAGCGTCTCGTTTACACCGAGAATGTCGGGGGTTCGAGTCCCTCACCGCCCACCACTTCTGGTCATGCCAGCATTATCGCCAGGGCTTCGGATGCGGCCTTCGCCTGTTCTGCCGTCTCGCTGATGACAAAGCCGGTGATTAGTGACAAGCCAACGGCTGCCGGCAACTCGGCGGCATCTCCAAGCCGCGTCGGGATGAAGCTGCCTTCAGACACCGGGGCGGCCAGACGCTCCAGCGCCTCCGGCATCGGCAGCGGAGTGGACAAGTTGAAGGACAACGAAACGCCGGCCCCGGTGCGGTCAACTGCACTTTGGTGCAAGAGGACCTGCGCTGTCGATGAGTTCAAGCGGAAGTTCGGATCGAAGGCGATGATCCTCCCGTCGCGGACCAGACCAATATCCATACCAGCCGGGCCACGGTAGCCCTTGGCTTGGGCCACCCGACCGGCATGGCTCGCGATCTCCAGCACCTTGTCCGGCGGTGCCTGCCCAGGATCGATCAGGCTGCCGGATTGCCGGCCGACGGCAGAAAACAGCTGCAGGGCCGCGCCCGGCACCTCGACGTTATCGTCAGTGATCACCATACAGACGCACCAGCAGCGCAGGACGTCCTCGGCGGTCTCTACGGCGACTGTCCTGACACCCATCTGTGCGAGTTCTGCCACGGCGCGCCGCAACTCTGCCCCGGTCAGGCATTGGCGCACTGCAAAGCCCCATCCGGTCGGTTCGGGCCCGGCATGCTTGACAAAGACCGGCCCGGTGAAGGGCAGGGCCGCCGCCTCTTCTATGGACAGGATGCTGCGCTGTGCCAGATGTTCGGACGGCACCAGTTCGGCTAGCCCATCCTTCCGGTTCAGTCGCTCGTAAAGCGCCGTCGGGACAACCTGGCCGGCCTCGGGCAGAAGTCCCGGCTGAAAGGGATAGGCAGCGACGATCCGGTGACCCTCGTCCACAAGGCGTAGCGCAATCGCACGGGCCTCGGCTTCGGTGCGATAGATCAGCGTCCGTTCCGACAGCTCGATTCCGGCACGCCGGAACAGCGCCCTTATGCCGTCCGTCGCAACGCAGGCGTGCCGGACGGCCGGTCGCGTGCCCATAAAGCCTGTCATCATCCCTGTGATCATGTCGGTCAGCACCGGCCGGAAACCCAAGAGGCGCAACAATCCGATATCAGGCCGGGCGGCCCAAGCCGCATCGGCGGGCCAAAAGCGGTCGGGTGAAACGGCCGGGGTCAGCGTCATCGCAGAAAGCCCTCCACAGCTTCAGACAGCATGATCGTGCGCGGCGTTTCACGCTCGCCCGAAAGGGTGGGCGTCTTGTTTGCGTCGAACAGCACCGCCTCGCCGTCCCGTATAACATAGTCGAACTTGCCGAAGTCGAACCGAAACTCCTCGCGGCGGGCGCGGATGGTGGGGGGCGGCTCCGCATCGAAATCGTACCGCACCATCGTGCCTGTCTTTACCAGGGGGTCGGTCGCCCAAAGGCGATACCCATAACCCGCCTCGCCGAAGAATTGCCACCCGCGCAGGCAGAACAGGTCACCGTGCCGTTCGGGAAGAAAGCGTTCGACCACCAGGTCCTTCCTCCGCCAGACCCAGCCGGGAACGGAGCGCAGGCGGGGCAGGATGGGGTAGCTACCAGACGGCAACCGACGCGCCAGCGACCACGAACGGCGGGCCAGCGCAAGGTGCAATTTGTGCCGCCACTTCAACGGCAAACCCTTCTCCTCAGGCCGTCCGAAGTGATTGGCATCCGTCTTGATGATAACCGGGCCGTCCCACTCGGCATCAGGATGCAACAGGTTGGTCGAAATCCGGCGCTTGGATATGTCGGTCACATGCCGGTTCAAGACCCGCTGTCCTGCCGGAGCCTGAGCCACGAGGTCTGCAGGGACGCAGGTGAGATCTATGTGAAGCAGGCAAAGATCTGCTTCGACTGCGAAGTCACCTGTGATCGTAACCTGATGTCCAGAGCGCTGCCAGAAGCGCGAAAGGGTCGCGACCAGGTAAGACTGAGCCAGATGCCCGGGCCGATGCAGGATATGAATATGCGCCACGAACAGTCCGGCCCGATTGGTATGCCCTTTTGTGGTGCCTTTTTTGCGTCATATCAAGACGTTTGATTGTTCACTCGCGCACGATCGGACTTCCTGAACGCCCGTTGGCACAAGATGCCGTCACACGTAGGCTACCGGCAGAAATCCTGCAAAGGAAAGCCCCCCATGTGGAACCCGCTTCTCGACGCCTCCATCCCGATCGGTGACGCCGTCGACGCGATCGAAACCGTCATCGTCCCCCGAGCCCGCGACCTTGGCGGCTTTGAGGTGCGCCGCGCGCTGCCCTCGGCCCAGCGGCAGATGGTCGGCCCCTTCATCTTCTTCGACCAGATGGGCCCGGCCGAGTTCCTGACGGGGCAGGGCATTGACGTCCGCCCCCACCCGCACATCGGCCTTGGCACCGTGACCTACCTGATGAAGGGGCGGCTCCATCACCGCGACAGCCTTGGCACCGACCAGTGGATCGAACCGGGTGCCGTGAACTGGATGGTGGCAGGGCAGGGGATCACCCATTCCGAACGCACTGATGGCGAGGCGCGGAAAGCGCCCCTCTCGATGTTCGGCCTCCAGACCTGGCTCGCCCTGCCGAAATCGCGTGAGGATGATGCGGCGGCCTTCGTCCATGTCCCCCGGACCACGCTTCCCGAACTGGAAGGTGAGGGGAAGGAGGTCCGCCTCATCCTCGGTACCGCCTGGGGCGAAACCGTGCCCCTGCAGATGCCGTCCGAGGTCTTCTATGCCGACGCCCGCCTCGCCCCCGGCGCGGCGATCCCCCTGCCGGACAATCACGAGGACCGCGGGGTCTATATCCTCGACGGCCAGGTCACCACCGGCGGCCAGACCTTTGAACCCGGCCGGATGCTCGTCTTCCGTCCCGGCGACCGCGTGTCGGTCAAGGCGGGCGATGCAGGCGCGCGGATCATGCTCCTCGGCGGGGCCACGATGGACGGCCCGCGCTTCATCTGGTGGAACTTCGTCGCCTCGTCAAAGGACCGGATCGAGGCCGCGAAAGAGGCCTGGCGGGCAGGGGACTGGCAGCACGGCCGCTTCAGGCTCCCCCCCGACGACAACCAGGAATTCATCCCGGCACCCGAACGCTGAACGGGGACCGGGAATCTGCAAAGGGGCCATTGACGCCGCCCGACCCCTTGCGTAAGAGGTCCCTCGTCCGGGGCAACCCGGTCGGGATGCGCGGTGGTAGCTCAGTCGGTTAGAGTACCGGCCTGTCACGCCGGGGGTCGCGGGTTCGAGCCCCGTCCACCGCGCCAGCCCCGACCAGACGGCCCTTCGGGCGGATCGCGCGGTGGTAGCTCAGTCGGTTAGAGTACCGGCCTGTCACGCCGGGGGTCGCGGGTTCGAGCCCCGTCCACCGCGCCAGTTTCCTCAGATCAGGTCCAGGATGCGCGCGGCTTCCGCCTGCACATCGGCCAGTTTCGTCCGGTCTTCGCCGGGGAAGAAGCGGCCCCGGGTCGCGGTCGGCATCGGGGCAGGGGTCGCGATGAGCACGCGGGGGCCGTGCCTTGCGGTCTCGGCCTGCCAGCTGCCGACCAGCGCCATCTGCGCGGCTTTCGTGGCCCCATAAGCCCCAAAGAAGGCCTGCCCGGCGCGCGGATCTTCAAGGAAGAGCGCCGTCCCCTGATGCGCCCGCAGAAGCGGCTCCACCATCGGTATCAGCATCCCCGTCGCACGGGTGTTGGTGGCGATCGACTTCTCCCAGTCCTTCTGGTCCAGACTGCCCATCGGCGACAGAGGGGCCGCATGCACCGCCGCATGGACCCAGAGGCCAAGGCCCCCCCAGCGGTCATGGACCGACCGGCAGAGGTGGCGCATCGCGTCGTCGTTCGTCACATCCATCGGTGCCAGCGTCAGTGCGCCCGCACCGGGAAGCCCCGCGCGTTTCACCCGGTCGTCCAAGTCTTCCAGCCCGCCCACGGTGCGGGCGACGGCCACCACATGCCAGCCGCGCAGGGCAAGCTGTTCGGCGATGGCAGATCCCAGCCCGCGCGAAGCGCCGGTGACGAGAGCGATCTTTTCGGTCATGGATGCGTCCTTTGGGGGCCGTCGAAGCCTCCGGCGGGGATATTTAAGCAGAAAGGAAAGGGCAAGGGGTCAGCGGGAGCCATAGCCCGCGGCAAGCTCTGCCTGCCGGGCCGTGATGATCTGGCGCAGAAGCGCATCGGGCAAGGGCTGGTCGGGGGTATAGAGGACCCCGGATTTCGAGGTCTTGAAGGGCGCGCAGTCGATCAGCGGGATCACCGTGCCGGAATGGGGATAAAGGCCGAGGTGGCGCGCAAAGGCCGCGTAGCCCACCACCATCTTCCCTTTCGGTCCTGGCTGGCGAAACCCGGGCATCGCGTAGGACATGACCTCAAGGTGGCCGGGAAGGAGGGCCTTCAGCCGGGCGCGGAGACCCGTCAGCGCGGCGCGCTGGTCCGGGGGCAGGGCGGCGATGTAGGCGTCGACGGAAGCGGTGCCGGGGCCACTCACTCCGCCGCCTTCATCTGGAAGCCTTCCTCGATTTTGTCCGAAGGCGCCACCGGGTAATCGCCCGAGAAGCAGGCATCGCAGAACCGGGGGGAGGCCGGGTCACGCCCCGCAACCTCGCCTGCCGCACGGTAAAGGCCGTCGAGGCTGACGAACTTCAGGCTATCCACCCCGATCCAGTCGCGCATCTCGTCTTCCGACATCGTCGCGGCCAGAAGCTTCGACCGTTCCGGCGTGTCGACCCCGTAGAAACAGGGCCAGGCGGTCGGGGGCGAGGCGATGCGGAAATGCACCTCTGCCGCCCCGGCCTCCAGGATCATGTCCTTGATCTTGCGGCTCGTGGTCCCGCGCACGACCGAGTCGTCCACCAGGATCACCCGCTTGCCCTTGATCAGCGCGCGGTTGACGTTCAGCTTCAGCCGCACGCCCATGTTGCGGATGTGGTCGGTCGGCTCGATGAAGGTCCGGCCCATGTACTGGTTGCGGATGATCCCCATGCCGAAGGGGATGCCGCTCTCATGGGCAAAGCCGATCGCGGCCGGGGTGCCAGAGTCGGGCACCGGGCAGACGAGATCCGCCTCGACCGGCGCTTCACGCGCGAGTTCCACGCCGATCTGCCGCCGCGTCTCATAGACCGAGCGGCCGGCGATGATGCTGTCGGGGCGGCTGAAATAGACGTTCTCGAAGATGCAGAACCGGGCCTTGGCCGGGGCGAAGGGGCGGGTCGAATCCACCTTGTCGCCCTCGATCACCACCATCTCGCCCGGCTCGATCTCGCGCACGAACTCGGCCCCGATGATGTCGAGCGCACAGGTCTCGGAACTCAGCGCCCAGCCGTGATCACCCACCCGGCCCAGGACCAGCGGCCGCACGCCCAGGGGGTCGCGCACGCCGATCAGCTTCGTCCGGGTCATCGCTACGATACTGAACGCCCCCTCGACCCGCCGCAGCGCATCCTTGATCCGCTCGCTCAGGTTCTTCTGAATCGACCGCGCCATCAGGTGGATGATGCATTCGGTGTCCGAAGAAGACTGGAAGATCGACCCGCGCTCGATCAGCTCGCGCCGCAGCGCCGCCGCGTTCGTGAGGTTCCCGTTGTGGGCAATGGCGCAGCCGCCCATCGAGAACTCGCCGAAGAAGGGCTGCACGTCGCGGATCGCGGTCGCGCCCTTCGATCCGGCGGTGGAATAGCGCACATGCCCGATGGCAAGCTGCCCGGGCAGGGTGTCCATCACGTCGGACTTGGTGAAATTGTCGCGCACATAGCCGAAGCGCCGGGCCGAGTTGAACCCGTGTTCGGGGTGATAGCTGACGATCCCGCCCGCTTCCTGGCCCCGGTGCTGCAGGGCATGCAGCCCCAGCGCCACGAAGGTCGAGGCATCCGCGACCCCGACCACGCCGAAGATGCCGCATTCTTCCTTCAGCTTGTCGTCATCGAAGGGGTGCGAGAGGAAAGGGGCCATGCCTGTCCGAATCCTGCTGATGCGCATCGCGCGGGATGCCGGTGGTTTACGGCAGGCAGGCGGGGCTGTCACGTCCTGAAACGCGACCGTTACATCAGGCTCGCGCGAACGGGATCAGCCGTTGGTCGCGGGGGCTGCGGGCGCGGTCTCAGGGGCAGCTTCGGGCGTCGTCGGGACCACGGGTGCACCGCCCGGCGCGCAGACATTGGTCAGCTCGTTGTAGCGGTCGACGATCCAGCCAGGCGCATCCGACGGGATGTTCTGGTCGATCTCGGCCTGGAAGTTGGCGAAGACCAGTGCAGTCCGGCTTTCGTCGATCATCGGGATCGCCTGGTCGCTGAGAACACGGTCGTAGACGATGAAGCCGACCGCGATCAGCAGGATGCCGCGCGCCGCGCCGAAAAGGAACCCGAGCGCCTGGTCGATCCCGCCCAGGGCCGACCGCTGCACCGCGCCCGAGAAAAGCGGCGTGAACAGGGCAGCGACAATCAGGCCGATCACGAAGACGCCCGCGAAGGCCGCCACGACCGACAACTCGCAGCTGTCGGCAAGAAAGTCACCGATGACCGGCAGCTCCTTCACCAGCGGCTGGACGCCGGGGGCGAAGTAATAGGCCGCGATCGCCGCGCCGATCCAGCCAAGGATCGCCATCAGCTCCCGTACCAGCCCGCGCGAAAAAGCCAGGATGGATGAGACAAGGATGATCAGTGCCGCACCACCGTCGACCGCGGTCAGGTTTTCCATCTGTCAGTCCCTCGTCCCTTTTCGTCCTGCCGTGTCCCCGGCACCGAACATCGCACCCACAAAGGCCCCGAGGTCCGGCTGCTGCCGCACCATAAGGCCCGCCGCCCCCTCGATCTTTGACTGGGACGGCACGGTCGCCAGTGAAAAACCAAGTTTCGAGGCCTCTTTCAACCGATTTTCCGATTGTCCCACAGGGCGAAGCGCTCCGGAAAGGCTGATTTCGCCGAAAAGCACCATGTCTGGCGGAATTGCCACATCTTCCCGCGCCGACAGAAGCGCCCCCGCCACGGCCAGGTCCGACGCCGGTTCGCTGACCCGCAACCCCCCGGCAACATTCAGGAAAACGTCAAGCCCGGCAAAGGGGATGCCACAGCGCGCCTCCAGCACCGCAAGGATCGTGGACACCCGGCCGCTGTCCAGACCCACCACCGTGCGCCGCGGGCTTGCCAGGGTTGACGGGGCAACCAGCGCCTGGATTTCGGTCAGGACCGGCCGCGTCCCCTCGATCCCCGCAAAGACCGCAGACCCCGGCGCGGGCTGGTCGCGGTTCGCGAGGAACAGGGCCGAGGGGTTCGGCACCTCGGCCAGACCCCCGCCCGTCATCTCGAAGACCCCGATCTCGTCAGCCGGGCCGAAGCGGTTTTTCACCGCGCGCAGGATGCGGAATTGATGGCCACGCTCGCCCTCGAAGTAGAGCACCGTATCGACCATATGCTCGACCACGCGCGGTCCGGCGATCTGGCCGTCCTTCGTCACATGCCCGACCAGCACCACCGCCACGCCGCGCCGCTTGGCGAAGGTCACCAACTCATGCGCCGCCGCCCGCACCTGGGAGACGCTGCCCGGCGCCGCCTCGACCTGGTCCAGCCACATCGTCTGGATCGAATCGATGATCGCCAGCGCCGGCCGTTCGGCATCGAGCGTCGTCAGGATGTCGCGCAGGTTGGTCTCGGCCCCCAGCCGGACCGAAGCATCCGTCAGGCCCAGCCGCTGCGCCCGCATCCGAACCTGCGCCGCGGCCTCCTCGCCCGAGATGTAAAGGCATTTCAGCCCCTTGCGCGTAAAACTTGCAGCGGCCTGCAACAGCAGCGTCGACTTCCCGATCCCCGGATCGCCCCCGACCAGGATCGCCGAGGACGGCACGAGCCCACCCCCCAGCACCCGGTCCAGCTCGGCGATCCCTGACGAGGCGCGGGGTGGTGCCGCCTCTTCCGTCGAAAGGTCGGAAAGCGGGATGGTCCGGCCCTTGGCCCCCAGGGCTTTCGGTCCTGCCGAAAGCGGAGTCTCTTCGACAATGGTGTTCCACCCGCCGCAGGCGTCGCATTTGCCGGCCCATTTGCGGTAACTTGCGCCGCATTGGGTGCAGGTGAAGGAGGTGCTCTGTTTCATCGGGCGCGACCATGCCGGGAATGTTGGGCAGCATCAAGGCACGGCGCTCAGGCCAAGGGTTTCGACCGCCACGAGATCAGGATCGAGGCCAGGATGCAGCCGGTGAAAAGGTAAAGTCCCCAGGCGGTCTCGATCGTGACATAGCCCGCGCCCTTCACGATCACGATGTAAAGCGCGATCAGGAAGACATCGGCCATCGCCAGCTTTCCCAGTACCTCCAGCGCCGGCAGCAGCTTCGGGCTCAGAAGATTCCAGTGCAGCAGCGCCAGCCCGATGGTCTTGGCATAGGGCGCGAAGATCGCAAGGAAGGTGACGACCAGCGCCAGCGCGGCATCGCTCTCCCACAAGGACTGCAACCCGGTGATGACGCTGATCTCATCCATCCCGAAGATCGGCAGGATCGCCGCGCGCATCAGGGGCGCAAACCAGGCGACGGGGAAAAGGACCAGCAGCGCCAGATTCAGCCATCGGATCATCGCACGCTCTCGATCGGCCCTTCGGCCCGCCCGTGGATGAACTGCTGGACGTAAGGGTCCGCCGTCGCATCCATTTCCGAAACCGGGCCGGTCCAGCGGATCACCCCGCCATGCAGCATCGCCACATGGTCCGCAATCGCCCGGACCGAGGACATGTCGTGGGTGATCGTCATCGCCGTCGCCCCCATCTCGGTCACGATCTCGCGGATCAGCTCGTTGATGACGCCCGCCATGATCGGGTCAAGGCCGGTGGTTGGTTCGTCGAAGAAGATGATCTCCGGCTCCGCTGCGATGGCCCGCGCAAGGCCCACGCGCTTCTGCATCCCGCCCGAGAGTTCCGCGGGGAAAAGATCGGCTGTCTCGGGCTTCAGCCCCACCCGGCGCAGCTTCTCGACGGCGATCTCGCGCGCCTGCGGTTTCGGCAGCGCATTCGCCCCCCGCATCAGCCGGAAGGCCACATTCTCCCAGACCTTCAGGCTGTCGAAAAGCGCACCCCCCTGGAACAGCATCCCGAACCGCGCAAGGAAGGCGTCGCGGTCGCCCGCCGTCACGTCCCGCCCGTCCAGCGTGATCGTCCCCTCGTCCGGGTGAACGAGGCCGAGGATGCATTTCAGAAGCACCGACTTCCCCGTCCCTGACCCGCCGATGATCACCATCGACGTGCCCGAGGCGACGGTCAGGTTCACCCCCTGCAAGACCCGGTTCGCCCCGAACCGCTTATGGACATCGCGAAGCTCGATCATGACGTGAAGAAGATCTCGGTCAGCACGTAGTTCGCCGCCAGGATCAGCACGGATGCCGACACCACCGCCGCCTTCGTCGCCCGGCCCACGCCCTGCGCGCCGCGGGCGCTGTTCATCCCGTGATAGCAGCCCATCAGCGCCACGATGAAGCCGAAGACCGCGCCCTTCACCAGGCCCGAGCCCACATCCCAGGCCTCCAGGAAATCGACCGTGGTCTTGAGGTAAGTGGCCGAGTTGAAATCCAGCCGCGTGATCCCGACCAGCCAGCCGCCCATGATCCCGATGGCATCGCCCACCGCCACCAGCACCGGCATCGCCAGCGTGGCCGCGACCACGCGCGGGACGGCCAGGTATTTCAGTGGGTTGGTCGACAGGGTCACCAGCGCGTCGATCTGCTCGGTCACCTTCATCGTGCCGATCTCGGCGGCGATGGAGCTTGCCACCCGTGCCGCGACCATCAGCCCGCCCAGGACCGGTCCCAGCTCGCGCGTGATGCCGATGGCCACGATCTGCGGCACCACCGCCTCGGCGTTGAAGCGCGAGCCGCCGGCATAGATCTGCAACGCCAGCGCCCCCCCGGTGAAGATCGCGGTCAGGCCCACCACCGGCAGCGAATACCAGCCGATCTGCAGGACCGCATGGCCGAACTCGCGCAGGTAGAACGGCGGGCGGATGACATGGCCCAGGATTGCCACGGCAAAGATCGCAACCCGCCCGACTGCGGCAAGGGCGGCAAGGACCGGACGACCGATGGCGGCAAGGATGGCCTTCACGCCCGGCTTTCCTGGTAGCGGCGCTGATAGCGCGGCCCAAGCGCGGTCAGAAGCTCATAGCCGATGGTGCCGCCCATCCCGGCCAGCTCGTCAACGCCCTGGTGCGGCCCGATGATGTCGAGGCTCCGCGGCACCTCGGCCAGATCGGTGACATCGGCGGTGATCAGGTCCATCGACACCCGGCCAACCAGCGGGCAGGGCGTCTCTCCGTCCCAGAGAAGCGCCCGGTTCGACAGCGTCCGCGGCAACCCGTCCGAATAGCCCGCGGCCAGCGTCGCGATCACCGAAGGCCGCGTCGCGGTCCAGCTGTTGCCATAGCCCACCGTCTCGCCTTCCGCGACCTCGCGCGTCTGGATCACGGGCAGGGATAGGGTGACGACCGGCTGCGCCGCGGCAAAGGGCAGCCCGCCATAAAGGCCGACCCCGGGGCGCGTCAGGTCGAAATGCCAGCGCGCGCCCAGCAGGATGCCGCCCGTGGCCGCAAGGCTGCGCGGCAGGCCAAGACCGTCGGTCATCCGGTGAAACTCGGCCAGTTGCGCCTCGTTCATCGGGTTCTCAGGTTCGTCGGCGCAGGCAAGGTGGCTCATCAGCAGCTCGGGCCCGGCCTCCAGAAGGATCGGCGCCACAGCTTCCCATTCCAGCGCCTCGACACCCAGACGGTTCATGCCAGTGTCCAGCTGCACGCCGAAGGCATGGCCGGGCAGCGCCTCGAGATGCCGGGTGATCTGGTCCAGGCTGTTCAGCATCGGCGTCAGGTCGAGATCATGGATCATCTCGGTATCGCCCGGCATGTGGCCGGAGAGGATCGCAATCTGCGGCCCCGGTCCCAGGGCCTGCCGGACCGCAGCACCTTCCTCGGCGCAGGCGACGAAGAACCGCCGCGCCCCGGCCTGCGCCAGCGCACGGGCAACGCGTTTCACGCCCAGCCCATAGGCATCCGACTTGACGACCGCAGCCGTCTGCACCTCGGACCCGGAAAGCCGGTCAAGCGCACGCCAGTTCGCCGCGATGGCATCAAGATCGATGGTCAGGGTTGCAGTCGCCATGCGGCTGTTTTGACCGGGGGGGCGGCGGGGTCAAGGAAAAACCTCCGCTTGCGCGGTGCTTGCCCTTTTGCATCCCGCGGGTGAGGGTTGGCGGCAGAGAGAATGGGCAGGCGATGACCAGCGATACCGAGACATCCGGGGACGACCAGGCCAAGCTTGCCCTGACCATCCTCTGCTGGATCGGCCTTGTCGTCGCTGCAGTTGACGCGTTCCTCCAGCCTTTGCCGCAAGGCCTCACCTGGGCCGCACTCGCCCTTGCCTTCCTTGCCGGTGGCGTCACCGCCGCCCGCTCCGCCCTGTCCGAGCTTTGGCATGAGCGGCGGCTCGACATCGACCTGCTGATGGTCGTCGCAGCCCTTGCCGCCGCGGCGGTCGGTGCGGCGCTGGAAGGGGCGGTGCTCCTGGCGCTCTTCTCCCTCTCCGAAACGCTTGAGCATCGCGCCATGGGCAAGGCCCGCCGCGCGGTCGAGGCCCTGATGCAGCTTCGCCCCGAAACCGCGCTCCGCGAAGGCCCGGACGGGGTGACCGAGGTGCCCGTGGAAACCCTTCGCCCCGGCGACCACGTCATCCTGCGCCCCGGCGCCCGGGTGCCGGTCGATGGGCGGGTGACCCTCGGCAGCGGCCACATGGACGAAAGCAGCGTCACCGGCGAAAGCCAGCCCGTCCGCAAGGACCCCGGCAGCCCGGTGCACGAGGCCTGCGTCAACCTTGACGGCATCCTGACGGTCGAGGTCCTCCGCACACTCTCGGAAAGCACCGTCGCGCAGATGATCCGCATGGTGACCGAGGCGCAGGCGATGAAATCACCGTCCGAACGGTTCTCGGACTGGTTCGGCCAGCGCTACACCATCGCCGTGCTGGCCGGGTCGGTCCTTGCCTTCTTCGGCTTCCGCCTCTGGGGCCTTGACGCCGGAGACGCGCTTTACCGGGCCGCCACCGTCCTTGTCGCCGCCAGCCCCTGCGCCGTCGTGATCTCGGTCCCCGCCGCGATCCTTTCCGCCCTGTCCGCCGCCGCGCGGGGCGGGGTCCTGTTCAAGGGCGGTGCTGCGCTGGAAGGGCTGGCCGAGGTCAGAACCTTCGCCTTCGACAAGACCGGAACCCTGACCACCGGCCGCGCCGGCGTGACGGCAGTGGCAGCCCTTCAGGGCACGGAAGACGACTTCCTCGCCCTCGCCGCCGGGCTCGAGGCGCAGTCCGAACACCCCATCGCCGCCGCGATCCGCGCCCACGCCGCCGAACGCGGGCTTTCTCCCGCCCCGGTCCATGACATGCGCTCGCACCCCAGCGAAGGCATCACCGGAACGGACGGGCAGGGCCCCCTCTGGGCCGGCAACTCCCGGATGCTTGCCGCCATGGGCGCGACCATGCCGCCGACCCTTGCGCATCTCGCCGACGGGGCCGAAACGCTGGTCCTAGTCGGTCGTGGCGCCCAACTCCTCGGCGCGCTGACCGTCGCCGACGAACCCCGCGACAGCGCGGCCACGGCCTTGGCCAACCTCCGCGCGCAAGGGGCCGCGATCCTGATGATGACCGGCGACCGCGCCGCCGTCGCCACGCGCATCGGCACGCGCCTTGGTCTACACCCCGCCGAGATTCACGCGGGCCTTCTCCCTGGTGACAAGGTCCGCCTCGTCGATCAGGCCGCAGCGCGCGGCAAGGTCGCCTTCATCGGCGACGGGGTGAACGACGCTGCCGCTCTCGCCCGGGCCGACGTCGGCATCGCCATGGGGGTCGCGGGCAGCGAGGTGGCATTGCAGGCCGCCGACGTCGCCCTGATGGCCGAGGACCTGACCAAGCTTGCCGCCGCCCACGCCCTCTCGCGCCGCACGGCCCGGGTGGTCCGCCAGAACCTGACGCTCGCCCTTGGCGCCATGGTGGTGCTCGTGACGGGCAGCCTGTTCTTTTCCCTGCCCTTGCCGCTCGCCGTGATCGGGCATGAAGGCGGCACGCTGCTCGTCGTCCTGAACGGCCTCCGCCTCCTCGCCGACCCGATCCGAGCGCGCTGACCGGAAGCGATTCGCGCCGATTGGTTAACGCCACCTGATGGCGACGCGCGTAGAGACGAAAGGAAGACAAAAGGAAGACGCGGGCAAGACAGGCCAAACCGCCGAAGCAAAGCCCATTAACCCAGCGTTCTCAAGATCTTGCTGTCCAGCCCTAGCGCCCCAGCGCCCGGTCGAGATGGACATAGCCACCATCGACGAAAAGCCACTGCCCGGTGGTATGGCCCGCCTTGTCCGAGAGCAGGAACACAACCGTCGCCGCGATCTCTTCGGCTGTGGTCATCCGCTGGCCCAGGGGAATGCGCGAAGTGATCAACGCCTCCTGCGCAGCCGGATTCTCGAACGTATCCAGCCAGTTGCGGTACATCGGTGTCATCACTTCCGCCGGGATCACCGCGTTCACCCGCACCCCATGCGGGGCCAGCGCTGCCGCCCATTCCCGCGTCAGCCCCAACTGCGCGGCCTTGGCCGCGACATAGGCCGAGGTCGACCCCTGTCCGGTCAGCGCCGTCTTCGAAGAGATGTTGACGATCGCGCCCTTTGCGGTCTTGAGGTCATCGAGGCATAGATGCGCAAGTGTATAATAATGCAGAAGATTCTGGTCGAGTGAGGCCCGGAACGCCTCCGGCCCCGCTTCCAGCCCGACCCCGTCATTCGTACCCGCGTTGTTCACCAGCGCATGGATCGCCCCGAACCTCTCCCGCACCTCGGCGACCGCCCGATAGCAGTCCTCATCCTTCGCAAGGTTCGCCAGCACGACATCAGCCTTCGGCTGCAATGCCTTGAGATCGCGCAGGAAATCGTCAGGCGGCATGCGCCGCGCAACGACCACCGGGACCGCCCCCTCGGCGGCAAGCGCCATCGAGATCGCCCCACCGATCCCCGCGCCCCCGCCGGTGACGATGACGACCTTTCCTGCCAGCCCGAGGTCCATCAGAAGCCCACATCCGGCCCGCCGGACCCCTGCCAGGGCCGCGCGAGGTTGCCGAACCGGGTGAACCGCCCCTCGAAGGACAGTTCCACCGTCCCGATCGGGCCGTGGCGTTGCTTGCCGATGATGACCTCGGCCTTGCCATGCACGCTTTCCATAAGTGCCTGCCACTGCGCCATTTTTTCCAGCTCGTGGTCGCCCGGCTTTTCCCGCTCGCGGTAGTATTCCTCGCGGAAGACGAACATCACCACGTCCGCGTCCTGCTCGATCGACCCCGATTCCCGCAGGTCGGAAAGCTGCGGCCGCTTGTCCTCGCGGCTTTCGACCTGGCGGCTCAGCTGCGAAAGGGCGATAACCGGGATGTTCAGCTCTTTCGCGATCGCCTTCAATCCTTGCGTGATTTCAGACACTTCCTGTACCCGGTTGTCCTTCGACGTGCCTTTCAAGAGCTGCAGGTAGTCGATGATCAGCACATCCAGACCATGCGTCCGCTTCAGGCGCCGCGCCCGGGCGGCGACTTGAGAAATCGGTAACGCCGGCGTGTCATCGATGTAGAGCGGACAGGCCTCCAGCGCCTTCGCTGCCTCGACGAAACGGCGGAACTCGGCCTCGGTCATGTCGCCCCGCCGGATCTGTTCGGACGGCACCTCCGACGCTTCGGACAGGATCCGCGCGGCCAGCTGTTCCGCGCTCATTTCAAGCGAGAAGAACCCGACGACACCGCCTTCGACCGCGCCTTCCGTCCCATCCGGCAACCGCCCGCGCTTGTGCGCCTTGGCGATGTTGAAGGCTATGTTCGTGGCCAGCGAGGTCTTCCCCATAGACGGCCGCCCGGCAAGGATCAGAAGGTCAGACGGATGCAGACCCCCCAGTTTCTTGTCCATGTCGATCAGGCCGGTGGAGATGCCCGCCAGCCCGCCATCCCGCTGATAGGCGGCGTTGGCAACGTTAACAGCATCCGTTACCGCCTTGAGAAAGCTTTGGAAACCGCGTTCCGCGACACCCTGTTCTCCCAGCTTGTAAAGCCGCTGTTCGGCCTCGATGATCTGGTCCTTCGGCTCCGAGGCCACCTCGACCTTCGCCGCCTGCGCCGCGATGTCCCGGCCCAGCTGGATCAGCTCGCGCCGGACGGCCAGGTCATAGACCATCTGCGCATAGTCGCGCGCCGCATAGGCCGAGATCGCTGCCCCCGCCAGCCGCACGAGGTAGGCGGGGCCGCCCAGCTCCTTCAGGCCCTGGTCCTCGTCAAAGAACGCCTTCAGCGTGACCGGCGAGGCGAGCGCGTTCTTCTGGATCCGCGCCGCCGCGACCTCATAGATGCGCTGGTGGACGGGATCGAAGAAATGCTCGGCTTTCACCAGGCTCGACACACGGTCATAGATGTCGTTGTTCGTCAGGATTGCGCCAAGCAGCTGCTGCTCAGCCTCGATGTTGTGCGGCAGGACCTCGGCATCGCCCGCAGGCGCGGGCACCGCCGGAACAATCGGCCTCAGCGTGGTGATCTCGGTCATCTCTGCCCCCTTGTCCTCGGGTCTGCTTTTTCTTGGTTGCACCGCCTAGCACGCCCGGCGGTGGATTGGGTTGAGGGTAAGCTGTGCATAACCCGCTTATCCACAAAATTGATGATGCCACATGTTGTGGCCCCGAAGAAGCTGCAAGCTAGGCATTGCGCCAAAGCCAGCGGTTAGTGGCTCCGACCCTCGGGCCAGCGACAGGGAATCAGGTCGCCCGCGCCTCCTGCCAGGCGCGCGGTGCGTTCAGGAAGGATTCAACCTCCCGAAGGGTCCCCTCATCGAACGCCCCCTGCGCCCGCGCTTCGGCCAGCACGTCCCACCAGGTGCAGAGGTGCAGAAGTTTCACCCCATGCGCCCCAAGCTTCGCTTCGGTATCCGGGAAGATGCCGTAGTAGAAGATCACCGCCGTATGGCCGCAGGTCGCACCCGTCTCGCGGATCGCATCGACGAAGGAAAGCTTCGAGCCGCCATCGGTCGTCAGATCCTCGACCAGAAGCACCCGCTGCCCTTCGGTCATCGCGCCTTCGATCCGGGCGTTCCGGCCATAGCCCTTTGGTTTCTTCCTGACATAAGTCATTGGCAGGGAAAGACGTTCCGCCACCAGCGCAGCAAACGGAATGCCCGCCGTCTCACCGCCGGCGATGTTGTCAAACGCCTCGAACCCTGCCTCGCGCAGGATGGTGACGGCCAGAAAGTCCATCAGCACCGACCGGATTCGCGGGTAGCTGATCAGCTTCCGGCAATCGATATAGGTGGGCGAGGGCAAACCGCTCGCCAGCGTGAAGGGCGTCGTCGCGTTGAAATGCACCGCCTTGATTTCCAGAAGCGCGCGGGCGGTCAAACGGGCGATTTCCTCTTTCGGCGGAAAGGCGGCGGGGATCATGAGAACCTCAGGTTGGCGACGGTTGGGCAGGGCCAAGCCGCGCGGCAAGCCCTTGCAGGATCTGGTGAAGGACCGCGCTTACGGCACCAGCGGGTTCATTGCGCAAGGCGACGAAGGCTCCGGCCAGCCTTTCCACGGCAGCGGTCAGGGCCTGGACATCCGCGCGCAATGATCGAAGTTCCGCGACTGCCGGACCTTCTGCGGTGCCGGCCCGGACGACGGCCGCGTCGAGCCTGTCTTCCAGCACCGCAAGCTTCGACATGGCCGCTTGCAGCCCGGAAACCTTGTCGGCCAGCCCCTCCCGAAGCTCGCCCGCCGCAGCCCGCGCGGTGTCGACCGCAAAGTCCTGCGCACGTCCGATCAGAAGCCAGAGCCCGAAGACCAACAGCACCGCCAGCATCAGCGTGGCGTTGACCAGCGCAAGCGCAAGCTGGCCAAGCTGCGAACCCAAGGTGCGGTCGGGCATCGGGTGCCTCCTCAGGCGGTGACGGACCAATGCAGCGGAAACCCGGGGTCGAAGACGGTGACCGGGCCGGATGCAACCTCGATCTTCGCCGGATACGTGACAGGCGCGCCCTTGGTCAGTGTGATCCTGGTTTCGTTTGCGGGCAGGCGGTAGAAGGCCGGGCCGTTCAGCGAGGTGAAGGCCTCCAGCCGGTCAAGCGCTTGTTCCTGCTCGAAAACTTCGGCCAGCATCGACATCGCGTTCGTCGCCGTAAAGCAGCCGGCGCAGCCGCAGGCATGTTCCTTGAGGTGGTCGGGATGGGGCGCGGAATCGGTGCCCAGAAAGAACGGCCCCGCGCCTGCGGTGGCAGCCTTCCGCAGGGCCAACCGGTGCTTCTCGCGCTTGGCCACCGGCAGACAGTAGTAATGCGGCCGGATGCCGCCAGCGAGGATGGCATTGCGGTTGATGATCAGGTGGTGAACCGTGATCGTCCCCCCGAGGTCCGGCCCGCCGGCGCTGACATAGGCGACACCTTCCTCGGTCGTCACATGTTCCATTACCACCCGCAGGCCGGGCGTGCGGCGGCGCAGAGGGTCGAGGACCGTCTCGATGAAGACGGCCTCGCGGTCGAAGATGTCAACATGCGCATCCGTCACTTCGCCATGCACGCAGAGCGGAAGGCCGATCTTCGCCATCCTGTCGAGCACCGGCTGCACCTTCAGAACGTCGCGCACCCCGGACTGGGAATTCGTGGTCGCCCCGGCAGGGTAAAGCTTGACCGCCTTGACCAGACCCGAGGCATGGGCCCGTTCCACATCGTCAGGGTCGGTGCCTTCGGTCAGGTAAAGCGTCATCAGGGGCTGGAATTCCATCCCCTCCGGCAAGGCCGCAAGGATCCGGTCACGGTAGCGTTCCGCGTCCGACAGGGTCACCACGGGCGGGACGAGGTTGGGCATGATGATCGCCCGGGCAAAGTGCCGTGAGGTCTCAGGCAGCACGGCCGCCAGCATCGCGCCGTCGCGCAAGTGAAGGTGCCAGTCGTCGGGGCGTCGAAGCGTGATCTGCATGGGTTCCGGGTAAAGCAAACCGGACCGTGTTTCCAGTGGCAACCGCGACCGGATTGCCGGGGCACGCTGGGTTAGAGAATCTCGCCCGTCAGTTCAGCCAGCCTGCGGGCAAAGCGCGGCGCGTTCAGCCGGGCGGTGACCGACCGGCAGATCTTGATCTCGCGCTGACGGTGGCCTGAAAGCCGCGCGGCAGACAGGATCGCGCGCAGGTAGCTGCCGTTCGACCGCCGCCCGCGCCACAACCAGGTGAAAAAGGCTGGCGAGAACTTTTCCTCCATGACCGCTTCCAGGATACGGTCGAGGACCCGCATCTCGCGCAGTGTGTCCTCGGTACCTTCGCCGGTGAAGGGGGCGCGCAGGGGTACGACCCAAGGTCGCCGGAAGAGGGCCGCATGCATCGCATCGGGGCGATGCAGGGGGTCATGAATCAGCCAGACCTTGGAGGCACTCTCGGTCATATCCGGGGCATAGCCGTAGCGGTTGCGGAAATTGATGCGCCTCGCGATGCGATGGCGTTCCTCCCAGCCGGCGATGGCCGGGTCGAGCGTTGCGCGGGGCGAGATCAGAACCAGTTCGGCCCCCGGAGCGGCGATCGAGAAGGCTGCCGCCGCGTAGCCGGCCGGACCGGCCCCGTAGAAGACCACTCGGTCGAAATCCTCGAGAAACCCGTCATCGGCCAGCCGGTCGAAATAGGCGAATACCGCCGGGTCGCGCCACCACGTCTCACCCTCGGCAAGGATTGTCAGCAGTGACCAGCCCCGCGACTTGGCCAGGGCGAAGTGTTCCGGCAGGTTGTCCGCCCGTTCCCGCAAGGCGGCGGCGTCCTCGAAGGTGACAAGAAGAACGGGCTGCTCTTCGGCGAAGAAGGCATAATGGCGATCGCCGAGCGGCAGGAAATCGCCATCGCCCTCAGCGATCGCCAGCATGGCGCGCTGCCAGTCCGGAGGCGCTTCGCGATTGTCCATTGCCACCTTTACCACCATGCGCCAGCAGGTGCTGATGCCCCGCAACTGTGTTAGGAAATCTTAAGTTCCACAAGGCGTTGCATGCCTTCGGGCAGGGATTCACCGGGAACAACGAAGGCGGATTGTTTCGATTTGCTGGGGCTGCACAACTTGGACGAATGGGTTAACGTGGTCGCTCAACCATTAACGGTTTTGCAGTCCACGCTCTGGCTGAAGGGATGCAGCACCTCGTAACCCGAGGACGGCAGCAAGCCTGGCATCCCTTCTCGGCCCCAGGGAAGGGACAAGGCAGGCGACCGCGCCCGTGCACGGGATACCCGGCATCGGCCGGTTGATGCCGGGCGGGGCCGCTTCCCTTCAGAAGAAGGCCTGAACACCCGTGATCGCCCGGCCAAGGATCAGTGCATGAACGTCATGAGTGCCCTCGTAGGTGTTCACCGTCTCAAGGTTCACCATGTGGCGCATGATCTGGAAATCTTCCTGGATGCCGTTCCCGCCGTGCATGTCCCGCGCCCAGCGGGCAGCCTCCAGCGCCTTGCCGCAGTTGTTGCGCTTGACGATCGAGATCATCTCCGGTGCCGCGTTGGCCTCGTCCATCAGCCGCCCGACGCGCAACGACGCCTGTAGGCCAAGGCTGATCTCGGTCATCATGTTCGCAAGCTTCAGCTGGAAGAGCTGCGTCCCCGCGATCGGCTTGCCGAACTGCTTGCGGTCCAGCCCATACTGCCGCGCCGCGTGCATGCAGAACTCGGCCGCCCCCATCACGCCCCAGCTGATGCCATAGCGTGCCCGGTTCAGGCAGCCGAAGGGGCCCTTCAGCCCCTCGACAAATGGCAGAAGCGCGTCCTCCCCAACCTCGACATCCTTCATCACGATCTCGCCGGTGATCGAGGCGCGCAGGGAAAGCTTGCCCCCGACCTTCGGGGCCGAAAGCCCCTTCATGCCCTTGTCCAGCACGAAGCCACGGATCTTGCCGCCATGCGCTTCGGACTTCGCCCAGACCACGAAGACATCCGCGATCGGCGCGTTGGAAATCCACATCTTCGCGCCGTTCAGAACGTAACCGTTCGCGGTCTTCTTTGCCGTCGTCTTCATCCCCGCCGGGTCCGATCCCGCATCGGGCTCGGTCAGGCCGAAGCAGCCGATCCATTCGCCGCTGGCAAGCTTCGGCAGGTACTTCTGCCGCTGCGCCTCGGTCCCATAGGCATAGATCGGATACATCACCAGGGACGACTGCACGGACATCATGGAACGGTAACCGCTGTCCACCCGCTCGACCTCACGCGCGACAAGGCCGTAGGCGACGTAGGAAGCACCAAGGCCGCCATATTCCTCGGGGATCGTGACGCCCAGAAGCCCCATCTCGCCCATCTCGCGGAAGATTGACGGATCGGTCGTCTCTTCCCGGTAGGCCGCAACCACACGCGGTTGCAGCTTTTCCTGCGCATACGCCCGTGCCGCATCCCGCAGCATCCGCTCTTCCTCGGTCAGCTGATCGTTCAGCCGGAACGGGTCCTCCCAGTCAAAGCGCCCGAGGTCCGGGGCATCCTTGGCCTTCAGTTTGGGTTGGGCAGCGGCGTGCAGCGTATCGGGCATCGGAACCTCCATTCGTTGCCCTCAGTATTGCACGAAAGGGCAGGGCAGGCTATCGAAAGCCCCGCACGGGTTCATGAGGGAAACTCATAATGCTGCCCCGCCGCTACCTGCCGCCGATCCCCGCCCTGATGGCGCTGGAGGCTGTTGATCGCCTTGGCACGGCGTCCGCCGCGGCCGAGGAACTCAACCTGACGCAAGGCGCGATCAGCCGGGCGCTCCAGGGGCTGGAAGGCCAGCTTGGCGTGCCGCTTCTTCTGCGCGAACGTCAGCGCCTGCGCCTCACACCGGCAGGGCAGGACTACGTGGCCGAGGTGCGGAAGGCCTTGAACCTCCTCGCCTCTGCCTCGATCACGCTGCGTGCGAACCCGACGGGCGGGTCCCTCAACCTTGCCATCCTTCCGGCCTTCGGGATGCACTGGCTGGCCCCGCGCCTTGCCCGGTTTTCTCAGGCCCATCCCGAGGTGACGGTCAACCTCTCCACACGCCTTCGCCCGTTTGAATTTTCCGGCACCACCTTTGACGCGGCGATCCATTATGGCCGGCAGGACTGGTCCGGGGTGGACTACCTGAAGCTCATGGATGAAGAGGTCATCGCCGTCGCCGCCCCGGGCTTTGCGCCCCTGTCCGCGGCGACCGATATCCTGCGCCTTCCGCTCCTGATGCTCGACAGCCGGCCAGGGGATTGGGGCCGCTGGCTTGCCCACCACGGACATGCGGGCTTGCGCCCATCGGGGATGATGTTCGACCAGTTCGCCACGCTGACCCAGGGCGCGATCCACGGCATGGGCGCGGCCCTGATCCCGACCTTCCTCATCGCCCGCGACCTTGCCGAGGGCCGCCTTGTCCCGCTGTTCGGCCCGCCGGTGGCCGCGCTTGGCAGCTACTACCTCGTCTGGCCCCGCGCCACGCCCGCGCGCGCGCCTTTGCGGTCGCTCCACGACTGGCTTGCCGCCGATCAGGCTTGACCGCCGGCCTTGCCCCGGGCCAACCTGCCCCTGACGGAGGACAAGGTGACCGCCATTCCCACGGATATCGACGGGGTCGAGACCATGCTGGCGGGGCAGGGCTATGTCGCCTCGCGTGCACTCGCGACGGTGGTCTTCCTGGCCCTGAAACTCGGCCGGCCGCTCTTTCTGGAAGGCGAGGCCGGCACCGGCAAGACCGAAATCGCGAAGACCCTCGCCGCCGCCCTGGGTCGCCGCCTGATCCGCCTGCAATGCTACGAAGGCCTCGATGCGGCCTCCGCCGTCGCCGACTGGAACTTCGCCGCCCAGATGATCGCCATCCGCACCGCCGAGGCGACCGGGGCCGGCGACCGCGACGCCCTGAAATCCGAGCTTTTCACCGAGGATTACCTGATCGAGCGCCCGCTCCTCGCCGCCATGCGCCCGCAGCCGGGCGGCGCGCCGGTCCTCTTGATCGACGAGCTTGACCGCACCGATGAACCTTTCGAGGCCTTTCTGCTGGAGGCCCTCTCCGACTTCCAGGTTACCATTCCGGAACTCGGCACCATCCGCGCGCCGGAACCCCCCATCGTCATCCTCACGTCGAACCGCACGCGCGAAGTGCATGACGCCCTGAAGCGCCGCTGCCTCTATCACTGGGTCGATTACCCTACTTTCGACCGTGAGCTTCAGATCCTCGCCTCCCGCGCGCCCGAGGCGCAGGCGAGCCTCAGCCGCGAGGTGGTGGCCTTCGTCCAGAAGCTGCGACGCGAGGACCTTTTCAAGCGTCCCGGTGTGGCCGAAACCATCGACTGGGCGAAGTGCCTTCTTGCGCTCGATGTCATCGCGCTCAGCCCCGAAGTGATCTCCGACACCCTTGGCGCGATCCTGAAATACCAGGACGACATCCAGAAACTTCAGGGGTCCGAGGCCAAGCGCCTCCTGGAAGAGGTCAAGCGCGAGCTCGTCCCGGCATGATTCATTCTTGGTCCTCAGATATCGCACGGAGAGCGCGAGGGGTGTGAAACCCCTCGCTCCCGGCGATGGCAACCTACGCGCCCCTCGACATTCCCGACGACGGCAAGCTTGCCCATAACATCACCCATTTCGCCCGGGCGCTGCGCAAGGCGGGGCTGCCGATCGGCCCGGGCCGGGTCCTTGAGGCGATCCGTTCGGTCGAGGTGGCAGGCTTCGATCGGCGCGAGGATTTCTATTTCATCCTTCAGGCGAACTTCGTCTCGCGGCCCGAGGAACGGGCCGTCTTTGCCCAGGTCTTCCGTCTTTTCTGGCGCGACCCGCGCTATCTCGACCACATGATGTCGCTGATGCTCCCGCAGGTGCACGGGGTGCAGGAAGACCGGATCGCCCAGGCCGCCGAAAAGCGGGCGGCGCAGGCGCTGCTTGATGGCCAGTTGCCACCGCCGCCGAAAGAGACAGAGACGCCCGCCGACGAAATCAGCATCGACGCCAGCGCCACGATGTCGACGGAAGAACGGCTGAAGACGCTCGACTTCGAACAGATGTCACCGGACGAGATCGCGGCGGCCAAGCGCATGCTCGCGCGCCTTTCCCTGCCGGTGCGGCCGCTGGTGACACGGCGGGCCGCCTTCGACCCGCGCGGACGGGCCATCGACGCACGCGCGACCCTGCGCGACGCGATGCGCCGGGGGGGCGAATTCTCCGGGCTGGTGCGGAAGGCCCCAGGAACGCGCTGGCCCAACCTCGTCGTTCTTTGCGACATCTCGGGTTCGATGGCCGATTACAGCCGCATGGTGCTGCATTTCGTACATGCGGTGGCCAACCGGAAAGGGCAGGGCTGGGCCAGGGTGCATACCTTCACCTTCGGCACGCGGCTGACGAACATCACCCGGCACCTGCGCGCCCGCGATGTCGACGCGGCCTTGCGTGCGGCGGGGCAAGAGGCGCAGGACTGGTCCGGCGGCACGAGGATCGGGGCAAGCCTGCACCGCTTCAACCAGGACTGGTCGCGCCGGGTTCTGGGGCAGGGGGCAGTCGTCCTTCTGATCACCGATGGGCTTGACCGCGACGATTCCGGCCTTCTGGCGACCGAGGTCGAGCGGCTTCATCTCTCCTGCCGCCGGCTGATCTGGCTGAACCCGCTGCTCCGCTGGACGGGGTTTGTGCCAAGGGCGCAAGGTATCCGCGCGATCCTTCCCCATGTCGACAGCTTCCGCGCCGGTCATTCCATCGCCTCGCTCGAAGCCCTTGGCCAGGCGATCTCGGACGGGGCCGACCGGGGCGAGCGTGACCGACTTCTGGCCCTGATCCGCGCTTAGGCGGGACTTCGCGCAGGTCATGCGATGTCAGGCCGCTGATATCGCATATCATGCGCGTGTGCCCTTTGTTATGCATGTCGGGCGGCAGGGAACCGGACTAAATCTGGTCCGTTAATCTCGCATCCATTGCAACGAGGACTGGGAATGAGAAAGCTTCTGGTATCCACCACCGCCCTGTCGGTCGCCATCAGCCCACTGGG
Organism: Tabrizicola sp. T46; assembly: GCF_057219895.1. Taxonomy (NCBI): domain Bacteria; kingdom Pseudomonadati; phylum Pseudomonadota; class Alphaproteobacteria; order Rhodobacterales; family Paracoccaceae; genus Tabrizicola; species Tabrizicola sp. T46. The sequence goes on from NZ_JBXVVV010000003.1 coordinate 134,116, forward strand.
CACGATGCCCGGCCTGGCGCAGGTCCTGAACGAGGACGGATCGATCACCGGGGCAGACGGCGCGCTCATCTGCGCCACGATCGCCGATCCGGCATGTGACATCGCCGCCATTGTCGAGGGGTTGAAAGCCATCGATCCCGCCGCGGGCGAGGCCTTGCAGGAACAGATCGACGCAAGAATCGCCGCTGACGCCGACGCAGCTGCGGCAGAGGCCGAGGCCGCCGCCGCTGAAGCTGCCGCCGCTGCGGAAGCCGCAGCCCAGGCCGAGGCCGAAGCTGCCGCCCAGGTCGCCGCCGAAGCCGAAGCCGCCGCACAGGCCGCAGCAGAAGAAGCCGCAGCCCAGGCTGCCGCCGAGGAAGCCGCCGCCCAGGCCGAAGCCGAAGCTGCTGCCCAGGCCGCCGCCGAAGCCGAAGCCGCCGCGCAAGCCGCAGCCGAGGAAGCCGCAGCGCAGGCCGCCGCCGACGAAGCCGCGGCCCAGGCCGAGGCGGAGGCCGCAGCACAAGCTGAAGCCGATGCTGCCGCCCAGGCCGAGGCGGACGCTGCCGTGCAGGCTGAAGCCGACGCCGCGGCGCAGGCCGCCGCTGACGAAGCTGCCGCGCAAGCAGCTGCCGACGAAGCCGCAGCCCAGGCCGAGGCTGACGCAGCAGCGCAGGCTGAGGCCGAAGCTGCCGCCCAAGCCGCCGTAGACGAGGCCGCAGCTCAGGCCGCCGCCGAGGAAGCTGCCGCCCAGGCCGAGGCAGACGCAGCGGCCCAAGCTGAGGCCGAGGCTGCCGCCAACGAAGCTGCCGCCGCAGCTGCGACCGAGGCCGCCGAGGCCGAAGGGGCAACGGAAGAGGCCGCGACCGATGCGACGGCACTTCTGCCTGAACCTTCCGCCGATGCGGTCATCGAGGCGCTTGGCGAAGGGGCGATCGATCCCGCGACCGGTGCCCCGCTTGATGCCGAGGCCGCAGCCGCCGCCGCCGCTGCACTGGCTGCTGCCCAGGCCGAGCTTCAGGTCACCGAGACGGGTGAGGTCATCGATCCCGCCGCCGGTCTGAAGGTCGCCGAACCGGTCGAGGTTGATCCGGCCCAGCTGGTCGATGCGCCTGAAGTCTCGGCCTCGGAGGTGGAAAGCCTGACCCAGCTTCTGACCGTCGACCCGACCGCGATCGACCCCAATGAGATCGCCGCCGCCGCCGCGGCGGTCGCGGCGGAAGATGCGGATGCCACCGCGCCCCTCGCCCCGGCGAACCCCGATGCCCTGATCGGCGCGGTCACCGAGACCATCACCGCAGACGCCGTGCGGACCTCGGCAGAGGAGTTCGCCGCAGCGCCGGTCACGGTGTCCGAAGGCAAGAAGAGCGGGCTTTCCAACCTAGAGAAGGCCGGTCTCGTGGTGCTTGGCGCGCTTGCGGTCGGGGCCATCGTCAAGGCAAGCAACGACCGGCAAGAAGAACGCCGGGTCGTGTCGAACACCGGCGACCGGGTGGTGATGCTTCTCCCCGACGGCTCTTACCAGGTGCTGAAGGACGACGACGCGGTCATCCGCCAGCCCGGCTCGACCGTCCGGACCGAGACGTTCAACGACGGCTCGACCCGCACGATCGTCGAGCGCGAAGACGGCACCCAGGTGGTCACGATCCGCGATGCCACCGGTCGCGTCCTGCGCCGGGCGACCTATGACGACCGGGGCCGCGAGATCGTGCTGATCGACGACCTGCAGCGCGAAGAGGTGGTGATCGTCGAGGAACTGCCCCGCCCGCGTCAGCGTATCGTGATCTCGTCCAAGGAGAACGATGCCGCCCTGAAGCGCGAGCTTGCGGCGATAGAGGCGGAACGCGTCGGTCGCAGCTTCAGCCTCCGCCAGATCCGCGACATCCCGCAGGTCCGCGCGCTGGCGGCCACGATTGATGTCGAGCCGATCACCTTCGCCTCGGGCTCCTCCGCCATCGCCGCGGCCGAGGCACGCAACCTCGCGGACCTTGGTCGTGTGATGCAGGACCTCCTCGACCTCAACCCACGCGAGGTCTTCCTGATCGAAGGCCATACCGACGCGACGGGCCGGGCGGCGATGAACCTTGCGCTCTCCGACCGCCGGGCGGAATCGGTGGCGCTTGCCCTGACCGAGTACTTCGACATCCCGCCGGAGAACATGGTCGTCCAGGGCTATGGCGAGACCGAGCTTCTGATCGACACGGAAGAGAACGAACCCTTGAACCGCCGGGTCGAAGTGCGGGTCATCACGCCCCTGATGCGCACCGCCGCCCTGCGCTGATCCTTGCCACCGAACGCCGCTCCCCCATCCATTCCCGGGGGGGCGGCGTTCGTCATTTCGGTGGCGCCGCGCGCCGGGGGGACGCATACTTTGCCCATGACTCGCGCGGCGCATGACCAGATCCCCGAAACCGCCCTTGCCTGGCACCGGGCCGGGCAGGGGGCCGCCATCGCCACGGTGGTCGAAACCTGGGGGTCCACCCCCCGCCAGGCCGGCAGCCAGCTTGCGGTCTCCGGTACGGGCGAAATGGTGGGCTCGGTCTCGGGCGGATGCGTCGAGGGCGCGGTGGTGACCGAGGCGCTGGAGGCGCTAGCCGACCGCCAGCCGCGCCTTCTGACCTTCGGCGTCAGCGACGAGACCGCCTTTGCTGTCGGCCTTGCCTGTGGCGGGACGATCCGCGTGCTGGTCGAACCGGTGGGCGAGGGGGGCCATGCCCTGCCTGAAACGCTCCTCGCCGATCTTGTCGCCGCCCGGGCGGCCCGGCGCGCTGCTGGCCTTGTCGTGAACCCGGAAGACTGGTCGCGGTCGCTTCTTGCCCCGGGTCAGGACGCAGCGGTGGACGCCCGGCTGAAAAGCGACCGTTCGGGGATGGAAGAGGATGGCCGCTTCATCGCGGTCCACAACCCGCCCCTTCGCCTTCTTGTCATCGGAGCGGTCCATATCGCCCAGCCGCTTCTGGCCATCGCGCGGACCTGCGGCTATGCGCCCACGCTGATCGACCCCCGCGGCGCCTTCGGCTCGGCCGCGCGCTTTCCGGGTGAGACGATCCTGGATGACTGGCCGGACGAGGCGCTTCAGGCGCTGGCCCCGGATGCCCGCACCGCTGTCGTCACCCTGACCCATGACCCGAAGTTCGACGATCCGGCGCTGACCGTCGCGTTGCGGTCGCCCGTCTTCTACATCGGGGCGCTTGGGTCAAAGAAAACCCATGCCCGCCGCGTCGAACGCCTGACGGCGCAAGGCTTTTCGGCGGATGAGATCGCCCGCATCCACGCCCCCGTGGGCCTTGACATTGGTGCCCGGACCCCGGCCGAGATCGCGGTCAGCATCATGGCCCAGATCACCGCAACCCTGCGCCTCTGATGCAGTTCGGCCCTGTCCCGCTCGATCAGGCCGAAGGCGCGATCCTTGCCCATTCCGTGCCTCTGCCGAACGGACGCCTGCGGAAGGGCTGCCGCATCGGGCCGGAAGAGATCGCCACCCTGCGCGGCATCGGTATGTCCGAGGTGATCGTCGCCCGGCTTGACCCGCAGGACGTGCATGAGGATGCTGCAGCCCTGACGATCGCAGAGGCGCTGGTCGACGGTCAGACGGGCGGTCTGGACCTGCGCCCCGTCGGGACCGGGCGGGTCAACATCCATGCGGCAGAGGCGGGGGTCGTCTGCGTGGATGCCGCCCGCGTCAACGCGCTAAATGCCGTTGATCCGATGATCACCCTTGCCACCGTGCCGCGCTGGCAGCGGCTGGCGGCGGGCGAGATGGCGGCGACGGTGAAGGTCATCGCCTATGGCGTCGCCTCGGCCTCCGTCACAGAGGCGGCACGAGCGGGGAAGCGGGCGCTCATGCTCCACCCCCCACGCTTGCGGACCGCGGCGCTGATCCAGACCGTGACGCCCGAGGATGACGGGGGTTCGGGTCACCGGGCGATCGAAAGCCGCCTGTCAGCCCTTCAGGTCGCCCTGCAACCCAAGCGCCTCGTCCCGCACCGCGAGGCCGAGCTTGCAACTGCGCTCGCCGAGGTGAGCGATGCCGACCTGATCCTGATCCTGACCGCCTCGGCGACCTCGGACCCGAACGACGTCGCACCCTCTGCCCTGCGCCGCGTCGGCGGAACGGTCGAACGCTTCGGGATGCCGGTCGATCCGGGCAATCTTCTGTTCCTGGGCCAGCTTGGCACCGCGCCGGTCATCGGCCTGCCCGGCTGCGCCAGGAGCCCGGCCCTGAACGGCGCCGACTGGGTGATGGAGCGGGTGATCTGCGGCGTTCCCGTGACCGGCGCGGACATTGCCGCCATGGGGGTCGGCGGCCTTCTGAAAGAGATCCCCCAGCGCGGGCGCCTGCGCGAGGCGAAATGACAAACGGGGCCCGAAGGCCCCGATTTCGCCGAAAGATCGTGCTCGGCGTTACTTCGGGCCGATCATCATTACCATCTGGCGGCCTTCCAGCTTGGGGAAGGATTCGATCTTGCCCACATCGGCGACATCCGCCTCGACCCGCTTCAGAAGCTCAAGCCCCAGGTCCTGGTGCGCCATCTCGCGGCCGCGGAACCGCAGGGTGACTTTCACCTTGTCGCCCTCTTCCAGGAACTTGAAGACCGACCGCATCTTCACGTCATAGTCATGCGTGTCGGTGCCCGGCCGGAACTTGATTTCCTTGATCTCGATGATCTTCTGCTTCTTGCGCGCCTCGGCCTCGCGCTTCTGCGTCTCGTACTTGTACTTGCCAAAGTCCATGATCTTGCAGACCGGCGGTTCGGCGGTGGGCGAGATCTCGACAAGGTCAAGGCCGGCCTCTTCGGCCATCTGCAGCGCGCGGGCGGGGGTCACCACCCCGACATTCTCGCCATCCGCGCCGATCAGGCGGATCTCGGGCGAGCGAATACGGTCATTGATGCGCGGACCGGTTTCGCGCTGCGGCGGGGCATTGTGGGGGCGGCGGGCTATGGTGTGGGTCCTTACGGGTTGTTGATGTGCGGGCGCAATCTAGACCTGTGGCGCGTCTCCTGCAACCCGGCAGGGCCCGGGAATGGGCCCAAATCTCGCCTTCGGGCGGCGAATTCGCGCAGAGGGCGAGGGCGCGGGCTTTTCATTCCCGGACTCAACTGCCATATGGGCGCCATCCGGGCTCAGGGCCCCGGTCATGGGAGTATATGACATGAACAGAACCGTTCTCATCGGCGCGATCGTCGTGCTTCTGGCCGCAGGCGGCTATTACTACTTTGCGAACCAGACTCCGGCACCGGCGCCGGAAGCGGCGGAGGCTCCGGCCGAAGGAACGACCGCGACCGAAGCTGCGACCACCGCCACCGAGGCCGCGACCGAAGCCGCGACCGAGGCTGCCACCGCCGCGACCGAAGCTGCGACCACCGCCACCGAGGCTGCAACCGCCGCCACCGAAGCCGCGACCGAAGCTGCGACTGCCGCCACCGAAGCCGCGACCGCTGCGACCGAAGCGGTGACCGAAGGCGCTGCAGCTGTGGCCGACGCCGCGACCGATGCGATGGCCGCGCTTGATCCGGCGAACTTCAACGCCGATTCCGTCGTGGCGCTGATCGATGGCTCGTCGCTGGACGACGCCACCAAGACCACGCTGAAGACCGCCGTCGAAGCCGCCCGCGCGAACCCCGCGCTGGTTGCCGAGACGATCGCCCAGGTCAAGTCCGCGCTTGGCATGTAAGCGCCGCGCAAGGCAAACAAAGGGCCGCAGGATCAGATCCCTGCGGCCCTTTTCAATTGTGGTGGCGGGTTAAGAAATCGTGAATGAAAACATATAACTAGTTGTTTCAGTATGGTTTTCCGATTCTGACCACTGTGGTCAGACACACCGATCCTCAGATCCCGTCACCCACAAAGGCTTTCTCGACCACGAATTCCTTCGGCTCGGAGTTCGCCCCTTCGCGCAGCCCGAACCCTTCCAGGATCGCCTTCACATCGACGTTGAAGGCAAGGCTGCCGCAGACCATCGCCCGGTCTTCTTCCGGGTTCATCTTCGGAAGGCCAAGGTCTTCGAACACCTTGCCCGAGGCGAGGTTGTCGGTCACCCGCCCCGTGTGGTGGAAGTCCTCCCGCGTCGTCGTCGGATAGTAGCGCAGCTTGCCCTGCACCATCTCGCCGATCAGCGGGTCGTCCTGCAAACCTTCGACCAGTTGCCGGCCATACTCAAGCTCGGCCACCTCGCGGCAGGTGTGCATCATGATGACCTGGTCGAACTTCTCATAGACCTCCGGGTCGCGCATCAGGGACGCGAAGGGCGCGATCCCGGTGCCGGTCGCCAGGAACCAGAGCCGCTTACCCGGCAGAAGCGCATCGACCACCAGCGTCCCCACGGGCTTCGGCCGCAGGATGATCTCGTCCCCCGGCTGGATATGCTGGAGGCGGCTGGTCAAGGGGCCGTCCGGCACCTTGATCGAGTAGAACTCAAGCTCCTCGTCCCAGGAGGGCGAGGCGATGGAATAGGCGCGGAGGAGCGGTTTGCCCTTGTCGTCCATCAGCCCGATCATCACGAATTCGCCCGACCGGAACCGCAAACTGGCAGGCCGGGTGACGCGGAACGAGAACAGCCTGTCCGTCCAGTGCTGCACGGACGTGACCGTCTGGGCGTCGGGCAGGTGGGGCTTGGCGGTCACAGGGCGGGCTTCGGTCATGAGGGTCGCTTCAGTCATGAGGGTCAGAGTGGCCTAGAGCGGCCGTCCTTCTGTAGCGTTGATTTGGATCAGACGAAAGTCAGGCGCGCAGGCGGGCCTGATAATGATGCTCGCGCCATTCGGCGGCACGGAATTGCCACTGCTCGGCCGGTTGGCGGTCGGCGAGTTCATCCGGAATCTCGGCCCCGTCAAAGCCCACCCGGCGCAGCATCGCGTACTGGTCGGCGATCACCGGACCCTTTGCCAGAAGCTGGCCCTCGTAGCCCATCTCGCGCAGTTTCCGCGCGACGGTGAAGGCACGGCCGTCGTTGAAGGCGGGGAAGGCGACGCGGATAAGGGTTAGGCGGTCCAGATGCCCGGCCAGCGCCGCAGGGTCGTCGGTATTCGCAAGGTCCACCGCCGTCTGATCGGTCAGGTCGGCCAGCGCCACGACCTCGGCTTCGGTGCCGGGCCCGAAGCCCGCATCGGTGACGATCACGCTCATGCCGCGTTCTCCTTTGGGGTGCGCACGGCCTTGCCGTCGATGAAATGGATGCCGCATTCCGTCTTGGCCTGGCCACGCCAGCGGCCTGCACGCGGATCTTCGCCGGGCTTCACCGGGCTGGTGCAGGGCGCGCAGCCGATGGAGGGGTAGCCCTTGGCGACCAGCGGATGCCGGGGAAGGCGGTTTTCGACCATGTATTCCTCAAGGTCCTCACGGCCCCAATGGGCGAGCGGGTTAACCTTGATCCGGAAGTCGCCCTCGTTCTCGAAGAAGTCGATCGTGCCGCGATCCGCGTTCTGAAAGCGCTTCCGGCCGGTGATCCAGCCGTCGAAGGTCGACAAGGCCCGCTCCAGAGGTTCGACCTTGCGGACGTTGCAGCAGGCGTCGGTGTTGAACTGGTGCAGCGTGTTGTCCGGGTCCTCGAAAGCCACGCGCGGCTGGGCCGCGCGGATCGTGCGGACGTCACAGAGGTGGAGCTTTTCGGCCAGCTCGCGCTGGTAGTCGAGCGTTTCCTGGAACAGCATCCGCGTGTCGATGAAGAGGACCGGCGTTTCCGGCGCGATCACCGAAACGAGGTGCAGTAGAACGACCGACTCCGCCCCGAAGGACGACACCAGCGCCACGCGGCCCAGGTCATCGTCCTTAAGCGCATGTTCAAGGACTGCCGTCGCCGAGTGGTGTTTGTAGCGGGCGTTCAGCGCCGCAACGCGCTCGGCAACCGGTCCTTCGTGGCGCCCGTCACGCGGCATCTTGCGCGTCTTCCGTGTCGTAGAGCGAGGCCTTGAACGGCTCCATCCCGACGCGTTTGAAGGCCTGGAGGAAGGTCTCCGACGGTTCGGTGCGAAGTTCGAGATAGGCGCGGAGAATGCGTTCGATGGCCGGCACGATCTCGGTATAGGCAAAGCCAGGCCCGGTCTTTTCACCGATCACCGCATCTTCGGTGCCGTCGCCGCCAAGGGTGATCTGGTAGTTTTCAACCCCCGCCCGGTCGAGGCCGAGGATACCGATATGGCCGACATGGTGATGCCCGCAGGCGTTGATGCAACCACTGATCTTGATCTTCAGGGGGCCGATCTCATGCTCCAGCTTAAGCGCCTCGAAATGGGTCGCGAGTTCCTGCGCGACCGGGATCGAACGGGCGGTGGCGAGAGAGCAGTAGTCCATGCCGGGGCAGGCGATGATGTCGGAGAGAAGCCCGACATTCGCCGTGCCAAGGCCCGCCTGAACGAGGGCCGCGTGCAGCGTGGGCAGGTCCGACTTGTGGACATGCGGCAGTATCACGTTCTGTTCGTGGCTGATCCGAAGGTCGGAATGGCCATATTTTTCAGCAAGATCAGCGATCAACCTCATCTGGTTCGAGGTCGCGTCGCCCGGGGTTGCCCCGTGCGCCTTGAGGCTTATGGTGACGATCGCATACTGCGCGTTGCGGTGTTCAGCGAGGTTGGTGTCGGCCCAGGCGCGGAAGGTCGGGTCGGCCTTGTAGAAGGCGTCATAGGCATCGATCGGCGCGTTGCGGAATGTAGGGGGCGCGAAGGCTTCGCGGATCTCGGCCAGGAGTTTCTGGTCGTTGCCGCCGAAGAGCGGGCGAAGCTCGGCGAAGCGGGCCTCGATCATCCGGGTGATTTCCTCGGCCCCGGTCTCGTGCACGGTGATCTTGATGCGCGCCTTGTACTTGTTGTCGCGACGACCAAGCGTGTTGTAGACCGACAGGACCGCCTCGACGTAAGGCAGCAGGTCCGCCTCGGGCAGGAAGTCGCGGACGGTGACGCCGATCATCGGGGTCCGGCCAAGGCCGCCACCGACGATGACCTCAAAGCCCGGCTCACCCTTTGCATTGCGGACCATGCGGAGGCCGATGTCGTGGGCCTTCGTGACGGCGCGGTCGTTGGGCGAGCCCGTGATGGCGATCTTGAACTTGCGCGGCAGGAACTGGAATTCCGGGTGGTCGGTCGACCACTGGCGGAGGAGTTCCGCGTAGGGGCGGGGGTCAGCGATCTCATCGGCGGCGGCCCCGGCGAAATGGTCGGCGGTGACGTTCCGCACGCAGTTGCCGGAGGTCTGGATCGCGTGCATCTCGACATCCGCCAGCGCGCCCAAGATTGCCGGCACGTCGGGCAGTTTCGGCCAGTTGAACTGGATGTTCTGCCGGGTGGTGAAGTGGCCATAGCCCTTGTCCCAGGTGTCGGCGATGTAGGCGAGCTGCCGCATCTGGCGGGGCGAGAGGGTGCCGTAGGGAATGGCGATCCGCAGCATGTAGGCGTGAAGCTGCAGGTAAAGCCCGTTCATCAGCCGCAGGGGGCGGAACTCATCCTCGGTCAGCGAGCCGTCCAACCGGCGTTCGACCTGCTGGGTGAACTGGGCGACGCGGCTGCGGACGAAGGCTTCGTCGAAGTCGGAATAGGAATACATTCGCGCCTCAGCTGGCCAGGTCGGCTTGCTTGCCGTGGTTGTAGTTCGAGGGGCCGCGGGTGCGGAACTCCTCGCGGAAGTGGGTGGGCTCGGGGCCCCGGGCGCCCGGTTTCGCATCGGCGAGATAGGCGCCGACGACAACTAGCTTCTGGGCAGCAGCATGCAAGAGGCGCATCTGGGCATGGGCCTCGTCCTCGATCAGTTCGGCCTCGTGGTGGAAGGGCGACCAGCGGTCGTCGGTCGTAAGGTAGACGACATCGCCTTCTCGAAGGCGGTTGGCGGTCACGATCTTCGGGGTGAAGCGGCGGCTCATGGGGCCCTCGACGGCTGCACGACTGCATAGAATATAGAATATTTTCCCCCTTCGGGACCAGAGAGCCTTGCAGATAAGGACGCTTGTTCCGATAGTGCTCCCACGGGGAACCCATGTTCCGGGAATGAGGGGAAATCAGGAATGAGTGCCGCGCTGGATGATCTGGACCGGAAAATCCTGTCCGAACTGCAACAGGATGCCGAGCAGTCATTGGACGAAATCGCCCGGAAGGTGGGGTCGTCCAAGACGCCGGTGTGGAACCGGATCCGTCGGATGCGCGAGCAGGGGGTGATCACCCGGACGACCGCGATCCTTGACGCCGAGGCACTGGGGTTGGAGGCCTGTTTCTTCGTCTTGATCCGGACCAGCGAACATGAGGCCGAGTGGCAGCGCAAGTTCCTGAAAACGCTGCGTGAACGGCCCGAAGTTCTGGAGGCGCACCGGCTGGCAGGGGATATCGACTATATCCTGAAAGTGCGGGTGAAGAACGCCCGAGCCTATGACACCTTCTACCAGGCCCTGATCTCGGAGGTGCGGATCTACAATGTGACGGCACTGCTGAGCATGGAGGAGATCAAGTCGACGACGGTGCTGCCCTTGTAACGTGACCGCCTACTGGGAAGTGCCGAGGCTTGCGATGAACGCCTTGATGGCCTCGGCTGCCGCCCCGGGCTGTTCAATCGGCATGAGATGCCCTGCGCCGGGAACGTTGATCAGCTGCGCGCGGTCCCCAAGTTCCTGCTGCAGATCTGCGCCGTTCTGTGGCGGGGCGATCTGATCTTCTGCCCCTTGCAGGATCAGGTACCTGACGTCGCCGGGCGGGGCCCACCATGCGCTGAGCGGTGTCGAGCGGGCGGCGCCCTCTTGCATCGCAGCCGAAGAGGGATCGCGGGCGGATTTGAACGTGGCCCAGACGGCGGGCGCGGTTGCGGGGTCGGCCACGAAATAGGCCATGGCTGCCAGAATCTGTTCTTCGGTGGCGGCCGGGTTGAAGACGGTCTGGAGTGCCGCAAGCGCGTCTGGCTGCGGCGGGACTTTCCCACCGGCCGCCAGCAGGATGACGCTTTTCGTCAGGTCGGGATAGGAGGCCGCGAACATCCGCGCGACTCGATTGCCGAAGTCGTTCCCCGCAATATGGACCGGGCCGGTGTTCAGGGCTTTCACGACCCCGGCCACGTCGTCGGCTATGGTCTGCAGGGTGACGCCACCGGTGGATCCGATGCTTTTTCCTGTGCCCCGCAGGTTGATGCCGACAACCCGGAACCCGGCGGCGGCAAGCGAGTCCGCCAGCCCGTCGAGGTAGCCCACGGTAAGGGTGCTGCCAGGCAGAAGGATGATCGTCTCACCGCTGCCCCGGCTGAAATACTGAATCTTCGTGTCGGCAAGGGTAACGATGCCTTCTTCGACCGCTTGCGCCGGAGCTGTTTCAGCCCTTGCTGGCAGGACGACCGGTGTAAGGCTGCCAAGTATTGCGATCAGACCAAGGATCGCACACAGTCGAAAACCGCGCATCAATGCACCTCCCTCGTCGCGTCTCGATCCTAGAGTTATCGAAGCCTCAGGTTTTGGCCACAGGATTTCTGACACTGCAGACGAAAAACCCGTCGGATTTCACGGCTTTGCGCGGGTCACGTCGAAACGATCAGGGCCTTCAACCCGTGGAAGTGATAGACATCGCCGTAGGCCGGCTTTGCCGCCAGCTTCAGCCCGGGGTGGTGGCGGAAAAGGATCGGCAGGGCGACCTGAAGCTCCAGCCGTGCAAGGGGCGCGCCGACGCAGAAATGGAGGCCCGCGCCGAAGCTGGCATGGGGCTTCACCGGGCGGGAGGGAAGGAAGCGGTCGGGCCGGTCCCATGCCCCGGGGTCGCGGTTCGCGGCGGCGAGGAGGAGGCCCACCTGGTCACCCCGGCGGAAAGTGTGCCCCATGACCTCGATATCTTCATAGGCCCAGCGGGTGAACATGTGGAGCGCTGGGTCGAAGCGGAGGATCTCCTCGACCGTGGCCTCTACGTTCGCGGGATCAAGCGCCGTGAACGGGGTGCGTGTTTCCAGAAGCGCCTTCACCCCGTTCCCGATCGTATGCACTGTCGCCTCGTGGCCTGCATTCAGGAGGAGGATGCAGGTGGAGATCAGCTCGTCCGTCGTTAGCCGGTCGCCTTCCATTTCGGCGGCGATGAGCTGGGTGATGAGATCGTCGGCGGGACGCGCCCGCCGTTCCTCGACATAGGACTTCAGGAACGAGACGAAGGCCTCGGTCGCGGCGACGGCCTTTGCCTCCATCTCGGGCGTGCGGCCGGCCATGTACATGCCGACCATCGCGTTCGACCAGCGGAGGAGGTCGGGCGCCATCTCTTCGGGCACGCCGAGGAGCCGGGCGATGATGCGAACGGGCAGGGGCTGGGCGAAGGCCTGCAAAAGGTCGAAGTCGCCTGAGGGCAAGGCCTGGACGAGTTCGGTCGCGAGCGCCGCGATCTCGGGCTCAAGCGCCGCGATCCGGCGCGAAGTGAAGGCGCGGAGAACGAGGTTCCGAAGGCGCGTGTGGCGGGGCGGCTCCAGCTCCAGCATCGAATGCGCCTCGACCGCGTAGAAGGGGGCGAGATGCGGCGGCACGCGCGGGGGCGTCACGGGTTCGCGGCCAAAGCGGCGGTCGCGGAAGATGGCGTTCACGGCGGCGGCGCTGCCGGTGCAGACAAGGTTGTAGTCGGCCCAGTGGAAGAAGTGGCCGGCGGCGCGGGCGGTCTCGTAGAACGGGTAGGGGTTCTGGACGAAGGCCGGATCCTTCGGGGACTGCGTCAGGCTCTGCATCAGATCCTCCCCCGCCCGACCAGGCCTTGCGCGATCAGCGCGCCGAAGACGACAATGGCGGCCCCGGCGGTCTGCCACCAGTTCCAGGCTCCACCCAGCGCGAAGACCATCAGCATGGTGTAGAAGGGCACGGCATTCATGTGCATCGAGGCCGCGCCGATGCCGATGCGGCCGACCGAGATGATCCACAGAAGCTGGCTGACCGCCATCGACCCGATCCCGAAGATGGCGAGGCCGGCGAATTCGGTGGGGCCGATGGCGGCCCAGTCGGGCCAGTTGCCGCGCAGAAGGCCGTCTGCGACAGCCGCGATCAGCGCGACCACCGCGCAGCCGGCGACGGTGACGGTGCTGCGGCCAAGGGGGGTGAGGTCCGGCAGCGCCCGCACGGTTTCGCGGCTGCCCCAGGTGTAGCAGATGACCGAGGCGAGGGCGGCGAGGACGCCGATCCCGAAATCAACCTCGCCATCCGCACCGCGCACGGCGACTAGGCCGCCCGCGACCGAAAGGACAAGGCCGATGGCGAGCGCCCGGGTGAAGGGGCGCTTGTCGGCAAGGCATTCCAGCAGGATGCCGCAGACCGGCATGACGGCGGTGACGATGGCCACTGTGACTGGATCGTTGAACTGAAGCGCGATGATGACGAAGAACGAGGCGAGGCCAAGGGTGACGAAGCCGACCCAGGCGCCGGTCAGCCAGTTCGCGCCAAGCACGGCAGCGCGCCCTTCGAGCACCCACCAGACCGGCAGGAGGACAAGGGCGGCAAGGATCGCGCGCCCGGCGGTGAGGGCAATCGGGGGCATGTGCGGGATGATGAGGTCCGCCGCGGGCAGGCCCGAGGCCCAGATGATCATCGAGGCCATGCAAAGGGCGTTGGCGACCAGCAGCGAACGTCTGGCAACGGGGGAAAGCGCGGTCATGGGCTGCACCTTGCGCCGGGATCGCCGCGGGGACTTTGCCGCCAGCGACCCGGGATGTCGTCAGGCCGAAAGGGCGGCGACAATCGCGCCGAAATCGGCGGCCTTGAGGCTTGCGCCGCCGACCAGCGCACCGTCGACATGCGGCACGGCAAAGATCTCGGTGGCGTTCGACGGCTTGACCGAGCCGCCGTAAAGAAGGCGCACGCCGGCAGCCTCGGCCCCGATGAGACCGGTGAGGCGGTCGCGGAGGAAGGCATGGACCTCGGCGATCTCGTCCAGGGTCGGGGTGCGGCCGGTGCCGATGGCCCAGACGGGTTCATAGGCGATGACAAGGTTGGCGGCGGTCGCGCCTGCGGGGATCGAGCCGTCAAGCTGGCGGCCGTTCACGGCGAGGGTCTGGCCGGCGTCACGCTCGGCCTCGGTCTCGCCGATGCAGACGATGGCGACAAGGCCGGCGGCAAGTGCCGCCTCGGCCTTGGCCTTCACCAAAGCGTCGGTTTCCTGGTGGTCGGTCCGGCGTTCGGAATGGCCGACGATGACATGGGTCGCCCCGGCGTCCTTCAGCATCGCCGCCGCGATGTCGCCGGTGTGCGCGCCCGAGGCCTTGGGGTGGCAGTCCTGACCGCCGACCATTAGGGCGCTGTCCTTTGCGGCCCAGGCCATCTGGGCCAGTAGGGTGGCGGGCGGGCAAAGGAGCATCTCGCATGCGGGGGCGGGGTGGGCGGCGATCAGCGCCTTAACCTCAGCCAGGGCGGAGGCGGTGCCATTCATCTTCCAGTTCCCGGCGGCGAGCTTCTTCATGTGCGGTCTCTCCATCTGACGGCACAGGCCTAGCGTCTTGGCCGCCAAAGGAAAAGCCCTTCCGGTGGGAAGGGCTTTTTCAGTTGCGCGCTGGCCGCCGCGGTCAGGCGGCGGGCTGGTCCTTGAACTTGATCGACTCGCCGCAGCCGCAGGCCTCGGCCACGTTCGGGTTGCGGAAAGTGAACTTCGATTCCAGAAGCGAGGTCTCGTAGTCGATCTCGGTGCCGATGAGGAACATCTGCGCCATGGGGGCGATCATTACGCGGGCGCCGTCCTGTTCGACAATCTCGTCCAGCGGGTTCACCGATGCGACGTATTCCATCGTGTATTCCATGCCAGCGCAGCCGCCCTTCTTGACGCCGATGCGCAGGCCCTGGGAAGCCTGTTTCTCCATCAGCCGCGCAATCTGGCGGGTGGCGGCGGGGGTCAAGGTGACGGCGGCCTTGCCGGGAATGCCGAACATGATCTGTCCTTTCGGTTCACGTCAAAGGTAAGCCTGCTGGCAGCCCCGTTCAAGGCTGCTGTTTTGCGGGCTGCCTTGGCGCTTGGGCTACATGAACCCCAGTTCCAGCCTCGCCTCGTCGGACATCATGTCCATCCCCCAAGGCGGGTCGAAGGTCATGTGGACATCGACCTGCTTCACCCCCGGCAGGGGTTCCACGGCATTGGCGACCCAGCCCGGCATCTCGCCCGCGACGGGGCAGCCGGGAGCGGTTAGGGTCATGGTGATATCGACCTCGTTCTCTTTCCCGATCTCGATCGTGTAGACGAGGCCGAGGTCGAAGATGTTCACAGGGATCTCGGGGTCGAACACCGTGCGGCAGGCCTCGACGACCTCGGGGTAAAGCGGATGGTCGGTGGAGGAGGGCTTGATCAGCGGCTTGCCCTCGATCTGGTCGGTCATGGTCGGCGTCCTGCCATGGGTTGTTGACCAATTATATAGGGAATCACCAAGCCAAGGTCCAGACCGGGGTGCGCCTGCCGATCAGAACGGGATTTCGTCGTCCATGTCGGACCGGCTGCCGCCGCCCGCGCCGCCACCCATGCCGCCGCCAGAGCCGCCGCGCGACCCGCCGCCGTAGCCACCACCCGAGCCGCCTTCGTCATAGCCGCCGCGGTCGTCATGCCCGCCGCCGCCGCCCGAACCGCCATCGCGGCCGCCCAGAAGAGTCAGGTTCCCAGAGTAGGGGCGCAGGACGATTTCGGTCGTATACTTGTCCTGACCGGACTGGTCCTGCCATTTCCGCGTCTCGAGCTGGCCCTCGATATAGACGGTGCTGCCCTTCTTCAGGTACTGCTCGGCGATCTTGCCCAGGGCTTCGTTGAAGATCGCGACCGAGTGCCATTCGGTGCGTTCCTTCCGCTCGCCGGAATTGCGGTCGCGCCAGGTTTCCGAGGTGGCGATGCGCAGGTTCACCACCTTGCCGCCGTTCTGGAAACTGCGCACCTCGGGGTCGCGGCCGAGGTTGCCGATGAGAATGACCTTGTTGACCGACCCCGCCATGCGAATCTCCCTGTTCCTTGCGTGCCGGGGTCAGCTTTGCCCCGGCTTGGTTAACAAACCTATACCCAGCCTGAGGGCAGCGGCAACCCGGGGTTCGCGGCATGGATCGGCGGAAGGCCGCCCCTTGCAGGGAAGGGCCCCCGAAGCGCCGCAGCGGGGCATCTGGAATTTCCGGCGCGGGCTGATATATTCCCGGCCAGAAATTGCGGTACGAGGGCAGATTTGACGCGCTTGGGAAAGCAGACGGGCCGGGTGGTCGCGGCCTGCCTTGTGCTTGTGGGCTCTGGAAGCTTCGCAGCGGGCGAAGGATTGAAGCTGACCGGCTCGACCAAGTCGCGTCTGGCAATCTTTGAATCCCAAAGCGACCTGATCGACAAGCGCTTGTCCAAGCAATACAGCGGGTCGGTCAGGCTGACCCCGAAGTACAAGGAAGGGGAGACCGACGAGACGGTTCCGGCCTTCCGCGGAAGCTATCGCGGAGAGTATCTGGAAGTTGCCAAGGCCGCAGCGCGCAAGCATGGCGTGCCTGAAGACTTGTTCCTCAGGCTTGTGCAGCAGGAAAGCGGCTGGAATCCGGGTGCAGTCTCGGTCAAGGGCGCGACGGGGCTTGCGCAGCTGATGCCGGGCACCGCTGAGCTTCTGGGGGTCGACATCAATGACCCCGAGGCGAATCTCGAGGGCGGCGCGCGCTATCTGCGGATGATGTACGACAAGTTCGGCAGCTGGAAACTGGCACTGGCCGCCTACAACGCCGGCCCCGGCGCTGTCGAGCTGCATGACGGCATCCCTCCCTATGCCGAGACCGAGAGTTACGTGAAGGCGATCCTCGGCTGATCTAACCGGCAGGTGGGGTGGAACCCCACCCTACTCGGCGGCGATCTTGATCACCGGCTCCATGCTGGCCAGCGCTTCGCGGCTGAGGTGGCACTTGATCTGGTGGCCGCCCTCCAGCACCTGAACGGGGGGCATCTCGCGTTCGCAGAGGCCGGCGGGGCTGACCTGGGATTTCCAGCGGCAGCGGGTCTGGAACGGGCAGCCGGGGGGCGGGTTGACCGCCGAGGGGATGTCGCCTTCCAGCACGATCCGCTTTCGTTCGACCTTGGTGTCGGCGATCGGGACGGCGGACAAGAGCGCCTCGGTATAGGGATGGTAGGGCGGTTGGAAGACCTGGTCGGTCGTGCCCATTTCCACCACATGCCCCAGATACATGACCATCACCCGGTCGCTGAGATAGCGGACGATCGAGAGGTCATGGCTGATGAAAAGGAGGGTTGTCTTGTTCTCACGCTGGATGTCCATCAGGAGATCGGTGACGGCGGCCTGCACCGACACGTCAAGCGCCGAGACGGGTTCGTCCGCGACGACGACCTTGGCCCCTCCGGCGAAGGCCCGGGCGATGCCGACGCGCTGCTTCTGTCCGCCGGAAAGCTGGCGCGGCATCCGGTCGGCGAAGGCGCGGGGAAGCTTCACGAGGTCGAGGAGTTCCAGCATCCGCTGCTGCCGTTCGGCATCGGACTTGCCGTAGTGGAAAATCTCGAGCGCCCGGATGATCTGGCGGCCCACACTCATCGACGGGTTCAGCGTGTCGAAGGGGTTCTGGAACACCATCTGCACCGACGAGACGACATCGGTATTGCGCTTCTGGATCGGGGTGGACTGGACGTTTTCGTCAAAGAGCATGATCGACCCGGAGGTCGCGGTCTCCAGCCCCATCAGCACCTTGGCGAAGGTCGACTTGCCGCAGCCGGATTCGCCCACGATGGCCAGCGTCTCGCCTTCGCGGGCCTCGAAGCTGAGGGTCTCATTGGCCTTGACCACCTTCTTCGCCCCGCCGCCAAAGGCGCCGGACGAGACCGAGTAGTATTTTTTCAGGTCTTCCATCTTCAGGACGACCCGGCCGACGGCGGCCTTTTCCTTGACCTCGCGTTTGGCGGGCGGGGCCTCCCAGTCGATCTCCTGCCAGCGGAGGCAGCGGCTTTCGTGCCGGTCGTCGCCGGGGACGGCGGACATCGGGATATCCGTGGCGTCGCAGCGGCCCTTCTGGAAATAGTCGCAGCGCGGCCCGAAGTTGCAGCCGGGCGGGCGTTCGTGGGGCAGGGGGAAGTTGCCGGGGATCGAGATCAGGGGACGCGCGTTCTTGTCGGCCCCGGGCAGCGGGATAGAACGGAAGAGCGCCTGGGTATAGGGGTGGCGCATCTTGTCGAAGACTTCGGTCACGTTGCCGGTCTCCACCGCCTCGCCCGAATACATCACGCAGATCCGGTCGCAGACATCCATCACCAGCCCAAGGTTGTGGCTGATGAAAAGCATCGAGGTGCCGTACTTTTCCCCGAGGTCTTTCACGAGGTCGACGATCCCGGCCTCGACCGTCACGTCGAGCGCGGTGGTGGGTTCGTCGAGGATGAGGAGCGCGGGCTTGGCCATCAGCGCCATGGCGATGACGATGCGCTGCTGCTGGCCGCCCGAAAGCTGGTGCGGATAGCTGTTGATGATCCGGTCGGGGTCGGGCAGGCGCACGTCGGCGACGATCTGGCGGGCCAGCTTCCAGGCCTCGTCCTTGGCCATGCCGGAATGGATCATCGGCACTTCGGCAAGCTGCGCCCCGATCTTCATCGCCGGGTTCAGCGAGGCCATCGGCTCCTGGTAGATCATGGCGATCTCGCTGCCCCGGATATGGCGCAGTTCTTCGTCGTTCATGTGGGTCAGGTCGCGGCCCTTGAACCTGATCGACCCGCCGACGATGCGGCCGGTCTTGCCAAGCTCTCGCATCACGGCAAGGGCGACGGTCGACTTGCCGCAGCCGCTCTCGCCCACGAGGCCCATCGCCTCGCCCGCCATGACGGTGCAGGAGAAGTCCATGACCGCCGGGATTTCGCGCAAGCGCGTGAAGAAGGAGATCGAGAGATGCTCGATCTCCAGAATAGGTTGCGAGGGGTCCCAGTCGGATGCGGTCATGGCGTCAATCCTTCAGGCTTTCTTCGCGCAGGCCGTCGGCGAGGAGGTTCAGGCCGAGGACGAGGCTCATCAGGGCGAGGGCGGGCACCACGGCGGCGTGGGGGAACATGCTGAGCGTCTTGCGGCCGTCATCGATGGTCGACCCCCAGTCCGGGCTGTCGGGGGCGACGCCGAGGCCGAAGAAGCCGAGCGTGCCGAGGAGGATCGTGGTGTAGCCGATGCGGAGGCAGAAATCGACGATCAGGGGCCCTCGCGCGTTGGGCAGGATTTCCCAGAGCATGATATACCAGGCCCCCTCACCGCGGGTCTGTCCGGCAGCAACGTAGTCGCGCGATTTCAGATCCATCACAATGCCGCGCACGATGCGGAAGACCGTGGGCGCGTTCACGAAGACGACCGAGACGAAGACGTTGAGGAGGTTCGGCTCCATCGCCCAGACGCCAAGCGGGTCGGCGTTGAAGGCGAGGCCCGAGTAGGCCCAGAGGCCGAAGACGAGGACCGCCCCGACGTAGAGGTTGCGCTTCATCGGGTCGGTGAAGAAGCGGGCGTTGAGAAGGACCGAGAGGAAGATGATCGGGAAGATGAAGAGGGCGGCTGCCATCATCGTCGGGATCGACATGCCGAAGCAGGCCAGGCCCCCGCCGCCTTCCGCTGCCGCGCAGGCAAGCTTCGCCTCGGGCGAGAGGAACGCGCCGAAGAAGAGGATCTTGTGGGCCACGATCTCGGGCGTGACGAGCAGGTAGAAGAGGAGGATGACCGGGAAGGCGAGGACGAGGTTCGCTAGGAAGGAAAGCCCGGTGTCGAGCCTGCCGCCGAAGTAGCCGGCGGGGACGCCCAGCGTGATCCCGACCATGAAGGCGAAGGCGGTGGCGGCGGGTGCAATCGCCAGCACCGACCGCGCGCCCATCACCATGCGGCTAAAGACGTCGCGCGCAAGATGGTCACCGCCGAGGAGGAAGTGGCTGTAGTCACCATCGGCGGCGTTGGCGAGCGCGGTGCCGAGCGGCTTGTTCTTCATGCCCGAGAACTGGGCGTATGGGTCGAAGGTCACGATCTGGTCGGCCAGGATGGCGGTGAAGACCCAGAACATCACGATGCCAAAGCCGATCATGCCCACCGGGCTGTCGAAGAGCTTGCCGTAAAGCCCAAGCCGGCGCTTGAAGGTGATAGACAGGGCGTAGGTGATGGCCAGCGCGATCCAGACCGGCACGAACTGGACGAACATGCGGCCGAGGATGGCGAGGTAGGAGAGGTCTTCCATCGCGCGCGTCCCCTACGAAAGCCGGATGCGCGGGTTCAGGAACACATAGCCGATGTCCGAGATGAGCTGGGTCACCAGCACCACGAACACCGCCACGACCGAACAGCCGAGCAGAAGGTTGATGTCGTTGTTGCCCGCGGCCTGCACCAGCGTCCAGCCGAAGCCCTTGTAGTTGAACAAGGTCTCGACGATCACGACGCCGTTCAGAAGCCAGGGGAACTGTAGCATGATCACGGTGAAGGGCGCGATCAGCGCGTTCCGCAGCGCGTGGCGCATGACGACCTGGTTGAAGCTGACACCCTTGAGGCGCGCGGTGCGGATGTATTGGGCGGTCATCACCTCGGTCATCGAGGCCCGGGTCATGCGGGCGATGTAGCCGATGCCGTAAAGCGCGATGGTCAGGACCGGCAGGGTGAAGCTCCAGAAGGTGATGTTGTCGGGCGAAGCCGCGCCCTGGAACAGGACCTTGCCGTCGATCCAGCCCCATTCGGCCAGAAGCGGCGACAGGCCCGTGACGGGAGAGGCGAGGAGCGCCACCAGGATGACGCCCGAGACATATTCCGGCGTGGCGGTGGTGGCGATCGAGAAGGTCGAAAGGACACGGTCCGTCCGGCTGCCTTCGCGCATCCCGGCGATGACGCCGATCAGAAGCGAGGAGGGGACCATCACGATCATCACCCAGAGCATCAACCAGCCGGTGGCGGCCAGCTTTTCGCCAAGGTTTTCAAGGACCGGCCCGCGGAAGAAGGTCGAATAGCCCCAGTCGCCCTGCAACACGCCGCAGTAGCGCGGGGCGATGGCGGGGTCGGTCCCTGCCTCGAAGCAGCGCCCGCGGGCGACGCCCTTTTCATCGACATTCGTCCAGCCCGGCACCACGCCCAGCCACTGGCCATAGCGATTGAGGGTCGACCCCCCGTGGCCGTTGTCGATAATCCACTGCGCCACCGCTTCGTCCGTCATCCGGACGGATCCTTCGGACCGGGCGAGCTTTTCAAGGTTCGGCGGCAGGTTCGTGAGGTAGAAGACCACGAAGGTCAGCACGAAAGCCGTCAGGATCATCAGCCCAAGGCGGCGGGCTATGAACTTGAGCATGGGGCTACCTCCGCTCCGTATGATCAACGGAACCTGCGGCGCGATCGCGCCGGGTTGGGCTTGCTGGGGATATCAGGGCAGTGGGGGCGCGCCACGGTCGGCGCGCCCCTTTGGCGTCAGGCTCAGGCAAGCGACCACTTGTAGTGGAAGTGGTCGTTCGAAGGATGGCGCAGCATGCCGACCACGCCTTCGCGGTGATGCTGGTAGAGCGAGCGCGAGTACGGGTTGATGATGTAGCCTTCGTCCTGCAGGATTGCGCCCAGCTTGGCCGCAACCTCGCGCCGAGCGTCGGCATCGGCGAGAGAGAGCGCCTGGCTCATCAGCGTGTCGAACTCGGGGTTGTTCATGCCCGTCTCGTTCCACGAACCCGTCGAGGTGTAGGCAAGCGACATGTTCTGCACCGCCAGCGGACGGTGGTTCCAGGTCGTCGACGAGAACGGGTACTTCTGCCAGTCGTTCCAGAAGGTCGACCCCGGCATGACCGTGTGCTTCACGTTCATGCCCGCGTCTTTCAACTGGGCCACGACAGCTGCCGTGGTCGAGGCTTCGAACCCGTCGTCAAGCGAGATCACCTCGAACTCGGCGTCCTTCAGGCCGGCGGCTTCCAGCGCCGGGACAAGGCCCGCGGCGTTCACGGTCTGCGCCGGAAGGGTCGGGTATTCCGGGTGGATCGGGAACATGTGGTGGTTTTCGCCGGTCTTGCCGAGGTTGTTATACCCCAGTTCCAGCACCACGGCCGGGTCGACCGCAAGTTGGATCGCCTGACGGACGGCCTTGTCCTTGTAGAGGTCGGAGTTGGCCGAGTTCATCCGCACGACGATGGTCGCGGCGGTGACCACTTCCATCTTCACCCAGCCAAGGGCGTCAAGCTGGTCGATGAAGTCACCTGTCGTCTCGTAGTTGGCGTCGATCTCGCCCGAGCCGGCAAGCGCCACCATGGTCGAGGGGTCGGTGCCGAAGTCGATGTAGTGGATTTCGTCCAGAGGAGCGGTGCCACCCCACCAGGTGTGGTTCGGCGCGCGGACGAGGGTTGCCTTCTGGCCAACCGAGACTTCGCCGGGGACATAAGGACCGGTACCGATCGGGTTGGTCGAGGGGTCCGAGCCGTCGACGAAGCTGGAGTGCACCACGGCAGCCGGGTAGTCGGCGAGGTTCGGCACGATCGCGATGTCGGGGGCCGAGAGCATCAGCTTGACGGTCATGTCGTCGACCTTGACGACCGAGCCTTCGCGCAGGGTCTTCGTTGCTTCGTCGACAAGGCCGAGGAAGCGGCTGGCCATCGCGTTGCCTTCGACGTTGCCGTCGGTCCAGCGGCCGAAGTTGCGGACGACGTCATCGGCAGTGAAGGCGTCGCCGTTGTTCCAGGTCACACCCGGACGGACTTTCAGGGTCCATTCGGTCGCGTCGGCGTTGGCCTCCCAGCTTTCCAAGAGGCGGCCTTCGAAGGTGCCGTCCTCGTTGTACTGGATCAGGTATTCCAGCCAGCCGCGGTAGACGTTTGCAATCTGCGGCCAGTCGGCCAGGCGCGGATCCTTGGTGCCTTTCACCTCCATCCCGACGCGCAGGATGCCACCCACCTTGGCCTCCTGGGCCTTTGCAGGGGCAGCAAGCCCGATCATGCCGTAGGCGGCGACGGCGGACACGCCAAGGGCGGTCGCGCGGGTCAGGAATTCACGGCGGTCGATCTGGCCGGCTGCGTATTCCCTGGCGTGCATCTTGGCCGCCGGATGGATTCCGGCAGCGCGTGTAGTGTCGGTCATCATGGTCTCCCTGTCAGGCAGTTTATGGTTGTTGGAATGGCTACACAGTTGCGACACTGCTTGTTGACCGGTTGATCCGGTTCTTCACGGCATGGCCGCAGAAACTAAGCCCCCCTGTCGACTATAGCGCAACTTTTTTGCCCCCGCGTCAACGACTGCTTTCGCCAGTTCCTGTCGCGTTTACGACATATTGAAGTCGATTCCGCGCAGCCTGTTCCGGCAGGCTTGCAACCGCTTGCTAGATCGTCCGCCGGAAGGCCGTCGGCGACTTTCCGGTAAGGTGCTGGAAGGCCCGGGTGAAATAGGCCGGGGAGTTAAAGCCGAGCTGTTCCGCGATTCGACCGACCGGCATCTTCGTTTCGGCCAGAAGCTTGCGGGCCTCGAAGATCCGGCGGTCCTGCAGAAGTGCGATGGCGGGCCGTCCGCAGGCGATATTGCAGCAGCGGGTCAGGTGGGTCGGGGTCACGCCCAGGGCGGCGGCAAAGTCGGCCACGCCCATCCCGGTGCGGAAATTGCGTTCCAGAAGCGCGGTGTAACGCGCGACGAGGCGGCGGGTGGCGTCGGGACGCGGCGCCTCGGGTTCGGCCTTGCGGGCCTGACGTTCCAGCCAGACGCCCAGAAGGTCGACATAAGCCTCGGCCGCGCGGTCATGCGCGGGGGTGCTGCTCTCCATCTCGCGCAGGATCGAATCGAGCAGGATGTTCACCTCCTGCTGGGCATGAACCTCTCGTATCCGCAGGTGAAGCGGAGTTTTCGGCAGGGCGACGGGCGAATTGCGGCCGAAAAAGACAGCCGTGCCAAAGACTTGCGGTCCCGCCTCGAACCCGTGCATGACGCCGGGGGGAATGAAGATCGCGTTGTGGGCGGTGTAGCCGCGCGTGACGCCCGAGATCGTGATCCGCCCCTGGCCCTTGGTGAACCACAGAAGGCAGGCCTCGGGCAGGGACCGCATAGCCTCGACCCGCCAGCGCCCGCCGGCGGCGAGGCGCGGAATGGCGACAAGGCGCACTTGCGAGGCGGGGAGAGAAACGGTCATGGCGCGGTCGTGGTCCTGATAGCGGTCTGGTTCGAAGTAAAGCAGCCCCCCGGGGCGAACCCAAGGGAAAATCCCGTATAGCGGGGGAACTTGTCCACCATTATGGCGAAAACCTGTGCATAACTAGGTGGATAATGCGAAAACCGCGCGAAGAACGCGGTGTAAGTGGTCGTTATGGAAGGATTACCCGTGTCCAGGACGCCATGTTGGACCGGAACCAGGTTCTTTGCCTTTTCGCATATTGGCGGCTGGCGATGGTCGCCGCGGTGATCGCCTCCTCAAGGCCGATCCGGCCCTGAAGATGGGCGATGAGTTCCGGCCCGCCGATGGCCCGGGAGGAGGGGCGCGCGGGGTCCGAGCCGGGGAGGTTCGCCCGCGCCTCATCCAACGCCCCGGCCTTAATCATCGCCGCGAAGCGCCGGGTGATCCGGTCGTTCAGCCAGTCGGTTTCGGGCACGAGGACCAGCGCTTCGGCCGCTTTGCGCGGAAGAAGCGGGGCGGGGGTCTCTTCCTGCCAGGCGGCCAGGCCACGTCCGGTGGCACGCAGCACCTCCCACGCCCGCTGGACACGGGCGCCGTTCATCGGGTCGATCCGCGCCCGTGTGGCTGTGTCGAGTTCGTCCAGCAGCGCCTGCCGGCCTTCGACGCGCATCCGCTGGTCCGCTTCTTCCCGAACGGCCGGCGGAATCGCGGGGATTTCGGCCAGGCCGCGGGTCAGTGCGGTGAAATTCAGCCCGGTTCCGCCGACCACTACAACGGGAGCATTAAGAAAAGGTTTCACCTCGCGCAGCCAGTGGCCAACGGAATAGGGCTCGTCCGGTCCGACATGGCCGTAAAGGGCGTGGGGCAGCGCGGCCTCGTCTTCCGGCGTAGGGCGGGCCGTCAGGATGCGCCAGTTGGCATAGACCTGCAGCGCGTCCGCGTTGACGATCACGCGGCCGTCGCGGGCGGCAACCTCCATCGCCAGGGCCGATTTTCCGCTGGCCGTCGGCCCCGCGATGAGGACCGGTGCCTCGCGCGAGATGCTGTCGATCCGCATGCCCGAACTCTGGTTGAACCCGGATCGGTTTTGCGACATTTTGCGGCCCAGTCCAAACAGAAAACGATATGCAGGGGTGCCCATGACCGGAACAGCCACCAAGTACAGCCGGGTGATGCTGAAGATCTCGGGCGAGGCGCTGATGGGCGACCAGGGCTATGGCCTGCATCCTCCGACCGTGAACCGCATCGCCGAGGAGGTGAAGTCGGTCCGCGACCTCGGCGTCGAGATCTGCATGGTGATCGGGGGCGGCAACATCTTCAGGGGCTTGCAAGGGTCTGCCCAGGGGATGGAACGGACGACGGCGGATTACATGGGGATGCTGGCGACGGTGATGAACGCCCTTGCCATGCAATCGGCGCTGGAGGCGATCGGGGTTTTCACCCGTGTGATCAGTGCGATCCCGATGGACCAGGTCTGCGAGCCCTACATCCGCCGCCGCGCGGTGCGGCACCTGGAGAAGAAGCGGGTCTGCATCTTCGCGGCCGGGACCGGGAACCCCTATTTCACCACCGACACGGCGGCGACCCTGCGGGCCAGCGAGATGGCCTGCCAGGCGATTTTCAAAGGGACAAAGGTCGATGGGGTCTATGACAAGGACCCGAAAAAACACGCGGACGCAAAGCGGTACGAGCATGTGACCTACGACGAGGTGCTGGAGAAGCACCTTGGCGTGATGGATGCGACGGCGATCGCGCTGGCGCGGGACAACGACCTGCCGATCATCGTCTTCAGCCTGGACGAACCCGGCGGGTTCCGGGGGATCCTTGCCGGGCAAGGGACCTATACCCGGGTTCAGGGCTAAGCCCTTACGAACGCCGGGTTAATCGGGGAGCGCAGGGCGGAATGGGCTGTCTTGAATCCGTCTTCCATGCGTCTTCCATTTGTCTCTACGCGCGCAAGAGCCATGAACGGTTAACCATGCAAGACGAATCGGGTCGCGGCGCAGTGGGTGCTTTGGCCTATACCGCCCGCCCGAGGCTCTGCTATAGAGCCGGAAACCTTGCGGCGCCGGGCAGAGGCAGGAGTCCTCTGTCGAAGGGCCCCCTGACGAAGTGAAGGACATGACCGATGGCTCATGAAGAGATCGAGATCGACACCGACGACCTGCAGCGCCGGATGGATGGCGCGATGGCGGCCCTGAAGCACGAATTCGCCAGCCTTCGGACCGGACGGGCCAGCGCCTCGATCGTCGATCCGATCATGGTCGATGCCTATGGCCAGATGACCCCGATCAACCAGCTGGGGACGGTCAACGTGCCCGAGCCGCGGATGGTCGTGATCAACGTCTGGGACAAGGGGATGATCTCGAAAGTGGAGAAGGCGATCCGCGAGAGCGGCATCGGGATCAACCCGGTCACCGACGGTCCGCTGATCCGCCTGCCGATCCCGGAACTGAACGAGGAACGCAGGAAGCAGCTTTCCAAGGTGGCGGCAGGCTATGCCGAGAATGCCAAGATCGCGATCCGCAACGTGCGGCGCGACGGGATGGACCAGATCAAGAAGGCCAAGTCCGCGGGGATGAGCGAGGACGACCAGAAGATGTGGTCCGAGGAAGTGCAGGACATGACCGACAAGGCGATCGCGGCCGTGGACAAGGCACTTGAGGCCAAGCAGGCCGAGATCATGCAGGTCTGACAGGGGAAGCGTCCGGTGTCGAAGGACTTGCCAAACGGACACGGGATCAGGCCGGTCAACCATCTTGCCATCATCATGGACGGCAATGGCCGCTGGGCCACGAACCGGGGCTGGCCGCGTCTGGTCGGGCATCGCCGGGGGGCCGAGCGGGTGCGCGAGATCGTGCAGGCCTGTCCGGACCTCGGGATCCGATGGCTGACACTTTATGCCTTCTCGACCGAGAACTGGAAACGGTCGACCGAGGAAGTGCTGGGCCTGATGGCGATCTTCGCCCGCTACATCGAGCGCGAGGCCGAGAGGCTGTCGCAGGCGGGGGTGCGCTTGCGGTTCATCGGGGAACGCAGCCGGCTGGACCCGAAGCTCCAGCGCCTGATGGCCGGGATCGAAGCGCGGACGGCCGGATATGACCGGCTGAACCTGACAATCGCCGTCAACTATGGGGGGCGGGACGAAATTCTGCGTGCGGCGCGGCGGATTGCCGAGGCGGCGGCGCTGGGGGTTCTGGACCCCAAGCACCTGACCGAGGCCGCCTTTGCCGAGCGGCTGGACACCGGCGGCTTTCCTGACCCCGATCTCGTCATCCGCACCAGCGGTGAGACACGGACGTCGAATTTCCTGCCGTGGCAGTCGGCCTATGCCGAGTACGAATTCACCGGCACGCTCTGGCCCGATTTCACGCCGGAAGAGCTTGCCGCCATCGTGACCCGGTTCTCGAACCGCGATCGGCGGTTCGGCGGGGCTCTGGCGTGACCGGCGCCGAAGAGCCGGGCCCGGTGCCCGCGCCTGAGGTGGAAGCGGGCGAAAGGGCCGAGGCTGACCTCACGGCCACGTCGATCCCGCCTGGCCGGCCGGTCGGGCGCTGGTCGGACTTGCGCAAGCGGGTGATCTCGGCCGTGGTTCTGGTGGCGGTCGGTGGCGCCGAGATCTGGCTTGGCGGCCCTTCCTTCGCGGTACTGGTCGTTCTTCTGACGGCGGCGATGATCTGGGAGCTTGCCCGAATGACGGCACCCGGGCATGAGAACACGCCGCTTGGCCTTGCGGCACTTGCCGCGCTTTGCCTTGCGGTGACCTGGTTCTTTCCCGACCGGTTCTCGGTGGCCTTCCTGCTGGCACCCGCCCTCGCCATTGCCCTGACCGACCGGCGGGACCGGCGCCTGTCCAGCCTTTACTCGGTCGCGATCATGATCGCAGGTTACGGTCTGATCGACATCAGGATGACGGCAGGGACTCCCGTGATCCTGTGGCTGGTGCTGATCGTGGTCGCCTCGGACGTGCTGGGCTATTTCGTCGGTCGCATCTTCGGCGGGCCGAAGTTCTGGCCGGCGATCAGCCCGAAGAAGACCTGGAGCGGTACGGTCGCGGGCTGGGCCGGGGCGGCGCTGGTTGGTGCAGGGTTCTGGATGGCGGGCTATGCCGGGCCGGGGCTGGTGGTTCTGTCGGTCATTGTCGGCTTTGCCGGGCAGATGGGCGATATTGCCGAAAGCTGGGTCAAGCGGCGCTGCGGGGTCAAGGATGCCTCGACGCTGATCCCCGGGCACGGCGGGGTGCTCGACCGGTTCGATGCCCTGATCGGGGCGCTGGTTGCGCTGATGCTTCTGGACCTTGTCTTCACGCTTCCGCTTCTCAACGGGGGGGCGGGCTGATGCGGCGGGTCTCGATCTTCGGGGTCACCGGGTCGATCGGCGAGCAGACGGTGGATCTTCTGCGTCGGGCGGGGGGGGCCGGGGCGTTCAAGGTCGTGGCGCTGACGGGCGGGCGGAACATCGCCCGGCTGGCCGAAATCGCGCGGGAGCTGCGGGCCGAGGTGGCGGTTTGTGCCGAAGCCTCGGGGCTGGCCGAACTGCGGGAGCGGCTGGCGGGGTCAGGTGTCGCGGCGGCGGCGGGGCCGGAGGCGATTGCGGAAGCGGCGGACCGCCCGGCTGACTGGGTGATGAGCGCCATCGTGGGCGCGGCGGGGCTGGTTCCCGGCTTCCGGGCGCTGCGGCACGGGACGACGCTGGCGCTGGCCAACAAGGAAAGCCTTGTCACGGCGGGGCCTCTGCTTCTGGCCGAAGCGGCTGGGCATGGGGCGCGTATCCTGCCAGTCGACAGCGAGCATTCGGCGATCTTTCAGGCCTTGGCGGGCGAGGATATCGGGGCGGTCGAGCGGATCATCCTAACTGCCAGTGGGGGCGCCTTGCGCGACTGGCCGCTGGAGGCCCTGTGCAAGGCCACGGTCAAGGAGGCGATGGCGCATCCGAACTGGGCGATGGGGCAGAGGATCACGATCGACAGCGCCTCGATGTTCAACAAGGCGCTCGAGGTGATCGAGACGCGCGAGTTCTTCGGCGTGGCACCTGAGCAGGTCGAGGTGATCATCCACCCCGAAAGCCTGATCCATTCGATGGTCGGGTTCCGGGATGGGGCGATCATGGCGCATATGGGGGCACCCGACATGCGCCATTCCATCGGCTATGCGCTGAACTGGCCCGCGCGGGATGTGCTGCCGGTGGCGCGGCTGGACCTGGCGCAGGTGGCGACGCTGACATTCCGGGCACCGGACATGGCGCGGTATCCGGCCCTGCGGCTGGCACGCGAGGTCATGGCGCGGCGGGGGCTGGCGGGGGCGGCGTTCAATGCGGCGAAGGAGGTGGCGCTGGACCATTTCCTGGGCGGAGGGATCGGGTTCATGGACATGGCCGGGGTGGTCGAGGCGACGCTGGAGACGCTTGACGACGACCTTGGCGGATCACATCTGCGAATGACCCTTGAGGATGTGCTGGCCATGGACCATCTGGCGAGGGTGAAGGCGGGCGAACTGGCCCGGCACAGGGCAGGGAGCCGCTAAGTGGAGTTCTTCGCAGCCATCGGCGGCACCGCCTGGACGGTCTTCTTCTTCATCGTGGCGCTGTCGATCATCGTCTTCGTGCACGAATACGGGCATTACATCGTCGGCCGCTGGTCGGGCATCCATGCCGAGGTCTTTTCGGTCGGGTTCGGTCCGGTCCTGTGGAAGCGCCGCGACCGGCGCGGGACGCAGTGGCAGATCGCGGCCGTGCCTTTCGGCGGCTACGTGAAGTTCCTGGGCGATGCCGATGCGACCTCGGTCCGGCATGCCGATATCTCGGGCCTGTCAGCCAACGAGAGGCGGCACACGATGGCCGGGGCCCCCCTTTGGGCGCGGGCGGCGACGGTGGCGGCGGGGCCGGTGGCGAACTTCATCCTGACCTTCGTGCTGCTGGCGGGGATCCTGCTGGTGCTGGGTGTCCCACGCGAGGAGCCGACGGTGGGGGCGCTGCGCGAGATGCCGGTCGATGGCGCCTGGCTTGAGGAAGGCGACGTGATCCTGGCGCTGAACGGGATGCCGACGCCGGACCGTGAGACCTTCGGGACGGTGCTGAACGACCTGCCGGCAAGCGCCAGCGTCGACTACCGGGTGCTGCGCGGCGGGGACGAGCTGACCGTAACCGGTCCCCATCCCTTTGCGCCGGTGGTGGGCCAGGTGATGATCCGCTCGGCCGCGATGGATGCAGGGCTGCAGGCCGGCGATGTGATCCTGCGTGCGGGCGGAAAGGATGTGACGACCTTTGCCGAGCTTCCGGGCATCGTCGCGGAGTCGAAGGGCGATCCGGTGCCGCTCACGGTCTGGCGGTCGGGCGAGACCTTCGATCTGACGCTCAGCCCGCGCGTGCGCACGGTCGAGGACGAGACGGGGGCCTTCGTCGAGCGGTATCAGATCGGGGTCGTGGCGGGGCTGGCCTTCGAGCCGGCCATGCGGTCGACCGGCCCCTGGGAGACGGTGACGCTGGCGCTGGGTCAGATGTGGCAGATGACGACGACCACCTTCGCGGGCCTCTGGCACATGATCATCGGCACGATCTCGAGCTGCAACCTGTCGGGGGCGATCGGGATGGCCGAGACGATGGGCGATGCGGCGCGCAACGGGGTGGAAAGCTTCATCGGGATGATGGCCGTCCTGTCGCTGGGCGTGGGAATCCTGAACCTCTTTCCGATCCCCGTCCTGGACGGCGGACACCTTGTCTTTCACGCCTATGAGGCGGTCACGCGCCGCCAACCGTCGGAGCGCGCCTTGCGCCTCTTGATGTCGATCGGGCTGACGCTGGTGATCGGGCTGATGATCTTCGGTCTGAGCCGCGACCTGATCTGCGTCTGACCCGGGGCATCGGCAATTCACCGCAGGCCGCCCGAGGGGCGTCTTGAAGGTCGCATACAAGATATGGGAAAGTTATCCACAGGCACCGCAGGCTTTTGACAAAGCTTGGCTTTCCCGATAGTCAAACCGGAACGTAGAATTGGTCGAGGACGCATGATGCAAGGGACCTTCCGCAAGCCTCTGGAACGGTCATTTCATGCGCGGGGAACGGCGCGGCTTCTGGCAACGGTGGTTTTTGTCGCTGCCGCAACGGCTTCGGCACCGTTCCTGACCCCGGCCTATGCGCAGTCCTATTCCTTTTCGAACGTCGTCATCGAAGGCAACACGCGCGTCGATCCGGCAACGATCCTGAGCTATGCCGGAATCAGCCGGGGGCAGGAGGTTACGGCCGCCGGGCTGAACGATGCCTTCCAGCGGATCGCGAATTCGGGGCTGTTCGAATCCGTCGATCTTGATCCGCAGGGCAGCACGCTTGTGATCCGGGTCGTGGAATACCCGATCGTCAATGTCATCAGCTTCGAGGGCAACAAGCGGATCAAGGACGAGCAGCTGGCGGAACTGGTGAAGTCGCAGACCGCGCGCGTCTTTTCGCCGAGCCAGGCCGAGGCTGACGCCGCCGCAATCGCCGAGGCCTACCGCGTCTCGGGCCGTCTTGCAGCCACGGTCAACCCGAAGATCATCCGCCGGTCGGACAACCGGGTTGACCTTGTGTTCGAGGTGACCGAAGGCAGGGTGGTCGAGGTCGAGCGGCTGAATTTCGTCGGCAACCGCGCCTTTTCGGACCGGCGCCTGCGGCAGGTCCTGGAAACCAAGCAGGCCGGGTTCCTGCGCACGGTGATCCAGAGCGACACCTTCATTGCCGAGCGGCTTGAGGTCGACAAACGCGTGCTGACCGAGTTCTACCTGTCGCGCGGGTTCATCGACTTTCAGGTGCTGGACGCCAGCGCCGAGGTCAGCCGCGAACGCGATGCGACCTTCGTGACGTTCTCGATCCGCGAGGGTCTGCAGCATACGATCGGTCAGGTCACCACGGTTTCGGAGGTCGAGGGTCTGGATGCCGCCGAATTCGCTGCGGTCCAGCGCATCCGCACCGGGCAGACGTGGTCGCCGCTTCTGATCGACAACAACATCACCCGGATGGAAACGCTGGCCCTGCGGAAAGGGCTGAACTTCATCCGGGTCGAGCCGCGGTTTACGCGCGATCCGGCCAACCAGGCGGTGAACGTTGAATTCGCCATCGTCCGTGGTGAGCGGATCTTCGTCGAACGGATCGACATCGAGGGCAACGCGACGACGCTGGACCAGGTGATCCGCCGCCAGTTCCGCACGGTGGAAGGTGACCCGTTCAATCCGCGCGAAATCCGCCAGTCGGCGGAACGCATCCGGGCGCTGGGCTTCTTCTCGGACGCGCAGGTCGAGGCCGAGCCGGGTTCGGCCCCGGATCAGGTGGTGGTCAACGTCGATGTCGAGGAACAGCCGACGGGATCGCTGTCCCTTGGTCTCAGCTATTCGGTGAACGACGGGACGGGCATCAACCTTGGATTCTCGGAATCGAACTTCCTTGGGCGGGGGCAGGCCCTGTCCTTCAACCTGTCAACGGCGTCGAACAACCAGAACTCGAGCTTCAGTTTCACCGAACCCGCGCTTCTCGGCCGCGATCTCAGCTTCAGCGCAGGGGTCTATTACCGGACCTCGGAATACGACAACTCGTTCTACAACACGCGCAACATCGGGATCACCTCGGGCATCGGCTTTCCTGTCGGAGAGCAGTCGACGCTGGGGCTGAACCTGCGTTACTCCGACGACCGGCTCTGGGATGTGAGCGCTGACAGCTCGCCTATTCTCCAGCGCGAAGACGACGTCGAGGCGCTGCGGACGCTGTCGATCGGCTACAGCTATGAGTTTGACAACCGGATCACCGGCCTGAACCCGAAAGGCGGGGTGCTCCTGCGCTTCAGCCAGGACTATGCCGGCTTCGGCGCGGACACGAACTATCTGGAGACGACGCTCTTTGCCTTGGCGGAGACCAAGGTGGTCAACGAGGAGGTCACTGTCCGTGCGATCTTCGAGGGAGGGTCGATCAACTCGTTCGGCGACAGCACGACCCGGGTGACCGAGCGCTATTTCGGCCGCAACAAGATTCGAGGGTTCGAGCCGAACGGGATCGGCCCGCGCGACCTCGGGTCGGTCAACCAGGACGCTCTGGGCGGCAACATGTTCGTTGCGGCGCGGTTCGAGGCCGACTTCCCACTGGGCCTGCCCGAGGAATACGGGATCACCGGCGGGACGTTCCTTGACATCGGCTCGGTCTGGAGCCTGGAGGACACGGCGGGGGTTCTGCCGGTGGACGACAGCTTCATTCCCCGGGCGGCGATCGGCTTTTCGGTGTTCTGGGATACTCCGATCGGTCCGTTGCGCTTCAACTTCAGCCAGGCGCTGAAGAAGGAAGACTACGACGAGGAACAGAACTTCGACTTCACGATCTCGACTCAGTTCTGATGGCCGGGGCGCTGCAGAGGCCCCGGCGCCGAGGGCTGATCCTGCAGGCACTGGCTGTGACGCTGGTCTTGTCTGCGCCCGTTATGGCACAGGAGGGAGCCCCCCCGGCGACCGCCCCGATCCTGACCCTTGACCAGAACCGGTTCTTCCTCGAATCGGATTTCGGCCAGGCCGTCGTCGAGCGCGAGCGTGCCGCAAGTGCCGCGCTTGAGCAGGAAAACAAGCGGATAGAGGCCGAGCTTGTGGCCGAGGAACGCGCGCTGACCGAACAGAGAAAGACGCTTCCGGCCGAAGAATTCTCGGCCCTGGCGACGGCCTTCGACGAAAAGGTGGAACGCATTCGAAGCGCGCAAGACGCGAAATCGCGGGCGTTGGTCGAGCAGCGGGATCGCGAACGGCAGCAATTCCTGCGGGTGGTTGTGCCGGTTCTGGACGAGCTTCTGAACGAGCACAGGGCGGCGGCAATCCTGGACCAGGGGACGGTGATCCGGGCGCTCTCGGCTGTGGACATCACCGATGAGGCCATTGCCAGACTGAACGCGGCGATGGCGGCCGGGGAAGGTGAGCCGTAGTCCCGGCGCGGGCAGGAACTTGTCTGTGATGCCCCGACTTGCTAGCTAGGCCGAAA
Source organism: Tabrizicola sp. T46 (assembly GCF_057219895.1). Classification (NCBI taxonomy): domain Bacteria; kingdom Pseudomonadati; phylum Pseudomonadota; class Alphaproteobacteria; order Rhodobacterales; family Paracoccaceae; genus Tabrizicola; species Tabrizicola sp. T46. The sequence continues at coordinate 168,029 of NZ_JBXVVV010000003.1, forward strand.
GGGCCAAGGGCCGACGGGACGTGAAGGAAGGACCAGATGGACGCAAGCGCCGTGACCACCGCCGATCTCGAGCTGATCCAGCGGATCATCCCGCATCGCTATCCGTTCCTGCTGATCGACAAGGTCCGCGACATCGTGCTGCACGAGTCCTGCGTGGGCATCAAATGCATCACCCTGAACGAGCCGCAGTTCCAGGGGCACTTCCCGGGTATGCCGATCTTTCCCGGCGTGATGATCATCGAGGCGATGGCGCAGACCTCGGGCATTCTGGTGGGTCTTTCCATGGACCTCGTGGACAAGAATGCGAAGGTCTTCTTCATGGGGGTCGATGGCGTCAAGTTCCGCCGCAAGGTGGTGCCGGGCGACGTGCTGGAGTTGCATGTCCGTGCCTTGCGCGGTGGCGGGCGGGTCTGGAAGTTCGAAGGCCAGGCCAAGGTCGAGGGCGAAGTTGCCTGCGAGGCGACCTTCATGGCGATGTTCGACGTGCCGAAGGCATGAGCCCCAGAGAATGAGCATCGATCCCTCAGCGCGCATTCATCCCTCGGCCGTGGTCGAGCCCGGGGCCGTGATCGGGGCGGGCTGCGAAATCGGGCCCTTCGCCCTGATCGGTCCCGAGGTCACGCTGGGTGACCGGGTGACGGTGAAGTCGCATGCGGTGGTCACCGGCTGGACCGATGTAGGCGACGACAGCGTGGTCTTCCCTTTCGCCACGGTGGGCGAGGTGCCGCAGGACCTGAAATACGCCGGCGAGCGCACGCGGCTGATCGTCGGCAAGCGCGCCCGGATCCGCGAGGCCGCGACGCTGAACACCGGCACCGAAGGCGGCGGCGGGGTCACGCGGGTCGGCGATGACGTGCTGATCATGACCGGCGCCCATGTCGGCCATGACGCGCAGATCGGCGACCGGGTGATCCTGGTGAACCACGTCGCGGTCGCGGGCCATTGCGTGTTGGGCGACGACGTGATCGTGGGCGGGCTTTCCGGCATCCATCAATGGGTGCGGATCGGCCGGGGCGCGATCATCGGGGCGCTGACGATGGTGACGAACGACGTGATCCCCTATGGCCTTGTCCAAGGCCCGCGCGGCGAGCTTGACGGGCTGAACCTCGTCGGCCTGAAGCGCCGTGGCGTCGACCGGGCCGAGATCACGGCGCTGCGGGCCGCGTTCCAGACGCTGGCGCAGGAGGACGGCAGTTTCCTCGACCGCGCGCGGCGGCTGGGGGATGAGGGCGACAGCCCCCTGGTGCGGGAAATCGCCGAGTTCATCCTGTCGAAGTCGGACCGCAGCTTCCTGACCCCGAAGGGCGGCCGGTGAAGACCGCGCTGATCGCGGGGCGGGGCGCGCTGCCGGCAGCGCTGGCCGCGACTATGGCAGAGCGTCCGCTCGTCACGGCGATGGAGGGCTTTGCGCCCGACGGTCTGGCGGTCGATCTCAGTTTCCGGGTCGAGCGCCTGGTGCCCTTCCTGCGCGCGCTGGAGCGGGAGGGGGTCGAGGAGGTGGTCTTCGCCGGGGCGGTGACGCGGCCAAGGCTGGACCCCGCGCTTCTTGACCCTGACACGGCGGCCCTTCTGCCCCGCCTGCTGCAGGCGATGGCGGCAGGGGATGACGCGACCCTGCGCGAGGTCATCGCGGTCTTCGAGGAGTTCGGCTTTGCCGTGGCCGGGGTCGAAACCGTGGCGCCGGCCCTGCTGCCGGGACCAGGGGTTCTGGCGGGAACGGTGACCGACCGCGATGCGGCCGATGCCGCGCGGGCGGCCGCGATCGTGGCGGCGCTGGGGGCGGTGGACGTAGGTCAGGGCGCGGTCGTGGTGCAGGGCCTTTGCCTTGCGGTCGAGGTGCTGCCGGGGACGGATGCGATGCTGGAGGGCGTTGCCGGGCTGAAGCCGGGCCTGCGGCCTGATCCTGCACGGGGACGAGGGCTTTTCTTCAAGGGGGCGAAGCCCGGGCAGGACCGGCGGATCGACCTGCCGACCGTTGGTCCGGAAACCCTGCGCGGGGTGGCTGCAGCGGGCCTCGGCGGGCTGGCGTTTCAGGCGGGGTCGGTGATCTGCCTCGACCTGCCCGTGATGCAGCGGCTGGCCGGGGAGCTTCAGCTTTTCCTCTGGGCACGGGAATGAACCGGGGCGGGCTCATCGCTTGGCTCACGGGACGTACTTCGCTGGCCCTGCCGCAGCGAAGAGGGGGCGAAGCCCGCCGATGAGCGATCCGGTGAAGCTGTTCCTCATTGCGGGGGAACCCTCGGGCGACCGGCTGGGGGCCGCGCTGATGGCGGGGCTGAAGGCGCTGGTGCCGGGCGTCCGGTTCGAAGGCATCGGCGGGCCGCTGATGGAAGCCCAAGGCTTGCGAAGCCTTTTCCCGATGGACGAACTGTCGGTCATGGGGATCGCCGAGGTCCTGCCGAAGTATTTCCCGTTGAAACGCCGGATCCGGCAAGCGGCAGAGGCCGCGCTCGCCTCGGGTGCCGATGCGCTGGTCACGATCGACTCGCCCGATTTCTGCCTGCGGGTGGCAGCGATCGTCACCGGGGCGCGGCCTGCGTTCCGGACGATCCATTATGTCGCACCCTCGGTCTGGGCCTGGCGGCCGGGGCGGGCGGCGAAGATGGCGCGGGTGGTCGACCATGTGCTGGCCCTTCTGCCCTTCGAGCCGCCCTACATGACGGCGGCCGGCATGACCTGCGACTTCGTCGGGCATCCGGTGGTGGCCGAGCCGCTTGCGACGGCCGCCGAGGTCGCAGCCATGAAGGCGAAGGTCGGCTGGCCGATCCTTCTGGCTCTGCCGGGCTCGCGCCGGGGCGAGGTGACGCGGCTGGCGCCGGTCTTTGGCGACGTCGTGGGTCAGTTGCAGGCCCGCCATCCGAAGCTTCGAGTGCTGCTGCCGACCGTGCCGGGTGTGGCTGATCTGGTGCAGGAGCTGACGGCAGGCTGGTCCGTCCGGCCCGAGATCATTCTTGACCCCGGCCAGAAGCGCGCGGCCTTTGCCGCGGCGGATGTGGCGCTGGCGGCCTCGGGAACGGTGTCTCTGGAACTGGCGGCAAATGGCTGCCCGATGATCATCGCTTATGACATGCACCCCCTGACCCTATGGCTGATGCGGCGGGCGGCGCTGGTCGATACGGTGACACTGGTGAACCTGGTCTCGGATACGCGGGTGGTGCCCGAATTCATCGGGCCGGACTGCCGGGCCGAGGCGATCGTCCCGGCGCTGGACGCGCTTTTGCACGACAGCGGGGCGCAGCGTGCGGCGATGGACGTGACGATGGAGCGGCTGGGCCGGGGTGGCGAGCCGCCGGGCCTCAGGGCTGCGCGGTCGGTTCTGCAGGCGCTGGGGGAGGGGCCTCGCCATTGATGATCGCAATGACCTGCGGCATCAGCGGCCCCATCTTTTCCTCGATCAGCGCCGCCAGCGCCGGCTGCTGCGCGGCCGTCAGTTGCGGCAGCTTGGTCATGGCCGAGCGGCCTTCCGGCGTGGCGTAGAAGTCGCGCAGGGCGGTGATTTCGGCCAGCGTCATCATGTCGGCCATGAGGCCGGACTGTTCGCGCATGAGGTCGGTCATCGGCACGGTGAACGTGTCGGCGTAAAGCTTTTCGATCCGGGCCAGCTGGTCGTCCGTCAGACTTTGGTCTGCGGCGGCCACCTGTTGCAGGATCGGCTGGGACAGCGACTTGACCAGCGCGTCCATGTCGAAGCTTTGCAACGCAAGCTCCACATATTCCGCTGCCACCGCCACGCGTTCCTCGCGGGTTTCAGCGACGAGCGGCAGGGGCAGGACCAGCGCGGCCGCCAGAATCAGGTGTTTCACGAGGCGTTTCCTTTCCAGACCCAACCGCCGCCAAAGACGCGGCTGCCTTCGGGGGCGTAGAAGACGCAGGCTTGCCCCGCGCTGACCCCGTCTTCGGGTGACAGAAGCTCGACCTCGGCCGTGGTCGGGCCGGTCGGGCGGATGATCGCCTCGCGCGGGGGGCGGGTGGAGCGGACCTTGACCTTCAGATGCCATTCGGGACGGCTGTCGAAGGGCGCGTCGCCCAGCCAGTTGATCTCGCGCACCGGGATGATGCGGGTCGCAAGCGCGGCCTTGGGCCCGACGATGACGCGCCGAGTCCCGGGGTCCAGCTTCACGACGTAAAGCGGTTCGCCGAGGCCACCGATGCCAAGGCCCTTGCGCTGGCCGATGGTGTAATGGATCACCCCGCGGTGGTCGCCGAGGACGTTGCCGTCAAGGTCGACGATCTGGCCGGGGTCGGCGGCACCGGGGCGCAGCTTTTCGATCACCGCCGCATAGTTGCCGTTCGGGACAAAGCAGATGTCCTGGCTGTCGGGCTTGTCGGCCACCGGCAGCCCGTATTTCGCCGCAAGCGCGCGGGTTTCGGCCTTCGAGGCCAGGTGGCCAAGCGGAAAGCGCAGGTAGTCGAGCTGTTCGGGCGTCGTCGAGAACAGGAAATAGGACTGGTCGCGCGCCGGATCGGCGGCCTGGTGCAGTTCGGGGCCGTGGTCCCCCAGCTTGCGCTGAATGTAATGGCCCGTCGCCATGCAGTCGGCGTCAAGGTCCTTCGCTGTGGCGAGAAGGTCCTTGAACTTCACCCGTTCGTTGCAGCGGATGCAGGGAACGGGGGTCGCGCCGGCAAGGTAGGCGTCGGCGAATTCCTCGATCACCGCCTCGCGGAAGGTGTTTTCATAGTCGAGGACGTAATGGGGAAAGCCCATCGCCTCGGCTACGCGGCGGGCGTCATGAATGTCGCGGCCCGCGCAGCAGGCACCCTTCTTGGCGAGCGCCGCGCCGTGATCGTAAAGCTGCAGGGTGACGCCCACGACGTCATAGCCTTCCTCGGCCAGCATCGCGGCGACGACGCTGGAATCGACGCCCCCCGACATGGCGACGACGACCCGCGTCTCGGACGGGGGTTTGGCAAGGCCAAGGGAGTTCAGGCCATGAAGGTTCGGGGCGACGTCGCGCGGCATGGGGCAGGTCCGGTTCCGGGAATGACCAGCAATATATGAAAATGCTGTGCAGTCTCAATCCCCCGTTTCAGCATTGATTAAGCCTGATCCGGCAAAGATGGCCCGAAAAGCAGAGGGTAAGGCGATGTTTCTGAAACGTGTTGATGGCCCAAGGCAGGTCAAGCTGCCCGATGGCAGCGTGTTGTCTCGGGCGGACCTCCCCCCCGCCGACACGCGGCGCTGGGTGGCAAGCCGCAAGGCGGTGGTGGTCAAGGCGGTGGTCTATGGGCTTCTGCCCATGGCCGAGGCGTTGGAACGGTACGGGCTCTCGGAAGAGGAATTTGCGATCTGGCGTGATGCGGTAGAGCGGCACGGCGACCAGGGCCTGAAAGTCACGGCGATCCAGAAATTGAGACAACTTTAAATTGTTTGCCACTCTCGCTTCAGGAAAGTAACCCTCGGTTAACCATTGCTCCGCAAGGTCGTTAACGATGAAGGCCAATGGAGCGGAGAATCCGGCAAATGCGCATTCTGCTTGTGGAAGACGACCCGACGACCTCGCGCAGCATCGAGCTGATGCTGACCCATGCCAACCTGAACGTCTATTGCACCGACATGGGTGAAGATGGCGTCGATCTGGCGAAGCTTTACGACTACGACCTGATCCTTCTGGACCTGAACCTGCCCGACATGAGCGGGCATGAGGTGCTGCGCCAGATCCGCCAGTCCCGGGTCGAGACACCGATCCTGATCCTTTCCGGCTCAGACGACACGGAGAACAAGCTGAAGGGCTTCGGCTTCGGGGCGGATGACTACCTGACCAAGCCCTTCCACCGCGAGGAACTGGTGGCGCGGATCCATGCGATCATCCGCCGGTCGAAAGGCCACAGCCAGTCGGTGATCCGCACCGGGCGCGTCGCGGTGAACCTGGATGCCAAGACCGTGGATGTCGAAGGCAAGGCGGTGCATCTGACGGGCAAGGAATACCAGATGCTGGAGCTTCTTTCCCTGCGCAAGGGCACGACCCTGACCAAGGAGATGTTCCTCAACCACCTTTACGGCGGGATGGACGAGCCGGAGCTGAAGATCATCGACGTCTTCATCTGCAAGCTGCGGAAGAAGCTGGCCGAGGCGACGGGCGGGGCAAACTACATCGAAACCGTCTGGGGCCGCGGCTATGTCCTGCGCGATCCCGCGACGACGCAGGCAACGAAGATGGCGGCAAGCGCCTGATCTTTACCTTGCCCGGCCCCGCGCCTAACCTTCCCGGGGAAAGCCGGGGGCGAAGATGGCGGATAAGCCGGTCGAGGTATTGACGGAAGCCGAGGCAAGGGGCGAACTCGCGCGCCTTGCCGCGGCGATTTCAGCGGCGAACACGGCCTACCACACGCTGGACGCGCCCGAGATTTCGGATGCCGACTATGACGCGCTGAAACGGCGGAACGCCGCGATCGAGGCGCGGTTCCCGGCGCTGAAGCAGGCGGATTCCCCGTCGGATCAGGTGGGTGCCACGGTGGCTGAGGGGTTCGGCAAGGTGGCGCACCGGGTGCGGATGCTGAGCCTTGAGAACGCTTTCGAGGCGGATGAGGTGGCCGAGTTCGACGACCGCGTCCGCAAGTTCCTGGGGCATGAGGGCGCGCTCGACTATACCGCCGAGCCGAAGATCGACGGGCTGTCGCTCTCCCTGCGCTACGAGAACGGCGTGCTCGTGCAGGCGGCCACGCGCGGCGATGGCGAGGTGGGCGAGAATGTCACCGAAAACGCCCGCACCATCCCCGACATCCCGCAGCGGCTGACCGGTGCACCGGCCGACCTGCCCGAAGTGCTGGAGGTGCGGGGCGAGGTCTACATGTCCCATGCCGACTTCGCGGCCCTGAACCTGCGGCAGGCGGCGGCGGGCGAGAAGACCTTTGCCAACCCGCGCAACGCCGCGGCGGGCAGCCTTCGCCAGCTTGACCCGACGATCACCGCCGCGCGTCCGCTGCGGTTCTTTGCCTATGCCTGGGGCGAGGTGTCAGCGCCGCTCGCCACCACCCAGTTTGCGTCAATAGAACGGCTCAAGGCTCTGGGATTCCAGACAAATCCTCTGACCGTCCTTTGCGATGGACCCGAAGCGATGCTGTCCCATTACCGCCTGATCGAGGCGCAGCGGGCAACCCTCGGCTATGACATCGACGGGGTGGTCTACAAGGTCGATGACCTTGCCCTGCAGGCGCGGCTGGGGTTCCGCTCGTCCACCCCCCGCTGGGCGCTGGCACACAAGTTCCCGGCCGAGCTTGCCTGGACCGAGCTTCTGGGGATCGACATCCAGGTCGGACGCACCGGCGCACTTTCCCCCGTGGCGCGGCTGAAGCCGGTCACGGTCGGGGGCGTCGTCGTCAGCAACGCTACGCTTCACAACGAGGATTACATCGCCGGCCACGACAGCAAGGGCGCACCGATCCGTGACGGCAAGGACATTCGCGTAGGCGATTGGGTCCAGGTCTATCGCGCGGGCGACGTGATCCCGAAGGTGGCCGATGTCGATCTTTCACGCCGCAAGGACGGCGCGCAACCGTATGTCTTCCCGCGCAATTGCCCGGAGTGCGGATCGGAGGCGCATCGCGAGGAGGGCGATTCCGTCCGCCGCTGCACCGGGGGGCTGATCTGCCCGGCGCAAGGGATGGAGCGGCTGAAGCACCTCGTCTCGCGCGGCGCCTTCGACATCGAAGGCCTCGGCGCAAAACAAGTGGAGATGTTCTTCAACGACCCAATCCTGCCGGTGAAGACCCCCGCCGATATCTTCACACTTGCCGCAAGAGATGCCGCCAACCCCTTGCAAAAGCTGAAGAACCGCGACGGGTTCGGCGAGGTGTCGGCTGCAAAGCTCTTTGCTGCAATCGAGGCACGGCGGACGATCCCGCTTGACCGGCTGATCTTCGGCCTTGGCATCCGGCATGTGGGCGAGGTCGCGGCGGGCCTTCTGGCGCGCCACTTCCACACCTGGGAGGCGTTCGAGACCGCCCTTGCCGCCGCCACGCCCGGCAGCCCCGCCTGGGCGGAGCTGACCTCGATCAACGGCGTTGGCGATGTCATGGCGCAAAGCCTGGTGGATGCGTTCCAGAACCCGGCCGAACGGGCGGCGATGGACGCGCTGGTGGCGGAACTGACGGTCCAGCCCGTGCAGTCCCGCGCGCCCGTGACCTCGCCCGTTGCGGGCAAGACGGTGGTCTTCACCGGGACCTTGGAAAAGATGACCCGGGCCGAGGCGAAGGCGCGGGCCGAGGCGCTGGGTGCCAAGGTCGCAGGCTCGGTCAGCGCCAAGACCGATCTGGTGGTCGCTGGCCCCGGTGCGGGATCGAAGGCCAAGGATGCCGAACGGCTGGGGGTCAGGATCATCGACGAGGACGCCTGGCTTGCGTTGATCGCGGGATGACGCGACCCGAGGCGCTGTTCCCTCTTTTCGCCGGGCTGGAGACGTTGCCCGGCATCGGCCCGAAGGCGGCGCAGGCCTTGCAGGCGCTGGGGGTGGAGCGGCCGAAGGACCTCCTCTACCTCCTGCCGCATTCGGGGGTGGACCGGGCGCGGCGTGCCTCTGTCCGGGATGTGACGCCGCCCGCGACGATGACGGTCGAGGTCGAGGTCGGTATCCACGTCCCGCCGCGCCAGAAGGGCAGGCCCTACCGCGTGCATGTCCGTGACCAGAAGCTGGAATTCCAGCTGGTCTTCTTCCATGCCCGGGCGGACTACCTGCAGAAGCTCCTGCCAACCGGCCAGCGGCGGCTGGTCTCGGGCAAGGTGGAGCTGTTCGACGGGATCGCCCAGATGGTCCATCCCGATCACATCCTGCCGATAGAGGAAGCGGGCGAGATCCCGGCCTATGAACCGGTCTATCCGCTCTCCGCCGGCCTCACGCAGCGGGTCGTGGCGAAGGCGGTGGCCGGGGCACTGACACGGCTGCCAAAGGTCGCCGAATGGATCGACGGCGGGTTGAAGGCGCGCGAAGGCTGGCCGGACTGGACGGCGGCCTTGCAGGCGGTGCATGCGCCAACCGGGGCGGCAGAGCTGGCCTTCACCCATCCGGCGCGCCAGCGGCTCGCCTATGACGAGCTTTTCGCGCATCAGCTGATGCTCTCGATCGCACGGGCGAACCTGCGGCGGGCGAAAGGTGTGGCGACGGTCGGCGATGGGCATCTTCGGGCGAAGGTCCTGGCAAGCCTGCCTTACGCGCCGACCGGCGCGCAGGTCCGCGCGGTGGCCGAGATTGCCGCCGACATGGCCGCGCCCCTGCGGATGAACCGCCTGCTGCAGGGGGACGTGGGGGCGGGAAAGACGCTGGTCGCATTCCAGGCGCTCCTGATCGCGGTCGAGGCCGGCGGGCAGGGCGTGATGATGGCGCCGACCGAAATCCTGGCCCGCCAGCATTTCGAGGGGCTGGCGCCCCTGGCGCGGGCTGCGGGCGTGCGGCTGGAGTTGCTGACGGGCCGCGACCGGGGGGCAGATCGGGCAATGAAGCTGGAAGACCTGGCCATGGGGCGGATCGCGGTGCTGGTCGGCACCCATGCGGTCTTCCAGAAGGACGTGGCCTTCCACGACCTGCGGCTGGCGGTGGTGGACGAACAGCACCGCTTCGGCGTGGCGCAGCGGATGGAGCTTGGGGCCAAGGGAGAGGCCGTCGACGTGCTGGTGATGACGGCGACGCCGATTCCCCGGTCATTGGCGCTGGCGACGCATGGCGACATGGATGTCTCGGTCCTGGATGAAAAACCGGCGGGGCGAAAGCCGATCCGCACGGCGATGGTCAGTGCCGAACGGCTGGACGAGGTGGTGGAGCATCTGCGCAAAGCGGTGGCCGATGGGCGGCAGGCCTATTGGGTCTGTCCCCTTGTCGAGGAATCCGAGGTGGTGGATTACGCCAGCGCCGAGGAAAGGTTCCGCTCTCTGCGCGCGGCGCTTGGGGACCGGGTCGGGCTGGTCCACGGCCAGATGCCACCCGCCGAGAAGGATGCCGCGATGGCGCGGTTCGTGGCAGGCGAGACCGCAGTCCTGGTGGCGACCACGGTGATCGAGGTCGGAGTCAACGTGCCCAATGCGACGATCATGGTGATCGAGCAGGCGGAGAACTTTGGCCTCGCCCAGTTGCACCAGCTGCGCGGCCGGGTCGGGCGGGGCGATGCGGCCTCGACCTGCCTCCTTCTCTATCAGGCGCCCCTGAACGAGACCGGGCGGCGGCGGCTGACCACGATCCGCGACACCGAAGACGGATTCCGGATCGCCGAGGAGGACCTTGCGATGCGAGGGGCGGGCGACCTGATCGGGACGGCGCAATCCGGTCTGCCCCGGTTCCGGGTGGCGGACCTGGAACGGCAGGCGAGCCTGATGACGCTTGCGCAATCGGATGCGCGGAAGCTCCTGAACGACGACCCCGGCCTTGCTGGCCCCAGGGGGCAGGCGGCGCGGTGCCTCTTGTGGCTGATGGATCAGGAACGGGCGCTGCGGCTGATCGCCGTCGGCTAGGGGCTGCTCATCCGCTCGGATGTCCACGAAATGTTCGCGGATGTTCTTAAAAAGTTCTTTACATGCAGCGAGAGGTGTGAGAACAATACAGCAACAAGGATGGAGATCGCGATGAAAGACGCCGTGAAGACCCTTCTCGCCGGAAATGCCCGTTCGGCCTTGGAAGATGCCGTCGGGGTCGTCGCCCTCTTTGTTCTTCTGTTTACCGTGCTGTCGCTGCCGGCCGCGATCTGAGGTTTCTGCCCCGCGCTCTGTCCCCCAAGGGTGACGGCCTTCCCGGCCCCGCAAGGCCATGCCGTCCGCCGTTTCCAGACGCGCCACTGACGCCGCCATCCCAAGGGATGCGCGGCGTTTCTTTATGCGGCGGCCTGGGCGGCCTCCATCGCCTCGCAGATCGCCTCGAGGGCGAGGAGGATCGAGGCGTGGCGGTTCTTGTAGTCGCGGGCGGGGAGGAGGACTTCGTAGTCCTGGAAGGGGGCCAGCGGCACCGGACCGCCGTCCTTCAGCATCGCGCGGAGGGCGTCGCGGGCGGCCTGAAGTTCGGGGAGGGTGCGGCCGATGGCGACCTCTCCCAGCACCGCCGCCGAAGCCTGGCCGAGGGCGCAGGCCTTCACGTCCTGGGCGAAGTCGGCGATGCGGCCGTCCTTGACCACGACATCCGCCGTCACGGTGGACCCGCAGAGGGGGGACCGCCGGCGGGCGGTGCCTTGCGGGGCCGGAAGGCGGCCGAGATGCGGGATATCGGCGGCCAGCGCAAGGATCCGGGCGGAGTAGAGCTTGATGAGGTCGCTGTCGCTCATGGTATCTTCCCAACTGACCCCTTATGTAGACCCGCGCTGCCCGACTGCCAAGGAGAAGCCCATGTCCTTCGATCCTGCCAGCCTGAAATACGATGCCCAGGGGCTGATCCCCTGCGTCGCGCAGGACCATGTTTCGGGCGAGGTGCTGATGGTGGCCTGGATGAACGCGGCCTCGGTTGCGGCGACGCTGGAGACCGGGAAGGTGACCTATTGGTCGCGGTCAAGGGCGGCGTTCTGGGCGAAGGGGGAGAGTTCGGGCCACCACCAGCGGCTGGTCGAGCTGCGGGTGGACTGCGACCGGGACTGCCTGCTGGTGCTCGTCGAGCAGGAGGGGCCGGCCTGCCACACCAACCGGCGGTCGTGCTTCTATACGGCGATCCGGGACGGTGAGGAGGTGGAGATCATGGCCCCTGACCACAGTGGTCAAAACTGAGAAATGCAGCAAAGACAAAGCCTTGCGCGTGGGCGTTAAGGATTTGGTAACCCGACCATCCGGCGGATGTCGGCGGGTGTCAGGCCATCGTCGCGGTATTTCGAGATCGCACGGGCGTCGTCACGCTTGGCAAGGCGCTTGCCCTGATCGTCGCGGATCAGGCGGTGGTGGTGGTAGACGGGCGTCGGCAGGCCGAAGAGGCGCTGCAGGATGACCTGCACCGGGGTGAAGTCGAAAAGATCCTCGCCCCGGATCACATGGGTGACCCCCTGGTCGGCATCGTCGAAGGCGGAGGCGAGGAAATAGGCAACGATGTCCTCGCCCTTGCGGGAGAGGACCACGTCGCCGATGCGGGCGATGGCCTCAGCCGCGTCGATAGGGTGGAAACCCGCGTGGGCGGGGCCGGTTTCAAGGAAGCCCGGAGTGGGGAGGCTGCGGAGTTTTTCGGTTTGTAGCGCGGCGGCGAGGTTGAGGCGGAGCGCGTCGCCGGGTTGGCGGGTTTCCATCCCGCGGTGGCGGCAGGTGCCGGGGTAGACCGCTAAGGCGACGCCTTCCTGCGGTGCGGCAAGGGCGGCGCGGATGTCGGCGCGGGTGCAGGAGCAGGGGTAGAGAAGGCCCGTGTCTGCAAGGGTTTCGAGGCGGGTGTTGTAGCCGGCGATGTGCTGCGACTGGCGGTGGATGGGACCGTCCCAGGAGAGGCCAAGCCAGCGCAGGTCTTCCTGGATGAGGGCATCCCATTCGGGGCGGCAGCGGTCGAGGTCGGTATCCTCCATCCGGAGGAGGAAGCGGCCACCGGCGGCGCGGGCCATGTCATGGGCGAGGATCGCGGAATAGGCGTGGCCGAGGTGGAGGGGGCCGGTCGGGCTAGGGGCGAAGCGGGTTACGAACATGTTGACCGCGCCCTGTGCTTGACCCGGGGCCTCATGCAACCCGGGAGGCCCCGGGCCAGGCCCGGGGCGGGGTTTCTCATGCCCCGAGCCATGCGGAGAAGGCCTGTTTCGCGCGGTCGGTATAGGCCTTGTAGCGGTCCTTCCGGCCCTTGCGGCCGCCCCTGGCGTCGATCGGGGGGAAGAGTCCGAAGTTCACGTTCATTGGCTGGAAGGTCTTCGCCTCGGCCCCGCCGGTGATGTGGGTGATGAGCGCGCCCGTCGCGGTTTCGGGCGGCGGCGGGGGAAGGGTCTTGCCGAGAAGCTCATGCGCGGCCATGCGGCCGGCGAGGAGGCCCATGGCGGCGCTTTCGACATAGCCTTCGACGCCGGTGATCTGGCCGGCAAAGCGCAGATGCGGGTGGGATCTCAGCCGCATCTGGTGATCGAGGAGCGTGGGGGAGTTGATGAAGGTGTTGCGGTGGATGCCGCCGAGCCTTGCGAAGCTTGCGTCCTGCAGGCCCGGAATCATCTTGAAAACAGCGGTTTGGGCGCCGTACTTCATCTTGGTCTGGAAGCCCACGATGTTGTAGAGGGTGCCAAGCTTGTTGTCGCGGCGGAGCTGCACCACGGCGTAGGGCTTCACGTCCGGCCGATGAGCGTTGGTCAGGCCTACGGGCTTCATCGGGCCGTGGCGCAGCGTCTCTCGCCCCCGTTCGGCCATGACTTCGATCGGCAGGCAGCCGTCGAAATAGCCCGCGGTTTCGCCTTCGTGGAATTCGGTCTTGTCGGCGGCGAGGAGGGCGTCGATGAAGGCTTCGTACTCATCCCGCGTCATCGGGCAGTTGATGTAGGCCTTTTGCTCGTCCTCGGTTTCACCCTTGTCGTAGCGCGACTGCATCCAGGCGACGGACATGTCGATCGTCTCGGCATAGACGATGGGGGCGATGGCATCGAAGAAGGCGAGCGCCTCGGCCCCCGTCGCCTGGCGGATGCTTTCGGCCAGGGTGGGGCTGGTCAGGGGACCGGTGGCGATGATCCAGCGACCGGATGAGGGAAGTTCGGTAACCTCCTCATACGACGTGGAAATCAGCGGATGGGCCTTCAGCTTTTCGGTGACGGCGCGGGCGAAGGGATCGCGGTCGACGGCAAGGGCTCCACCAGCGGGAAGGCGATGTTGCAGCGCCATCTCCATCACCAGGCTGCCGGCGGCGCGCATTTCCCAGTGGATCAGGCCGACGGCGTTCTGTTCGTGGTCATCCGAGCGGAAGGAGTTGGAACAGACCATCTCGGCGAAGTCGCCGGTGCGGTGGGCAAAGGTGGCAACCTTCGGCCGCATTTCGTGGATCACCACGGGGACGCCAAGGTTCGCGGCGGCCCAGGCGGCCTCGGAGCCCGCCATGCCGCCGCCGATGATGTGCAGGGGATCACGCATGGGGCCGATGTAGGACGGATCGGCCGGAAAGGGAAGCCGGGGGCTGTGCTGCCCCCGGCCTTGGGGTCAGGTCAGGCCTTGTCGAGGGCGAGCTTGCCCGGGCCGAAGGCGAAGAACATCAGGAACGCGCCGGCGATGGCGAAGTTCTTGAGGAACATGATCATCTGGATCTGGTCGGCGAAATTGTTGTGGAAGAAGACGGCGGTGAAGACGCAGAAGGCAGCACCTGCAAGGGCGGCGTAGCGGATCTGGTAGCCGACGATCAGCGAAAGGCCGAGGGCGATCTCGAAGATGATGGCGGGCCAGGCGAGGAAGCCGGGCAGGCCGACAGACTGGATGTAGCCGGCGGTGCCGGGGACGTCGGCGATCTTGCCGACGCCGGCCATCAGGAAGAAGCCGCCGATGATCAGGCGGGCGATGAGCGGGGAGTAGGTGCGGAGCTGGTCCATGGGTGTCTCGTGCTGTTGCTGGCCGGGTCAAAGCCGGATGCCCGCGATCTTGCACCTTCGCGCGATCGTGCAAATTCGCCAGAATTGCAGGGCTTCTTCGCTTTTTTGCACAGTTCAGCCGCGGAGACGGCGGCGCTGGTCGGCGACGAAGGCTGCGGGGTTGTCAGTCGGCTGGCCGAGTTCGGCGGCCTTCAGGAAGAAGCCGGGGGCGGGAAGGTGCTCGGGTGACAGGCGCTGGCGGAGGAGGGCGGCGCGGAAGGGTTTTCCGGCCGCTGCGTCCCGTTCCATCAGAGCCTCAAGTCGCCCGGTCAGTTCGCCCATGCGAAGACCGAGCTCGCGCGCGAGATCGCCGTAGGTGGTGGTTTCGCCCGCCGCCGCGAGGGCGGCGAGGCGGTCCTCAAGCCTCATCACCCTGATCCGCCACGCGGGCGACCGAGACGACTTCCTCATCCGCCGCGATCGAGAAGACGCGGACGCCGCCTGCCGACCGCGAGCGGAAGCTGACCTGGTCGACCGGGACGCGTATCGACTGGCCGGTGGAGGTGGCGAGCATGATCTGGTCGGAAAGCTCGACCGGGAAGGAGGCGATGATGCGGCCGCCGCGGGGGCCGGGGGAGATGGCCTTGACGCCCATGCCGCCACGGCCCCGGACGGGGTAGTCGTGGGAGGAGGAGAGCTTGCCCGAGCCGCCCTTGGTCACGGTGAGGATCAGGTCCTCAGCCGCCGACATCTCGGCGTAGCGTTCGGGCGAAAGCTGGCCGGCGGGGACGTGTTCCTCTTCGTCGTCGGTGTCATCCTCGGTGATCCCGGCCATGAGGCGGCGCTGCTTGAGGTAGGCTTCGCGTTCCTCGGGTGTGGCTTCGAAGTGGCGGATGATGGACATGGAGACGACGTGGTCATTGTCCGCCAGCCGGATGCCACGGACGCCGGTGGAGCCGCGGGATTTGAAGACGCGGATCTCGGTGGTGGAGAAGCGGATGGCGCGGCCGGCTTCGGTAACCAGCATCACGTCGTCCTGGTCATCGGCTATGGCGGCGTTCACAAGGGTGATGCCCTCGGGCAGCTTCATCGCGATCTTGCCGTTGCGCATGACGTTGGTGAAGTCGGAAAGGTCGTTCTGCCGGACGTCGCCGTCGGAGGTCGCGAAGACGATCTGGAGGTTGCCCCAGTCTTCCTCGGGCACGTCGACGGGCATCAGGGCAGCGATGGTGATGCCGTTCTGGATGGGCAGGATGTTGACCAGCGCCTTGCCCTTCGCGGTGCGGCCGGCGAGGGGCAGGCGCCAGGTCTTCAGCTTGTAGACCATGCCGTCGGTGGTGAAGAAGAGAAGCCAGGTGTGGGTGTTGGCGACGAAGAGCGTGGTGACGACGTCGTCGTCCTTGGTCTGCATCGACGCGAGACCCTTGCCGCCGCGGTTCTGGGCGCGGAATTCGGCGAGGGGGGTGCGCTTGATGTAGCCGCCGGAGGTGATGGTGACGACCATGTCCTCACGCTCGATCAGGTCCTCGTCCTCCATGTCGCCGGACCAGTCGGTAATTTCGGTCCGGCGGGGGACGGCGAAGAGGGATTTTACCTCGCGGAGTTCGTCGGAGATGATCGCCATGATCCGGTCGCGGGAGCCGAGGATGTCGAGGTAGTCCTTGATCTTGGCGGCGAGCTCTTCGAGTTCGTCGGTGACTTCCTTCACGCCCAAGGCGGTCAGGCGCTGGAGGCGCAAATCAAGGATCGCGCGGGCCTGCGCTTCGGAGAGGTTGTAGGTGCCGTCGTCGTTGATCGTGTGGCTGGGGTCGTCGATCAGCTTGATGTAGGCGGCGATATCCTGCGCGGGCCAGCGGCGGGTCATCAGCTTGTCGCGCGCTTGCGCCGCGTCTGCAGAGGCGCGGATGGTGCGGACGACCTCGTCCACGTTGGACACCGCGACGGCGAGGCCGCAGAGGATGTGGCTGCGTTCGCGGGCTTTCCGTAGTTCGAAGGCGGTGCGGCGTGCGACAACTTCCTCGCGGAAGGTGATGAAATGGCTAAGAAAATCGCGTAGGGTGAGCTGTTCCGGGCGGCCCCCGTTCAGCGCAAGCATGTTGCAGCCGAACGAAACCTGCATGCTTGAGAAGCGGAAAAGCTGGTTCAGCACCACGTCGGGCGTGGCGTCGCGCTTCAGCTCGATCACGACGCGGACGCCGATCCGGTCGGATTCGTCGGCGATCCCGGCGATGCCTTCCACCCGCTTCTCCCGCACGAGTTCCGCGATTTTTTCGATCATCGTGGCCTTGTTGACCTGGTAGGGCACCTCGTCGATGACGATGGCCCAGCGGTCCTTGCGGATTTCCTCGACATGGGTCTTGGCGCGGATGATGACGGAGCCACGCCCTTCAAGATACGCTTTCCGCGCACCGGAGCGGCCGAGGATCTGCCCGCCCGTGGGGAAGTCGGGGGCGGGGATGATCTCCATCAGCTGTTCCATGCTGATGTCGGGGTTTTCGATCAGCGCCAGCGTGCCGTCGATCACCTCGCCCAGGTTATGCGGCGGGATGTTGGTCGCCATGCCGACCGCGATCCCGCCGGCACCATTGACCAGCATGTTCGGGAAGCGGGCGGGCAGGACGGTGGGTTCCTTGTCCTTGCCGTCGTAATTGTCCTGGAAATCGACGGTTTCCTTGTCGATATCGGCCAGCAGGAAGGCGGCGGGCTTGTCCATCCGCACTTCGGTGTAGCGCATGGCGGCGGCGTTATCGCCGTCCATCGAGCCAAAGTTGCCCTGCCCGTCGAGGAGGGGCAGCGACATGGAGAAGGGCTGCGCCATGCGCACCAGCGCATCATAGATCGCGCTGTCGCCGTGGGGGTGATATTTCCCCATCGTATCGCCCACGGGACGGGCCGATTTGCGGTAGGCCTTGTCGTGCGTGTTCCCCGATTCCTGCATCGCAAAAAGGATGCGGCGGTGCACGGGTTTCAGGCCGTCGCGCAGGTCCGGAATTGCCCGGGAAACGATCACGCTCATCGCGTAGTCGAGATAGGCGGTGCGCATCTCGGTGGCGATGTCGATCTGCGGGCCGTGATGCCCGCCGGGGTTGACCGGGCGTTCCGGATTTTCTTCAGTGTTTTCAGGAGTTTCCGGGGTATCGGCCACGGTGCGCTGCGCCTTCGGTCTGGGAACAATATCTAGCTGTCGGAAGTTTACACCATCCAAGCTATGGGGTGCAATGGCAGGCGACGACGACGCTGGCAGCCATCAGGTTTGAGTGACAACACACTGTTTTCGTTGAAAATTAATCTGGCCGTGTCATGATTCTGTCATGCGCAACCAGAAAGGGGGTCATGAATGCCCGGGCGCGAGACGGAACTGATGCTGAAAGGCTATGGCCTGACCACGGCCGAGCTTTACTACCGGATGCCGGATTATCGCAGTGTTCTCAACAGCTTCATCTGGCAGGACTACGATCTGGCTCCGGATTACCCGGAACTTTTCCGGTTCATCGAATTCTGGCAGGAAAAGATCGAAGGGCCGCTGCATTCGGTGAGGTTTACGCACAGGAAGCTGATTGCTCCGGGCGAATGGCGCAACGTGGTGGGCGAGTTCCGGCTGCATTGAGGGTGTACGAACCTACTGCGAAGGTTCATGGTCAAGTTTTCGCAGAAAACTTGTGCATCCGTCAGGCGGCGCGCAGGAGCATCCCGAAAAGGTCGCGCGGGTCGTCGGGATCGGCGATCATGTCGAGCATCGTGCCAAGGCCGGTTTCGGCCAGTTTCGAGCGGACGTAGCGCAGGGCCGAGAAGTCCTCGATGGCGAAGCCGACGCTATCGAAGAGCGTGACCTGATCGGCGGATGTGCGGCCCGGCGCTTGGCCGGCCATGACCTGCCAGAGCTCGGTGACCGGATGGTCCGGGGCAAGCTGCTGGATCTCGCCCTCGATGCGGGTCTGGGGCGGGTATTCGACGAAGATCGACGAGCGCAGAAGAATGTCGCGGTGAAGCTCGGTCTTGCCCGGGCAGTCGCCGCCGACGCCGTTGATGTGGACGCCACTGCCCACCATGTTGTCGGTCAGGATCGTGGCATACTGCTTGTCGGCGGTGACGGTGGTGATGATCTGCGACCCGAGGATCGCCTCTTCCGCCGTGCGGCAGGGGGTGACTTTCAGGCCGCGCCCGGCGAGGTTCTTGACGCATTTCGCGGTGGCGGCGGGGTCGATGTCGTAGAGGCGGACTTCGGTAAGGCCGCAGATCGCGCGGAAGGCCAGGGCTTGGAATTCGGCCTGCGCGCCGTTGCCGATCAGCGCCATGGTGGTGGAGCCTTTCGGGGCGAGCCATTTCGCGGCCATCGCAGAAGTCGCTGCCGTGCGGAGCGCGGTGAGGATCGTCATTTCCGAGAGAAGCAGGGGATAACCCGTCGCCACGTCCGCCAATAGCCCGAAGGCGGTGACGGTCTGCAGGCCGCGCTTCATGTTCTCGGGGTGGCCGTTCACGTATTTGAAGCCGTAGGTCTCGCCATCCGAGGTGGGCATGAGCTCGATCACGCCGATGTCGGAGTGGCTGGCCACGCGCGGAGTCTTGTCGAACTGGGGCCAGCGGAGGAAATCGGCCTCGATCTCGGCGGCGAGGTCGATCAGCACGCGGTCGATGCCGATGTGGTGGACCAGTTTCATCATGTGGTCGACCGAGACGAAGGGGACGAGGTTCAGGGTCATATTGCTCGTCTCATTTCGCTCTGGTGGGCCGGTCGAAGACCTTCTTGCCCATGAGGGACCCCACAAGGTCCACCATCAGGCGGGCGGTCATGCCGCGGTCGTCGAGGAAGGGGTTCAGCTCGACAAGGTCAAGCGAGGTGACGAGGGCGGACTCGTGGAGGAGTTCCATGACGAGATGCGCCTCGCGGTGGGTGATACCGCCCGGAACGGTGGTGCCGACGGCGGGGGCGATGGTGGGGTCTAGGAAATCGACGTCGAGCGAGACATGCAGCATTCCGCCCTCGGCCCGGCATTTCGACAGGAACGCGCGGAGTGGGGCGACGATGCCGTGTTCGTCGATGACGCGCATGTCGTTTACGTGGATGTCGCGTTCCTGCATCGCGGCCTGTTCGGCGGGGTCGACCGAGCGGATGCCGAACATGCAGATGCGGCGGGCGGGGACGGGGGCGGGGAAGGGCGGGAAGGCGTCAAACCCCTCACGCCCGTTGATGTAGGCCAGGGGCGTGCCGTGAAGGTTGCCGGAGGTCGTGGTGAGGGGCGTATGGAAATCGGAATGCGCGTCAAGCCAGAGGAGGAACAGCGGGCGGCCCTGGCGGTGGGCGAAAGCGGCGGCGGCGGCGGCCGAGCCGAGGGCGAGCGAATGGTCGCCGCCCATGATGATCGGAAAGCCGCCCTGGGAGAGGGCGTCGTCGACGCGGTCGGTCAGGACCTCGCACCAGCCGAGCGTTTCGGCCAGGGAATGGACGGCGGGGTTGGGGCAGGTGGGCTGGGTCAGGGGGGGAAGGGCAAGGTCGCCCCAATCCTCGACACTGTGGCCTTCGGCGGCGATCTCGCGCGCAAGGCCGGCGACGCGGTAGGCGGAGGGGCCCATGAGGCAGCCGGGGCGTTTCTGTCCGGAATCGATGGGGGCACCGATGAGGATGGTCTTGGGCATGTCTGGCCTCCGTTCCTGCGACCGGTGTAGCGGGGCGGGTCTGCCGGTGGCAACGGGCAATCCGGCGGGTGGCGGTGGGGAAGTTCCGGCGAAACGCCGGGTCCGGGCGCCCAATTCTGCGCGACCGAAGGGCGCAGGTTCTTTCCCCGGACCGGGCGAGGGCCTATCATAGCGGAAAAGGGGAGCAGGGCATGATCGTCGAGCTTGGGCATTTCACGCTGATCCTGGCGCTGATGGTGGCGCTGGTGCAGTCCACGCTGCCCTTGTGGGGCGCGCAGGTGAATGACAGCCGGCTGATGGCGCTGGGGGGGACGGCGGCGCTGGTCCAGCTTGCGCTGGTGGCGGCGAGTTTCGGGGTGCTGACCTGGGCCTTCGTCGCCTCGGACTTCTCGCTGGCGGTCGTGGTGTCGAACTCGCATACCGAGAAGCCGCTTCTCTACAAGATCAGCGGGGTCTGGGGGAACCATGAAGGGTCGCTCCTCCTTTGGGTGTTGATCCTTGCGGTCTATGGCGCGGCGGTGGCGGTCTGGGGCGGGAACCTTCCTGACCGGCTGAAAGCGCGCGTGCTGGCGGTGCAGGGGATGGTGGGGGTGGCGTTCCTTCTGTTCATGCTTCTGACCAGCAATCCCTTCTGGCGGCTGGCGACTCCGCCGATGGATGGACAGGACCTGAACCCCTTGTTGCAGGACCCCGGATTGGCCTTCCATCCGCCGTTCCTCTATCTTGGCTATGTCGGCCTCAGCATGGCCTACAGCTTTGCCGTCGCCGCGCTGATCGAGGGCAAGGTCGATGCCGCCTGGGGGCGGTGGGTGCGGCCCTGGACGCTGGCGGCCTGGATCTTCCTGACCATCGGGATCGCGCTGGGGTCCTGGTGGGCCTATTACGAACTGGGCTGGGGCGGGTTCTGGTTCTGGGACCCGGTGGAGAATGCAAGCTTCATGCCCTGGCTTCTGGCCATCGCGCTTCTGCACAGCGCGATCGTGGTGGAAAAGCGCGAAAGCCTGAAGGCCTGGACGATCCTTCTGGCGATCATGGCCTTCGGGTTCAGCCTGATCGGCACCTTCATCGTGCGGTCGGGGGTCATCACCAGCGTGCATGCCTTTGCCAATGACCCGGATCGGGGCGTGTTCATCCTGTTGATCCTCGGCGTTTTCACCGGCGGGGCGCTGATGCTTTACGCTCTCCGCGCCGGCGTGATGGAGGCGAAGGGCGTGTTCTCGGTCGTCAGCCGCGAAAGTGCCCTGGTGGCGAACAACATCATCCTTGCGGTGTCAGCCTTTGTTGTCTTTATCGGGACAATCTGGCCGCTGATCGCTGAATTGTTGCTGGATCGGACGCTTAGCGTCGGTGAGCCCTTCTTCAACGCAGCCTTCACGCCCTTTGTCGTCGCCCTTGCGCTGATCCTGCCGCCGGGCGCGATGCTGGCGTGGAAGCGCGGAT
The DNA here is from genome assembly GCF_057219895.1 of Tabrizicola sp. T46. Classification (NCBI taxonomy): domain Bacteria; kingdom Pseudomonadati; phylum Pseudomonadota; class Alphaproteobacteria; order Rhodobacterales; family Paracoccaceae; genus Tabrizicola; species Tabrizicola sp. T46. The sequence continues at coordinate 189,500 of NZ_JBXVVV010000003.1, forward strand.
CGCTGGAGCGGAGCCTGAAGGCGCTGGTGCCGGTCATGATCCTGTCGCTGGCGCTGGGTGCCCTGGCCTGGGCCATGCAGACCAACCGGACGGCGCTGGGGCCCATCGGGCTTGCGCTGGGGGCCTGGGTCCTGTTCGGCGCCCTGGCCGACCTTTGGGCGCGGACGGGGCGCGAGGGGCTGACGTCCCGCTTCGCCCGTCTTGGACGGCTTCCCCGGTCGGACTGGGGCAAAGCGGTGGCGCATGGCGGGCTTGGCGTGACGATCTTTGCCGTCTCGGCAATGCTGGCCTGGAAGATCGAGGATATCCGCGTGGTCCAGATCGGCGAGACCTTCCCCTTGGGCCAGTACGAGGTGCGCCTTGACGATGTGCGCGAGGTCGAGGGGCCGAACTACCTGTCGACCATGGGCTTCCTGACGGTCTTCCGCGATGGGCAGGAAGTGGTGCAGCTGAACCCCGAAAAGCGCATCTATCCGGTGGCCGGGATGCCCACGACCGAGGCGGCGATCGACTATGCCTTCCTGCGCGATGTCTACATCGTGCTGGGTGACCGGCAGCAATCGGGCGGCTGGGCGGTGCGCAGCTATATCGAGCCTTTTGCCAACTGGCTTTGGGCCGGCTGTGCGCTGATGGCGCTGGGCGGGCTTCTGAGCCTGACCGACCGGCGCTACCGGGTGGCTGCAGGTGCCGCAAAGCGGGTGCCGGCCGGGGTTCCGGCGGAATGAGCGGGTTTCCCAGACGGTGGTGGGCATACTTCCCACCCTACGCCCTGGCCCTGTGCCTGATCGCGGCGCCTGTCCTGGCGGTGCAGCCGGACGAGATGCTGGCCGATCCGGCACTTGAGGCGCGGGCGCGGGCGATCAGCAAGGAGATCCGTTGCCCGACCTGTCAGGGGGAATCGATCGACGATTCGCACGCCGCGATCAGCCGCGACCTGCGGCTGATCATCCGCGAGCGGATCATGGCGGGGGATACGGATGAGGAGGTCGTCGATTACATCGTCGCGCGCTATGGCGAGTTCGTGCTGTTCAATCCGCGCGCCGAAGGGTCGAACCTGATCCTCTGGCTGGCCGGACCGGCGCTGTTCCTTGCGGCGATCGCGGTGGCGGTGGCGGCACAGCGGCGGCGGCTCGTGCCCGAGGCGAAGCTGTCCGAGGCCGAGGAAGCCCGGCTGAAGGAAATCCTGAAAGAGTGACGCGGCGTTCGGCTTTGGCCTTGCCCTCCGGTCGGGTTAGCCATGTCTGCGGTGGGGAGCACGTGTCCCCCCAACCCCATTCCCGTCCCACGGAGCGGGAGGCGCGAACGGCTGGTAGAGGTGCTTCATGTCGGACCTTGTGATCGTTGAAACCGAAGGCGGTATCTGCCGGATCACGCTGAACCGCCCGACCGTGATGAACGCGCTGAACCGTGGCATCAGGGCCGAGCTGACTGAAGCCTTGCGGGCGGGCTGGTCGTCCCGCGTGATCGTTTTGACCGGGGCGGGGCGGGGGTTCTGCTCGGGCCAGGACCTGACCGATGCGGAAGGGCTGGACGCGGCGGGGTTCGAGGCCGTCTTGAACGACGAATACGTGCCGATGATCCGCGCGATCGTCGATGCGCCGGTGCCGGTGATCGCGGCGGTGAACGGGGTGGCGGCGGGGGCGGGGGCGAACCTTGCCCTTGCCTGTGACCTCGTGATCGCGGCGGAAAGCGCCAGCTTCATCCAAGCCTTCGCGCGGATCGGGTTGATCCCGGATGCGGGCGGGACGGCCTTCCTGCCGCAGCGCGTTGGCCTGCAGCGGGCGATGGGGGCGGCGCTTCTGGCCGAACCGGTCCCGGCGCGGCAGGCGGCGGACTGGGGTATGATCTGGGAGGCGGTGCCGGACGAAAGCTTTGCCGCTGTCGTGACGGCGCGGGCCGAGCGGCTGGCGGCGGGGCCGACCGGGGCCTATGCGGCGTTGAAAGAGGCGGTGCGGGGGGCGTTCCATCAGCCCCTCGACGCGCAACTGGCGCTGGAGGCGCGGTTGCAGGGGGTCTGCGGTGCGAGCGCCGATTTCCGCGAGGGCGTCGCGGCCTTTCAGGAGAAGCGGCCGCCGCGCTTTACCGGGCGGTAGCGTCTGCGGGGAGCGGGCTCAGGTGGTCTGCGGGGCAAGGCGCGCCCCGCGTCGGAAATGGAGCCAACAGAGCGCGAAGGCGATGAAAAGGACCGGGGTCACGATCACGCCGCCGAGGTAGCGGTCGGGGACGAGGTGCAGGAAGATGTTTGCCGATTGCAGCCCGGCCCCGATCCAGAGGAGAAGGAGAAGGACAAGGTGCAGGGGCCGCGTCGTCAGGATCCCCGCGCGTACAAGGAAAAGCCCGATCGCGGGCATCATCGCGGCCTCGTAGTACCAAAGGTAAGGCGCCGAGAGGAGGATCGCGGTCAGGAGGAGGGCCGCCTTGGCATCGAACCCGATGCGCGGGGAGCGCCAGAAGACGAAGACCGACAGGGCCGCGATCCCGGTGATGGTCCATTGCAGCGCGAGGGCCGCCGGGGTGGGCAGGCCGAGGAGGCTCGCAAGGAAGAAGGGGCCGACGGTCAGGTCAAGCTCGCCGATCAGGGTGACCATGCGGTCGGCGTGGAGGCCCAGTTTCTCGACCAGGAGCCGCCAGTAGCCGACCCCGGTGACCAGCGTCGGCAGCGCGGCGAGGAGGATCGTGGTCGCGGCGGCGGCCAGGATCGTGCGCCACTGCCAGGCGGCGAGAAGGGCGATGGGGATCAGGAGGCCAAGCTGCGGCTTCAGCGTCAGGCAGCCGATGAGGATGCCGGCAAGGGCCGCATGACCGGTACGCAGGGCGTGCAGGGCGGCCAGGAGGACGGCAAGCCAGATCAGGCTGTTCTGGCCGATTACCAGCGCAGGGAGGTAGGCGGGCGCAAGCGCGAGGGCGGCCCAGACCGGGCGGACCCCGCCCGCGAAGGGGCGCGCCGCAAGGGCCATCGCGGCGACCGAGATCAGCGTCATCAGAAGGAAGGCCACCGCATAGGGCAGAAGCCCGAAGGGCGCGATCAGGAAGAGATAGCCCGGCGGGTAAAGCCAGGGCATCCAGGCCTCTGTCACCTCGCCGTACTCGGCGTCGAGCCGGGCATCGTCGAAGGCCGCCAGCGGATCGCCGGACAAAAGGATGCGGGCGGCGGCCCAGAAGACGCGGAAGTCCGAGTCGAGTGTCCGCGGCGTGCCGTCGGCGGTCAGGATGAAGGCGACCGCGACGATGATCGCCATCAGGAAGAGGGCCCCGCTGACACCGAGGAAGACCACAAGGGCAGTGCGGTTCCCGCCGAAGGCCTGCAGCCTTGCGTCGCCGGCGAGGATCTCTGCCCTGTCCTGCATGCGCCTCAGACGCCCCGGGCGAGGGCGGCGACGCCGGTGCGGGCGATCTCGACCAGGCCCAGGGGACGCATCAGTTCGGCGAAGGCGTCGATTTTCTCGGATGTTCCGGTCATTTCGAAGACGAAGCTTTCCAGCGTGCTGTCGACGACATTGGCGCGGAAGATCTCGGCCAGTTGCAGCGCCTCGACCCGGGCGGCACCGGTGCCGGCGACCTTCAGAAGCGCAAGCTCGCGCTGGACGGAGGGCCCCTCGGCCGTAAGGTCATGGACGGCGTAGACCGGGACCATGCGGGAAAGCTGCGCCTCGATCTGGTCGATGACGGCGGGCGTACCGCGGGTAACGATGGTGATGCGGCTGCGGTGGCCGGTATGGTCGACCTCGGCCACCGTCAGGCTGTCGATGTTGTAGCCGCGCCCCGAGAAAAGGCCGATGACGCGGGCAAGGACGCCGGGCTCGTTCTCGACGATAACGGCAAGGGTATGGCTTTCCTCGACCTGGGTGTGGCTGTCGCGCAGGTCGTAGGCGGAGTGGCTCGACGAGCCTTTCTTGATGTTCAGGGCTGACATGGGTGCGGTCCGATCGGTGAGTGGTCTATGCCGGTCTTGGCGTGGTGCGGTGAAGAGTCAGGGCGTGGCGCAGGCACAGGGCGAGCGCATAAAGCATGAGCGGGACGTAGAGAAGCGCCCAGGGAAAGCGGCTTTCAAGGCCAAGGTAGACGCCGACCGCCTGCGGCCCGGTGCCGAGCCAGAAAGGTGCGACGAGGGCAAGCTGCCAGCGCGGGGTCTGGTCCAGCAGCCCGGCGCGGAAGAGGAAGAGCCCCGTCACGGCCATCAGCGCCGCCTCGTAGAACCAGAGATAGGGGGCGGACAGGAAGATCGCGGTGGCCAGGGTTGCGGCCTTGGCGTCAAAGCCTACGCGGTCCGAACGCCAGACAAGGAAGACCGAAAGGGCGCACAGGACGGCGAGCCCGGTCTGCGCCATGAGGGCGGTCTCGGGCGGAAGCCCCGCGCGGACCATGAGGTAGAAGCTGCCGACCATGAGGTTGGTCGAACTGATCCCGCTCAGGACCCGGTCGCCCTGTTCCGAGAGCCCGTCAAGAAAGAGCGGCCAGTAGTCGATCCCGACCATCAGCGTGGGAAGGACCGCAATCAGGATGGCAGTCACCGAAGCCGCGAGGATCGTGCGCCAGAAACCACCGGCCAGAAGGGCGACCAGGATCATCACCCCAAGCTGCGGCTTCAGGGTGAGAAGGCCGATAAACACCCCTGCCAATAGCCAGCGTTCGCCACGCAGCGCGGCGAGGGCCGCAAGGAAGCAAGCGAGCCAGATCAGGCTGTTCTGGCCGATGACAAGGGCCGCGATATAGGCGGGCGACAGCGCCATGGCCAGCCAGACTGCGCGGTTCCCGGCCACGAAGGGCCGCACCGCAAGCGCGATGAGGCCAAGGGAAACAAGCGTCGTGACAAGGAAGGCGGGCGCAAAGGCCAGCGCGCCAAGGGGGGCGATCAGGACAAGATACCCGGGCGGGTAGAGCCAGGGCAGCCAGCTTGCATCGAAGAACCGGTGCTCTTCGGACAGGCGGGCCATGTCGAAGGCGGCCAAGGGCTCGCCTTCAAAGGCCAGACGCGCCGCAGCCCAAAAGGTGCGGAAATCCATGTCGAGCGCCCGGGTGCCGGGGTCGACCCCTGCCTCCGAGGTCGTCATGAAGGCGGTGGCGACCATCGAGAAGGTGAAGATCAGCGTCATCGCCGCGCCGAAGCCGACGAATTGCCAAAGCCGCTTGCCGGACAGGGTGGAAAGCCGGGCGTCGGCAGTGGCCCTGTCCGGGAAGGTCGCCGTTTCGGTCAGTGGTTCCTGCATCACGCGGTTCCTGCTGACGGCCGGCTTGCAGCCCGAACCTGGAACACGCAGAGCACGAGGCAGAAGAACGGTGCCGGAGGAATAAGGAAGGCCCAGCGGAAATAGAGATTGCCGATGCCGAACTGGTCCACCAGGGCCTGAAGGACAGCACCCATCCAGAGAACCGCCAGAAGGACAAGGTGCAACGGCCTTGGCTGCAGAACGCCTGCCCGCAAGAGAAAGAGGCCAGCAGGGGCCATGATCGCCGCTTCATAATGCCAGGCATAGGGTGAGGCCAGCAGCGTTCCGAGGAGAAGCGCGGCCGCCTTCACATCGAAGGCACCAGCAGCCGAGCGCCAGACGATCAGCACGGCCAGAGCAGCAGCAACGGTCACCCCGACCTGAAGCGTCAGGGCCGTCTCGGACGGCAGCCCAAGCCTAGCAAAAAGGGCGAACGGGCTTGACATGAAGTCGAGTGACCGGATGGAGCCGACGACCCGCTGACCATGTTCCTCCATCCGTTGCAACAGGAGGGTCCAGTATGTCGCACCCGTTGCCAGTGTCGGGACAGTCGCGACGACAAGGGCGGTCAGCGTCGCGACGAAAGTCGTCCGCCACAGGCCGGCAGCGATCAGGGCGATTGGGATAAGGAGGCCGAAGTGGGGCTTCAGTGTCAGGAGTCCGATCAGGAGACCGGCGAGAACCCAGCGCCCGTCCCGCAGGGCGGCAAGAGCCGCGATGAGACCCGCCAGCCAGATCAGGCCATTCTGGCCCCCGACCAGGATCGGCAGATAGGCCGGGGCGAGGCTGAAAGCCACCCATGCGACCCGCGATCCCCCCGCGAACGGCCGGACCGCAGTGGCCAGAAGCACCAGGGACAGAAGGGTCATCATCGTGAAGGCCGTGGCATAGCTGACCGCGCCGAAGGGGGCCATCGCAAGAAGAAACCCGGGCGGATAGAGCCACGGCATCCAGTATTCGGGGCCGACGTTGTGCACGGCTGTCAGTTTCGCGGTGTCGAACGGGCCGAGGAAATCCCCGTCCAGCGCCAGTTGGCCCGCCGCCCAGAACACACGGAAATCATTGTCCAGGGCGCGCGGTCCGTCGCCGGACGTCAGCATGTAGGCGCTGGCAACGGTCAGGACGGTGCAGGCCAGGGTGATCGCGGCGCCAATGGCGACTACGGGCCAGCCCCCCTTGCCGGCAAGGGCGGCGATCCTGCGGTCGCCCGCCTCGCGCTCTGCTGTGCGTTTTCCCGGCTGTCGCATGGTGCTACTGGCCCCTTCCTATTGCCGGACGGCCAGGCTGGCTTTTGTCCGAGAAACCTGCACCAGGCACAGGATCAGGCACAAGAGCATCAGCGGTGTCACCAGGAAGGCCCAGGGGAATCGGACGTCGCCAAGCCCGACGAAGATCGCCATCGCCTGAACGCCTGCCCCAAACCATAGAAGACCAAGGAAGACGAGATGCATCGGCCTTGCCTGCAGGAGGCCGGCCCGCAAGAGGAACAGTCCGACAGGCGCCATGAAGGCAGCCTCGTAATGCCAGGCATAGGGCGAGGCGAGCAGGCTTGCCGCCAGGAGGGCGGCAGCTTTCACATCAAATCCAACCTGCCGGGAACGCCAGATGACAAGAACTGACAGCCCGGCGGCACCGGTCACGCCGGCTTGCAGTGTCAGCGCCGTCTCGGCCGGTATGCCCAGCCGGACGAAGAGCGCGAAGGGGCTTGCCATGAGATCGAGTGACTGGATCGCTCCGACAACGCGCTGCCCGTACTCGGCCATGCGCTGGACAAAGAGCGTCCAGTACTCCGGCCCGGTGACGAGGGTCGGCAGGGCCGCCACGACCAGGGTGGTCAGGGTCGCGACACCCGTTGTCCGCCAGAGACCGGCGGCGATCAGGGCAACCGGGATCAGAAGGCCGAACTGCGGCTTCAGGGTCAGGAGGCCGATGATGACCCCGGCGAGGACCCAGCGCTCGTCGCGCAAGGCGGCAAGGGCCGCGATCAGCCCGGCGAGCCAGATCAGGCCGTTCTGCCCCAGAACCAGGATCGGCAGGTAGGCAGGGGCAAGGGCAAAGGCCAGAAAGGAGAAGGTCGATCCGGTGACGAAGGGCCGCACGGCAAGGGCGATGCTGACGCAGGAGAGGAACGCCAGGATGGCAAAGCCGGTGGCGTAAGGCAGCGCGCCGAAGGGCAGGAGCAGGATAAGGAAGCCCGGCGGATAAAGCCAGGGCATCCAGTCGTCGGGGTTGACGTTATGGATGGCCGTCAGCGCATCAGTGTCGAAGACGGCAAGATACTCGCCTTGCACGGCAAGCGTCGCCGCCGACCAGAAGACGCGGAAGTCGTTGCTGAGGGCCACTTCATCGGTGCCCGAGGTCAGCCGGAAGCCGGACTGGAGGACCGAAAACGTGCAGATGACTGTGAGTGCACAACCCACCGCTATCGCCTTGGCGATCCAGCCGGAGGAAAGGACGCGCAGCCGCGCGTCCCCCACCTGTCGGGACTGCTGGTCCTGCATCGTCAGACCAGCACGGCCCCCTTCGCGCCGATCACGCCCTGGGTGTCCGCGTCGCCGAGGAGCATCTCGTTATGCGGCTTGCCGGAGGGGATCATCGGGAAGCAGTTCTCGTGCTTTTCAACGAGGCAGTCGAAGATCACCGGACCGTCAAAGCGCAGCATCTCCATGATCGCGTCGTCAAGGTCCTGCGGGCGGTCGACCTTGATGCCCTTGCAGCCGAAAGCCTCGGCCAGTTTCACGAAATCGGGCAGGCTTTCGGACCAGGAGGACGAGTAGCGCTCGCCATGGAGGAGTTCCTGCCACTGGCGGACCATGCCAAGGCGTTCATTGTTCAGGATGAACTGCTTCACCGGCGCGCGGAACTGGATGGCGGTGCCCATTTCCTGCATGTTCATCAGCCAGGATGCTTCGCCCGCGACGTTGATCACCAGCGCCTCGGGGTGGGCAATCTGCACGCCGATGGAGGCGGGGAGGCCATAGCCCATCGTGCCAAGGCCACCGGAGGTCATCCAGCGGTTGGGGTCTTCGAAGCCGAGGAACTGGGCCGCCCACATCTGGTGCTGGCCGACCTCGGTGGTGATGTAGCGGTCCATGCCGCGGGTCAGGGCCTCAAGCCGTTCCAGGGCGTATTGCGGTTTGATCGTGGTGGTCGAGGGCTTGTAGGTCAGGCACTTCACGGCGCGCCATTCCTCGATCTGCGCCCACCATTTCGCCAGCCCCGCCTTGTTCACGCGGCTGCCGCGCGCGCGCCACTGGCGGAGCACCTCTTCAAGCACATGGGTCACATCGCCAACGATGGGGATGTCCACCCGGATCACCTTGTTGATCGAAGAGGGGTCGATGTCGATGTGGGCCTTCCGCGAGCGGGGCGAGAAGTCCTTGATCCGTCCGGTGATCCGGTCGTCGAACCGCGCGCCGATGTTGATCATTGCGTCGCAGCCGTGCATTGCGAGGTTCGCCTCGTAAAGCCCGTGCATCCCGAGCATCCCGATCCAGTTCTTGCCGGATGCGGGATAGGCACCGAGGCCCATCAGGGTCGAGGTGACCGGAAAGCCCGTCTCGGCGGCCAGCTCGCGCAGAAGCTGGCTCGCGCGCGGGCCGGAGTTGATGACGCCGCCGCCGGTGTAGAGGATCGGGCGTTCGGCATCCTCGATCATCTCGACAAGGCGGGCGATCTGGGCGGGGTCGCCTTCGGTCTTCGGCTGGTAATGGGTGATCTTCGCCTTTTCGGCCGGGGTGTAGTCGGCGGTAGCGAACTGCACGTCCTTCGGGATGTCGATCAGCACCGGGCCGGGGCGGCCGTGGGTGGCGACGTGGAAGGCCTGGTGAATGGTCTCGGACAGTTTCGCCGTGTCCTTCACCAACCAGTTCATCTTGGTGCAGGGGCGGGTGATGCCGACGGTATCGGCCTCTTGGAACCCGTCGGTGCCGATCATGAAGGTCGGGACCTGGCCGGTCAGGACGACGAGGGGGATCGAATCCATCAGCGCGTCGACCATGCCCGTGACCGCGTTCGTGGCCCCTGGACCCGAGGTCACGAGGACCACGCCGGGCTTGCCGGTCGACCGGGCATAGCCTTCGGCCATGTGGACCGCGCCCTGTTCGTGGCGCACAAGGATGTGGCGGATGTCGTTCTGAAGGAACAGCTCGTCATAGATCGGAAGCACGGCCCCGCCGGGATAGCCGAAGACAACCTCGACCCCCTGATCCTTCAGGGCCTGGATCACCATCTTCGCACCGGTCATCTGCTTCGACATCGTCATCTCCTTAGCGCAACAAAAAGCCCCCGGAGTTTCCTTCGGGGGCGCATGGGAACCTGAATGGCTTTACCGTCACCGGCCCATGCGCATCCTTCCTACAATGACAAGAACTGCGGCCATCTGGCGCTTCCCCTCATGTTCGGACGGAACAGTAGGGCGGGGTATGCCGGGCGTCAACGGGATTTGCAATACGAAAATGTCGCAAGTGGCGGCAGATTTTGAACTATTGTTGCGACATGCCGCCGCGCTGCGCAACTTTCCCACAAAGATGGCCCGGCGCAGCCGAAGGGACGCGCCGGGCCGGAAGACTCAGGCCATCAGGAAGATGTAGCCGGCGTAGGCGGCAAGCAGCAGCGCGCCCGCAATCCGCGGCAGCCCGTTCAGAAGGAAGGCGATCACCGTCAATCCGACAGCAGTGGCCATGGCCCAAGGCATGTCGATGGTTGCAAAGCGCGGGTCTGCCGGGATCGGGGCAATCAGTGCCGTGATGCCAAGGATCCCGAAGATGTTGAAGATGTTCGACCCGACGATGTTGCCAACTGCGATTTCGGTGTGTTTGCGGTAGGCCGCAATGACGCTGGTCGCAAGTTCCGGCAGCGAGGTGCCGACCGCGACGATGGTCAGGCCGATCACCGCCTCGGAAATGCCGAAGGTCGTGGCGATCTCGACCGCGCTGTCGACAAGGAAGCGCGCGCCGATCACCAGCACCACAAGGCCGCCCAACGTGAAGGCCCAGGCCTTGAGCTGGTTTTCCTCGGGACGGTCGGGGTCGGGCTCGACCTTCCCGTACTTGAAGGTGACGAGCAAGAAGACCAGAAGGCCAAGAAGGAGGACCGCGCCGTAGCCGCGGGTCAGCGTGTCGCCCAGCAGCATGGCCCAGAGGATCGCCGTCGCGGCCAGCATGAAGGCAAGGTCGCGCCACATCGCCTTGCCTGGGATGATCAGCGGCGCGATCAGGGCGGAGATGCCGAGGATCAGCAGGATGTTGGCGATGTTGGAGCCGACGACGTTGCCGATGGCAATCTCCGGCTGCCCTTCGAGGGCGGCCTGCAAGGACACCAGAAGTTCGGGCGCCGAGGTGCCGAAACCGACGATGGTCAGGCCGATGACCATCGGCGAAAGGTGGAAATGGCGCGCCACTGCCGAAGCGCCGCGCACCAGCGCCTCGCCCCCTAGAAACAGCATCGCGAGGCCGAGTACGAAGAAAAGATAGGTCAAGATGGTTCCCCTGCCGAAGTTTGCAGGGAGGTGCGGTCGCCTGTGTTGAAAAACAAGGGCAGGGGAAGAAGAAAACGCTGCCGTCGCTGGTCTGCCGTTCAGGTGCGGGTCGCGTCTGTGTCCGCGCGGTAACAGACCGCGTTCAGCTTGTTGCCGTCCGGGTCGCGGACATAGGCGGCATAGAAATGCGGCCCGTAGTGCGGGCGCAGGCCGGGCGCGCCTTCGTCGGTCCCGCCGTGGGCAAGGGCAGCGGCATGGAAGGCATCAACTGCGGCGCGAGTTTCGGCAAGGAAGGACACCATCGTCCCGTTGCCGGCGCTGGCCGGCGCACCATCGAAGGGTTGCGTCACCCACAGATGCGGGCCGGGGTCATCCGTGCCCCAGGCGGCGGAGCGATCCTCAGGGTCATAATCCTCGATCCTCGCGTGGCCGAGGGGGGCGAGCACCGCATCATAGAAGGGCATCGCACGGGCAAGGTCGCGGGTTCCAAGCGAGATGTAGGAGAACACGGGCTGTCTGGTTCCTTCCGGGTGATTCTTGATGGTATCTGCTTAACGTTACGGCAGTTGTTTACGACGATCCGGCCAAAGCGGGACATGATAGCGCCAACATCCGGGCACAACCCCGGCTTGCGCGGTCCTGGTAAGGTTTTCTGACCAGATTTGCGCCTATGGCACAGTTTTGGGTTCTCATCTTGCCGTCGCTTGTCTAGGGTCTATGTCGCAGAGACGCCCAGCCTGCGGCATGTGACCGCAGGAAGGCCAACAGTGGAGGAGTACTGCATGGATCGTCGCTCATTTCTGACCAAGGCTTCCGTCGGTGGCATCGCCGCCGCGGGTGCGGCAACGCTTGCCGCGCCGGCCATTGCCCAGGAATCGCCCACCATCACCTGGCGCTGCGCGTCGGGCTTTCCGAAATCGCTCGACACGATCTACGGCGCGGCCGAGACGATGGCGAAATACGTCTCCGAAGCGACCGACGGGAAATTCGTGATCCAGGTCTTCCCGGGCGGCGAACTCGTCCCGGCGCTGGAAGCGGCCGAGGCGGCCTCGGCCGGGTCGGTCGAGATGGCGCATACCGCGGCCTATTACGACTGGGGCAAGGACCCGACCAACGCGCTGGGGACGACCGTGCCCTTCGGCCTGAACTACCGGCAGATGAACGCCTGGCTGTACCAGGGCGGCGGCATCGACATGCTGAACGAATTCTTCAACGCCAACCGGAACCTGCATTACCTGCCCTGCGGCAATACCGGCGTGCAGATGGCCGGCTGGTACCGCAAGGAGATCAACTCGGTCGCCGACCTGCAGGGCCTGAAGATGCGCATCGGGGGCTTCGGCGGCTCGATCATCGCCAAGCTGGGCGTGGTGCCGCAGCAGATCGCCGGCGGCGACATCTACCCGTCGCTGGAGAAGGGCACGATCGACGCGGCCGAATTCGTCGGCCCCTATGACGACGAGAAGCTTGGCTTCTACAAAGTGGCCCCGTTCTACTACTATCCCGGCTGGTGGGAAGGTGGCCCGACCTTGTCGAACATGATCAACCTCGACAAGTGGAACGAGCTGACCCCGACTTATCAGGCGATCCTGCGGGCGGCTTCGGAAGCGGCCAACTCGAACATGATGGCGAACTACGACTGGAAGAACCCGACGGCGCTGAAGTCTCTGGTGGCAAACGGCACCCAGCTGCGCCCGCTGCCGGCCGATGTTCTTGCCGCGGCTTTCGATGCGGCGAACGCGACCTATGCCGAGATCAGCGCCACCAACGCGCCGTTCAAGAAGATCTGGGACAGCATGTCGGCCTTCAAGCGCGACGCCTATCTCTGGGCGCAGATCGCCGAGTACAACTACGACGTCTTCATGATGACGCAGCAGCAGGCCGGCAAGCTGTAAGGCTTTCCGCCAGTCTCACAACAGGAAAGGCCCCGGACCGGTGTCCGGGGCCTTTTGCATGGCTGGCCCCATGCAGGATCAAATGGAAAGGGCCGGTCGTGGCGGACCGGCCCTTTGTTGTCCTGCCTGCCAGCCGTCAGGGGTTCACGACAGGTGCGCCAAGCTGCGGTGCGCCGGGCAGGGTGGGCAACCCGCCCGGGGCCGGTGCGGTGCCGGTGCCGGGCGTGCCAAGGTTCGGTGCCCCAAGCGTGGGTGCCCCGGGAGGGCCGGGAAGGCCGCCGCCGGGTGCCAGCGGCACCAGGCCGGGCACGGTGATCTCGACCGTCGAGGGGTCGACCACCGGGCCCTTGTAGTGCATCACCATCTGCGGGAAGAGGACCACGGCAAAGATCATCGTCACCTGGATGATGATGAACGGTATGGCGCCCTTGTAGATCTCGCCCGTCTTGATCCCGTCCATCCGCTTGCCGGTGATCTTGTCGACATAGGGCACCTTGGCCGCGACCGAGCGCAGGTAGAAGAGCGCAAAGCCGAAGGGCGGGGTCAGGAACGAGGTCTGCAGGTTCACCCCGATGATGACGCCCAGCCAGATCAGGTCGATCCCCAGCGTTTCTGCCGGGGCGATGAGGAGCGGCACCAGGATGAAGGCGATCTCGAAGAAGTCGATGAAGAACCCGAGGATGAAGATGATCAGGTTCACCACGAAGAGGAAGCCGTACTGCCCGCCCGGGACGGCCGTGAGCAGTTCCTCGACCCAGATGTGCCCGTTCACGCCGTAGAAGGTCAGGCTGAACATCCGCGCGCCGATCAGGACGAACATGACGAAGGCCGACAGCCGCGTGGTGGCGACAAGGGCCGATTGCATCGTCGGCAGGCTGAAGCGTCCCTTGGCCCAGGCGAGGATCATGGCGCCCACGGCCCCCATCGCGCCGCCCTCGGTCGGGGTGGCAAGGCCGATGAAGATCGTGCCAAGGACCAGGAAGATCAGCGCCAGTGGCGGGATCAGCACCATGATGACCTGCTGCGCGAGGCGCGACAGGAGGTTCAGGCCAAGGTAGCGGTCTGCGACGGCATAGAAGTAGACAAGGATGGTCGCGACCGTCGCCCCGAGGACATCGGCATTGGCGCCCCAGTCGTCATAGGCCCAGATGTGGATCAGGTAGCCCGCGACGGCCCCCCCGGCCAGCGCCACCAGAAGCGAGGTGACGCCGCCTCCCAGCGTCCGCGCTTCGGGCGGAAGGGCAGGCACCTTGTGCGGCTGGAAGATCGCGATCATGCAGATATAGCCGAGATACATGCCGGTCAGGATCAGGCCGGGAATGATCGCGCCCTGGTACATGTCGCCGACCGACCGGCCGAGCTGGTCAGCCAGGACGATCAGGACCAGGCTTGGCGGGATGATCTGGGCAAGCGTCCCGGAGGCCGCGATGACCCCGGTCGCCGTGCGGCGGTCATAGCCGTAGCGCAGCATGATCGGCAGCGAGATGAGGCCCATGGCGATCACGCTGGCCGCGACGACACCGGTCGTTGCCGCCAGAAGCGCGCCCACAAGGATCACCGCGAACGCAAGCCCGCCGCGGATCGGACCGAAGAGCTGGCCGATGGTGTCCAGAAGGTCCTCGGCCATGCCGCTTCGTTCAAGGATGATCCCCATGAAGGTAAAGAAGGGGATGGCAAGTAAGGTCTCGTTCGATAACACCCCCCACAATCGTTGTGGCATGGTGCCGAGAAGCGGCCAGTCCAGCGTGATCTCGCCATTGGAATAAGGGGCAAGCCAGACGCCGATCACGAAGAAGATCAGCCCGTTGGCAGCCAGCGCGAAGCTGACCGGATAGCCGTAGAGGAGGAAGACGACGAGGCTCACGAAGATGATCGGAGCCATGTTGTGCGCGATGATCTCGATCATTTCTTCACCTCGGTGGCGGCCTGGACCTCGGCGGCCAGTTCCTCGGCCTCTTTCAGGGCCTGATCCTGGGCCGAGATGAAGGGATGGGGATCCTCGATCAGGCCTCGCATCACGGCGATCTTCTTGATGATCTCCGAGATTGCCTGGAAGGACAGCATGATGAAGCCGATCAGAAGGATCGCGCGCGCCGGCCAGATGATGAGGCCGCCCGCGTTGGACGACACCTGGCCCCCGACATAGGCCTGCACCGTGTAGGGCCAGAGCAGCCATGCCATCAGGACGACGAAGGGCAGAAGGAATACGATATGCCCGATCAGGTCGATCCAGTGCTGGGTGCGTCGGCTGCGCGAGGCATAGAAGACATCGATCCGGATGTGCTCGTTCTGCTGGAGCGTGTAGGCCGCCGCCCCCATGAAGGCGCCGCCGAAGAGATACCACTGCAACTCGAGCCAGGCGTTCGATGACAGATCGAAAAGCTTGCGACTGACGGCATTGGCTGCGCTGACGATGACCGCCAGCAGGATCAGCCAGATCACGCCCTTTCCGATGAAGGCATTCACGCGGTCGATGCCGCGAGCGACGGCAAGCAAGGCCTGCATCCGGCTGGTTCCTCCCCTGGTAAGCCGCCGGTTCGTCCCGCGGATCGTGTCATTTGGTAAGATTAGTTGTCCAGTTAGCGCGGTTCGCCCCAGCCGGTCAACCCGAACCTTTCCACCGCAGATTGCCCGTGATCCCCCCCTGCCGCAAGTCTTGCCGTGCGGCAAGAGAAACCGGGGTGGGCCCTGTCATGTCCCGGCTTTCGGACCGATCAGGTCCCAGCGGTTGCCGAAGGGATCGCGCCAGACGGCGACAGTCCCGTAGGGTTCATGGCGCGGCGCTTCCTCGAACTCGACGCCCGCGGCGGTCATGGCGGCATGGTCGCGGGCGAAGTCATCGGTCTGCAGGAACAGGAACACCCGTCCGCCTGCCTGATTGCCGATCGCGGCTTGCTGTGCCGCGCCTTCAGCCCGCGCAAGGACGAGGCGCGGCCCGCCCCCCGGCGGCTCGACCGTGACCCAGCGCTTGTGGCCCTGGTCGAAATCCTCGGTCAGGCGAAAGCCAAGGGTTCCGACGTAGAAGGCGATGGCGCTGTCGTAATCCGGCACGACGAGGGAAAAGGCCGAGATGCGCGCGACCAACCGGGTCAGACCCGGCTGTCGGGCAGGTTGATCCGGGCAACCTGTTCGGCGATCGGGTCGACGGACAGGGGATGCAGGTCGGCCTCGTGGCTGGCGGGGTCGCCAAGCGGCTGCCAGCTGCCCGCCTTGTAGATCTCAAGCGCGGAAAAGCCGGCCTTGTAGCCCATCTTCCGGCTGCCAGGCACCCAGTAGCCAAGGTAGACGTAGGGCAACCCCGCCTCGCGCGCGATGGCGACATGGTCGAGGATCACATAGGTCCCTAGGCTCAGCGCGGTGAGGTCCGGGTCGTAGAAGCTGTAGACCATGCTCAGGCCGTCGTCGAAGACATCGGTCAGGCAGACGGCGGCAAGGGATCGGTCCTTCTGGCCGGGCCGCGCGGCGGTGTATTCGATGACACGCGACTTGATCGGCGTTTCCTCGATCATCGCGGCGAATTCGAAGATGTCCATATCGGCCATCCCGCCATCGGCGTGGCGGTGGTCAAGATAGCGGCGGAAAAGGTTGAACTGGTCCTCGGTCGCCCAAGGTGAGGTGGCGTTGCGCCGCAGACCCTCGCCCCGCTTCAGGATGCGTTTCTGGGTGCGCGAAGGGGTGAAGTCCGCAACCCGGATGCGGGCGGAAAGGCAGGCGGAACATTCCGCGCAGGAGGGCCGGTAAAGGACGTTCTGGCTGCGCCGGAACCCCTGCTTCGACAGGCTGTCGTTCAGCTTCTGTGCCTGTTCCCCCTGAAGCGCGGTAAAGAGCTTCCGTTCCATCCGGCCCGGCAGGTAGGGGCAGGGTTGGGGCGCCGTCACGTAGAACTGGGGCGTTAGGGGAAGGGTGTGACGCATAGGGTTCGCGGAAGTGCTTTGCGACGGAGCGTAGCAAGCCCGTTGCCTTCCGCCAAGCGCCGAGTGAGGCTTGCCCGCGCGTCTGATTGCCCCGCCCCGCATGATCGCGGGACGGGGTATTCCATGCCGACGGATCAGTATTCGCCGGGACGGTTTTTCGTTTCGTCAGCCTCATTCGGCTTCACCTCGGCAGCATCCTGCGCAGCGGTGGCGCGGGCGCGGTCTTCCATGAAGGCATCAAACTCGGACTTGTCCTTCGAGCTCCGCAGGCGCTGCAGGAAGGCCTCGAACGCCTCCTGTTCGTCTTCAAGGCGACGCAGCGCCTCGGCCTTGTAGGTGTCGAAGGCGGTGTTGCCGGTCGGCATACCGGCGCGATAGGCGTGGCGGCCCCAGTGGTGGTCGTGGTGGCGGTCATGGCGCCGCGCGCCGCAGGAACGTGAGAACATCTGTTTTCCCCAGATCATGTAGGCCAGAAGGGCAAGGCCCACGGGCCAGAAGATGATGAAGCCAAGGACCATGGTGGCGATCCAGGCCCATTTGCCGCGTGCGTCAAGCCAGGCTTCGGCGCGGCGGAAGGCGGTGCGGATGCCGCCAGGCCGGGCGGTGTCGGTGGTGGTGTACATGGCGGTCTCCGGTTTATGTGAATCTCTTTCACATTGGGGAAGATGACATCACTCGATCATGGTTTCAAGGGATATGTGAAACTATTTTACATGGCCTCGTCAATCGCCCTGCCGGGCGTTGGCGGAGGTCCGCGCATGGCGGGCGGTTGACCTTGGATAGCGCCCGCAGCAAGGTCGGATGATGAGCCTTGCCGCCCGCATCCGCCGCCTGCCTATCGCCTTCGATCCCGCCGCCGCTGCGGATGCGCGGGCAGGCTTGCCCGCCTTGCCGGTGGAGGTGCAGGAGCTGTGTGCCGCGACCGCCGGCTGCAGCCCGTACCTCCGAGGGCTGATGGACCGCGAAGCGACGTGGCTGGAGGAGGCGGCGGCGAACCCAGAGGCGGCGCTGGATGCGGTCCTTGGCGCGCTTGACGGAACGTCGCCCGAGGCGCTGCCTCTTGAACTCCGGCAGGCCAAGCGGCGCGTGGCGCTGATCGCCGCACTTTGCGACCTTGGCGGCGTCTGGCCGCTCGAGGCGGTGACAGCGGCGCTGACCCGGCTTGCTGACCGCGCGGTGCATCTGGCGCTGACGACCGGCGTCGCCGAGGAAATCCGCCGGGGCCGCCTGCCGGGCGCCGTGCCGGAGGATGCGGCAACGGCGGGGGGGATGGTCGCCTTGGCGATGGGCAAGATGGGCGCGGGGGAACTCAACTATTCCTCCGACATCGACCTGATCTGCCTTTTCGACGAAACCCGCTATCCCGGTGCCGAGCAGGATGCGCGGGCCAGCTTCATCAAGGTGACCCGGCGGATGACGGCGATCCTCTCGGACGTGACCGACGGCTACGTCTTCCGCAGCGACCTGCGGCTGCGTCCAGATGCCAGCGTCACCCCCGTCTGCCTGTCGATGGCCGCCGCCGAGGCCTATTACGAGGCGGAAGGCCGGACGTGGGAGCGTGCCGCCTACATCAAGGCGCGGCCCTGCGGCGGCGACCTTTCGGCCGGGGCGCGGTTCCTGAAGGCGCTGACGCCCTTCGTCTGGCGCAAGCACCTTGATTTCGCGGCGATCCAGGATGCGCATGACATGCGGCTGCGCATCCGCGACCACCGGGGCCTGCACGGGCCGATCACGATTGAGGGGCATAACCTCAAGCTTGGTGCCGGGGGCATCCGCGAGATCGAATTCTTCACTCAGACCCGCCAGCTGATCGCCGGGGGGCGCGATCAAAGCCTCCGCGACCGCACCACCGTGGGCGGCCTTGCGGCGCTCGCCGGCAAAGGCTGGGTCCCGCCGGAAGTGGCTGACGAACTGACCGAGCTTTACCGCGCCCACCGCGAGGTCGAGCACCGGCTGCAGATGGTGAACGATGCGCAGACCCATTCCATGCCGGTGACGGCGGAAGGAGTCGCCCGCATCGCCGCCTTCTGCGGACAAGAGGAAGGCGCGTTCCGCGCGGGTCTTCTGGACCGGCTCCACCGTACCGACCGGCTGACCGAGGGCTTCTTTTCCCCCGGTGAGGCCCAGCCCGCCCCGGAGCTGTCCGAGACCGCGCGGGCGATCACCCGGGGGTGGGAGAGCTATCCTGCCCTCCGGTCCGAACGCGCGCAGGCGATCTTCCGACGGCTCCGGCCCCGGATGCTGCGCGAACTCGCCCGTGCCGCCAACCCGGAAGAGGCGCTGGTGGCGCTTGACGGCTTTCTTGCGGGCCTCCCCGCCGGGGTGCAGGTCTTTTCGCTTTTCGAGGCGAACCCGGTGCTGATCGAGCTGATCGTCGACATCGCCGGAACCGCGCCGGGCCTTGCGCGCTATCTCTCGCGCAACGCGGGCGTGCTGGACGGTGTGATCGGCGGCAGTTTCTGGGGCAACTGGCCGGGGCTCGCCGCGCTTCGGCTCGATCTTGGCGCGCGGCTGGCCCAAGCGCCAGACTACGAGGCGGGCCTCGATGCCGCGCGGCGCTGGATGAAGGAATGGCATTTCCGGATCGGTGTGCACCATTTGCGCGGGCTGACCGACGGCTTCGAGGCGGCCAGGCAATACGCCGACCTCGCCGAGGCCGTGGTGGCCGAAATCTGGACGCTGGTCGCTGCCGATTTCGCGGAAAGGCATGGTCCGATGCCTGGGCGCGGGGCGGTTCTGGTCGGCATGGGCTCGCTTGGTGCCGCACGGCTGAACGCGGGCTCGGATCTTGATCTCATCGTCATCTACGATGCCGAAGGGGTGGAGACCTCCGAGGGTCCGCGCCCCTTGGCCACGCGCCCCTACTATGCACGGCTGACGCAGGCCCTCGTCACCGCGCTCAGCGCCCAGATGCCGGCCGGGCGGCTTTACGAGGTCGACATGCGGCTGCGCCCCTCGGGCCGTCAGGGGCCGGTGGCGACCAGCCTGCAAAGCTTCACCACCTATCAGGAGACCGAGGCCTGGACCTGGGAGCACCTTGCCCTGACCCGGGCGCGGGTGATGGTGGGCGAGCCGAGCCTTGGCGCCGAGGTCGAGGCGTTCCGCCGCGCGCTTCTGCCCCGGAAAGGGCAGGGGAAGGGGGTGCGCGGCGATGTGGCGGCAATGCGGGCCCGGCTCCAAGCCGCCAAGCCTGTGGCCGGGCCGCTTGACGCCAAGAACGGGCCCGGTCGGATCATGGACATCGAACTTGCCGCGCAGACCGTGGCGCTTCTCGCCGGCAGCCCCGCGCGCAGTGTCGAGCGCCAGATTGCGGCGGGCACGGGCGACATCCTGCCGGAAACCGACGCGCAGGCCCTTGTCTCTGCCTACAGGCTGATGTGGCGGCACCATGCGGCAAGCCGGCTTCTGACCGAAGGCCCGCTGGCGGTCGAGGATCTTGGCCACGGTGCCTGCGCCTTCCTGATGCGCGAGACCGGCGCGGGAGGGGCCGAGGATCTGGTCCGCCAACTGGCCGAGGCGGCTGTTCAGGCCGAGGGCGCCGTCACCCGGCTGGTCGGCCCGGTGGCACGAGAGGGAGAGACAGGCGATGGACCTCAGCGAAGCTGATCCGAAGGGGTTGATCCGCGAAAGCTACCGGATCGAGGGCATCACCCCATCCGAGTGCCGGTCGATCCTTGTCGACTGGGCCTTGTCCTTGCCGGCCGGGGCCGGCTTTGCCGATCATGCGCGCCTTCTCTTGGCCGTCTATGGCAATGATGCCCCCGGCCACCCGATGACGGCGGTCCTGACCGACGCCCTTTCGGCCCCCGAGGCGCCGCGCCGCCGTGGGGGGCGCGCCGCACGGGTGCCGGGTGGGTGATCGGGTCCGGGGTCAGGTCCGGCGCGCCCGCTCTTCCAGCCAGAGGAGCCGGGCCGCCATGACCAGAAGGGCGATGCTGGCCGTTGTCGCCACCGCGATTGCCCAGGGCAGGATCGCCATGCCCTGCGCCCGCGCCCGGGGCAGCATCAGGACAAAGGCCAGGACGACCGAAATCAGCAGATCGAACCAGACCTGGTTGCCGGCAAGATTGGTCGTGTGGTTGAACCAGAACGGCAGAAGCCCGCCATCCAGAACGGTCCAGATCGAAAAGGCAATGAAGACAGCGGCAAGCAGGGCGACAATCAGCCAGGATCCCCGCACCTCGGCCCTTGCGCTCCAGATCAGGGTAGCGACGGCGGCACCGTAGGTCAGGACCGGAAGGACTTCGAGAAGTGACATGGCAGAAATTCCTTTTGCAGTGGACGCGGTCGGCGCCGTTTATGTAGCGTGTGCTACATGATGCCATTCCGTAGCGTTCGCTTCAATACCCGATGACGCGCCCGGGGCCGGATCGGACCGCACTTCTCGATGCGCTGGCCGCGCATGTGCTGGAGCATGGGCTGAACTCTGCCAGCCTGCGGCCGCTGGCGGCGGCGGCAGGAACCTCGGACCGGATGCTGATCTATCATTTCGGCAGCAAGGACGGGCTGATCGCAGCCCTGCTGCGCCACCTTGCCGACCGGATGCAGGCGGGCCTCTCGACAGCCCTGTCGCCCGGCCCCTTCGCCAGCGAGGGCGCACTTCTTCGGGCAGTCGTGGCGCTGATGCGATCTGCCCCCTTCCAGCCCTATGTCCGGGTCTGGTTCGACATTGTCTCGGCGGCGGCGCAGGGGCAGGCCGCCCACCGTGTCGCGGGCCACGAGATCCTCGGGCTTTACTCTGACTGGATCGCCGCGCGCCATCCCGGCGGGCCGGACGCGGCCCCCCGCCTGCTTGCACTGGTCGAGGGCATCCTGCTGATGGATGCCCTTGGCCAGTCAACCCTGGCCGACGCGGCCATCGCTGCAGCGGGCGACTGAGGCGCAGGTTCAAGCCGCTTGCTTTCCGACGCGTCCGGCGTGAAGAGAAGCGCGAAGATTGGGAACGTCGCCGGGGCCACCCCGGAGTAAGGAGAGATGATGACAATCAGGTTCGGGCTTCTGGGTGCGGGGCGTATCGGCAAGGTGCATGCGAAGGCGGTGACGGGGAACCCGGCCGCGCGGCTGGTGGCGGTCTCGGACGCCATGGCACCTGCGGCGCAGGCGATTGCCGACCAGTACGGCTGCGAGGTCCGCACGATCGACGCGATCGCTTCGGCGAAGGACATCGACGCGGTGGTGATCTGCACGCCCACCGACACCCATGCCGACCTCATCGAGCAGTTCGTGAAGGCCGGGAAGGCCGTCTTCTGCGAAAAGCCGATCGACCTTTCCCTAGCCCGCGTGAAGCAGTGCCTCGAGGTCGTCCGCGCGGCGAAGGGCACGCTGATGGTCGGCTTCAACCGCCGCTTCGATCCGCATTTCCAGGCCGTCCGGGCCGAGATCGACAAGGGCACCCTCGGCGCGGTCGAGATGGTGGTCATCACCTCCCGCGACCCCGGCGCGCCGCCGGTCGACTATATCAAGCGGTCGGGCGGGATCTTCCGCGACATGACGATCCATGACTTCGACATGGCCCGCTTCCTGCTGGGCGAGGAGGTGGCGGAGGTCTCGGCCATGGCCTCGGTCCTCGTCGATCCCGCGATCGGCACGGCGGGGGACAGCGACTCGGTGCAGGTGATGCTGCGGACAGCCTCGGGCAAGATGGCGGTAATCTCGAACTCGCGCCGGGCGACCTATGGCTACGACCAGCGCATCGAAGTGCATGGATCAAAGGGGATGGCGGCGGCGGAAAACCAGCGCCCCGTGTCGATCGAAGTCGCGACCGGCGCGGGCTACACCCGCCCGCCGCTGCATGATTTCTTCATGACCCGCTACACCGAAGCCTATGCCGCCGAGATCGCCGCCTTCATCGACGCGATGGCGGGCAAGGCCACGGCCAGCCCTTCGGGCGAAGACGGGCTTCTGGCCCTTGCCCTGGCCGAGGCCGCGCTGAAATCGGTGGCCGAGGGGCGCGTGGTCAGGCTGTCAGAAATCCTCTGACGAAGATTGGGTCAGCGGGTCCCCGCGCGGGTCCGCTGACCTTCCTGCCTTGCGCACTCAGCGCGGCAGGGCCGCCGCCTCGCGCGCGAGCGTGGTGATCGCCGCCCAGTCGCCGCGCGCCATGGCGTCCTTCGGGGCGACCCAGCTGCCGCCGACGCAGAGGATGTTCTTCAGCGACAGGTAATCGGGCGCGACCTTGAGGCTGATCCCCCCGGTCGGGCAGAAGCTGACCTGCGGAATGGGCGAGCCGATGGATTTCAGATACGCCGCCCCCCCGGCCTGTTCGGCGGGGAAGAATTTCTGGACCGTATAGCCCTTTTCCAGCAGCACCATGATCTCGGACGCAGTCGCGGCGCCGGGCAGAAGCGGCAGCCCCTCATCCTCGCAGGCCGCGATCAGCCGGTCGGTCGCCCCGGGCGAGACGCCGAAGGTCGCCCCCGCCGCCTTGGCCGCCTTCACATCGGCGGGCGTCAGAAGCGTGCCCGCGCCCACGACGCCCCCCGGCACCTCGGCCATCGCACGGATCGCGTCGAGCGCGACAGGCGTCCGCAGCGTGACCTCCAGCGCCGGCAGGCCGCCCGCGACCAGCGCCTCGGCCAAGGGCCGGGCATGGGCAAGGTCGTCGATCACCAGGACCGGGACGACGGGGGCAAGCCGGCAGATCTGGGCGGCCTTGGCGGATTGCTGGGCGGGCGTCATGGGCAGGGTTCCTTGAAGGCCCCGGCGGCGGCGCGGCTGACGGGTCAGAGCCTCCGGCGGGGAAATTTGTGGACGAAGAATGTGGGGTCAGACGACCAGAGCGGCCCCCGTATCGCAGGAACTGACGCCCCGGCGGAAGGCCGCGAAAAGCTCGCGCCCGATGCCGAACTCGTTGGCGGAAAGGTCGGCGGTCACCGGTGTGCGGCTGTCGAAATCGGGGACAAGGGCGGTCAGCGTGCCCGCAACCGCATCCAGCCGGACGATGTCGCCATCGCGCAACTTGGCCAACGGCCCGCCGGTCGCGGCTTCGGGGGCCACATGGATCGCCGCCGGCACCTTGCCGGATGCGCCCGACATGCGCCCGTCGGTCACCAGCGCCACCTTCAGGCCCCGGTCCTGCAGGACCGACAGGGTAGGGGTCAGCGAATGGAGTTCCGGCATCCCGTTCGCCTGCGGGCCCTGGAAGCGCACAACGACCACGGTGTCGCTGGTGAACTCGCCCGCCTTGAAGGCGGCCTTCACGGCGTCCTGGCTGTGGAAGATGCGGGCCGGGGCCTCGATGACATGGCGCTCGGGCGCAACCGCCGAGACCTTGATCACCCCGCGACCAAGGTTGCCGGTAAGCTGTTTCAGCCCGCCCTGGGCCGCGAAAGGATCGGCGGCGGGCCGGACGACCTTGTCGTTGAGGCTTTGCTTCGGCCCGTCACGCCAGGTCAGGCGGCCATTCTCCAGCACCGGCTCTTGCCGGTAGGCGGCAAGGCCGTCGCCTGCGATGGTCTTGGCATCGGGGTGCAGAAGCCCCGCATCCAGAAGCTCATTGATCAGGAACTGCAGCCCCCCGGCGGCGTGGAAATGGTTCACGTCGGCAAGGCCGTTCGGGTAGACCTTGGCCATCAGCGGCACGGCTTCGGAAAGGTCGGCAAAGTCCTGCAGGTCAAGGATCACTCCGCTTGCCCGCGCCATCGCCGGCAGGTGGAGGACAAGGTTCGTCGAGCCACCCGTCGCCATCAGCCCGACGATCCCGTTGACATAGGCGCGCTCGTCCAGGATCTCGCCCGCCGGGCGGAAGTCGTTGCCCAAGGCGGTGATCTCGGCCGCCCGTTCCACCGCTGCGGTGGTCAGCGCCTCACGGAGCGGCGTGCCGGGGTTGACGAAACTGGTGCCGGGCAGGTGCAGCCCCATGAACTCCATCAGCATCTGGTTGGTGTTCGCCGTGCCGTAGAAGGTGCAGGTGCCCGGGCCGTGGTAGCTGGCCATCTCGGCGGCCATCAGCTCTTCGCGGCTGGCCTTGCCTTCGGCATAGGCGTTGCGGACGCGCGACTTCTCGTCGTTCGGGATGCCGCTGGTCATCGGGCCAGCGGGCACAAAGACCGCCGGGATATGGCCGAAGGTGGCGGCGGCCATCACGAGGCCCGGCACGATCTTGTCGCAGACGCCCAGGTAAAGTGCCGCGTCAAAGCAGTTGTGGCTCAGCGCAACCCCCGCCGCCAGCGCGATCACATCGCGCGAGAACAGCGACAGCTCCATCCCCGGCTGGCCCTGCGTGACACCGTCGCACATCGCCGGCACCCCGCCTGCGACCTGCACCGTGACCCCCGCCTTCTTCGCCGCCGCGCGGATCAGGTCGGGATACCGCTCGAACGGCTGGTGGGCCGAGAGCATGTCGTTATACGCAGTCACGATCCCGAGGTTCGGCACTTTGGCTGCCGCCAGCGCCTCTTTCGCACCACCCATCGCCGCATAGGCATGGGCCTGGTTGCCGCAGGACAGGTGCGCCCGGACCGGGCCGTCCGACACCGCCTTGCCCATGTGGTCAAGATAGGTTCCCCTCGCCGCTTCCGAGCGGGCACGGATCCGGTCAGTGACACGGGCGATGGTCGGATGAAGCGACATGCAGACCTCTCTTCTACGGGCGGGCGATTCCTAGCAGTTTCTGTTAGCGCTAACAACTGGCCAAAGCGCGTGCGTCGCAATCAACACAGGAATGCCAGCCAAAAACCTTAATGTTTCACCATCCTCAACAAAATGCGGCCAGCTTTCAAATCAAAGTCAAGTTTACAAGTTTTGGCAGGATGGAGAACCACCATGAAGATGTCGCTTCTCGTTTCCCTCGGAGCCGCTGTGGGGGCGCTTACCGCTTCGGTCGCGCTGGCCTCGTCGACCGTCACGACCGAATTCGGCCGGCCTTTGCTCGTTGAAACCAATACCTCCGTTGCCGCCTGCACCGATGTCGCCTTCAGCGTAACGACGGACGCGGACGGCTGGCACGAGGCCCTGGCCAGCAAGCGCGCCTATGACCTTGTCGTTCAGGCAAGCTGGAACAACGCCTTGGCCAGCAAGCGGGTCAAGGATCTCGCTCTCGCCGGAACCGGGGCTGCGTCGGCTGCCGGCTGCGATCTGACCAACTGACGAAACTGCCCGTCACAAGGGAAGCAGGCCGGTCGTCCGCAAGAGGACCGGCCTGTCACCCTTCGTCGGCACCTTCCCCTTCCTGCCGCCCGGATTTCCGGCTAAGCGGGCGCATCGGCGCAGCAACAGGTTCGGGGTCCAAGTGATGACAGAAGACGACAGCCCGCGTCGCGGCATTCCGACCGTCCGCCTGAAGCCGAAGGCCGAGGCGCGGGCGATCCGCCATGGCTTTCCATGGGTCTATGCCGACGAGCTGGTGACCGACCGGCGCACGCAGGGCCTTGCCCCCGGTGCCTTGGCGGTGCTGGAGGATGGCGAGCGTCGGCCGCTCGGCCTTGTCACGGTCAACGTGAAATCGAAGATCATCGCCCGGATGCTCGACCGCGACCCCGAGGCGACGGTCGATCAGGCCTGGTTCGCCGCCCGGCTGACCCGTGCGCTCGGGCTTCGGGACCGGCTTTTCGACGCACCCTTTTACCGCCTTGTCCATGCCGAGGCTGACGGGCTTCCCGGCGTGGTCGTCGACCGTTTCGGCGATGTCGCCGTCGTCCAGCCGAACGCCGCATGGGCCGAGGCAGCGCTTTCCGACTTTGTCGCCGCGCTGGTCGCGGTCACCGGGGTCGCAACCGTGATCAAGAACGGCCAGGGCCGAGCGCGGGGGCTTGAGGGACTGGCCGAAGAGATGGCGGTCGTCCACGGGCCTGCCCCCAAAGGGCCGGTGCCGGTGCCGATGAACGGGGCCACCTACATGGCGGACCTCATGGGCGGGCAGAAGACCGGCCTTTTCTTCGACCAGCGCCCGAACCACGCCTTTGCCGCCCGTCTTGCGAAAGGCGCGCGGGTGCTCGACGTCTTCTCCCATGTCGGAGGCTTTGGACTGGCGGCCCTTGCAGGGGGCGCGGCGCAGGCGCTGGCCGTCGATGCATCGGCCCCTGCGCTCGAGCTGGCAAGGGCCGGGGCAGGGGCCTCGGGCTTTGCCGACCGTTTCGCCACCCGGCAGGGCGACGCCTTCGAGGTGCTCGAGGCTCTTGGAGGCGAAGGCGCGCGCTTCGACCTCGTGATCTGTGACCCGCCCGCCTTCGCGCCCGCTAAGCCCGCGCTGGAGGCAGGTCTTCGGGCCTACGAGCGCATCGCAAGGCTCGCAGCGCCGCTCGTCGCGCCGGGGGGATACCTCGTCCTCTGCTCCTGCAGCCACGCCGCCGACCTGCAGGCCTTCCGCAACGCCAGCGCCCGGGGCATCGGGCGCGGCGGGCGGCGGCCGCAGATCATCCACACCGGCTTTGCCGGGCCGGACCACCCGGTCCTGCCGCAGCTGGCGGAAAGCTCGTACCTCAAGGCCCTGACCTTCCGGCTGGACGGATGAAGGCAGTCCTCGACGCCTGCGTCCTTTACCCCACCGTCCTGCGCGAGATCCTGCAAGGCGCGGGCGAGGCGGGGCTTTTCCAGCCTGTGTTCTCGGACCGTATCCTGCGCGAATGGGTTCTGGCGACGGCGAAGCTCGGACCCGCAGCCCCCGCGCTGGCCGAAGGCGAGGCGACCTTCTTCCGCACCATCTTCCCGCGCGGCCTGATCCCTGCGCATCCCGAGATCGAAGCGCGGCTGATCCTGCCCGACCCGAACGACCGCCACGTCCTTGCCACCGCCATCGCCAGCGGAGCGGATGCCATTGTGACTTTCAACGCCGCGGATTTCCCCGGCCATGTGCTCGCCGCCGAAGGCATCACCCGCCGCGACCCCGACGGGTTCCTGTGGGAGCTGCACTCGCGGCACCCCGAGGTGATGGCAGGGATCGTCGAAACCGTCCGCGCCAAGGCCGAGGCGATCTCGGGCCAGCCCGTCGCGTTGAAGGCGCTCTTGAAACGGGCGCGGCTCTACCGGCTGGGAAAGGCGCTCGCGGTCTAGGAGCCAAATTCCTTAACCAAGGAATTTGCCAAATTTCCTGCTCAAGAAATTTGCTTCGTCCCCAGCCAGCGCGCCTCATTCGCCTCGATCGCGGCGATCCGTTCTTCGGTCTTCGGATGGCTGAGAAGCCAGGCCGGCACCCCTTCCGCCCGGTTCTGGGTCAAGGCCTCAAGCTTGCGGAACAGGCTCTTCTGCGGCCCCGTCCCGATCCCCGCCTTGATGAGGAGGGCCGAGGCATAGGCATCGGCCTCGAACTCGTCCCGCCGCGAGAGGTGCGCCATAAGGGCGGTCGACAGCATGTTGGCCAGCCAGACGCCGACAATCGGCACGAACCGGTTCAGCACCGCCGACAGCATCACGAAGACCGCGTTCTGCCCGGTGAAGTCGATCATCCGGCGCCGCATGTGCCCCAGCGCCACATGACCCAGTTCATGCGCGATGACGGATGCGAGTTCCTCCGCCGTCACCTCGCCGCGTGCCTTGCGGTTCAGGAACCCCCGCGTCAGGAAAATCCGCCCGTCCGGGGCGGCAAGGCCGTTCACGGGTTCCACCTCGAAGACGTTCACCTTGATCTCGGGCAGGTCCATCGCCGCCGCCATCCGGTCGGCAAGCCGGGTGATCGCGGGGTCGGTCAGCGGCTTTGACTGGGCATCAAGCGTCTTCTTCGTGCGCCACATCGAAAAGCGCAGCATGAGGTACGCATAGGCGATGGCCAGAAGCAGGGGGGTCAGCTTGAGCATTGGCGGGATATAGGCGCGCCGCGCCCCGCTTCAAAGCCCCAGCGCATTCGTGACGCAGGACTGGAAATACTGCACGCCCTTTTCGTGCCTCCCCGAAAGCGGCCCGGACTCATAGGCGCCTGCCACGTAGTTCTGATGCGTCTCGGCGCAGACCTGCGTATCCTCGCGCACCACGGCCAGCGTGCCCCGCACTGATTTCGCCCGCGCCGGCGCCGCAGCCCCGGAGGTGTCGGCGAAGAAGAAATGGTAATGCTGGTCGGTCCGGTGCACGCCTGCAGGGTTGATCCGGCTGACGTTCATCCCGCCGTCGAACAGCGACAGCGTCCAGTTCGGCCACATCCAAAGCCACTTGCCCCGGTAGAAAAGCCCCTCTTTTGGCGGGGCGGTCATCCGGACGTAACCCCGGTGCGCCGTCGTCTCGAAGGCGTCAAAATCGATCGCGGCGTAGAAGGAAGGATGGGTTCCGGGGATGTGGTAGCCCTCGACGAAATTGTCGGTATAAACCTTCCAGTTCGCTTCGAAACTGACCGTGGCGCTGTCGGTGGCGGTATAGCCTTCCATCGGCTCGTCCGACAGTTCCTCCGGCAGGTCGCCCAACTGGTCAAGGAGCGACGCCTGCGGGTCCAGCGCCGCAAAGAGAAGCCCCCGCCATTCTGACAGATGAACCGGGTGCAAGGGCCAGTCCTCGGGAATGATCGCCGGGTCGCGGCCATACCAGGGCGCCTGCACCAGCCGCCCGGTATCGGCATAGGACCACTTGTGATAGGGGCAGACGACCAGCCCGCACTGGCCCGCACCGTCCGGCAGAAGCTTCGCCCCCCGGTGGCGGCAGACGTTCCGGAACCCGCGCAGTTCCCCGTCCCGCCCGCGGATGGCGAAGACCGGGGTGCCCGCGATGTCGATGGCAAGGTACTCCCCCGGTCCTGCCACCGCCGAGACCGGCCCCATGAACTGCCAGGTCCGGGCAAAGATGCGCTGGCGTTCCGCCTGCCAGACATCCTCGCGGACATAAAGCGAGGGGTCGAGGTTCAGGTACTGCACGGGCGGCGAGGCATCTTCGGGCATGGGCGCGGGACCTCTGACAGGCGGGATCACCGGCGATGCTAGGCCGCAAGAGGGGCCTCGCGCAACTAGCCCCGGTGTTCAGCCTTCTGGCTGGAGAAAAGCCAGTAGCCCAGGATCACCGCCGCCCCGGCCCCCGCGATCATGCCAAGGGCCGAGCCGAGCGTGTCGCTCGCGGCCTGGATGTTCCCGGCAAAGGCATAGCCGGCACCGACGTAAAGACCGGCCCAGACCGCCTCGCCCGCAATGGCCACGGGCGTGAACCGCGGCCAGGCATAGCCGGTGCTCCCCGCCACCAGGTTGACCCAGGGCCCCAGCGGGCTGACCAGCCAGCGCGACAGGAAGATCGCCCCCATCCCCTGCCGGTCCATCAAATCCCGTGCCCGCGCCAGAAGCTTCTCGCGCCCCGGGTCCGCCCCCAGCCGGGCGAGGAAGGGCACGCCAAAGCTGCGCCCGGCCCAGTAGCCGACCTGATCCCCGGCAATCCCACCGAAGGCCGCCGCAAGGAACACCTGCCAGAGCGTCAGGTCGCCGGCCGCCGCAAAGCCCCCGGCGGTCAGCATGACGATCGAGGCCGGGAAGGGCAGGGCAAGGCAGGACAGGAACGTCGTCAGGAAGATCAGCCACAGCCCGTACTGCGGCACCAGGTGCAGAACCCAGTCGGTCATTCCCCGGCCTCGCCCCGGGGATCGTCCGCTTCGGAGCGGAGCGTGGCAATCGCGGCCTCCACCTCGACGATCAGCGTCTCAACCGGTACGCCGCGCATTTCGGCTATCTCGGCCAAGGTCAGGGGATGCCCACGCTCGGGCAGGGGCAGGCCGGCAATCGCGTCGATCTCGCGCGGGTCAAGCCCCCAGGACCGCCCGACATAGCCCACGGTCATCCACGCTGCGACGGGCTGCTCCCGGTGGTTGGCCCAGTAGACGGCCCGATAGACCGTGAACCCGGCGAAAGCCACGGTCACCGCGCAGGCCAGAAGGAAGGCCGTGGTCAGCACCGGCCTTGCCCGCCACAGCTGGATCAGCCGCGCGATCATCGCAGCTCCCTTACCCCCCGGGACAATCCGTCCAGCGTCATCGGCACCATCCGCCCCTCGAAGATCTCGCGGATCAGCGCGGTCGACCGGGTATACCCCCAGGCCGCCTCGGCCACCGGGTTGATCCAAAGGTTGAACGGCCATTGTCCGCGAATCCGTCGCAGCCACACTTCGCCCGCCTCGCGGTTCCAGTGTTCGTTCGCCCCGCCGGGATGGGTGATCTCATAAGGGCTCATCGCCGCATCGCCCACGACGATCAGCCGCCAGTCGGGCCCATAGGTGTGGATCATGTCCCAGGTCGGCGTCTGCGCGTCCCATCGGCGGCGGTTGTCGCGCCAGAGGCCCTCGTAGACGCAGTTGTGGAAATAGAAGACCTCAAGATGCCGGAACTCGGCCTTCGCGGCGGTGAAAAGCTCTTCCATCACCCGGACATGGGGGTCCATCGACCCGCCGATATCGAGCAAAAGCAGCACCTTCACCGCATTCCGCCGCTCGGGCCGGGTCTGGACATCCAGCCAGCCCTGCGCCGCAGTGGCCCGGATCGTGCCGTCAAGGTCCAGCTCTTCCGCCGCCCCCTCGCGCGCCCAGCGGCGCAGGCGCCGAAGCGCGAGCTTGATCGTGCGCGTCCCGATCTCGGCATCGCCGTCAAGATTGCGGAACTCGCGCCGGTCCCAGACCTTGACGGCGCGCTGGTGGCGGCTTTCGGACTGCCCGATGCGCACACCTTCCGGGTTGTAGCCGTAAGCCCCGAAGGGAGAGGTCCCGGCGGTGCCGATCCATTTCGACCCGCCCTGATGCCGGCCCTTCTGCTCTTCCAGCCGCTTGCGCAGCGTCTCCATCAGCGCCTCGAACCCGCCAAGCGCCGCGATCGCCGCGCGTTCCTCCGCACTCAGGTGCCGCTCGGCCAGCTTCTCCAGCCAGTCACGCGGCAGGTCCAGCGCCTCCAGCACCTGGTCGGGCGTGATCGTGCCAAGCCCCGAAAAGGCGCGGGCAAAGGCGCGGTCGAAACGGTCGATGTGGCGTTCGTCCTTGACCATTGCCGTCCGGGCGAAATGGTAGAAGCCCTCGGGGTCATAGGTCACCAGACCCGCGGCCATCCCTTCCAGAAACCCAAGGAACTCGCGCACCGAAACCGGCACCCCCTCTTCCCGCATCGTCTGGAAGAACGGGAGGAACATGGGGCGTCAGCCGCGCAGCATGCGGTCAAGGAAGAGGGTGATGAATAGCCCGACAAGGCCGAACAGGATGGCCCAGACCGTCGCCCATTGCGCGATGTCCGCCGGTTTTCCGCCACGCCGCCGCGCGGTCAGGCCGCCTGTGATCGCCCCAAGGACCAGCCCGCCGATGACAAACATTCCGCCCCTCTTCCGGGGCAAGCCGCCCCTCGTCTCAGCCGCGTTCCGCGCGATCCGCGACGGCGGCGATATCCCGGACGCGGGCCTTGACCACCGCATCCGGGCCGAAGCCATAGCGCGCGTAAGGCGCGCTGTCGAGCCGCAGCGCCGCGGCTGCGGCACTGTCGCCCATCTGTTCCAGCGCCTCGGCCTCGATCAGCATCAGCGTCGCCAGAAGGGCCGCGTTGCCGTGCGACCGCACCACCGGGGCGGCGCGTGCCGCGATCCGCGCGGCCTCCTCCGGCAGGCCGCCGGCCAGGGCAATCGCCGCCCGCTGCATGTCGATATGCGCAAGCTGCACCTCGCCACCCGGCAACCGGCCATAGATCGCCGCGGCCTGGTCGAAGGCATCCAGCGCCCGCACCGGATTCCGCCCGGCGGAAAGCTTGCCCACGGCAAACCAGCTGAAGGCCGTCCGGCTGTCGGCCCATCCCGCCGAAAGCGCCTGCGCCAGCGCCCGGTCCGCCGCCGCTTGGCGGGCAGGAAGTGAGGCCTTCCGCCCCAGCGCCGTCTCGATCTCCCGCACCCAAGACGAGGGTGTATCCGCCCGCGCACCCGCCGTCGTGCCGAACAGCCGTGCGCCCACCTCGGCCTCGCTCATGCCGCTGGCGATCCCGGGCGAATAGGTCAGCCGGAGGATCGCCATGTCGAAGCCGGTCAGGACCGAATGGAAGTTGTCATCGTTGAAAACGCTGTCCGACAGCCGGTAGAGGTCGTTCAACGGCCCCAGCGCCTGCGCCAGTTCCTCGTGCAGGCAGTCGCGCACCTCCTGCGGGCTGGTGTCGGCGGGAATGAAAATCGCCGCCCGCTCGCGCCGCGTGGTCCGCGCCCAGTCAACCTCGGCCGTGCCGCGCAGGCGCCGGTACTCGGACAGGGACGAGACATTCGGCACCACGAAACAGGCCGCCTGCGGCGCCAGCCGGCGCAGCTCGGACCGGCCGGTGAACTGGACGGTGATCGTCGCCGGACCCGAAGTGGTAGAAATGTCGATCCCCGCCTCGGCCTGCAGACGGCCCACAAGTTCCGCCAGGTCGCGCCCGGCGGTGGGGGGCACATCCCCGGAAAGGGCAACCGTCACCGGCCCTTCGAACCGGCTGAAGACGCCAAGACCCTTGCCGCTTTCCATCGCGAAGGTGAGGTCCATGAAGTCCCGCGCCATCGACGAGACGCCAACCGGCGCGGCGGCAAAGGGCATCGCGCCCACGGGTCCGAACCCGACGCCGGTCTCGGCGGCCGGGCGGTTCTTCGTCACCTGTGCGGTGGGCGCGCAGGCAGCCACCGCGCAAAGCGCGATGACAAGAGAGGGCAGGCGCATGGCAGACCTGTCGTGGCAGCGCCCCGGCAGATGGGGCAGGCGAAGTGTCCGGCCGCACCCGCCCCCGAGTCAATTCGCCAAAAACGACGGAATTTCCGTGCACTACCCTTCGCGGTTCATGTGCCCGAAGGGACCATATTTATCCACAGGCGCTCACGAAATGTTACGGGCTGCAAGACTGCGGACCCACATCCGGTGGTCGACAGGCTTCTTCAAGGTCTCTGATTCGGCCTGCGGCGGGACGATCACACCTTGCCCGCGCTACCGCTGCGCCCGCGCCATGAAGGCCAACCGCTCGAAAAGCTGCACGTCCTGCTCGTTCTTCAGAAGCGCGCCATGCAGCTTCGGCAACGCGGTCTTCACGTCCTTCCGCAGGTCTTCGGGTGCCATGTCCTCGGCCAGCAGAAGCCGCAGCCAGTCCAGCACTTCGCTGGTCGAGGGCTTCTTCTTCAGCCCCGGCACCTCGCGCAGCTCGTAGAACTGCGTCAGCGCCGCGGTCAGAAGCTGATCCTTGATCCCCGGGAAATGCACCCGGACGATCGCCGCCAGCGTCTCGGCGTCGGGAAAGCGGATGTAGTGAAAGAAGCAGCGCCGCAGGAAGGCGTCCGGCAGCTCCTTCTCGTTGTTCGAAGTGATGATCACCACCGGTCGGAGCGCCGCGCGGATCGTCTCGCCCGTCTCGTAGACGTGGAACTCCATCCGATCGAGTTCCTGCAAGAGGTCGTTCGGAAACTCGATATCCGCCTTGTCGATCTCGTCGATCAGCAGGACCACGCGCTCCGGCGCCTCGAAGGCCTGCCAGAGCTTGCCCTTGCGGATGTAGTTCCTGACATCGTTCACCCTCGCGTCGCCCAGCTGACTGTCGCGCAGCCGGCTGACGGCATCATATTCGTAAAGCCCCTGCTGCGCCTTGGTCGTCGACTTCACATGCCATTCGATCAGCGGCAGCCCCAGCGACGCCGCCACCTGGCGCGCAAGCTCGGTCTTGCCGGTGCCGGGCTCGCCCTTCACCAGAAGCGGGCGTTGCAGCGTAACCGCGGCGTTCACCGCGATCGTCAGGTCGTCAGTCGCAACATAGGCGCCGGTCGAGGCGAATTTCATAACTGGATCAACAGGCTGTTGTCAGGGGTTTCACAAACCCTACCTGTGCTTAGAAAATGTCGCAACCGCTAGTGACATTCCCGGTGCCTTGCGCTACACGCCCGCCAACAGGAGCGCGTCATGACAGAAGCCCACCTGTCGGAGCGATCCGGCGCCAAGGAGAGAGTTTCGATGAAGGCCGAAGTTTTCCTGCCTGATGATTACCGTCCCGCCGAGGACGAACCCTTCATGAACGACCGCCAGCTGGAGTATTTCCGCAGGAAGCTTCTGGTCTGGAAGCAGGAATTGCTCGACCAGTCGGCGGAAACCATCGACTCCCTGCAGGACTCGGGCCGCAACGTCCCCGACATCGCCGACCGCGCCAGCGAAGAGACTGACCGCGCGCTGGAACTGCGGACCCGCGACCGCCAGCGCAAGCTTGTCGGCAAGATCGACGCGGCCCTGCGGCGGATCGAGAATGGCGAATTCGGCTACTGCGAAGTGACGGGTGAGCCGATCAGCCTCAAGCGGCTCGACGCCCGGCCGATCGCGACCATGACGCTGGAAGCCCAGGAAAAGCATGAACGCCGCGAGAAAGTGCATCGCGACGACTGACGCCGGCCCGGCGCCAGTGCATATTGAACGCCGGGCCAATGGTCCGGCGTTTTCACTTCGGGGGGTAGGATGAGCCTGATCGGCCAATCCGTGATCGTCGTCGGGGCAGGGGTCGCGGGCCTTGCCGTGGCCCGGGCCTTGGCGCTGCGCGGGGCGTCGGTCACCGTCCTCGAACAGGCGGACGCGATCCGCGAGGTTGGGGCGGGGCTCCAGATCTCGCCCAACGGGGCCGCCGTCCTGCGCGCCCTCGGGCTGGAAGGGGCGCTCGCCGCAGCCTCCACCCGTGCCATCGCCGTCGACCTGATCGACGGCCCGACCGGCGAAGGTGTCGTGCGGCTGGACCTCGCGCGGCTGCGGCCGGGGCAGGGCTACCACTTCCTCCACCGCGCCGACCTGATCGCGCTCCTCCTCGCCGGTGCGACCGAAGCTGGCGTCACCCTTCGCCTCCTGTCGCGCGCGGCCCGGATCGATCTTGATGCGACGCGACCCGCTGTCGTTCTGGAAGGCGGCGAATGCCTGGACGCCACGCTGCTGGTCGGGGCAGACGGCCTCCACTCCCGCGTCCGGACCGCGCTCAACGGCGATGAGCCGCCATTCTTCACCGGCCAGGTCGCCTGGCGCGCGCTCATCCCCTGCGACCCCGGCGCCCCCCCGGTGGCCGAGGTTCACATGGGACCGGGCCGCCACCTTGTCAGCTACCCCTTGCGGGGCGGCACCTTGCGCAACATCGTCGCCGTCGAAGAGCGCGCGAAATGGGCCGAGGAAAGCTGGACCCTGCGCGACGACAGCATCGATCTCCGGCTCGCCTTCGAAGGCTTCTCTCCCCGGGTGCGGGGCTGGCTGGAAATGGTCGAGGACCCCTGGCTCTGGGGCCTCTTCCGCCACCGCGTCGCCGGAACCTGGACCAGCCCGAAAGGCGTGGCGATCCTCGGCGATGCCGCCCACCCGACGCTGCCCTTCCTCGCCCAGGGCGCCAGCATGGGGCTCGAGGATGCCTGGGTCCTAGCCGAGGCTCTGGCCCGCCATGACACGCTGGCCGCGGGCCTCGCCGCCTATCAGGCCGCACGCAAGCCCAGGACGACGCGGATCGTCGCCGCCGCCGATGCCAATGCCCGGGCCTATCACCTGTCCGGCCTGCCACGGCTGATCGGCCACACGGGCCTGCGCACCCTGGGGCGCATCGCGCCGGGCGCGATGCTTTCGCGGTTCGACTGGCTTTACGGCCACGACGTCACCGCCGAAAGGTCCGGCTGACGCCGCCTCAGGCGGCGAGATCCACCCAGACCGGCACATGGTCGCTGGGCTTGTCGCCTCCGCGCACGGCCTTGTCGATGCCGGCCGCCTCCAGCCGGTCGGCGGCCTGCGGGCTCAGCAGCACATGGTCGATCCGGATGCCGTTGTTCCGCTCCCAGGCTCCGGCCTGATAGTCCCAGAACGTGTAGACCCCCGGACCCGATACCCGCGCCCGGACCGCATCGGTCAGACCAAGGTTCAGCATCCGCCGGTAAGCCGCCCGGCTTTCCGGCAGGAAGAGCGCATCGGTGACCCAGGCCTCGGGCTTCGCCGCATCCTCGGCCTGCGGGATCACGTTATAGTCGCCAAGGCAGACAAAGGGTTCTTCCGCTGCCAGAAGCGCCCGCACCCGCGCCTCCATCCGTGCCATCCAGCCAAGCTTGTAATCATGCTTCGGCCCCGGTGCCGGGTTGCCGTTCGGCAGGTAGAGCCCGCAGACCCGCAGCGGGCGGCCCGCATCGACCACCGCCTCGATCCAGCGCGACTGCTCGTCCGCGCCATCCCCCGGCAGGCCGCGCCGGATGTCGGACAGGGGCAGCTTCGACAGGATCGCCACCCCGTTGAACCCCTTCTGCCCATGGGTCTCGACCCGGTAGCCCATCCCTTCGAAGATCTCGCGCGGGAAGGCCTCGTCCACCGACTTGATCTCCTGCAGGCAGACCACGTCCGGGTTCGCCTGGGCAAGCCAAGCCGACAGAGCCTCGGCCCGCGCCTTGATCCCGTTGATGTTGAAGGTTGCCAGCTTCATGCCCCCTTGTCTCAGCCAGGGATGCCGCAGGCAAGCCCCGCTTCACGGCTTTTTCGCGAAGGAAGGGCAGGGCGTCGTGTTAGCTTGACCCAACGTCAAGAGGACAGCGCCATGTCGCCCAGCACCGCAAGCCCGAAGCAGAAACAGCTGATCGTCGTCGTTCATGGCGTCGGCATCAGGGCCGCCGGCGAAAGCGCGGACATGGTTGCCGGGGCGCTCGACGGGACCATGCCGGCCGGCGAGCAGGACGGCTTCCGTCGCCAGACCTCGGACGACTTCAGGATCTTCGAACATGTTCAGGGCGCGACCAGCCCAATTGCCGGGGTCTTCCCCGCCCGACTGATCCGCTTCCGGAAGTTCAGGGGCCCCTTTCCCCGGCCTGACAGTCCCGGGCGGGTGATCGCCGACTTCTACTGGGGCGACGTCGGCGGCTTCGCCACCTCGGCGCCCGCGGTTCTGGTCGGGCTCGGGCGCATCATGCTCGGTCTGGCCCATGTCGTGCGGGAAAACGCCCTGACCGTCTTCCCCGATCTTTCGTCACCCTCCCAGGCCGCCTGGAGGGCGCTTGCGCGCGGCGCGGCGCTGGCGATCCACGGCCCGGTTTTCGCGCTGAACATCGCGCTCTTTCTCGGCCTCGTCTTCGTCGTCCTCATCGGCGATCAGACCCACTGGGTCTCGGTCCTGACCGCGCTCGCCTGCCTCGCCCTTGCGATCTGGCTCCAGATCCGCAGCCAGAGCTTCCTCCTCCGCCACATGGCCGCCTACCTGGCGATTACCGGGCTCCTCCTCATGCTCTTCGTCCTCCTCGATGCGCGCGCGGGCGGGACCTTTGCCCTGCCGTGGATCGACGCGGCCTTTCGGGACGCACTCTGTTCATGGAAGGACGCCGCGACCTTTACCATCTGCAACGGTAAGCACGGCACGGGGACTTTCCTGCATTCGATGCGCCTGCAGGGCCTCATGGTGCTGATCTGGAGCGGCATCGCCGTCACGGCGCTGGTGTTCGGGCTACGGTGGGGCGTCGCGCGCCTCAGCGGTCACCCGACCAGCCGCAGTGACCTGATCATGCCGACCCTGTCGCTCATGATGCTCCTGTGGTTCACGCTCATCGGCCTCGGCTGGGCCGTGACGGCGGCGGTCTACGGCCAGGTCGGACCCGGCCTCCTCGTGCAGCAGGTCATCGCCGACGAAAATCCCTGCGGATTCGGGCCTTATCTGCCCGGATCGGACTGCTATTTCGGCGCGGATCGCGGCCTGCTCTTCACCACCTCCCTGCGCGGCGTGTGGGCGGCCCTGGCCACCCTGTCTGTCCTCATCGTGATCGGCATGGGGTTCCTTGCGTTTCGACGGATCGCATCCCGGCGCCTCGACCCCGCCCGCTACATGGAAGCTGCGGACCGCAACGCGGACCGGCTGCGCCTTGTCGTTCCCGGATGCCTTCTCGCCGCGCTGATGGCGATGCCGGTCTTCATCCTGATCCTGATCCTTGCCAGCGCCACCTCGCCCACGGATCTCTGCACGACGGCCGCCACGTCACAGGTCTTCTGCGCGCTCGACCGGTACATGCTGCCGCTCCTCAGCTATGCGGTCGCGGGCCTTCTGGCCGTGGTTCCCTTCGTGCTGCACCCCTTGACGCTTGGCATCAACGTGGCGGGTGACGTGATCATCTACCTCAACGATTTCCACTGGCGCCGCACGCCCGACGCCCCGCCCAGCCGGACCTTTGCCGAGATCGCCTTCCCCCGGCTCCTGCGCTGGCGACGTCACGTGGTGTCGCCGGCGCATGGCTACGCCTTCCGCATCCGCATCCAGAAGCGCCTGCGCCAGCTGGTACGCGACCTGATCCGGACCGAAGAGCCGGACCGTATCGACTTTGTCAGCCACAGCCAGGGGACGGTGATCACGCTGGACGTCCTGTCGACCAAAGGCGAATACTGGGGGCGCGATCACCAGCTTACGCTGATCACGATGGGGTCACCCCGGCACCACCTTTACCAGCGCTACTTCGCCCATGCCTTTCCCGTGATCACCGCGCCACCCGCTGGCGTGCAGCGCTGGACGAACATCTTCCGCATCGATGACTTCATCGGAACGCATGTCCGGACGGACTCGCCGGACGAGCTCGCCATCGGCCACGGCGGCCACACGAACTATTGGCGCGATGACCGCGTGCGTCCGATCCTGCGCGCACGCCTCACGAGCTGACGTCAGATCGAGAAACTGGTGCCGCAGCCGCAGCTCGAGGTCGCGTTCGGGTTCTGCACCACGAACCGCGCGCCGATCAGCTCTTCGGTGAAATCGATCACGGCATTGGTCAGGAACGGCAGGCTCACGCTGTCGACCAGCACCTTGATCCCGTCCTTCTCCAGCACAAGGTCATCGGCGCCGGGGTCATCCAGCCGGATATCGTACTGAAACCCCGAACAGCCGCCGCCGTCCACCGCCACCCGCAGGGGCCGCGCATCGCCGGTCTGTTCCGCGATCTCGGCCAGGCGGGCGAAAGCCCGGTCGGTCACCCGTGGCGGCAGCGTCAGTTCCATGGCTGTTCCCGTATCCTTCTGCCTTCGGGATGAATATATGACGCAGGACCGATCCGAACAAGGCTTGCCCCCCGTGACGCTCCTTCCGTTCGCCTGCCAGCCCGACGCCAGCCGGGGCCGCCTCTGGCCCGAGCGGCTGTCGTCCTTCCGCTCGCCCTACCAGCGGGACCGGGACCGGATCATCCATTCCTCGGCCTTCCGGCGGCTGAAGCACAAGACGCAGGTCTTCGTGGAACACGAGGGCGACTACTACCGCACCCGCCTCACCCACACGATCGAGGTCGCGCAGGTCGCCCGCACCATCGCCGGGGTCCTTGGCCTCAACACCGACCTCGCGGAGGCGGTGGCGCTCGCCCATGACCTTGGCCACACGCCCTTCGGCCACACCGGCGAAGACGCGATGGAACGGCTCATGGCGCCCTATGGCGGGTTCGACCACAACGCCCAGGCGCTGCGGATCGTGACCCGGCTGGAACGGCACTACGCCGATTTCGACGGGTTGAACTTGTCCTGGGAAACCCTTGAAGGCATTGCCAAACACAACGGTCCCGTCACCGGCCCCAACGCGGACAAGAAGCACGACGGCCCGCTGCCCTATGCCCTGGCCGAGGTGAACGCCCAGTGGGATCTCGAGCTTGACACCCATGCCTCGGCCGAGGCGCAGGTTGCCGCCATAGCCGACGATGTCGCCTATTCCCACCACGACCTGCACGACGGCCTCCGCTCGGGCCTCTTCACGGAAGAGGACCTGATGCAGCTTCCCGTGACCGGCCCCGCCTTCGCCGAGGTGGACCGCCTTTATCCTGGTCTTGAAAGGATGCGCCGCCGGCACGAGGCGCTCCGCCGCGTCTTCGGCCGGATGGTCGAGGATGTGATCGCTGTCGCCCAGAACCGGCTGGCAAGCGCGCAGCCAAAGTCGGTGGACGATGTCCGCCACCTTGGCACCACCGTGATCCGCTTCTCGAAGCCGCTCTTTCAGGAGTTGAAGGCGGTGCGCAGCTTCCTCTTTCACCGGATGTACCGCGCCCCTTCGGTCATGGCGGTAAGGGCCGAGGTCACGGCCAAGCTTGACGACCTTTTCCCCTTGTTCATGCGCCAGCCCGACCTTCTGCCCGCCGAATGGCAAGGGGACGTGCAGGCCGCGCGGGATGAAGCCGCCCTTGCCCGCATCGTGGCCGACTATGTGGCCGGCATGACCGACCGTTTCGCGATCCAGGAACACCAGCGCCTCTGCGGCTAGGCGTCAGTCCCGCCGCGCGGCCATCACCCAGACCGCCGCCAGGGCAAGCGAGATGATCACGTTCCACCCGGCCATCGAGATGCCCAGCATCTGCCACGGGATTTCGTCGCAGCGCACCGGGGCCGCCACATCCGCCGCCGGGTTCAGAAGGTCGGCCGCCGAAATCCCGCTGATCGACCCCGCCGTGCAGGTGGCAAGCCCCTCCCACCACAACTGTTCGACCCCGACATGGAAAACGCCGATCCCCGCAGTCGCCAGCGCCGCCAGCGCGCCCAGCCACAGAAGGCCGCGCCAGCCTGTCGCCAGCGCCACTGCGCCGATCAGGATCGCCGCCGCATGCGGCCAGCGTTGCCAGAGGCAAAGCGCGCAAGGGGCCAGGCCACCGATGTACTGAAAGGCGAAGGCGCCCCCCAGAAGGGCCGCAGATCCAAGCGTAGCGATCAGCGTAAGCTGCGGGCGGGTGAGGGGGAACATTTCGGGGCCTTCCGCGTCAATCTTGCGCGGGGACCTTACGCTGACTGGAAGACGCCGGGTAGGGGGGCCGCCTTGCAATCACGTTCTCGTTCCCGCTTGTCCCGATTGACGCTTTGCCCCGCATCGCAATGCCGCTAGACTTTCGGAGAAACGGATGTGTGGTCAAAGGTTGACAATTGGTTAACAGAAACGCGCAAGTTTATGATTTTGCATGATTATGAGATTTTGACCACTGTGGTCACGGCGGGGGAGAACGGCGGATGGACTGGAAAGGTCGGCGCGGAAGCGGCAATATCGAGGACCGGCGCAGCCAAGGCGGCGGTGGCCGCTCGGCCGCGC
The DNA here is from genome assembly GCF_057219895.1 of Tabrizicola sp. T46. Taxonomy (NCBI): domain Bacteria; kingdom Pseudomonadati; phylum Pseudomonadota; class Alphaproteobacteria; order Rhodobacterales; family Paracoccaceae; genus Tabrizicola; species Tabrizicola sp. T46. The sequence continues at coordinate 230,857 of NZ_JBXVVV010000003.1, forward strand.
GCGTGGGGGGCGTCGGCGGGGCCGGGGCCATCATCATCGTGCTCCTTGCCATGTTCCTCGGGGTCGATCCCTCGCAGCTTCTCGGCCCGAACGGTGGCCAGTCCACCGGCGGCAGCTCGGCCCCGGTCGAACTGACCGCCGCCGACAAGGCTGAAGGCGAATTCGTCTCGGTCGTCCTCGCCGATACCGAGGAAATCTGGACCAAGGTCTTCTCCGAACAGCTCGACCGACCCTACCGCCCGGCAACGCTGGTGCTCTTCAAGGAGGCGACCCGCTCGGCCTGCGGCGGCGCGTCCGAGGCGACGGGGCCCTTTTACTGCCCGGTCGACCGCAAGGTCTATCTCGACACCGCCTTCTTCACCACCATGCACGAAAAGCTCGGTGCTGGGGGTGACTTTGCCGCCGCCTACGTCGTGGCCCACGAGATCGGCCATCACATCCAGAACGAGCTCGGCATCCTCGGCGAGGCGAACCGGATCCGCCAGCAAGTCAGCCAGGCGGACTCGAACGCGATTTCCGTGATGATCGAACTTCAGGCCGACTGCCTGTCCGGCATCTGGGCGCGGGAGGCGGCGGCCACCCTCGGCGTCGTCGATTCCGGCGATTTCGAAGAGGCCGTGAACGCCGCCCGCCAGATCGGCGACGACACCCTGCAAAGGAACGCCGGCCAGCGCCCGATGCCGCATACCTTCACCCATGGCACCTCCGAACAGCGCTCGCGCTGGTTCATGACGGGGTTGCAGTCGGGGCAGATGGCCGATTGCGACACCTTCCAGGCGCAGGAGCTGTAGCCCGGCGCGGTTGACGCCCCCCGGCGCTTGGCCTAGACCTGCGCCCGGTGGCCCGAGTGGCGGAATGGTAGACGCAGGGGATTCAAAATCCTCCGCCGCAAGGTATGCGAGTTCGAGTCTCGCCTCGGGCACCACAAGCGGCCCTTCGGTGCCGTCGCGACACCCGATGTTGCGATTCGGGGCTGTGATCCCCCGATCCAACCAGTCGGCCCCTTTTGCCCGGATCGTTTCCCCTGCGGCGTCGTGATGCCGTCGAGGGGCGCTTGCCAGCCGGAATTCTGTGCGAAAGGTTAACTTCTACCTCCGGTTGCATACGCCAGGACGCCTCGAATTGGCCCATACCCGCAACGGCCCGGTCTGACCGGGATAAGGGCATACTTAACAGATACTTAACCTGACCACGCGGCACCTTGACCGACCCGCCACGGGAACGCGGCTTGCCGGTCGGTGCTGCGGGTGCCTCATCCGCTCGGCTTAAGGTGGATATCAGGCTGATCCGATCCATGCCGGAGTCGACTTTTTCCTTTTGCGACAGGCGGAATCGCCGGTATTCAATCGTCGTGCCGCGAAGGCGGCCCAGGTCCGGAGATATGAGTGATGGCGCCCTGCCGGTTTCAAGCGAGTAAGACTGCTGGCCGCGTTTCCGACGAGGCCTCGACACCCCTGCGCTCGTCCCCCTGCTTTACGCCGGGCGCGATGATAACCACCCAGCGCGGCGAATTGCCTATCGAGAGGCTCGAAGTGGGCGACCGCGTCGTCACCCGTGACAATGGCATCCAGCCGGTCCGGTGGGTGGGCAGAACGCAGATGTTCCTGCATGATTTCCAGGCGGAACCCCATCTTCTGCCCGTCCTCATCCGTCAGGGTTCGCTGGGCAAGGATTTGCCCGAACGTGACATGATGGTCTCGCCCAACCACCGCATCCTCGTCGCCAACGAACGCACCAGCCTGCGCTTTTCCGAACGCGAGGTGCTCGTCTCGGCCAAGCACTTGTCGGTGCCCGGCGTCCACACCGTGCAATCCAGCGGCACGACCTACATCCACTTCATGTGCGACCGGCACGAGGTCGTTCTGGTGAACGGCATCTGGACCGAAAGCTTCCAGCCCGAGGACCAGTCGCTGAAGTCCATCGGCAATGCCCAGCGGCTGGAAATCTACGAGATCTTTCCGGAACTGCAGACCGAAGCAGGCCGCGCGGGCTTCGCGGCGGCCCGCCCGACAATAGGCCGGACCAGAATTGCAGAAAGCGCATCCTGAGGTCAGGGGCGCAAACCAGAAAAAAAGAAACACGGACCATACCGAAGGACGCCGAAGGGACTACAGAATAGCCCCAAAGCTTCCACATCCTGACCGAAAACGGTCACGATAGTCGGACAAGGTTCGGACCAGGACGAGGGGGCAGAGAAGCGATGGCAACGATTGCAGGCGGAGACGGCAACGACTCGCTTGTCGGTGACAATGCGGCACTGTCCGGCACCTTCAACGACAGCATCAACGGCTTTGCCAACGACGACATCCTGCGCGGTCTGACCGGCAATGATGTGCTGCTGGGCAATGCCGGCAATGACTCGCTTTTCGGCGGCAATGACAGCGACACCCTGTTTGGTGGCTCGGGCAGTGATCTGCTGGTTGGCGGACCGGGCGGCGACAGTATCTTCGGCGGCAGTGGTACCGACAGTCTGGACTACAGCGACTCTGCCAACGCGATCATTGCAAACTTCACCGGCACAGACCGGGTGACTGCCGATGGGGCCGTCGACACGCTGGACACCGACATCGAAATCCTAATCGGATCCGCGTTCAATGACTCGCTTCTGGGAGACGCAGGCGTCGACCAGTTCTTCGGCGGCAACGGCGACGACACGATCCGCGGTCTGGGCGGTGACGATGTCCTCTCAGGCGACGCCGGCAACGACCTCATCTTCGGTGACGACGACGATGACTCGCTTTTGGGCGGAGCCGGAAATGACAGCCTCTATGGCGGGTCCGACGGCGGCGATGACACCATTCGTGGTGGCGCAGACGACGACTACATCGAAGGCGGCGGCGGGTCGGATTCTCTGTTCGGCGACGAAGGCAACGATACGATTGCAGGCGACGACGGGGCCGACTCCCTCACCGGCGGCAGTGGTGCCGACCTGCTTGGCGGCGGTGCCGGCAACGACCGCCTCTTCGGCGAAGAAGGCAATGACACGCTGCTTGGCGGTGCCGACCGGGACTGGCTTGACGGTGGCGCGAACGACGACAGCCTCGACGGGGGAATCGGCAACGATTCCCTTTTCGGCGGCGAGGGTAACGACTCGCTCTTCGGGGATGCCGACCGCGACTCGCTTGAGGGCGGGCTCGGCAACGATAGCCTCTTTGGCGGCACGGAAGATGACACCCTGCGGGGGGGTAACGACACCGACCTCCTCGATGGCGGCGCTGGGGCGGATTCCCTTTTCGGCGACGACGGGAACGACAGTCTCCTTGGTCAGGCTGGAGCGGACACGCTGTTTGGCGGCGCGGGCAACGACACGCTGCTTGGCGGCGCCGAGAACGACATCCTGTCCGGTGATGCCGGCGATGACTCTCTACTCGGTGACGCCGGTCAGGATTCCCTCGACGGCGGCTCCGGTAGTGACCGGCTGTTCGGTGGCACCGAAAACGATACGCTGCGGGGCGGAGATAACGGCGATATTCTTGATGGCGGTGCCGGTGCAGATTCGCTCTTCGGCGATGCGGGCAATGATCTCCTGCAAGGTCTTGATGGCAATGATTCACTCTTCGGAGGTACGGGTGACGACATCCTCAACGGGGGGAATGACGCCGACTACCTGCAAGGTGACGCCGGTCTTGACACGCTGATCGGGGGCGACGGTGCCGATGTGCTGTTTGGCGGGGCGGACAATGACAGCCTCACAGGCGGGGCCGGAAACGACACGATGGATGGCGGCACCGGCGATGACACGCTGGACGGCGGCGCTGACCGGGACTCGCTGACCGGCGGGGATGGCAATGACTCCCTCTCCGGCGGGGACGGGATCGACACGCTGACGGGCGGATCCGGCGACGACACCATGCTGGGCGGCCTTGGCGCCGACGTGATGAACGGCGGCACCGGCCAGGACCTTGCCGACTATTCGGATTCGGACGTTGCGGTCAACGCGTCGCTGCTGACCGGAACCGGTGTCGGTGGCACGGCTCAGGGCGATACCTACAGCGGCACCGACGGCTTCATCGGGTCGGCCTTCGATGACACACTGACCGGGTTCGACGGGTTCACACGTCCTGGGCCCGGTGTTACCGACGCCTACACCAACCTGATCCGTGGCGAAGCCGGCAACGACCTCATTTCCGGCTATGGCGGCCCGGACAGCCTGTTTGGTGGCACCGGCGACGACACGATCTATGGCGGGACAAGCATTCCCGGCGCCGAGAATTCCAGTGCCGCCGACTCCAACGACCTGATCGATGGCGGGTCGGGGAACGACCTGCTTTACGGCGACCTTGGCAATGACACCGTCCTGGGCGACACCGGGAACGACACGATCTTCGGTGGTGCCGGTGGCGACAGTCTCGCCGGCGGGGCGGACAGCGACTCGCTTCTGGGTGAGGCGGGCAACGACACCCTGCAGGGCGGTAGCGGTTCCGACCGGCTGTTCGGCGGGGCTGATGCCGACAGCCTTATTGGCGGCGATGACAACGACACGCTGGATGGCGGCGCTGGCAACGACTCACTGGCGGGCGAGACCGGCGACGACAGTCTGAACGGTGGCGCCAACGACGATATCGTCGATGGCGGATCGGGTAACGATACACTCGTTGGCGACAGCGGAAACGATCTTCTGCTGGGAAGTACGGGCGATGACAGCCTTGTCGCTGGAAATGGTGACGACCTTCTGTTGGGTGGGTCCGACGCGGACTCTCTCTTCGGGGGGGCCGGTCGGGATACGATGTCGGGTGGTACCGGCAACGACATCTTCTTCTATGCGGTCGGCGATGTGGACTCCATCACCGGAACCGAGACGCTCTTCGGCGGCGGTGGTCTGGGGCCTGCGCCCGATGACTTCGACAAGGTTGATGTCTCTGCCTTTGGCATCCAGTTCGGATGGAAATCTGTCGTCATCGTCCGCGACTCGCTCGAGCCGACCGACTCGGCCTTCGAAGATGGCACGATTTCGCTCTACACCGGCGATCCGGCCACTGGCGGGCAGCTTATCGGCACGATCCGCTTCGAGAACATCGAGGCCTTCGCCATATGCTTCACGCCCGGAACGATGATCCTGACCGACAGGGGCGAGGTCCCGGTCGAGACGCTTGGCGCGGGCGACATGGTGATGACGCGCGACAACGGGCTTCAGCCCCTGCGCTGGGTCGGGCACCGGCACCTCTCGCGGCTCCAGCTTCTCGCCGAGCCGGACCTGCAACCCGTTCGGATCGCCAAGGATGCGCTGCGCGGCGAAGGGCCGGTGCGCAGGATGATGGTGTCGCCGCAGCACCGGGTTCTGGTGACCGGCGCGCGGGCAGAGCTTCTCTTCGGAACCGACGAGGTTCTGGTTCCCGCCAAGCATCTGGTCGGACAGGCGGACGCCACGCGGGTCCTGCCCGAGGATGGTGTAACCTATATCCACCTTCTCTTCGACCGGCACGAGATCGTGCAGTCAGACGGGATCTGGACCGAAAGCTTCCAGCCTGCCGAGCGGTCCCTGAACGCGCTGGAGGCCGAGGTGCGGGACGAGATCCTGAAGATCTTCCCCGAGCTTGCAACAGATACCGACGGGTTTGTCGGGGCAAGGCTCTCGCTGAAGGCGCACGAGGCGCGGGTTCTCTTCGCGGCGAAATAGGGCTCAGCGGTCTCCGGCACGCCAGGCGGCCCAGTCCTCGGGCGTGTCAAGGTCCAGCGTTGCCATCTGGCCGGGAAGGGGGATCACCCTGACCCGGCCCCTGTTTGCCTGAAGGACCGCCCGCCCCCCTTCATCCCCCGTGATGCAGGCGAGGTCGGGCCAGAGGTCACGCGGAAAGATCACCGGGTGACCGGGCTGGCCGTCCGATGTCCCCCCGCGCAGGATGCTGTGCGGATCAGAAACGAAGTCACTGATCAGCCGGGACAGCTCGGCGGTGGTGAAGCCCGGCATATCGGCGGGCAGGACCATCAGCCCGTCCTCGGGTCCGGCCTCACCCAGCGCCGCGATCCCGCGCACCAGCGCGCGTGACATGCCCATCGCCGCATCGGGAACCGGCAGCCTGCGCATGGCCAGCCCGGCCAGGGAGGCCTCCCGGGCAGGCTGACCCGGGCCAAGGGCGACAGTCACCGGACTGCCGGTCGCCAGCGCCACGGCCGCGATATGGCGCAGCATCGGCTGGCCCGCGACCGGCTCCAGCAGCTTGTCGGCCCCCCGCATCCGCGACGAGGCCCCGGCGGCGAGGATCAGGATATGGACTGTCGCCATCATGGCGGCAGGCTTGACCCGCCCGGGTGTCCTGTCAAGCCGCTCATCGCTCCCGTGCGGTCGCTCTTCGCTGACCCCAGCGATGACCGACCTAAGGGAAGGGAAGAGCCCGGCCTCAGCCCCGCATGCGCGCGCCGTCGCCATCCCAGAGCGGGGCCAGATGCACCGTCGCGGCCCGGCGCTCGCCCAGGATCTCGATCTCGCAGGCGAGGCCATCCTTGACCCTTTCGGCAGGCAGGAAGCCCATCGCCACCGACTTGCCGGTCCAATGGCTGAACCCTCCGCTGGTGCAGAAGCCCACGACCGCACCATCCAGCCAGATCGGCTCCCAGGCCACGACATCGGCGTCCTTCGCGTCGACGATGAAGCTGACAAGCTTGCGCTTCGGCCCCGCCGCCTTTTCCGCCGTGGCGGCCGCCTTGCCGATCCAGTCCGCCTCCTTGTTCCAGCGGATGAAGCGGTCGAGGCCGGTTTCGGCCGGGGTGTAGTCCGGCGAAAACTCGCGACCCCATGACCCGAACCATTTGTCCAGCCGCAGGGACATCATCGCCCGCATCCCGAAGGGCCGCAGCCCCAGGTCATTGCCCGCAGCCGTCAGCACATCCCACAGATGCCGCACCGACATGTGGTCGGTGAAGATCTCGTAGCCAAGGTCGGCGGTGTAGCTCACCCGCTGCACGATGCAGTTCGCCATGCCCACGGTCATCCGGCGCACATCCATGAACCTGAACGCCTCCGGCCCCACATCGCTGCGGGTGACACGGCCAAGCAATTCCCGCGCCTTCGGCCCGGCGATCTGGAAGCCCGACCGCGCGTCCGAGATGTTCTCGACGCGGCACCCCTCCATGGCATTCTGCTCGAACCAGCGCTCGTGCCAGCCTTGGGCACCGTAGCTCGCGGTCAGCTGGAATTCGTGTTCCGACAGGCAGGACACGGTGAAATCCCCGATGATCTTGCCCGAATGCGCCAGCATCGGCGTCAGCGACAGGCGCCCCGGTTTCGGGATCGCCCCGGCCATGATCCGGTCCAGCCATGCGCGCGCGTTCGGCCCCGTCACGCGGTACTTGCCGAAGTTCTGCACCTCGTTGATGCCGACGCCCTCGCGCACCGCCAGCACTTCCTGCCGCGTCGCCTCCCAGGCGTTCGACCGCTTGAAGCTTGGCGTCTCATAGCGCGGCTCGCCCGGCAGGGCATGGTAGTTCACCACTTCCAGCCCGTACTGCTGGCCCCAGACGGCATTCATGCCGTCGAAAACCTCGTACATCGGCGTCGTGCGGAAGGGGCGGGCGGCGGGGCGTTCCTCGTTCGGGTAACTGACCGAGAAGCGCATCTGGTAGTTCTCGATCACCTTCGGCACGGTGTAGCCGGGGCTCGTCCAGGTGCCGAAGCGCGAAACATCGAAGCCGCGCGGGTCCCGCTCCACTTCGCCGTGGATCATCCACTGTGCCAGCGCCAGACCCATGCCTCCGCCTTGGCTGAAGCCCGCCATCACCGCGCAGGCCGACCAGTAGTTGCGCAGGCCCTGCACCGGGCCGATCAGCGGGTTGCCGTCGGGCGCAAAGGTGAAGGGCCCGTGGATCACCCGCTTGACGCCCGACCGTTCCAGCACCGGGAAGCGGCGATAGGCGAAGGCGACGGAATCCTCGATCTTGTCGAACTGTTCGTTCAGAAGCTCATGCCCGAAATTCCACGGCGTGCCGTCCACGGCCCAGGGCTCGCAGGGCTTTTCGTAGAAGCCGATGCAGAGGCCCCGGCCTTCCTGCCGCAGGTAGGATTCACCTCCCGGGTCCATGACATGCGGGAACTCGCGGCCCGACTTCAGGATGTCCATGATTTCCGGAATGTCGTCGGTGACAAGGTACTGGTGCGCCATCGGCAGAAGCGGCAGGTAGACCCCCGCCATCGCCCCGATCTCCCGCGCCCAAAGGCCGCCGGCGTTCACCAGATGCTCGCAGGTGACGGTGCCCTTTTCGGTCACGACCTCCCAGCCGTCCTTCGTCGGGTTCGTCTCCAGCACGCGGTTGTGCAGCACAATCTCCGCGCCCCCCATCCGCGCCGCCTTGGCATAGGCATGCGTCGTCCCCGAGGGGTCAAGGTGGCCGTCCAGCGGGTCATACAAGGCGCCGATGATCCCTTCCAGGTTCACCATCCCGTCGGTCAGCTTGCGGATCTCTTCCGGCCCCAGGATCTCGGTATCCAGCCCCATGTAGCGGTGCTTGGCGCGTTCGGCCTTCAGCATCTCGAACCGGGCCTGATTGTCGGCCAGCGTGATCCCGCCTACATGGTGCAGCCCGCAGGACATGCCGGTGATCGCCTCCAGCTCCTTGTAAAGCCGGATCGTATAGCCCTGGAGGGCCGCCATGTTGGTGTCGCCGTTCAGCGTATGAAACCCGCCCGCCGCGTGCCAGGTGGAACCGGAGGTCAGTTCCGACCGCTCGATCAGCATGACGTCCGACCAGCCCAGCTTGGTCAGGTGGTAAAGCACCGAACAGCCGACAACGCCGCCGCCGATCACGACCACGCGGGAATGGGTTTTCATGGACGACTCCTTCATTGCCCCGGCGGAGATTGGCCGGGGCAGGGGAAGGGGTCATGCGGTTTTGCGACAAATGATGTCGCGCCGCGACTACGGGATCAGCGCGTCACTTCTCGGGGATCAGCCCGCGCGGGCTGAAGCGCAGCACCAGCAGCAGGATCACCCCCATGGTCAGAAGCCGCATATGTTCGGCACTGCCCAGAAGATGCGCCTTCAGCCAGCCGTCCGGCATCGGCATGGTCAGAAGCCCCATGATGTTCGGCCCGATGTTCTCGACCACCAGCCAAAGCCAGCCGATCAGAAGCCCGCCAAGGACGGTGCCCCAGTTGTTGCCCGACCCACCGACGATCACCATGACCCAGACAAGGAAAGTGAAGCGCAGGGGGTTGTAGGTCCCCGGCGTCAGTTGCCCGTCCATCGAGGTCATCATCGCCCCGGCAAAGCCGATAACTGCGGACCCCAGGACAAAGACCTGCAGATGCCGCCCGGTCACGTCCTTGCCCATCGCGGCGGCAGAAACCTCGTTGTCGCGGATCGCCCGCATCATCCGGCCCCAGGGGCTGTTGAGCGCCCGCTCGAAGGCCCAGATGATCGCCGCCAGCACCAACCCGAACATCGCGGCATACATGAGTTTGACGCCGATGGTCGAGGCGGTGACGGGATCAAGACCCCAGCGCTCGACAAACTCCAGGAACCCGGCCTGCTGCTGAAGGTCCACTTCATAGGGCACCGGCCAGGGGCGCGGCAGGTCGATGATGTTCTTCACCCCTCGCGCCAGCCAGTCCTCGTTCTTGGTGATCGAGACGATGATCTCGGCGATCCCCAGGGTGGCGATGGCAAGGTAGTCCGACCGCAGGCCAAGGGCGGTCTTGCCTATCCCCCAGGCGGCCAGTGCGGCCAGAAGGCCCCCGACTGGCCAGGCCACCAGCGCCGGCAGGCCAAGCCCGCCAAGGTTGCCGGCAAACTGCGGATTGACTGCCTCAGCCGCCATCACGTTCGGATCGAAGACCGCACGGAAAAGGAAAAAGCCGCCAACCAGGATCGCGCCGACCACGAGGGTCCGGCTGCGCCCCGCGCCCATCTTGCGCCAGGCGAAGATCGCCGCCATCACCGACAGCGCGCCAAGGACCAGGGCCAGAAGGATGCCGGGACCGCCTGCCTGCCAGTTCTCCGTGTTGGGCCGGGCCGAGATCAGGACGACGGCCAGTCCGCCCAGCGCGGTGAACCCCATCGTGCCGACCGAGAAGAGGCCCGCATAGCCCCATTGCATGTTGACGCCCAGCGCTGCGATGGTCGCCAGGAGGGCCGCGTTCAGGATCGACAGCGACAGGTTCCAGCTTTGCAGGAAGCCGGTGCCGAGATAAAGGCAGGCGACCAGGCCGAAGAGGATCAGGCTGCGCTGGTTCATAGCGATTTCCCCTTGAAGAGGCCGGTCGGCATGAACAGAAGCACGATGATCAGGATCGTGAAGCTGACCGCGAACTTGTAGTCGGTGGACAGAAGCTGGAGGAGGGCCTCTGCCTGCATCTGTTCTGGCGCGAGGTAGTTGTAGATCTTCTTCCAGGCATTGGTCACCAGTACCTCGGAGAATGCGATGACGAACCCGCCCGCGATGGCCCCCAGCGGGTTGCCAAGACCACCCACGATGGCCGCGGCGAAGATCGGCAGCAGGAGCTGGAAATAGGTGAAGGGTTTGAAGGACTTGTCGAGGCCGTAAAGCGCGCCCGCAATGGTGGCAAGGCCCGCCACGATGATCCAGGTCACCGCCACCACCCGGTCAGGGTTGATGCCGGATAGAAGCGCGAGGTCCTCGTTGTCCGAGAATGCCCGCATCGACTTGCCGGTCCGGGTCTTCTGCAGGAACCAGAAAAGCAGGCCAACCACGACGACGGCTGTAACGACGGTGATCGCCTGCGTGGTCTTGATCGCCAAGGGTTCGGCAAGCCCGGTCGCCGCCCTGAAGTCCTGCGGGTTCAGAAGGAAGCGCTCGCCGTCCGAGAAGTTCTGCTCGTCCACCCCGATGATGAAGCGGATCACCCCGTTCATCACGAACATGACGCCAAGCGAGACGATCACGACGATGGTGGGCGACGCCTTCTGCCGACGGTAGAAGCGATAGACCGCCCGGTCGGTCGCCAGCACGAAAAGCGCGGTGGCGGCAATGGCGAAGGGCAGGGCCAGAAGGGCGGTCGGCAAGGGGCCGAAGCTGATCCCGACCGACTGGAACCACCAGGTCACCAGGATCGTGACCATCGCGCCGAAGGCCATGGTGTCGCCATGGGCAAAGTTGGAAAAGCGCAGGATGCCGTAGATCAGCGTCACCCCCAGCGCCCCCAGCGCCAACTGCGCGCCATAGGCAAGGCCCGGGATGAAGACAAAGTTCAGGAAGGCCACCAGGGCGTTCAAGGCGTCCATCTCAGCCCCCCAGGAAAGAACGGCGGACCTCGGGGTCGGCCATCAGGGCAGCGCCCGTGTCGGTGAAACGGTTCCGGCCCTGCACCAGGACAAAGCCCTTGTCGGCGATCTCCAGCGCCTGCCGCGCGTTCTGCTCGACCATCAGGATGGAAATCCCGGTGCGCGCCACCTCGATGATCCGGTCGAAAAGCTCGTCCATCACGATCGGGCTGACCCCCGCCGTCGGCTCGTCCAGCATCAGGACCTGCGGCTGGGTCATCAGCGCCCGGCCCACCGCCACCTGCTGGCGCTGGCCGCCCGACAGCTCGCCCGCCGCCTGGTAGCGCTTGGTTTTCAGGATCGGGAACAGCTCATAGACCTGCTCCATCGTCGTCCTGATGTCATCGCGGCGCAGGAAGGCCCCCATCTCCAGGTTCTCCTCGACCGTCATCGAGGTGAAGATGTTCGAGGTCTGCGGCACGAAGGCCATCCCTTTGGCCACCCGCGCCTGCGGGGTCAGCCCGGTGATATCCTCGCCGTTCAGCCTGACCTGCCCGCCGCGCAGCTTCAGCATCCCGAAGACGGCCTTCATCGCGGTCGACTTGCCCGCCCCGTTCGGGCCGACGATCACCGCGATCTGGCCCTTCTCGACCGAGATCGTGCAGGCGTGCAGGATGTCGACCTGGCCATAGCCGCCGGTCATCGCATCGCCGATCAGGAATGGCTCAGACATGGAACCCCTCGGCCTTGGCCTTGTTCTTCAGGCCGCGGCCCAGATAGGCCTCGATCACCCGCTCGTCATTCTTCACTTCGTCGACGGTCCCTTCCGCCAGCACCTTGCCCTCGGCCATGCAGATCACCGGATCGCAAAGCCGGGCGATGAAATCCATGTCGTGCTCGATCACGCAGAAGGTATAGCCGCGCTCCTTGTTCAGCCGCACGATCGCATCGCCGATCGTGTTCAGAAGCGTCCGGTTCACCCCTGCGCCCACCTCGTCCAGAAAGACGATCTTGGCATCGACCATCATCGTCCGGCCCAGCTCCAGAAGCTTCTTCTGCCCGCCCGAGATCATGCTGGCCTTCTGGTCTGCCAGATGGCTGATCGTCAGGAACTCCAGCACCTCGTCGGCCTTCTCGCGGATGCGGCGTTCTTCCTCGGCCACGCGGCCGCGGGCGAACCAGGTGTTCCAGATGCGCTCGCCCGCCTGGTTCGGCGGCACCATCATCAGGTTCTCGCGCACCGTCATCGACCCGAACTCATGCGCGATCTGGAAGGTGCGCAGCAGGCCCTTGTGAAAGAGGACATGCGGCGGCAGCCCCGTGATATCCTCGCCATCCATCAGCACCCGACCACTGGTCGGCGGCAGTCGCCCCGCGATGACGTTGAAAAGCGTGGTCTTGCCCGCCCCGTTCGGCCCGATCAGCCCGGTGATCGACCCGGTCCTGATCTGAAGTGACGCGCCATCAACGGCCCGGAAGCCGCCGAAATGCCGGTGCAGGTCCTCGACAACGATCATGTGCTTCCCCTGGTGATCCCGCCTCTGAACCGGACGGGTATCTGCAGAACGGCCCGGGACATGCCCGGGCCGCCTGTCTCTGTCAATCGTTTCCGAAGATCAACGGAACTGGACGGTTTCGTACTTGCCGCCCTTCACTTCGAACTGGCGGTAACGCCCGGCGCTTTCGCCCGGCCCGATCAGGTTCACACCCGACGCGCCGTCATAGTCGATGGCGGTGCCGGCCGCGATCAGCTCCAGAGCCTTGCCGATTTCGCCCGGCAGGATCTTCACGCCCGACCCATCGGCCGGACCATTGGCGATCTCAAGGATCTTGTCCTTGTAGACCTGCGGGTCGGTCGACCCGGCCGCCTGCATCGCCAGGATGATCAGGGCGGCGGCGTCATAGGACTCCATCGTGTAGGGCGAGGTCGCGTCGAACGGAACCGGCGCGGTCTTGCCCATCTCGGTCAGGACGGCGGCACCGGCCGAGTCCGACTGCGCGACCTGGCCGTAGGACCCGTCAAGCGCCGGGCCGATGGCCGCAGGCAGGCTGTCGCCGACCATGCCGCCCGGCAGGCCGAACTGGCTGAACGCCCCGGTGTCAAGCGCGGCCTGGATGATGCCCTTGCCGCCCTGGTCCAGATAGCCCGCCACGACCAGAAGGTCGCCGCCCGCCGAAGCCAACGCCGCGACTTCCGCCGAATAGTCGGCCTTGCCGTCTTCATGCGCGGCGTTGATCGTGATCGTGCCGCCCTTGGCCTGGAACGCGGTCGCGATCGCTTCGGCCAGACCCTTGCCGTAGTCGTTGTTAGTGTAGGTCAGGGCAATCGACTTCACGCCCTTTTCGGTCAGGATGTCCGCCATGACTTCGCCTTCGCGCGCATCCGACGGCGCGGTCCGGAAGAAGAGGCCGTCATCCTCGGCCGTGGTCAGCGCCGGGCTGGTGGCCGAAGGCGAGATCATCACCATCCCGTTCGGGCGTGCGACGTTCTGCAGGACAGCCCCGGTGATGCCCGAGCAGTCGCCGCCGATGATGCCCTTCACGCCTTCCGCGGTGATCAGGCGCTCGGCCGCAGCCGTGCCGGCAGCGGTGTCGACCGCGCAGGTCGAGTCCGCCCGGACGCCCACGACGGTCGAGCCGTTCAGGAACTTGCCCGAATCCGAGGCCTCCTTCATCGCAAGGTCGGCTGCGGCGGCCATGTGACCGGTCAGCGATTCGATGGGTCCGGTAAAGCCGATGAAGATGCCCAGCTTGACCTCTTCCGCCGAGGCGGCGCCCGCAAGGGCCATTGAGGCCACAGTGGCCAGAAGCAGTTTTTTCATTCTTGTCTCCCTGAATGGATCGCAATCCCGCAGGCGAACGTAGTGGCGGAAAACCGAAAAGAAAAGCGGTTTGAGGCAGAGTTCCGCCACCTTCGCCTCTCAAACGAAAGCGTGACCTTGCGACATTGGACCACCGTTATCCCGACACCTATGTCACGCACACAACCGCAGATGGAGGACCTCATGCGCATCGCCCCCACCGTATGTCTTGCCGCCCTTGTCGGCGCCGGTCCGGCACTGGCAGCAGAAGCAGTGGTCGAGACCTCGGCGGGCTCCCTGTCGATCGAAACCGTGGCAACCGGCCTCGACGAACCGTGGGGGATCGGCTTTCTCCCCGACGGCGCCTTCCTCGTCACCGAACGGGCCGGTTTCCTGAAGCTCTTTGCCGCTCCGGGTGCCGATGCGGTCACGGTGGCTGGCGGGCCAGAGGTCGAGGTGGACGGGCAGGGCGGGCTTCTCGACATCCTGATCCCGCGTGACTTTGCCACTTCGCGAGAGGTCTGGCTGACCTATGCCGAGGCGCGGGCGGATGGTGCCGTGACGGCGGTGGGCAAGGGCGTCCTTTCGGCCGATGGCACCGCGCTTGAAGGGTTCCGCACCGTCTTCGCCATTCCCGAAGGTGCCTCCGGCGGGCGCCACTTCGGCTCGCGCCTTGTCGAGGCGACCGACGGCACGCTTTTCCTGACGGTAGGCGACCGCGGCACCGGCCCCGGCGGGATGGAGGCGCAGGATCCCATGCGCGGCGAGGGCAAGGTCATTCACCTCACCCGCGACGGACAGCCGGCCACCACGCTGGAAGGCGCGCTTCCCGGCGTCTACAGCTGGGGCCACCGCAACGCCCAGGGGGCAACGCTGGACCTCGACGGTCGGCTCTGGATCGTCGAACACGGCGCGCGTGGTGGGGACGAGCTGAACGCGCCGCAGCCGGGCCTGAACTACGGCTGGCCAGTCATCACCTATGGCGAGAACTACAATGGCCGCGCCATCGGCGAAGGCACCGCGCGCGAGGGGATGGAACAGCCGGTCCATTACTGGGACCCGTCGATCGCCCCCTCCGGCCTCCTGGTTTATTCGGGCAGCCTGATCCCCGACTGGCGCGGCGACATCCTTTTCGGCTCGCTGAACAGCGATTACCTCGGGCGGCTCGACCCCGACAGTCCGGCGGAGACCGGCTTTGCCGAAGAGCGGATCACCAGCGACGAAACCCTCCGCGTTCGCGACGTGGTCGAAGCGCCGGACGGGTCGATCTGGTTCTTGTCGGTCCTGAACGGGGCGGCCTACCGGATGGCGCCCTGAGTCGCAGGTCAAGGTTAACGGGCCCCGGGGGCTTCCTCAGGCAAGACGGAAGGAAGACGCAGGGAAGACGGAAGGAAGACGCAACCAAGACGACCATCGGGACTGATTAATTCAGCGTTCACAGAGCCTTGATGGACACTCTTCATGTCCGCCTTTCTGTCCCGTAGACGCCGCGATGAGATTTCGTTAACCAGCCCCCGCCCGTCAGATCGACAGGCGCACCGGCACCGCCCCGGGCATCCCTTGCGTCCCGCGCTCGCGGTAGGGGGTGGTGTTGTAATGGCTGCGGTAGCATTTCGAGAAATGCGAGGGGCTCGCGAAGCCGCAGGCCAGCGCCACGTTTATCACGCTCATGTCGGTCTGCATCAACAGGTTGCGTGCTTTCTGCAGCCGCAACTCCATGTAGTAGCGCTTGGGGCTCCGGTTCAGATACCGCCGGAACAACCGCTCCAGCTGCCGCGTCGACATGCCGACTTCCTCGGCCAGATCGGCCGGCGACATCGGGTCCTCGACATTGCTTTCCATCATTTGGATGACCTGGGAAAGCTTCGGATGCCGGACACCGATGCGCGTCGGGATCGACAGCCGCTGGGTGTCCTGGTCGGTCCGGATCGCAGAATAGATCAGCTGGTCGGCCACGGTGTTCGCCAGATCCTCACCATGATCCGCCGCGATCACCTTGAGCATGAGGTCGATGGACGACGTCCCCCCCGCCGTCGACCAGCGGTTGCCGTCCATCACGAAGACCGACTTCGTAAGCTTAACGCTTTCAAATTCCTCAAGGAATCCGTCCTGGTTCTCCCAGTGGATCGTGGCCTTCTTGCCATCCAGAAGCCCCGCCTTGGCCACCGCATAGGCCCCTGTGCACAGCCCGCCGATCGTCGCCCCCCGCCGCGCCTCGCGCCGCAGCCAGTTCAGGATGCCCTTCGTCGCCGCCCGCTGGACGTCGATCCCGCCGCAGACCAGAAGCACATCGTCGCGGTCAATCTCGTCCAGACCCATGTCCAGCTTGAATGCCGCCCCGTTGGAACAGGTGGCATAGTCCCCGCCTTCGCCGGCGAGGACCCAGGAGTACAGCTGTTCTCCCGCGACGCGGTTGGCAATCCTCAAGGGTTCGATCGCGCCGGCAAAGGACAGCATGGTAAAGCGGTCCAGAAGCAGGAAGACAAAGCGTTTCGGGCCGGCGACCTTGGCGACAGAGGTGGCTTTGCGCGGGGGATTCGACATCTTGCGACCTGACCATGTCGTTTGCATGCCACCGAACCGCAAATCCGACGCCGCTGCAAGGGCCGAAACTGGCCGTTTCCGCCCAAAACCCCTTTGCCAAGGCGGAAACGGGGGGCTATACCGCAGCCCGACCTTCTGACGGACCGGAGAAGCAGGATGACAAAGGGATGGACCAAATCGGCGTGGCGCGCGAAACCACGGATCCAGATGCCGGATTATCCCGATCAGGGAGCCCTCTCCGCCGTGGAGGCGCAGTTGTCGAAGTATCCTCCGCTGGTCTTCGCGGGCGAAGCGCGGCGGCTGAAGAAGGAACTGGCCCTTGCCGCCGAAGGCAAGGCATTCCTTCTGCAAGGCGGTGACTGCGCCGAAAGCTTCGCCGAATTCTCGGCCGACAATATCCGCGACACGTTCCGGGTGATGTTGCAGATGGCGGTGGTGCTGACCTATGCCGCGAAGGTTCCCGTCATCAAGGTCGGTCGCATGGCCGGCCAGTTCGCCAAACCGCGTTCGGCCCCGACCGAAGTCATCGGCGGCGTCGAATACCCATCCTACCGCGGCGACATCATCAACGGCTTCGATGCGACGCCCGAGGCGCGCATCCCCGATCCCGCCCGGATGCTGCAGGCCTATACCCAGGCCGCTGCCAGCCTGAACCTCCTCCGCGCCTTCTCGACCGGCGGTTTTGCCGACATCCACCGCGTCCATTCCTGGACCCTGGGGTTCGCCGAGCATGACAAGGCCGAACGCTACCGCGAGATGGCCAACCGCATCTCGGACGCGCTTGATTTCATGAACGCGGCCGGGGTGAATTCGGACACCGCCAACGAACTCGCCCGCGTCGATTTCTACACCAGCCACGAGGCGCTGCTTCTGGAATATGAAGAGGCGCTCTGCCGTGTTGACTCGATCACCGGCCAGAACGTCGCCGGCTCGGGCCACATGATCTGGATCGGTGACCGCACCCGTCAGCCCGACGGCGCGCATGTCGAATTCGCGCGTGGCGTCCTGAACCCCATCGGCCTGAAATGCGGCCCCACCACCACCGCCGAGGACCTCAAGGTCCTGATGGCCAAGCTCAATCCGGAAAACGAGCCTGGCCGCCTCACCCTGATCGCCCGCTTCGGGGCAGGCAAGGTTGCAGAACACCTCCCGCGCCTGATCCGGACTGTGCAGGCCGAAGGCGCCAATGTCGTCTGGTCCTGCGACCCGATGCATGGCAACACGATCAAGTCCTCCTCCGGTTACAAGACCCGGCCGTTCAATTCGGTCCTGACCGAGGTGCGGGAATTCTTCGCGATCCACAAGGCCGAGGGGACCGTCCCCGGGGGCGTGCATTTCGAGATGACCGGCCAGGACGTGACCGAATGCACCGGCGGCCTGCGCGCCGTGTCGGACGAAAACCTCGCCGACCGCTACCACACCGCCTGCGACCCGCGCCTGAACGCCTCACAGTCGCTGGAACTGGCCTTCCTGGTGGCCGAGGAACTGTCTTCGCAGCGAGAGGCTGCGCGTCGCGTAGCGCTCTGAGGGTCGGGAATGATCCGTCTGTGACCCGGCCGGGACACCCGGCCCGGCCACGGTCTCAGCCCATCCGGAATTGCTTGGCAAGCTTCAGGCCCTGGCCCTGGTAATTCGAGGAAATACCAGCGCCATAAAGGGTTTCCGGGCGGTTCTTCATGTTTTCGTAGACCAGCCGCCCGACGATCTGGCCATGTTCCAGCACGAAGGGCGCCTCGTGGCAGCGCACTTCCAGTACGCCGCGCGATCCTGCCCCGCCTGCCGCGGCATGGCCGAAGCCGGGGTCGAAGAATCCGGCGTAATGCACCCGGAACTCACCCACCATCGCAAGGTAGGGGGCCATCTCGGCAGCGTAATCCGGGGGGATGGTCACGGCCTCGCGGCTGACGAGGATATAGAAGGCGCCGGGGTCAAGGATGATGCGGCCCTCGGTGGTCCGCAACTCCTCCCAGAAGTCACCGACCGGGTAGTGGCCGATCCGGTCAAGGTCGATCACCCCGGCATGGGGCTTGGCGCGGTAGCCGACAAGGTCTCCGCTGGCGGGGCGGAGGTCGACGGAGAAGCCGAGGCCATCCGAAATCAGCGCCTCGCCCGAGACGAGCGGCTCTTTCGCATGAAGGGCCGCAAGGGCCGCGTCGGAAAGGACCGATTGCCCGTCCCGGAAGCGGATCTGGTTCAGTCGCTGGCCTTCGCGGACAAGGACGGAAAAGCTGCGCGGGCAGACCTCGGCATAAAGCGGGCCGGTGTAGCCGGCGGGGATCCGGTCGAACTCTGCGCCGCCATCGGTGATCGTGCGGGTCAGAAGGTCGAGCCGCCCGGAGGAGCTTTTCGCATTCGCAACGGCGGTAATCCCGGGGGGCAGGGCGAGCCGTTCGGCAAGCGGGATGACGTAGACGCAGTTCTTTTCCAGCACGGCCCCTTCGGCGAGGTTCACCTTGTGCATGGTGAATTCGTCCAGCCGGTCCTGCACCCGCCGGCCGTTCCCGGCAAGGAACGAGGCGCGGACACGGTAGGCGACCGGCCCGAGGCGCAGATCGAGGCTCGCGGGCTGCAACTGGTCATCGCGGATCGCCGGGTCACCGGTCAGCGCGCCCGAAGCGATCAGCTGCCGCAGGTCCTGGGCGGGAAGCACGCCGCTTGTCATGTGGTGCCCCTTTCGGACCCGAAGATGAAACCGCCCGCGCTGCCGGTCGGGCAGGCGGGCGGATTCTCGATGGTCGGGCCGGAGAGATTCGAACTCTCGACCTCCCGCCCCCCAGACGGACGCGCTAACCAGGCTGCGCTACGGCCCGACACGGGGGGATACATACCGATATTCGGGGCCGGGGCAAGCGGGAAAGCACATCGTCACCGACCGCCCGTGCCCGCACCCTCGGCACGCTCGACCAGCCGGGCGCGCAGGGCGGCAAGCCGACGGGCGAAGGTGATGACCTCGGGACGCGAGGAAGCCAGAGCACCCTGAGGCAGGCCACGGATCAGGGCGGCCATAGTCACATCCTCGCGCTGCACCCGTTTGGCGGCAGCGGTCTCGAACAGGGGCAGGGCGGGCTGAACCGGGGCCGGACGCGCGGCGGGGGGCGGCGGTGCCTCAACCTCATCATCCTCGACGGCGATGAAGCCGGCCTCTGCCACCTCTTCCGTCAGATCGCCCCCGGCGGCGTCGACATCGGCCACTTCGTCCTGACCCTTGACGCCAAGGCCGGCAGCGGCCGCCGAGAGGGTTTCATCTGAAAGGCTCGCAACATGCCGCACGCCATGGTCGCGCAGGATCTTCTGCACGCCACGGATCGTCATGCCTTCGTCATGCAGAAGGCGTTTGATCCCGGTCAGGAGCGCAACGTCCGACGGGCGATAGTAGCGCCGCCCACCAGCCCGCTTGACCGGCCTGATCTGCGGAAACCGGCTTTCCCAGAAGCGCAGCACATGGGCGGGGGTGTCCAGATGATCGGCCACCTCGCTGATCGTGCGGAAGGCGTCAGGCGACTTGTCCATCCGCGCCGGTCCCCCTTAGCGCTTCTTGCCTGCAGCCACGCGGTCCTTCATCAGATGCGACGGGCGGAAGGTCAGCACCCGGCGGGGCAGGATCGGAACTTCCTCGCCAGTCTTGGGGTTGCGCCCGACCCGCGCGGTCTTCGACCGGACCGAGAAGGTTCCGAAGGACGAGATCTTCACCGTCTCACCTGCGGCCAGCGCGTCCGACATGTGCTGCAGCACGGATTCGACCAGAGCCGCGGATTCGTTGCGGCTGAGACCGACCTCGCGAAAGACGGCTTCGCTGAGATCCATCCGGGTCAAGGTCTTTTCGCTCATCACGTCCCCCCACGTGGTCATTTTCATGACCATGCGGCGGTTGGATTTACGAGTCAATATCAACCACTTGGGACACGCGGTTGAAAGCGTTTACCAACGCAGGACGACCGATCCCCAGGCAAGTCCACCGCCGATCGCCTCGGTGACGATCAGATCTCCGCGCTTGATCTGGCCGCGGGCCTTGCCGACCGAGAGCGCAAGCGGGATCGATGCAGCCGAGGTGTTGCCGTGGTCCTGCACGGTGACGACGACGCGGTCCATCGGGACCTGCATCCGCTTGGCAGTGCCTTCGATGATGCGGATATTGGCCTGGTGCGGCACGATCCAGTCGACGTCGTCGGGGGTCAGGCCCGCCTTGTCGAGCGCGTGATGCGCCGTTTCAGCAAGTTTTTCAATGGCATGACGGAAGACTTCCTTGCCTTCCATGATAAGGTGCCCGGTCGTCCCCGTCGAAGTGCCGCCATCGACATAGAGGATGTCACGGTAGCGCCCGTCGCTGTTGAGGTCGGTCGCGAGGATCCCCCGGTCGCTTGCCGTGCCGTCGCCGGTCACGCCCTCAAGCACCACGGCCCCGGCACCGTCGCCGAAGAGGACGCAAGTGGTGCGGTCCTCCCAGTTCATCAGACGGCTGAAGGTTTCCGCCCCGATCACCAGCACCCGCTTGGCCTGACCGGTCAGGATCAGGGCATTTGCATTCGTCAGGGCAAAGACGAATCCGGCGCAGACGGCCTGCACGTCAAAGGCAAAGCCGCCGGTCATGCCGAGTTCGGCCTGGACCATGGTGGCGACCGACGGGAAGGTCAGGTCGGGGGTCGAGGTCGCAACGACGATCGCGTCGATTCCCTCGACACCGATCCCGGCATCGGCAAGGGCAGCGCGGGCGGCGCGGGCGGCAAGGTCGCTGGTCAGCTGGCCTTCGGCGGCGAAATGGCGTCGCTCGATCCCCGACCTGCTGCGGATCCATTCGTCCGAGGTATCGACGATCGCTTCGAACTCGCTGTTCGGGACGATGCGGTCGGGCAGGTAGTGCCCGACGCCCATGACTGCGGCGCGTAACGTCATTCGGTTGGACTGCTCCCCGTTCCGGGCCCCGTCTCGTTCGGGCCGGAACCACGTTCGGCGGCATCCTGCCCCGCACGTTCGGCAGATGCAACCCGCGCCGCAAGACGTTCGATGAAGCGGGCGCGGGCCAGCTGGTAGGCAAGGCTGACGGCAGCCGCGACGCCGGTGGCATCGGCCGAGCCATGCGACTTCACCACGGTGCCGTTCAGGCCCAGGAACACCCCGCCGTTCACCCGGCGCGGATCGATCCGGCGCTGCAACCGGCGAAGCGATCCCATCGCCAGAAGGGCCGCGAATTTCGACAGGAGGCTTGCGCCAAAGGCTTCGCGCAGGAAATCCGAGATCAGCTTGGCCGTGCCTTCACCGGTCTTGAGCGCGACGTTGCCGGTGAAACCGTCTGTCACGATCACGTCGACGCGGGTCGAGGGCAGGTCGCCCCCTTCGACGAAGCCGACATAATCGAAGTCGCCCGCCTGGGCGATCGGCGGCATCCGTTCATGCGCCTCTTTCAGCTCGGCCCGGCCCTTGTGCTCTTCTGTGCCGACATTGAGGATGCCGACGCGGGGACGTTTCAGCCCAAGCCCGTTGCGGGCATAGGAGGCGCCCATCGTCGCGTATTGCAGGAGATCGTCCGCCTCGGCCTTCACATCGGCGCCGACGTCCAGCATCAGGTTGAACCCGCCCGGGTTGCGCGACGGCCAGAGGCAGGCGATGGCAGGGCGGTTCACGCCGGGAAGCTTTCTGAGCCGCAGCATCGACACAGCCATCAGCGCGCCGGTGTTGCCGCAGGAGACGGCGACCGAAGCCTCGCCATCCTTGACCGCATCAATGGCCGAGAACATCGAGGTGCCCATCCCGTGCCGCATGACCTGCGCGGGCTTGTCGTCCATCGTCACCACACGCTCGGCATGGCGCAGGGTGACGCGGCCGTCGAGGCCGGGATGGCGCTTCAGCAGCGGCTGAATCTGCGCCTCGTCGCCGTGCAGGATGATGTCGAGGTCTGGGTACTGGGCGACCGAATCGACAAGGCCGGCAACAACCGCTGCCGGCCCGCGATCGCCACCCATGGCGTCAACCGAAATGACCACGCGATCAGAGGAAGCGGCGGACGCGGACCTAGGGTCGGTGGCCATCTTCGGTGTCGCGCGGACGGACGGCTTACGCCGCGTCTTCGTCCAGATCAACCTCGCGGGCGGTCGAGACGACCTCACGCGAATCGTAGTGGCCGCAGGCGCTGCACACGTGGTGCGGACGCTTCAGCTCGCCACAGTTCGGGCATTCGTTCGGGTTCGCGGCGACCAGCGCGTCATGGGCGCGGCGCATGTTGCGGCGCGAGCTGGTGGTGCGGTTCTGCGGGACAGCCATGTCTCAACCTTCGGGCAGTGGGGACAGGAAGCGCCCCGGATTTCCTTTGCGAAACAACCCCGTGGCCAAGGCGTGGACAATAGCCGACCGGTGCTGTCTTGCAGCTTGAATGAGGCGCGGAACATACTCGGATTTCGGGGCGGCGCAAGCCCCTTTTCGCAGCGTTCCGGCAGGGTAGGTCAGCCTTCGCCACCGCCCTTCGGCGTGAGTTTCGCGGCAAGGGCGGAAAGGCCCGCGAAGGGCTTCAGGTCTGCGTCCGTCAGCGGTGTCACGCCCTCGGCGGCATGGACCGCCGGGCCGAGTTCCGCCCCCGGAGCGCGCGGATAAAGCGGCAGGGCCAGCGCCAGCGCCTCGGCCGCGATCGCGGCAAGGTCGATCACCTCGGGCATCGGTTCAAGGCTGTCATCCTCGGGCATCTCGAGCTCGTCCGCGTCCGGTTCGGCAAGCCCCGCGACATAGCGGCGGCGGACGGCCTCATCGATCCGGGCGCGGACCGGGGCGAGGGTCACGACGCAGGCCTGGTCGGCCTCGGCCTCAAGGCGTGCGCTCAGGACAACCTCGTCCCGCCCGGCCGGCGTGATCTCGCCGGTCAGGCGCAGCTTTCGGAGCGCCAGAAGGCCAAGGTCGGCGGCAAGGGCCTTCCGCTCCTCCGCGCCCGCCTCGTGGTGAAAGCGCGTGGGTTTCCGCGCGCTGAGGCCCCCGGTGCGGAAGCGGGTCGGCCGGGGTTGGCTGGCGTCGGTCATCGGGGCCTTTCCCGCCGCCCCTGCGCGGGTCATCACCCGGAGTTGCGGCGTTCCATTCTTGAACTTGGGTCGATCCATCGTTATCCCGGATGGGCCGGATTTTGAAGAACCCGCGTCATCGGCTGACGCAGCAAGGGGCAAGAGGGCAAGAATGGCAGAGTTCCCGTTGCTGCGGACGGTCGTTGCGGCCCCCTTACGCCTGCGCGTGACGGCTGCTGCACTGCTGGTCGCAGCCGGGCTGGCCGCCTGTACTCCGGTCATCCGCAACCACGGCTATGTCCCCGCCGAAGATGAGCTTGCGCTGGTCGAGGTTGGCGTCGACACGCGCGAGACGGTCAACCAGAAGATCGGCCGCCCCTCGACCTCGGGCCTTCTGAACGACGACGGCTGGTATTACGTGCAAAGCCAGTACCGCCTGGTCGGCCCGCGTGAGCCGCAGGAGGTTGACCGCAAGGTACTTGCCGTCACCTTCAACGAGTCCGGCGTGGTCGAGAACATCGCCCTCTTCGGGCTGGAAGACGGCCAGGTGGTCGAAATCTCGCGCCGCGTGACCGAGACGAACATCAAGGGCATCTCCTTGATCACCCAGCTGCTTGGCAGCTTCGGCCGGGTCACTGCCGAAGATGTCTTCTCGGAGTAAGGGTCCCGCAGGGGCGGCCGTCTGACCGCCGCCCCCGGGCCGTCACGCCTCGGGTTCGAATCGCAGGGCGACGCCGTTGATGCAGTAGCGCAGCCCGGTCGGACGGGGTCCGTCGGGAAAGACGTGGCCAAGATGGGCGTCGCAGCGGTTGCAGTGCACCTCGGTCCGGCGCATGAACCAGCTGTTGTCGGACTGTTCGCCCACCATCTCCGGGTCAAGCGGCGCGTAGAAGCTGGGCCAGCCAGTCCCTGAGTCGAACTTGGTCTTCTGGTCGAAGAGCGGCGCATCGCAGCAGATGCATCGGAAGGTCCCGGGATCCTTCGGGAAATCGTCATGGGTAAAGGCGCGTTCCGTGGCGTGCTTGCGGGTGACCTTGTAGGCAAGGTCGGAAAGCTGTGCCTGCCATTCCGCTTCGGTCTTGACGATCTTGTCCATCGGGGCGACTCCTCGTGTTCTGCCCCGAATGTAGGGTGGGCACAGGCGGGGGAAAAGGGCGTGCAGTCCTTGCAGCGGGGCGGGATGGTGGCGCGGCTGGCGCATGGGAAGGCCGACATGGCGCGCGTCATGGCCTTCCGGAGCGCGGCCTTTCCCCGTGCCCAAGGGTCCGAAGCGGACGAACAGGACGCCCTGTCCACCCATGTGATGGTCGAAGGACCGGCCGGTCTGCAGGCCTATTTCCGGCTGATGCTCTTCGGCTGGGGCGCGGGGCTGGAGCAGGGCTATGCCGCGCGGTTCTATGACGTCGCCCCCCTTGCCCGCTATGCCCGCCCGATCGCCGAGGTCGGGCGCTTTTGCGTGGCGGCGGGTGGGGTCCACCCCGATGTGCTGCGGCTGGCCTGGGGGGCGATGACGCGGCTGGTGGACGAAGGGCAGGCGGGCCTTCTGGTCGGCTGTACCTCGTTTCGCGGGGCGGACTGGACGCAGCACCGCGCCGGGCTGGCGCTCCTGGCCGACGGGCATATCGGCCCGGCCGAACACCTGCCGCGCAAGAAGGCGGCCGAGGTCGTCGATTATCCCGCCATTGTCGGCCCGGTGACCGACAGGCGCGCCGCCCTTGCCGCTTTGCCACCGCTTCTGCGGACCTATCTTGGCATGGGCGGATGGGTCAGCGATCACGCGGTGGTGGACCGCGAGCTTGATACGCTTCACGTCTTCACCTGCGTCGAGGTCGACCGGATTCCCCCGGCCCGCGTCGCCTCGCTTCGCAGCATAGCGGGGTAGGGTGGTGCCGCGCTTGCCCCGTCCCGCCATCGCGCCTAGCCTGAGCCGGGTTGTCACGCCCTCTCTCTTCAACAAGTTTCCCGATGCCCGACGCGTTCTCTGATCCCTTCGACCTGATCCTGCGCTACTTCCCGGACTGGTCCCCGAAGCTCATCTTCGACGTCGGCGCAAATGTCGGTCAGTCGGCCAAGGCCTACGCCCGGCGGTTCCCGGACGCCCGTGTGCATTCCTTCGAGCCCTCGCCCCAGACCCGCGAGGTTCTGGTCGAAAACATGCGGAGCTTTCCCAATGTCACTGTCCACGGCCTTGCGCTTGGCAGGGAGGCCGCGACCCAGGGGCTGACGCAGGGCAAGCAATCGGCCATGAACCGCCTTTTGCCTGCCGGGAAGCCCCTGCCGGAGGGCGCGGTCATGGTCGAGGTGCAAAGCGGGTCAAGGGTGATGCGCAATCTGGGGATCGACCACATCGACTATCTCAAGATCGACACCGAAGGCTCGGACCTTGCGGTCCTGCACGGCTTTATTGATCGGCTTGACCAGGTCGACTTCGTCGAGGTCGAGGCCGGGATGAACCCCTACAACCGGACGCATGTGCCCTTCGGCAAGTTGACCGCGCTTCTGGGCGAGGCAGGCTTTCACCTCGCCCATCTTTTCGAGCAGAAGATGGAGTGGAAACGCGGAGGACGGCCGGTCCTCCGCCGCTGCAACCCGCTGTTCATCAGCGGGCGGCTGGTGGATCTGTCAGACCTGCGCTGACCGCGAACCGGGCCTCAGGCCCGGCCGCGACGCCCGCCACGCCGTCCGCCCGCCGCCTGCGACGCGGCGGCCGAAGCTTCCGAGAAGGTCATCCCGCCTTCGACCGCTTCCAGCACCTTGGCGAAGCGGATCCATTCGCCGCCGTTCGGGTCGTGGTTCATCAGGAAGTTGGCGGCGCGGATCGCCTCCATCTCCTGCTGGCGGACGGGGTTCATGATTGCGCTGGTCATGCCCGCGCCGATGGCCATCGGCAGGAAGGCGCCGTTGATGCCGTGGCGGTGCGGCAGGCCGAAGCTGATGTTCGAAGCGCCGCAGGTGGTGTTGACGCCCAGCTCCTCGCGGAGGCGGCGGACGAGGGTGAAGACCTGCTGGCCCGCGCTGGCCATGGCGCCGACCGGCATGACCAGCGGGTCCACCACGATGTCATGCGCCGGGATGCCGTGATCGGCGGCCCGTTCTACGATCTTCTTCGCCACGGCAAAGCGGACATCGGGATCGGGCGAGATGCCGGTGTCGTCGTTCGAAATCGCGACGACCGGCACATTGTACTTCTTGACCAGCGGCAGGACGAGTTCCAGCCGCTCCTCCTCCCCGGTCACCGAGTTCAGGAGCGGACGACCTTCGCAGGCCATCAAGCCCGCTTCCAACGCGCCGGGGACGGACGAGTCGATGCACAGCGGCACATCCACCGTCTGCTGGATGATCTCGATCAGCGCCTTCATCAGCGGCGGCTCGACAAAGTTGTTGTCGGCATAGCGCGGGTCGGTGGCCATCTTGTTGGTGAAGACCGCGCCCGAGTTCACGTCCAGCACCGTGGCCCCGCAGGCGACCTGTTCCAGCGCATCCTTGATGACCGTCTCGAAGTTCCCCGCCTCAAGTTCGGCGGCAAGCTTCTTGCGCCCCGTGGGGTTGATGCGCTCACCAATCACGCAGAAGGGCTCGTCAAAGCCGATGACGACGGTTTTCGTTTTGGATTCAACGACGGTACGGGTCATTCTTGATGCTCTTTCTCAGGCGGTTGCGCTGGCCGGAACGCCTGAGGCGCCGCCATTGTCGGTGACCCACTGGGCATTGGTCTTGATGCCACCAAGGGGGAAGAAGTGGACCTGCTCGATCGCGAAGCCGGGGTTCGCGGCCTTGTGGGCGGCAAGCCCTTCCAGGATTTCGGTCGGTTCGTAAGGCAGGAGAAGTTTGGTCACATCCATCGCGCGCTTCTGCAGCACGCGCAACGAGGGGCCGACACCGCAAGCGATGGCGAACTTGATCAGCGTCTGAAGCTTCGCGGGCCCGGCGATGCCAATATGGACGGGCAGCTTGATGCCTTCGGCCTGCATCCGGTTCACCCAATCGATCACGGGCTGTGCCTCGAAGCAGAACTGGGTGGTCATCGCCATCTGCGCGTCGGTACGTTCGGCGAAGGCCGACTTCCAGCGTGCGGCTTCCATCACCATGCGGTCGGAGCCATCGGGATCGATATCCTTGTTCCCTTCCGGGTGGCCCGCGACATGAAGCCGTTCAAAGCCGGTAAAGGCCCCGGATTCAAGGAGTTCCATCGAAGAGCTGAAGTCGCCAACCTGGGCGGCGGGGTTGCCCGCAAGGATCAGTCCCTGCTTGACGCCCACGTCCTTGTAACGGGCGACCCAGTCGAAAAGTGTCGCCTTGTCCTTGATGATGCGGGCGGGAAAGTGCGGCATCACGTCGAAGCCTTCGTCGACGATCCGCTTGGCGGTGGCGGTCATCTCCTCGATCGGGCTTTCGATGTTGGCGATGTAGACACGGGTGCCGGTGGGCAGGATATCGCGGAAGTTTTCCACCTTTTCGGCTGTGCGGGGCATGACCTCGATCGAGTAGCCCTTGAGGAAGGCCTCAAGCCCGCCGGTCGCGGGGGCGGCTTCTTCCTTGCGGCGGAAATTGAACAGGGCCATCACGGTCTCCTTGAGGGTGGAAGGCTTGGGCGGGGTCATCAGGGCGTCAGGCCTTGGCCCAGCCTTCTGCGTCGATCAGGATCTTGATGCGGGCGGTATCGAATTCGGCTTCCAGTTTCGCGGCATAGTCGGCAGCGATCGCATCTGGTTCGCCCTCCAGGTCCGCGACGACAACCTTGCGCCATTCGGCGAGATAGGCATCTGCATCCTTGGCGCCGATCTTCATGGCGCAACGGTCGATAGCCTGCTCGAAACGCTCGGAAAGCTGCACCTTCGATCCGCGCCGTCCCTTGCCAACGATGACCTGCGCCGGGATGTCGCGCCAGTAGACGACGGTGACTTCGGCCATGACGCGATGATTCCCTATGCCCGCGGTTTCGCCCAGAGATAGTCGCTCGTCACCGACAGCCGCTGTCGGATTTCGACATGACGGCACAAGGATGCGACCCCGCAGGCCTGCCCGGAACCGATAGCATGCCGAAGGCCGAACCGGACCGGAAAAATCCTCATGAGGATGATGTGCGCCACCCGGGTCAGGGGACCAGCGATGCAAAGCTTGCGCGGGGCCCCGAAGGTGACTACCTTTGACCCCAACCACAGATGGAGGGCGGCCATGACGCCCGAGCGTCCCCCTAGGGCGGACGCGACTGCCGCGCAGGTCGAGACCACGACACAGGTTTCCCGCGCGGACAGGCCGTCAGCCCTTTCCGACCCAGGGTCGGCACCGCTGTATGCGGCGCTTGATCTTGGCACGAATTCCTGCCGGATGCTGATTGCCCAGCCGAAGGGCAATCAGCTTCACGTCGTCGACA
The DNA here is from genome assembly GCF_057219895.1 of Tabrizicola sp. T46. Lineage (NCBI taxonomy): Bacteria > Pseudomonadati > Pseudomonadota > Alphaproteobacteria > Rhodobacterales > Paracoccaceae > Tabrizicola > Tabrizicola sp. T46. The sequence goes on from NZ_JBXVVV010000003.1 coordinate 259,706, forward strand.
GTTTCTCCAAGACCGTCCAGCTTGGCGTCGGGCTCGAGGCCTCGGGACGTCTCAGCCGGTCATCGATGACGCGGACGATCCAGGCCCTGCGGATCTGTGCCAACAAGATCGACAAGCACGGCGTCCGACGCATGCGCCTCGTTGCGACCGAAGCTTGCCGCCGCGCGCGCAACGCCCGCGACTTCATCCGCCAGGTCCGGCGCGAGACCGGCCTTCAACTGGAGATCATCGCGCCTGAGGAAGAGGCGCGGCTTGCCGTCATTTCCTGCGCGCCCCTGGTCAACACCACGACCGAAGAGCTTCTGGTCGTGGACATCGGTGGCGGGTCGACGGAACTTGTCTGGATCGACCTTTCCGCCGTGCCGCCCACGGAACGGCCCCAGGCGATCATGCGGCTGCACATGGGCTTTAATGCTCAAGGCGAAGGCCCGGTCGCGCGGGTGGTGGACTGGATTTCGGTCCCGCTGGGCGTCGCCACGCTGAAGGACCAGTTCGCTGACGTGGACGACGACGCCGCGCGTTTTGCGCTGATGAGCTGGTTCTTCGAAGAGAACCTCGCCAATTTCAGCCCGACGAATTCCGAGACCCGCCGGGCTGGGTTCCAGATCATCGGCACCAGCGGCACGGTCACGACGGTTGCGGCGAGTTTCCTGAACCTGAAACGCTATGATCGCTCCAAGGTCGACGGCCTGCAGATGACCAGCGACCAGATCGACATGGTAATCCGCGAATATGTGGCGCTTGGCCCCGAAGGCCGCCGGAATGACCCTCGTATCGGCCGCGACCGCCATGCCCTGATCATGTCCGGTGCGGCGATCCTGCAGGCGATGATGCGGATCTGGCCGACAGAGCGCTTGTCCGTCGCCGACCGCGGCCTTAGGGAAGGGCTTCTCTACGCGCAGATGAGCGCGGATGGCGTGCTGGAAGACGGGCCCTACACATGACGACGGAAAAGGCCAATTCGGGACGCGGCCAGCGCGAGCTTCGGGTGCGCGTCAAGACCGCGAAGGGGCGCAAGCTCAGCTCGACCCTCTGGCTCGAACGGCAGCTCAACGATCCTTACGTCCAGCGCGCCAAGCGCGAGGGGTTTCGCGGCCGGGCCGCCTACAAGATCATCGAACTTGACGACCGCTACGGCTTTCTGAAACCGGGGTCGCGGGTGGTCGACCTTGGCTGTGCCCCCGGCGGCTGGTGCCAGGTGGCGGTCGATCGGGTCAACGCACTTGGGCAGAATCCGAAGAAGCCCGTAGGAACCGTGCTGGGCGTCGACCTGCAAGAGGTGGAGCCGATTGCAGGGGCCGAGATCCACCAGCTCGATTTCCTCTCCGACGACGCGGACGAGAAGGTGAAGGGCTGGCTCGGAGGCCGGGCCGACGTGGTGATGTCCGACATGGCCGCCGCCGCGAGCGGCCACAAGGCGACGGACCACCTGCGGATCGTCGCGCTGGTCGAGGCGGCGCTGGCATTTGCCTTCGACGTCCTTGAGGACGGTGGCACCTTTGTCGCCAAGGTGCTGGCCGGCGGGGCCGAGAACGAGATGCAGGCGATGCTGAAGCGGAACTTCCGCAAGGTCGCGAACGTGAAGCCCCCCGCGAGCCGCGCCGACAGTTCCGAGAAGTTCGTGGTCGCGATGGGCTATCGCGGCCGTGAAATCGCGGCAGGGTCGGACAGCGACTGACCCCACCCCGTCCGACTGTGTCTTCTTGACGAAACGCAAGCGAGGAGTGGCGAAGCCATCGACGAGCGGATGGTCCGGGGAAAAAGAAAAAGGCGCCCGAAGGCGCCCGATTTCACAAGATCAGGGCCTCAGCCGCCCCAGGTGCGGACCGGGCCGCAATCCATGTGGACGAAGTTCGACCGCGAATACTTGCCGACCCCGCCCGAAGCACAGGCCGCCGCGGCCTTCGCCATCTGGCTGACCGAACGCGACTTCAGCCGCAGGTCGGCCGCTTGGCCCTGCATGTGCAGCGAATTCCGCGCCACGCCGCGCGACTTCGACCGCAGCATCGCATTGGTCTTCGGGCAACGGTAGCCCGAGAGCAGCATGTAGGGTTCGCTCACATCCATCAGCCGGTGCGACGCGGCCATGATGTCGATGGTGCGCATGTCCATCTTCATGGTGTCGTTCGACCGCCAGTCGCGCATGAAGTAGTTGATTTCCTTCATGACTTCCGGGATGTACTCACCCTCGATCCAGTAGATCGTGTCGATGCTTTCGCCGGTGCGGCCAGAGTACATCCGGATGCGGCGGATATCACCCGAGCCTTTCAGCAGGCCGAAGGCATTGGAGTAGGTCGGGGCTGCGACAACCGCGGTTGCCGCGAACACGCCAAGCAGGCCACGCCGCGTGACAGTGAAGTTCCGATTGTCCGTCATTCTAACGCCTGTCCCTGTAGCTGTCTTCGACCGCTTGCCGCAGCTTTCTCGTGCAACTTCATCCCCAAGGTGCCTCAGTCTTATGGCACAGGACGAATCGAAGCCCAAGCGAACTCTGCCCGACATCCCCGCACCATGGTCCGCATCGGCAAAAAATTGCTGAACAAGCCCGATTTCCGGTCCGGAAGCCATCACTGGTGCTGATCCGGCAATCAGCGTTGCGCAAATGGAAACAATTCCTTCCGACTGCCCGGTTTTTCCCGTTTGTGAGTGGACAGCCTTCCTCATTTGCGGCGATATGTCCGGAACGGCCGGGAATTCGGCCAAGTCATTGAGTTCGGTGCCGGAATGGTCTTTGCCGATTATCGCTTCGCCAAGCATGGCGCGTTCTTCCTGCCTGCGCTGGCCGTCTCACTTTTCACTCTTGTCGCTCCGCCGGTCCGGGCGGCGGAACCGAAAGAGCCGCCTGCCTTTGTTCAGGCGCTCGCCGTTGCGGCTGGTGACGATCGGGCGATCGCTGACTGGTATCGCGCCAACGACTATCGCACGCTCTGGACCGGGGCCGACGATGTAACGCGCCGCCAGGCGCTCCTGTCGGCCTTCGCCACGGCATCGGATCACGGCCTGCCCGTCGCCCGCTACGATGCCGAGGCCCTGCGCGCGGCCCTCCTTGCCGCCAAGACCGAGGGCGACCGCGGTCGGGCCGAGATCGCCCTGTCGCGGGCCTATCTCGCCTGGGCGCGCGACCTGACCTCCGGCGCGATCGAGCCGGCCAAGGTCGACCCGGGCATCCTGCGCGAGATCGCGGTGATCGAGCCAGAGGTTCTTCTGTCCCGCATCGCCACCGGTGATCCGCAGGTGGTGCTGGACTGGCTGCTGCCGAAGTCGCCGGCCTATCTCAACCTGATGAAGGCCAAGATCCGGCTTGAGGCCGATATCGCGACGGGTGGTTGGGGCCCGCTCCTGATGGCCAGACCGCTCAGTCCCGGTGACAGCGGGCCCGAGGTCGTGGCACTTCGTGATCGGCTGGTCCGCATGGGCTATCTGGCCCACAGCGCAACCGCCGTCTTCGACCGCACGATCGAAGCAGCTGTTGTCGATTTCCAGCTGAACCATGGGCTGACCGCCGATGGCATCGTCAACGATTCCACACTTGCGGAACTCAACAAGGGTCCGGAAGAGCGGCTGAAATCTGTCGTCGTCGCCCTCGAACGGCAGCGCTGGATGGATTACGACCGGTCCGCGCGGCACATCTGGGTGAACCTGCCCGACTTCACCGCAAAGATCATCGACCACGGGCGCACGGTCTTCGAGACCCGGGTGGTGATTGGAAAGAACGTCCCCGACCAGCGCAGCCCCGAGTTTTCGGACCTGATGGAGCATATGGTCATCAACCCCTCATGGGGCGTGCCGCGGTCGATCACCGTGAAGGAATACCTGCCGCTTCTGCAAAGGAACCCGAACGCCGTCTCGCATCTTCAGGTGATCGACGGGCGCGGGCGCGTGGTGCCGCGCGGGGCGGTGAATTTCGCGGCCTACACCTCGCGGAACTTCCCCTTTGCGCTGCGCCAGCCGCCATCCGACGACAATGCGTTGGGCCTGGTGAAGTTCATGTTCCCCAACCCCTACAACATCTACCTTCATGACACGCCGTCCAAGTCGCTCTTTGCCAAGGAGGTGCGCGCCTACAGCCACGGCTGCATCCGCGTGGCCGATCCTTTCGACCTCGCCCATGCGCTTTTGTCCGTGCAGTCGAAGGATGCCGAGGCCGAGTTCGACGAAAAGCTCAAGACCGGGAACGAGACCACGGTAAAGCTACTGTCCCAGGTGCCGGTTCATCTGGTCTACTTCACGGCCTATCCGGGCGCGAAGGGCCGCATCGCCTATCGGCGGGACATCTACGGGCGCGACGCCGCCCTTTTCGAGGCGCTCAGCTCCGCCGGGGTGGAACTGGCGGGCGTTCAGCGGTAAGGCTGGCGCTACGGCCCCGCACACGACCCCGAGGACAACATGGCCCATACGATCCGCGACATCGCAGCGGCCCTTGGTGCTGAGGCAGAGGGTGCGCTTGATCTGACCGTCACCGGTGCCGCCGAACCGCAGGAGGCCGGTCCGGACCAGATCGCGCTGGCGATGGACCCGCGCTATGGCGAGGGCATCACGAAGGGCCAGGCCCGGGCGGCCATCGTCTGGCCGGGTGCCGACTGGCGCGCCATGGGATTGAATGCCGCGATCTTCGCGCCGCGCGGGCGGTTGGCCATGGCCGGCCTCACCGCGCTGATGGACCCCGGGCCGGACATTGCGCCGGGGGTGCATCCCATGGCCGTGGTGCATCCAACGGCAAGCCTTGGGGAAGGAGCCGCAGTCGGTCCTTTCGTCGTGATCGGGGCCGGGGTGATCATCGGCAAGGGTGCGCGCATCGCCAGCCATGTCTCGATCGCCGAAGGCGCGCGCATCGGCGCAAATGCCCTGATCCTGCAGGGCGCGCGGATCGGCGCCCGGGTGACCATCGGCGACCGCTTCATCTGCCAGCCGGGCGCCGTCATCGGCGCCGACGGGTTCAGCTTTGTGACGCCAGAGAAATCGGGGGTCGAGGAAATCCGCGAAACGCTCGGCTCACGCGCGGAAATCAAGGATCAAAGCTGGACAAGGATACATTCGCTTGGTGCCGTAACCATCGGGGATGACGTCGAAATTGGCGCGAACGTCTGCATCGACCGCGGCACAATCCGCGATACGGTCATCGGTTCGGGCACCAAGCTCGACAACCTAGTCCACATCGGCCACAACGTTCAGGTCGGGCAGGACTGCCTCTTGTGCGGCCAGGTCGGCATCGCAGGCTCGGCCCGGATCGGCGACCGGGTGGTCATGGGCGGCCAATGCGGCGTCAACGACAACATCTTCGTCGGCAATGACGTGATCGCGGGCGGGGCCACCAAGATCTTCACCAACGCTCCGGCCGGCCGCGTATTGCTGGGCTATCCGGCCGTGAAGATGGAGACCCATGTCGAGATGCAGAAGGCGCTGCGCCGCCTGCCACGGCTTGCAGCCCGGGTGGCGGCGCTGGAAAAGGGCAGCGACGCGGACAACGACTAGGGCAGGGCGATGACGTCATCCTCGGACATCGAGACAGAGGTGATCGCGATCCTTGCGACGCAGCTTCTCATTTCGCCTGCGGACATCGCGCGCGACGCGGCCATCGCCGATCTTGGCCTCGACAGCCTTGGCAAGGTCGAGGCGATCTTTGCCATGGAAGAGCGCTTCGGCATCGCGATTCCGTTCAACGCCAACGAACCCGACCAGCCCGAGTTCGACTTTGATACTGTGCAGGGCATCGTTGGCGGCGTCGAAAGGCTGATTGCGCTGCAACGCGGATGAGGCAGGTCGTCGTCACCGGGATCGGCACAGTCAACGCCCTTGCGCAGGGCGTTCCCGGCACATTCGCCGCCCTCAGCGAAGGGCGCTCGGGCATCGCGCCCCTCACGTTCCGCGACGCCGACCGCCTGACGATCCGCATCGGTGCGGAAGTGCGCGACTGGCTGCCCGCGCTCGACCCCGCGAAGCTGCCGCTTTACGACCGGGTCACGCAATATGCGCTTGTCGCGGGGGCCGAGGCCGTTGCGATGGCGGGCCTGACCGACCCGATTGGTCATCGGGGCGGTGTGATCCTTGGCACTGCCGCCGGTGGCATCTCGACCTGGGAAGACAGCTATCGCGCTGTTTTCGCCGAAGGAAAATCCCGCGTCTCGCCGCTGGTGGTACCGCGTCTGATGCACAACGCGCCCGCCTCGCATCTTTCCATCCGTCACGGGCTGACCGGACCGGTGCTCGCGGTTGCATCGGCCTGCGCCAGCGCCAACCACGCCATGGGGCTGGCCTTCCAGCAGGTCCGGTCCGGAGCTGCGGACGTCATGCTCACCGGCGGCTCCGAGGCGATGCTCTGCTTCGGTGGGGTCAAGGCCTGGGAGGGGCTCCGTGTCCTCGCCCCTGACGCTTGCCGTCCGTTCAGCCTTGGACGCAAAGGCATGGTGATCGGCGACGGGGCGGGGATCATCGTATTTGAGGCCGAAGACCACGCCAGGGCCCGTGGCGCCCCGATCCTTGCCCGGGTCGCCGGCTTCGGGATGACCGCCGATGCCGGCGATATCGTCGCCCCCGACCCGGCAGGGGCCGCGCGCGCGATGGACGCGGCCCTTCAGGATGCCGGTCTGGCCCCGGGCGACGTCGGCTACATCAACGCCCATGGCACCGGCACGCTTGCCAATGACCGCAGCGAAACCACCGCCATCCGCCAGGTCTTCGGCGCCAATCCCCCGCCGGTCTCCTCGACCAAGTCGATGCACGGCCATGCCATCGGTGCAACCGGCGCACTGGAGGCGATTGCCTGCCTGATGGCCCTGACAGAAGGCATCCTGCCTCCGACCGTCGGGTATCAGGCGCCAGACCCGGACTGCGCGCTCGACGTGGTTCCGAATGCCGCCCGCAAGGCAAAGGTGGACGTGGCCCTCTCGAATGCCTTTGCCTTCGGGGGCCTCAACGCCGTGATTGCCTTCGCGCGGGCTTGACCGATCCCGGAACGAAGAAGGGCCAGCCTCGGCGGACTGGCCCTTGTAATCTGACTGTCTCAAGGATCAGGGGTTGGTCGCCGGAGCGGCCTCGGCCGGCGCAGCCTCGGCAGGGGCGGCGGCGGCAGCTGCCGCATCCGCTGCGGCATTCGCCGTATTCACCGCCTCGAGCCCCGCGGTGAAGCCCTTCAGGGAAAGGTTCAGGGTCACTGTCTGATCCGGCGCGACGAAGGGAACGATGCTGACCACGGCATTCGCGCCCTTCTTCATCGCGTCCACCTCCTCGGCCGTAAAGCCAAGACGGACCACGCAGCCCAGATCGGCGCAGAAGGTGAACGGATAGACCTTTGACTGCCGGTCATCGATCTGCATCCGCATGCCCGAGGTCAGCAGCGTCTCAAGCGGCGCGATGAAGGTCGCCCCGGCTACGGCTTCGCTGTTCGCACCTTCCGGCAGGCCGAAGATCGTGAACTCGGCCACATTGTTGCCCTGTCCATCCTTGAGAAGCTTGTAGAGCTGGCAGGGATCGGCACCGCTTTCGGTCCGCACGCAACGCTGTTCCCAGTCCTCGAACTTGGCAGCGGTATAGGTCTCGCCGACCCCGCCCGTATTGACCTCCTGACCCATGGAAAGGTCGGTCGCCGCCGCGCTGTCGCCTTCGGTGGCCGGTGCGGTTCCCTCGGTGGTCTGAGCGGCAAGTGGCAGAGCGGCAAGGGCAGCGATCAGGGCAAGCGCGGTGCGGGTGGTCGAGGCCATCTGGGGCTATTCCTTCGGGTTGGTGTTTGGCGCGGTCTCTAGCATGCCCTTCCGCCGCCGTCAGGTGCGAAAACGCCTTGCAGGCAGGGTTCTGCACGGAATGTGAACGCCCCAAATGGCAACCGAACCCTGAAATGGGAAAGGGCCGGCTAGGCCGGCCCTTTCCACATATTGTTTTTTGCTCCCTGTCGGACTGGCCGACTTCATGGGTTGGGACGCTATTTCGGTTTGCCGGGGCCGTCAACGGGATTCTGACGGATCATGTGACAAGCCCGTTACAAAAAAACCGCGCCTTTTCAAGGGCGCGGCCAGTCAACAGGGAGGAAGTCACCACCGGACTGCCGGATCAGGCAAGGCCGGTGCAATCAGACTGGCAGAACCGGGTTAACATTGTATGTTTTTCCCGGTCGGAACATGAAGCAGCACCGCAGCACGGCGGTCACGGCACGGGAAACAGGGTAGACGCAATGGAACAGGGCAATACAGCGCCAAGCATCATGGTTGGCGGCGGGGGCGAAGGCCATGCGGTTCAGCAACACCTCCTCCTGGGCTATGGCAACCGCCACGGGTTGATCGCGGGCGCCACCGGCACCGGCAAGACGATCACGCTCCAGATCCTGGCCGAAGGTTTCGCTGCCGCCGGTGTGCCGGTCTTCCTTTCCGACGTGAAGGGCGATGTCTCGGGCATGGCAGCCGCCGGATCGCCCGCCCACAAGCTTCACGAAAGTTTCCTCAAGCGCTGCGAAACCATGGGGCTGGAGCTTACCTACCGCGCCTTCCCGGTGATCTTCTGGGACCTCTTCGGGGAAAAGGGTCACCCGGTCCGCGCAACGGTTTCCGAGATGGGGCCGCTACTCCTCTCGCGCCTCCTTGAACTCAGCGACGCGCAGGAAGGTGTGCTCAACGTGGCCTTCCGCCTGTCCGACGAGGAAGGTCTTGCGCTTCTCGACCTGAAGGACCTCCAGGCCCTCCTGACCTTCGTGGCCGAGAATGCCACCGAGATTTCCGCCCGCTTCGGCCTTGTCACCAAGGACTCTGTCGGGGCGATCCAGCGCCGGCTCCTTGTCCTTGAGAACGAGGGCGGGGCGAAGCTTTTCGGCGAACCCGCGCTGGACCTTGCCGACCTGATGACTGTCGATCCCGACGGAACCGGGCGGATCAGCATCCTTGCGGGCGAACGCCTGATGAACTCGCCGCGCCTTTATGCGACCTTCCTCCTCTGGCTTCTCTCCGAACTCTTCGAGTCCCTCCCCGAGGTGGGCGACCCCGAGAAACCCAAGCTCGTCTTCTTCTTCGACGAGGCGCATCTTCTTTTCAACGATGCCCCGAAGGCACTGATCGCCAAGGTCGAACAGGTCGCGCGCCTGATCCGGTCGAAAGGGGTAGGGGTCTACTTCATCACCCAGAACCCGGCGGATGTGCCGGAAAACATCCTCGGCCAGCTTGGCAACCGGGTGCAGCACGCACTCCGCGCCTTCACCGCCAAGGACCAAAAGGGCCTGAAGCTCGCCGCCGAGACCTACCGCCCGAACCCCGACTTTGCCATCGAAGAAGCGATCCGCGATGTCGGCACGGGCGAGGCGGTGACCTCGTTCCTTGAGGCCAAGGGCGTGCCGGGCGTCGCCCAGCGAACCCTGATCCGCCCGCCCTCCAGCCAGGTCGGGCCGCTGTCAGAGGCCGAACGGACGGCGGTGATGGCCGCCTCGCCCATGCGGGGCAAATACGACACGCCGGTCGACCGCGAAAGTGCCTGGGAACTTCTGCGGGCACGGGCCGAGGCCGCCGCAGCTGAAGCAACGCGCGCCAAAGAGTCGACCGCCGAAGCGCGCGAATTCGAACGCGCCCGGCGCTACGACGGCAATGTCCTGCCCGAGGCCAAGCCCCGGCGCACCAGCAACAGCCGGTCGGATTCGGTGACCGAGGTCTTTGCCAAAAGCTTTGCCCGCCAGCTTGGCAGCAAGTCCGGCCAGGCGATGATCCGCGGCGTTCTCGGCTCGCTCTTCGGCAAGCGCTGAGCTACGGCTTCAGCGTCAGCCCGTCGAACAGCGCGTCCAGCATCCGGTGCGCGCGGGCCTTGCGGTCAGAGTTTTCCGGCATTTCCGCCACCCAGAAGGCAAGGTTCAGCACCGCACCGTTCAGCATGGTCGCCATGGCCTCGGCATCGCTGACGGCCAGCTCGCGGCTTACCTCGGGGTCAGACAACCCCTCGACCACCTCCGACAAGCCCGAGTTCAGCATCAGGTCGAAGGCCCGCGCCCCCAGGATCGCCGGGCCTTCCAGAAAGAACAGCCGCAGCCGGTCCGGCCGCAGCACCGCATCGAGATACCGGTGAAAACAGGCGCGCCATGCGGCCCAGGACGGCATGTCCGGGTCCCAGGCCGCGTCGATCTCTTCGCCGATCTCGGCATCCATACGAAGCAGCACGGCTTCGAAGAGCCCCGCCTTGTTGGTGAAATGATGGTGCAAGGCCCCCCGCGTTACCCCGGCCTGTGCCGAGATCGCGTCCAGCGAAGCCTGAGCCACGCCTTGCGTCGTGAACACCTCCCGCGCGACGGCAAGGATACGCTGGGTCGTCTCATGCGCCTGGTCGGCGCGGCTGCGGCGGTCGGTTGACATACGGCCCGTATGTGATATCTGCACTAACATACGAACCGTATGTCAAAACCCCGGCCCTTGCAATGACCCTTCTCTCCGCCATCCGCCGCGAGGCGCCTGCGATCCTCGCGCTTACCGTGCCCATTGTCGCGGGGCTGGGGGCCTCGACCCTGCTCGGCGTCACCGACTCGGTAATGCTGGCACCACTCGGTGCCCTGCCGCTCGCGGCCGTCGGGATCACGAACGCAGTCGCCGTGATCCTTTACGCCGCGATCTGGGGGCTTTTGTCGGCGATGTCGGTCAGGATCGGCACCGCCTACGGCGCGCGGCAGGGCCGTCGGATTCCCGCAACCCTGCGCAACGGCCTGGCGCTCGGCTGGATCGTGGGCATCGGCGGGGCCGTCCTGATGCTTGCGCTCTGGCCCGTGCTGCCGCTTCTCGGCCAGCCGACCGAGGTCCTTGCGATCATGTTCCCCTATTGGACGGCCATTTCGCTGATGATGATTCCCTTCTCTGTCCTTACGGTCTTCAAGGCGACATTCGAGGCTGTGGATCGCCCCTGGCTTGGCGCCGGCTTCGCCTTTCTTGCGGTCGTCATCAACATACCTCTGAACTACGCCCTGATCTGGGGCCTCGGCCCCCTGCCGATGCTGGGTCTGACCGGGGCCGGAATCGCCTCCTTCACCGCCGAGGCGCTGGCACTTGCCGCCGCCTGGGCCTACTGGCGGCAGGCCCCGTCGATGCGGCGGCTGCGCCTCAGGCGAGACCTCAGTGGCGCCGAGATCGCCAGCGTCGCCAGGGAGGGCGCTCCCCTCGGCCTGATGTACATCGCCGAAACCGGGGCGATGGCCGTGGCCACGCTGATGATCGGCACCTTCGGCGCGGTTGCCCTCGCCGGGAACCAGGTGGCGATGAGTGCCGGTGGCCTGCTCTACATGGTGCCCCTCGGCATTGCCGGGGCGGTCGCGATCCGCGTCGCGCAGGAACGCGGCGCGGGCAACCTTGACGCCCTCCGCCCCATCACCTGGGCCGCCCTCGGCATGGGCACAATCTGGCTTGCCGGGGCGGCGGTGGTCCTTGGTCTGCATGGCGAAACCATCGCGGGCTGGATCACGTCCGAGCCCGAGGTCATCGCCGTCGCCGCCACGATCTTCTTCGTCTTCGCCTTCTCGCAAGTGATGGACGGCGTCCAGTCCACCATGACCGGCGCGCTCCGCGGCCTCTCCGACACCGCCTTTCCCGCAACTGTCTCGATGATCGCCTACTGGGTCCTTGGCCTGCCGCTCGGCTGGGTGCTGGCCCATCCCGTCGGCATGGGCCCCTCCGGCATCTGGGCCGGCTTCGTGATCGCGCTCGGCCTCGCCGGCCTTGTGCTCGTCGGACGCTTTCTTCGGCAGACGGGACCGGCTAGGCTGGCTGAAGTGCCCGGAGGAGAGACATGAAGAGATCCCGCATCAACGACATCATGCGCAGCGCCGACGAGATGATCCGTCACTACGGCTTCGTTCTGCCGCCCTTTGCCAACTGGTCCCCGGACGAGTTCAAGGGGAAGAGGGACGTGGCCCGCGCAGTGATCGACGCCCGCTGCGGCTGGGACATCACCGATTACGGGCAGGGCCGGTTCGATCAGATGGGCCTCTTCCTCTTTACGCTCCGCAACGGCCGCCTCGCCGACCTCCAGCGTGGCGGCGGCATGTGCTATGCCGAGAAACTCCTGATCTCGCGGCAGGACCAGCTTTCCCCGATGCACACCCATGTCATCAAGGCCGAGGACATCATCAACCGCGGCGGCGGCACCCTGGTGGTCGAGCTGTTCGGGTCGGACGACAAGGGCGGGTTTGCGGCCGACCGGGGCGGCGTCGTGATGTGCGACGGCATCCGCACCCCCTACGGACCCGGACAGAAACTGAAGCTTGCGCCGGGGGAAAGCGTCACGCTCATGCCCGGCGACTGGCACGCCTTCTGGGGTGAAGGCGGTGACGTGCTGATCGGCGAAGTCTCGACCGTGAACGACGACCTCACCGATAACATCTTCCGCGAGCCCATCGGCCGCTTCGCCGAGATCGATGAGGACGAGGCGCCCTGGCACCTCCTCGTCAGCGACTACGACCGCTGGCTCTGAACGCAGAAGGGGCGCCATTGGCGCCCCCCTTTGCATTCCTCTTGACACTGTCAGTCGCTGGCAGCACCCGGACAGACGCCGTTAACCAGCGCCGTGGCGCAGACAAGCTCACCTGCCGCAGGCGCGGGCGTCGCAGGGGCCGCCGGGGCCGACGCCTGCACCGCAGGCACCGCTCCGGGAACCGCAATCGTCGGGGGCGGCAGCACCTTCAGGGCCGGAACGGCACCTGCCGGAACCTCGGGCTTCGGCGCGGCAGCCTTTTTCGGCGCAGGCGGCTTCGGGATGTAAAGCCCCTTCGGCATCTCGCCGGATGCAGTCAGGACGATCACCTTCTCACCGCCCTGCAGACGGTTATAAAGGTCAATCACATCCTGGTTTATCATCCTGATGCAGCCCGACGAGGCATTGCGACCGATCGACTTCCACTCCGGCGTGCCGTGGATGCGGTAGCCATAGTCGATCCCGTTCGAGGTCAGGTAGATCGCCCGCGCCCCCAGCGGATTGGTCGGGCCGCCCGGCTGGCCGTTCTCCCATTTCGCAAGCTTGGGATCCCGCGCGATCATTTCCTTGGGCGGCGTCCAGGTCGGCCAGGGCTTCTTGTCGGCGACGATCGCCTCACCCGACCATTCGAACCCGGCGCGACCGACTGAAATGCCGTAGCGGATCGCCTTGTCCTGGCCGACCACATAGTACAGGAGCCGGGTCGCGGGGTTGATGATGATCGTGCCGACGGGCTGGTCCGTTTCGTACTGGACCACCTGGCGGCGGTGGCTGGCCGGGATCTCCTCGACCGGCAGGGCCGGGATCGCGATGCCGGAATCCATCGTCGCCACGTAGACGTTTTCATCCGCCTTCGGGAGCGGTTTCGAAGCGTTTGAGGGCCCAACCGTCGGATCGACGCAGGCAACAAGCGTCAGGCAGGCAAGCAGGGCAACGGCCTTGCCGGAAACGGAGACGAGGAACTTGTGCATCACTGAACCCATTTCGTCTTGATCCCCCGGAAACTTCCCCGGGGTAAACTTTTCGCGACGGTAACTTAGGCTTCACGGCGCGTCAAACCGGGGTGGGTGCGAAAACGCATCACGGGCGCGTGAAAACCGCGTCAAATCAGGTCTGAAGCGGGGTTTCTTCGCCCGTTTCCGGTTTATGGCGCGCCACAGGACCGGCGACTTGGTCCGGAGGTGGTGAAGGTGCCGACGAATTCCCGCTCGTCCCTGCGCCGGCCTGCGCCGCAGATAGAGCGATCATGGCCGGCCTCAACCCGCAGCGATGGCATCCACCTCGACCAGAAGCGCGGGCGACGCCAGCCCCGCCACGACCAGAAGCGTCGCCGCCGGGGCAGGGGCCTCGCCCACCCAGGCATCCCGCCGGGCGCGGTAGATGGCGATGGCATCGGGGCTGTTCTCGGTCAGGTAGACCGTGATCTTCATCAGGTTTCCGCGCCCCATGCCTGCCGCCTCCAGCGCCCGGTCGACATTTGCCAGCGCCGCGTCCAGCTGATTGGCAAGACCGGCTGCAATCGTCCCGTCCGGGTGCATCCCCACCTGGCCCGAGATCTCCAGCCGCCGCGTCGACCCTTCGGCCAGCGCGCACATGCTGTAGCGCGAGGCGGGTTTCGGCATCGTCTCGGGGTTCCAGAGCCTGATCATCAGGTCACCATCGCGCGTTGCTTGAATTCCGGCCGGTCCCAGCTGCCGTAGTCCATGATCTTCGCCAGCACGTTGACCGCCCGGGCCACGTCATCCTCGTCGATGTAAAGCGGCGTGAAGCCAAAGCGCAGGATGTCGGGCGCGCGGAAGTCGCCGATCACGCCCTCACTGATCAGCGCCTGCATGATCGCATAGCCCTCGGGGTGGCGGAAACTGACCTGGCTTCCCCGCATCAGGTGCGACCGCGGCGTGGCCAGCGTCAGGCCGGTGGTCCGCGTCTCAACGCCCCTGATGAACTGATCCTGCAGGCGCAACGACTGCTGATGCACCTCGGCAAGGTCTACCCCGTCCCAGATATCCAGCGCCGCCTCGAGTGCTGCCATCTGCAACACCGCCGGGGTGCCGACACGCATCCGGTCGATCCCCGCGCCGGGACGGTAGGAAAGGTCGAAGGCAAAGGGCGCCTCATGTCCCAGCCAGCCCGAAAGGGCAGGGCGCGCCGCCTCGGCATGGCGGGGGGCGACATAGATGAATGCCGGACCGCCGGGGCCGGAATTGAGATACTTGTAGGTGCAGCCCACCGCGAAATCGGCCTTGGCACCCGCCAGATCGACCGGAACCGCCCCTGCGCTGTGCGCCAGGTCCCAGACCGCCAGCGCACCCATCTCATGCGCGCGCGCCGTGATGTCGGCCATGTGGTGCCGCCGCCCGGTGCGATAGTCGACCTCGGTCAGCATCACCACCGCCACCGTCTCGTCGATCGCGGCCATCGCCTCTTCCGGAGCCACGGTCTTCAGCCGGTATTGCCCACCCAGCGTCCGGCAAAGCCCCTCGGCCATGTAGAGGTCAGACGGAAAGTTCCCGGTATCCGACAGGATCACCCGACGCCGCGGGTTCAGCTCCAGCCCCGAGGCCAGCGCCTGGTAGACCTTGATCGAAAGCGTGTCCCCCAGCACCACCGTCCCCGGCTCGGCCCCGATCAGCCGCCCGATCCGGTCCCCCAGCGCGCGGGGCTGTGCCATCCATCCGGCCTTGTTCCAGCCACGGATCAGCATCTCACCCCATTCGGCCTGCACCGCCTTGTCCACCCGCGCAGGCACGCTACGCACCATCGGCCCCAGCGAGTTGCCGTCGAGGTAGACCACCCCCTCCGGCAGATGGAACAGGGCCTTCTTCGCGGTGAAATCAATGGGCATGGCGGTCTCCTCTGGCCCTCGTTATCGGCGCTGCGCAAGGGATTGCCAAGCCTGAACTGGCTTGCGGCAGCGCCCGCCGCAAGGCTAGATCGACCGCAGGGAGGCACCCTTGCGCCACGCACTCGCTCTTGTCGACCTTCCGCCGGTCTGGCTTCTGCTGCATGTCGCGGTGGCCTACGTTCTGTCCTTGGTTTCGCCGCCAGTCTTCGGCACGGCCGGGGCCAATCTCGGCGTCTGGCTGATCGGCTCCGGCATCCTTGTCGCGTTTCTTGCAGCGGCGCAGATGGCCCTGGCGCAGACGACGGTCATTCCGCGCCGCGACCCGTCCTCGCTGGTGACCTCCGGGCTTTTCGCACTGTCGCGGAACCCGATCTACCTGTCGGACCTGATCATCCTTTTCGGCGCGATCCTCTGGCTTGATGCGATCCTTGCCCTGCCGCTCGTTGCCGGTTTCGCCTGGCTGATCCAGACCCGCTTCATCATCGACGAAGAGGCGCGCCTTGCCGCCGCCTTCGGACCAGAATTCGACGCCTGGGCCGCCCGGACCCACCGCTGGTTCGGCTGGCGCAGCAATAGTTCGGACCGGGCCACAAACTAGGGTTTGAAATATTGTTGCGCGGTGATAGATCGTGCAGGCATTTTCTGCGGCGGCGACAGGAACGGGGGATCACGCGTGAAGATCGGTGCACTGACGGAAGAGTTCGCAGGCGAGAACCGTGTCGCAATGACGCCGGATTCGGCTACGCAACTGGCCAAGCTCGGGCATAGCGCTTGCATCCAGTCCGGGGCAGGGGCGAAGGCCGGGTTCTCGGATGAGGCCTATACCGCCGCCGGGGTCGAGGTGCTGAAATCAGCGAAAGATGTCATCGCGGCGGCCGACGTCATCGTCAAGGTGCGCGGCCCTAACGCGAGGGAACTGGACACGCTCAAGGACGGCCAGACCCTGATCAGCTTCTTCTGGCCCGCCCAGAACGCCGAGCTTCTGGAGGCGGCGGCGAAGAAGAACCTGACAGTAGTCGCGATGGACATGGTCCCCCGCATCAGCCGCGCGCAGAAGATGGACGCGCTCTCGTCGATGGCCAACATCGCCGGCTACCGCGCGGTGATCGAGGCCGGGTCGAACTTCGGCCGCTTCTTCACCGGACAGGTGACGGCGGCGGGCAAGGTGCCCCCGGCGAAGGTGCTGATCGTCGGGGCAGGGGTTGCCGGTCTTGCCGCCATCGGGACCTCCGTTTCGCTCGGTGCCATCGTCCATGCCTTCGACGTCCGCCCCGAAGTGGCCGAACAGATCGAATCGATGGGCGCGAACTTCGTCTTCCTCGAATTCGAACAGACCCAGGACGGTGCTGCGACCGGCGGCTATGCCGCGCCCTCCAGCCCTGAATTCCGCGAAAAGCAGCTCGCCAAGTTCCGCGAACTTGCGCCCGAGATGGACATCGTCATCACCACGGCCCTGATCCCCGGCCGTCCCGCGCCGAAGCTCTGGACCGAAGACATGGTCCGGATGATGAAGCCCGGGTCGGTCATTGTCGACCTTGCGGCCGAACGCGGCGGGAACTGCGACCTTACGGTGCCGGACCAGAAGATCGTGACCGACAATGGCGTGACCATCGTCGGCTACACCGACTTCCCCAGCCGGATGGCCGCCCAGGCCTCGACGCTTTACGCCACCAACATCCGCCACATGCTGACGGACCTCACGCCGAAGAAGGATGGCATCATCGTCCACAACATGGAGGATGACGTGATCCGGGGCGCGACCGTGGCCCATGTCGGCGCGGTCACCTACCCGCCTCCACCGCCGAAGATCGCGGCCATTGCGGCGGCGAAGCCGAAGGAAAAGGCCAAGGAACTGACGCCTGAAGAACGCCGGGCGCAGGAACTCGCAGCCTTCAAGACCCAGACGCGCAACCAGGTCGGCCTTCTGACCATCGGCGGCGGGCTGATCCTGCTGGCCGGGCTTTATGCGCCCGCCAGCTTCATGTCGCACCTCATCGTCTTCGTGCTTGCGGTCTTCGTTGGCTTCCAGGTGATCTGGAACGTCTCGCACTCGCTCCACACCCCGCTCATGGCGGTGACGAACGCGATCTCGTCGATCATCATCCTTGGTGCGCTGATGCAGATCGGGTCCGGCAATTGGCTGGTCATCATCCTCGCCGCACTCGCCGTCTTCATGGCCGGGATCAACATTTTCGGTGGCTTCATGGTCACCCGGCGCATGCTCGCCATGTTCCAGAAGTCGTAAGGGGCGCGTCATGGATTACGGTTTCACCACGGCGGCCTATGTCGTTGCAGCGGTTCTCTTCATCTACTCGCTCGGCGGGCTTTCCGGCCAGGAAAGTGCCAAGCGCGCGGTCTGGTACGGCATCGTCGGCATGGCGCTGGCCGTCGCCGCCACGCTTTACGGCCCCGGCCTTGGCCTCTGGTGGCTCTCGGTTGCCCTGATCGCGGGCGGCGGGGTCATCGGCTATGTCGTCGCCCAACGCGTCCAGATGACCGAGATGCCTCAGCTTGTCGCCGCGATGCACAGCCTTGTCGGCCTGGCGGCGGTCTTCATCGGCTTCAACACCCATATCGAACTGATCCGCGTCGCCGGGATGGACGAGGCTGCGAAGGCTGCCCTTGACGGCTTCGCCGCCGTCGTCGCCAAGAAATCGGGGGTCGAGGTTGCGATCCTCCGGGTGGAGACCTTCCTTGGCGTCTTCATCGGCGCGGTCACCTTCACCGGCTCGGTCATCGCCTTCGGCAAGCTTGCCGGCAAGGTCGACGGCAAGGCCAAGAAACTTCCCGGCGGGCACCTGCTGAACGCAGCCGCCGCGGCCCTGTCACTCGTCCTCCTCATCGTCTACCTGCAGACCGGCAGCACGCTGGCGCTCATCGTGATGACGGCAGCCGCGCTTTTCATCGGCTACCATCTCATCATGGGCATCGGCGGCGCGGACATGCCTGTCGTCGTCTCGATGCTGAACAGCTACTCGGGCTGGGCCGCAGCGGCGATCGGCTTTTCGCTCTCGAACGACCTTCTCATCGTCGTCGGTGCGCTGGTCGGCTCCTCGGGCGCGATCCTTTCCTACATCATGTGCAGGGCGATGAACCGGTCCTTCATCTCGGTCATCCTCGGTGGCTTCGGCAACACCGCCGGCCCGCAGATGGAGGTCACCGGCGAACAGATCGCCATCGACACCGAAGGCGTGGCGGCGGCGCTGAACGAGGCTGACAGCATCATCATCATCCCCGGCTACGGCATGGCGGTGGCGCAGGCCCAGCAGTCCGTCTCGGAACTGACCCGCAAGCTCCGCGCCAAGGGCAAGACGGTGCGCTTTGCGATCCACCCGGTCGCCGGTCGCCTTCCGGGCCACATGAACGTCCTTCTGGCCGAGGCGAAGGTGCCCTACGACATCGTGCTCGAGATGGACGAGATCAACGAGGACTTCCCCTCGACCGATGTCGCCATCGTCATCGGCTCGAACGACATCGTGAACCCCGCCGCCCAGGAGGACCCCAACAGCCCCATCGCCGGCATGCCGGTGCTGGAATGCTGGAAGGCAAAACAGGTATTCGTCTCGAAGCGTGGGCAGGGGACCGGCTATTCCGGCATCGAGAACCCGCTCTTCTACAAGGAGAACACGCGGATGTTCTACGGCGATGCCAAGAAGTCGCTCGACGCGCTCCTGCCGCTGATCGACTGAGCATACGGCACTGGCCGGGGCAGGGCGCACCTGCCTCGGCGCAAGATCGTGGACAGGGTGCGAAGGACAGGGCTATGCTCAGGCTGAAACCCAGCCCGAGGATCAGCCATGATCAGCGCAGCCTGCCGGACGTCCAGCCTCGTCGCCGCCCTTCTGCTGACTGGCCTCCCCGGTGTCGCCACCGCCCAGTCCGCCGACTCGCGTGATCTTGCAAAGCAGCTCTCGAACCCTGTCGCCTCGCTTATCAGCGTGCCGCTCCAGTACAACTACGACGAGGGCCTCGGCATGCTGGATGAAGGCTCGAAGTCGACGCTGAACATCCAGCCCGTAATCCCATTCGAGCTGAATGACGAATGGAACCTCATTTCCCGCACCATCGTCCCGTACATCAACCAGGACGACGTAACCGGCCCTGGCCAAAGCCAGTCCGGCTTCGGCGACGTCGTGCAAAGCTTCTTCTTTTCACCCAAGGCACCCACCTCCGGCGGCTGGATCTGGGGCGCGGGCCCAGTAATCTACATACCCACCGGCAGCGACGACTTCTCCGCCGACCAGTGGGGCCTCGGCCTGACCGGCGTGGCCCTGAAGCAGGAAAACGGCTGGACCTACGGTGCCCTTGCCAACCACATCTGGGGCATCGACCCCGATGACGGGAAAGAGGCGATCAGCGCCACCTTCATCCAGCCTTTCCTGTCCTACACCACGCCCGACGCATGGACCTTCGCTCTGAACACCGAATCCACCTATGACTGGAACAGCGAACAGTGGTCGGTCCCGGTGAACGTCACCGCCTCGAAACTCGTGACACTCGGCCGCCAGCCGATCAGCATCGGCGGGGGCCTGCGCTACTGGGTGGATGGTCCCGAAGGCGGGCCCGAGGGGCTGGCCTACCGCCTTTCGCTCACCTTCCTCTTCCCGACCTGACGCCTCGCCGGTCCTGAAGCGGGCAGTGCGCCCGCGCCTGCACGGTTTTTTCGCAACAGGCGCGCGGCATACGCTTGTATTCCGCCATTTTTCTGGAACAGGGACCCCTGGCGTCCTACGTCAGGGGCATCCGGCCAGAAAGTCCCGAAGATGCCCCCGATCGCCGACCACCCCCTGCGCTACGCCACCGTGAACGAACTTCACGCCCGGCCTTTCCCTTCGCTCGACGTTCCCTCGACCGCGCTTTACGTGGCGATCAAGGAACCCTTCCAGGCGGTGAACCGTGACCGGTCCAAGGATCTCGAGCACCTCCACGCCCTCCTCGACCGCCACGGCTCGCCCCACCCGCAGCCCGGTGCCACGCATTTCCAGGGTGCCATTGGCCGGGCCGAGCTGAAGTGGGAAAGCCACACCGAATTCGTGACCTACACGGCCTTCACCAAGGGCCTGCCAAAGCGCCCTTTCGATCCGGCCGAAGCCGAGGTCCTGCCTGACGACTGGCTTGCCGCGGCACCCGGCAAGCGTCTGACCTCGGTCCTGATCCGGATCGAGCCGATGCCGGCCACGGATGACGAGATCTTCGCCCGCGTCGATGACTGGTTCGTCCCGGAAAGCCTCGCCGTCAGCCGCGTCGTCGACGGGGCCGCCGTCATCGCCGGCGACTTCCGCATCGATCCCGCCGGCCACATGCGCTTTGCCGTCTTCGTCCGCCCCGGCACCGGCCCGCGCCGGGTCGGCCGGATCGTCCAGCGCCTTTGCGAGATCGAAACCTACCGCGCCATGTCGATGCTGGGCCTCATGCGCTCCCGCGACCTCTCGGTGCGCCTGAATGCGCTTGACCCGCGCCTCTCGAAACTGGTCGAAGGCCTCGACAACGCCGAACCCGCCCCCGAGGCTGCACTGCACGACCTGCTCACCATTTCCTCGGAACTGGAGGCGCTGGCGGTCCATTTCTCGTTCCGCTTCGGCGCGACGGCGGCTTACGAGGCAATCGTGAACCAGCGGATCCAGGTCCTGCGCGAACAACGGATCGAGGGCCGCCAGACCTTTGCCGAATTCATGATGCGCCGCTATGACCCCGCGATGCGCACCGTGAAATCCGCGGAAAGCCGGCTGCAGGGCATGGCCGAACGCGCGCAGCGTGCCGCCGAACTTCTCCGCACGCGGGTCGATGTCGAACGCTCGGCCCAGAACCAGAAGCTGCTTGAATCGATGGACCGCCGCGCCGACCTGCAGCTGCGCCTCCAGCGCACGGTCGAGGGGCTTTCCACGGTGGCGATCAGCTACTATGCCGTCAACCTTTCGGCCTATCTCGCCTATCCCCTGACCGAACCTCTCGGCATGAGCCACGGCATGACGATGGCGATCCTGACCCCGGTGATCGTGATCCTCGTCTGGCTGGGCATCCGCCGGATCCGCAACCACCTCGACTGAACGATCCAGTCCCGCACAGGATCGCCGCCCCGACTATTCGCAGAAAAGTCGTGCTCTCCTCAGCGCCCCCGGATGCGCGGGTCCAGCGCGTCGCGCAGTCCGTCGCCGATGTAATTCACGCTCAGGACCGTCAGGCTGATCGCAAGGCCCGGGAAGATCACCCGTTCGGGATAGTTCTGCATGTATTCAAGGCCTTCATAAAGCAGCCGCCCCCAAGTCGGGAAATCCGGCGGAAAGCCAAGGCCAAGGAAACTGAGCACGCTTTCGGTGATGATCGCTTCGGCCACGCAAAGGGTGGCCGCCACCATCACCGGAGAGATCACGTTCGGCAGGATGTGGCGCAGGATCACCCGGCGCGGCGTCGATCCGATTGAGCGTGAGGCGAGCACATATTCCCGCTCCTTCAGCGCCAGCACTTCGCCACGCACGATCCGCGCCGCCTGCATCCAGCTCGTGATGCCGATTGCCGTCACGATCAGCACAAAAGCCCCCAGCTCCGGCCCGAAGACCCCGGCAATCCGGTCGCGGAACAGCATCACCATGACCAGAAGCAAGGGGATCAGCGGCAGCGCCAGGAACATGTCGGTCAGCCGCATCAGGGGGCCGTCCAGCCGCTTGAAGTATCCGGCAAGCACGCCCACCAGCGTGCCAAGAAAAACCGCGATGATCATCGCCACGAACCCGACCGCAAGGCTGACCCGCCCCGCCGCCATCATCCGCTGCATCGTGTCGCGCCCCAGATGGTCGGTTCCCATCGGGTGGGCGAAGCTCGAGCCCAGGTTGCGTGACTTCAGCGCCTCGGCGACCGACAGCTTTTCAGGCTGCCAGACCAGCGGGCCAATGAGCGAAAAGACCACCAGAATCCCCAGCACGACCAGCCCGAACATCGCGCCCTTGTGCTTCTTGAACTGTGCCCAGACCGCACTTCGCAGGGACTCGGGCGGTGCCTGAACGAGGTTGGTGTCAGTCATAGCGGATCCTCGGGTCAAGCATGCCGTAAAGGATGTCGGCGATCAGGTTGAAGGTCACGATCAGGATCGCGAAGATGAAGGCCAGGGTCTGCACCGTCGGCAGGTCGTTCCCATGGATCGCCTGGATAAGCTGCGACCCGATTCCGTTCACGCCGAAGAGGTTTTCGGTGATGATCGCCCCCCCGAAGATCGCGGGGATTCCCAGCGCGATGACCGTGACCACCGGGATCAGCGAGTTGCGCAGGACATGCTTCAGCACCACGGTCCGTTCCGGCATCCCCTTGGCACGGGCCGTCCGCACATAGTCCTGGTTCATGTTCTCCAGCATCGACGACCGCATGTAACGGCTTATCGCGGCGGCGTTGGCGAGACCGAGGACCATCACCGGCATCGCCATCTGCCGCAGCTGCTTCAGGAAACTCTCCCAGTCCGTCACTTCCAGCGTCGTGTCGTACTTGGTCGGGAACCACCCCAGCCATACCGCGAAGATGATGATGAAAAGCGTGCCGGTGAAGAAGGTCGGGACCGAAAACCCGATCATCGCGAACATCGTCCCGGCCTGATCGAACAGCGAATACTGCCGGTAGGCCGAATAGATCCCGATCGGCAGCGCGATCAGCACGCCCACCAGATAGGCGGTGCCGATCACCGTCAGCGTCTGCGGCAGACGCTCGCCGATCTGGGCAAAGACCGGGCTCCGGCTTTGATAGCTGATGATCCGCTGCATCCCTTCGGCGTAGTTCGTCCCGAAGATCGCATCGATCCCGTTTAGGGGCTCGACCCAGAAGAACTGCTTCAGCCAAAGCAGGTATCGCACGTGCAGCGGCTCGTTCACCCCCAGCGCCTCGAGGATCTTTGCCCGCACGTCTGGCGGCACGGTCAGCGGGATCTCCGATGCCGGCGAGCCGGGGGCCAGATCGACCAGCAGAAAGATGACCAGACTGATCAACAGAAGCGTCGGGATGGCCAGCAAAAGCCGTCTCAGCGTGAAGGTGAGCATGGGCGGACGCCTCGGGTGATCAGTCTTGGGTTATGGAAAGGCGGGGGCCATGACAGCCCCCGCCGGGCAGGACGGGCGGAACCGCCCATCCTGCGCTTGCATCACTTCACGCGGAACCAGTCCTGCGCGTTCCAGAGCTCGGTGTCCCAGGTGTTCAGGACAACGCCGCCAAGGGTGTTCGAAGCCGCCGACAGACGCCCACGGTCGACCAGCGGGATCACCGTGAAGGTGTCCTTGGTCAGCATGTCGTTCATCTTCTTGGCAAGCTCCGCACGCGCCGTCATGTCCGAGGTCTTGGCTAGTTCCGCGACCAGCGCGTCATAGGCCGGGTCGCAGAAGCGGTTGATGTTCTCGCCCTGCCACTGGTTCTCCGGGCCCGGGATCTTCGAGCAGAGATACTGCGCCAGGTAGGGTTCGGGGTCGGTGCCGTCGAAGTTGTTGGCGAACATCTGCACGTCTGAATAGAACTTCTGGAACGTGTCGGGCGAACCCGCGTCACCGCCGAAGAAGACCGAGGCGTCGATGTTCTTCAGCTCGACTTCCACGCCCAGCTCGGTCCACCAGTCCTTGATGACCGCCTGGAAGTCCTGACGGACCGGGTTGGTCGAGGTCTGGTACAGGATCGACAGCTTCATGCCATCCTTTTCCCGGATGCCGTCACCATCGCTGTCCACCCAGCCCGACTGCTCGAGCAGGGCCTTTGCCCCTTCCATGTCCTGCGTCAGGCAGCCGGTGTTGTCGCTGGCGAACATCTCGGGCGCGGGCACCAGGTTGCAGGTCGGACGACCCGCCGAGCCATAGCCGATATCCACGAGGATCTGCCGGTCGATCGCCATCGACAGGGCCTTCCGGACGTTGATGTCGGTCATGAACGGGTGCGGATGCTTCGGTGTCGAACGCTCGCCTTCCGGCAGGTCGGGCGAGGGGTTGGTCATGTTCGTCTCGATCCGCTCGACCAGTGTGCCGAAGCCGTTCAGAAGGACACCCTTGCCCGCAGCCGACATCTGTGCCTGCTGATCCGGGTTGATCTGGGTGTTCCAGGCATAGTCGAATTCGCCGGTTTCCAGAACCGCGCGGGCCGCTGCCGCCGCGTCACCGCCGCCCTTCAGGGTCATCGTGGCGAAGGCGGGCTTGGCCGGATCGCGGTAGTTCGGGTTTGCGGCCAGGGTCACCACGTCATTCACCTTGAAATCGGTGACGACGAAGGGGCCGGTGCCGATCGGCTTGAAGTTCTGCTCGGTGCAGGTCGAGGCCGCAGCGCCAAGGCAGTTGGCGAACTGCGCCGCCTGCAGGATCGGCGAGGTGCCGCCGACGAAGGCCTGGTAGGGGTTCGGCTTCGGCCCGTCGAAGGTGATGACGATGGTCTGCGGATCCGGCGTGTCGATCGCGGTGATGCCGACATAGCGCGCGGCCTGGGCGCAGCCGCCCTCGGGATGGGTGCAGTATTCCCAGGTGAACTTGGCGTCAGCCGAAGTGACCGGGGTGCCGTCCGACCACAGGAGGCCCGGCTTCAGCTTCCAGGTGATCTGGGTCAGGTCGGCGCTGATGCCGCCATTCTCAACGGTCGGGACCGACTCGGCCAGGCGCGGGAAGACTTCGCCCTTTTCGTTGAAGCCGGCCAGGCCCTCAAGGATCAGCGAGGCAGCCTCGACGTCCTTGGTCCCCGACGACAGGTACGGGTTCAGGATCGACGGCGCCTGCCAGTAAAGGACGTTGACGTTGCCGTCCGCCCCACGCTCGGCAAAGGCCGCTGGCGCGAAGGCCAGGGCGGTGGCAGCGCCCAGAAGGGCTGTTCTGAGTTTCATTGGTTCACTCCTTGTTGGTTGCGCTCGTGTGCCTCGGACGCGCCGGTTGCCCCGGCGTCGGTAGGGTTGTTGTAAAGGTGGCAGGCGACCATGCGGCCCGGCTCGACCTCGGCCAGCTCGGGCTTCACGGTCCGGCAGATAGTCATGACCTTCGGGCAGCGGGTGCAGAAGTTGCAACCCTGCGGCGGGTTGGCCGGCGAAGGCACGTCACCTTTCAGGATGATGCGCTTCCGCTGCGCCGCGATCACCGGGTCGGGTTCGTTCACCGCCGACAGAAGCGCCTCGGCATAAGGGTGCAGCGGGCGCGCATACAGGTCCTTCGACGGCGAAAGCTCGGCGATCCGGCCAAGGTACATCACCGCCACCCGGTCGGCGAGGTGACGGACCATGCTCAGGTCATGGCTGATGAAAAGATAGGTCAGGCCCAGCTGTTCCTGCAGGTCTTCCAGCAGGTTCACCACCTGCGCCTGGATCGACACGTCAAGGGCAGCGATCGGCTCGTCGCAGACGATGAACTTCGGGTTCAGCGCCAGCGCCCGCGCGATGCCGATCCGCTGGCGCTGACCGCCGCTGAACTCATGCGGGTAGCGGTTGATGAAGCGGCGGTTGAGTCCGACCTTGTCCATCAGTTCATGCACCCGGTCGATCTTCTTTTCGGCGGTCCAGTCGGTGTGCTCATACAGCGGCTCACCGATGATGTTTGCCAGCGTCATCCGCGGGTTCAGGCTCGCCTGCGGGTCCTGGAAGACCATCTGCATGGTCGGGCGCTTCTTGCGGAGCGCCTCCGGCTGCATCCGGACGACATCCTCGCCCTCGATCCGCACCGTCCCCGCGGTCGGCTCGTAAAGCCGCAGGATGGCGCGCCCGACCGTGGACTTGCCGCAGCCGGATTCGCCCACCAGCCCCAGCGTCTCGCCCGCCGGGATGCTGAAGCTCACCCCGTCCACCGCCTTCACGTCGCCGGTATGGCTGCGGAAGACCCCGGTGTAGATCGGGAAATACATCTTCAGGTCCTCGACCTGGACCAGCGGGGCAGGGCGGGCATCAAGCATTCGCCACCTCCCGCGCCGCAGGGGCGTTCCAGTGGCAGGCGACGTCATGCCCGCGCCCGATCACGCGGCCATCCACCGCGCGGCGTGCGGGGTTCAGCTTGTCGCAGGTGTCGTGCCGATACTCGCAGCGCGCCCGGAACGGGCAGGCGGTCAGGGGCGCGTTCAGGATCGGCGGCTGCCCCTCGATCACCTTCAGCCGCGCCTCGCGCTCGCCGGAAATCTTCGGGATCGTCTTCAGCAGCGCCCGCGTGTAGGGATGCTGCGGATTGGCGAAAAGCTCGCCCACCGGGGCCTGCTCCACCACCTGTCCGCCATACATCACCATCACCCGGTCCGCGATCCCGGCAATCACGCCAAGGTCATGGGTGATCCAGATGATCGCCATCCCCAGCTTCTGCCGCAGCTCCTTCACCAGCTCCAGGATCTGCGCCTGGATGGTCACGTCCAGCGCCGTCGTCGGCTCGTCGGCGATCAGCACATCGGGGTCGCAGGCCAGCGCGATGGCGATCATCACCCGCTGCCGCATGCCGCCGGAAAACTGGTGCGGATAGGCCTTCAGCCGCTTCAGCGCATCCGGGATGCCCACCAGTTCCAGAAGCTCCACCGCCCGCGCCTCGGCCTGCGGCTTCGTCATCCCCATATGCTCGCGCAGGGGCTCCATCACCTGGTAGCCCACGGTAAAGACCGGGTTCAGGCTGGTCATCGGGTCCTGGAAGACGAAGCCGACCTTGGCCCCCCGGACCTGGCGCAGGTCCTCGTCCGACATCTTCAGCAGGTCCCGTCCCGCCAGAAGCACCTCGCCCGACCGGATCTCGGCCGGCGGGATCGGCAGAAGCTTGATCAGCGACATCATCGTCACCGACTTGCCCGAACCGCTTTCGCCCACCACGCCAAGAAGTTCGCCGCGCTCCAGATGGAAGCTGACGTCGTTCACCGCATGAACCTCGCCTCCACGGGTGCGGAACACGGTCTTCAGGCCCCTCACCTCAAGGACGGGGACATCATGGACGGGCGCGGCCACTTCGGCCATCAAGTACTCCCCCGTGGTGGTCTTTGTTCTTGTTATTCTTGGGTCTTGGGATGCAACCGGCACAAATGCCGCCCCCCCCGGACCCCGACTGTTTCGCATTTCGTGCCAGCTATCAATCCTGTTTCGCAGCGCGATTCCACATCCACATTCCGGCATTCTGACCGATCCACCCGTCACAATGCCAGCGATTGACACTGCTTGCGCCGAACGGCAGGCTTACCACAACATCTGGGGAAATGAGGCAAGCGTGAAATGCAGGCACTGACGCCACGTCAGGTCCTTGACCGCCTGGTCGGCTTTCCGACCGTCAGCCGCGACAGCAATCTTGCCCTCGTCGACTGGCTGGAAGGCTACCTTTCCAGTCACGGCATCCGCACCTTCCGCCACTGGAACGAGGACCGCCGGAAGGCCGCCCTGATCGCCCATGCCGGCCCGTGGGAGGAAGGCGCCGTCGTCCTCTCCGGCCATTCCGACGTGGTGCCGGTCGATGGCCAGACCTGGACCACCGACCCCTGGACGGTCACCGAACGCGACGGCCGCCTCTACGGGCGCGGCACCTGCGACATGAAGGGGTTCAACGCCCTTGCCGTCTGGGCCCTGGTCGAGGCGCAAAGGCGCGGCACCCGCCGCCCGCTGCAACTGGCACTCTCCTACGACGAAGAGGTCGGCTGCACCGGCGCCCCCCCGATGATCCGCACCATGCAGGAGGTCGTCCCGAAAGGCTCCGCCGCCATCATCGGCGAACCCTCGCGGATGGGCGTCATCACCGGCCACAAGGGCGGCACCGGCTATCATGTCCACATGAAGGGGTTCGAGGTCCATTCCTCGCTTCTCCCCTACGGCGTCTCGGCGATCATGGAAGGCGCGCGCCTTATCCAGTGGGTCAACGACCGGAACGCCGAGATTCAGGCTCAGAAGCCCGGCCCGCTCGCCGCCGCCTTCGACCCGCCCTTCACCACGCTCCATGTCGGGATGATCTCGGGCGGCACCGCCCACAACATCACCGCCGCCGACTGCCGCTTTGCCGTCGAGATGCGCGTCGTCCCCGGTGACGACATCGCCGAATGGGAGGCCCGCTTCACCGCCGAAGCCGCGCGCCTCCGCGCCGCGATGCAAGTCGTCCGCCCCGAGGCCGACGTCATCCTCGACCGCTTCTTCGGCGTCCCCGCCCTCGTCCCCGAACATGAGGGAGAGGCCGAGGCACTCGCCCGTCGCCTGACCGGCAACAACGCAACCGGCGCCGTCTCCTACGGCACCGAGGCCGGCCAGTTCCAGGAGGCCGGATATTCCGCCGTCGTCTGCGGCCCCGGCGACATCGCCCAGGCACACCAGCCCGACGAATACCTGGAGGTCTCCGAATTCCAGGCCGGCCACAAGTTCATGGAACGTTTGCTCGAGGTGCTGGCATGACCTTCCCAATCACCGACGCCAGCCCCATCCGCTTTGCGGGTCCCCTGCCGCCCCGCGTCGATGTCGCCATCATCGGCGGCGGCGTCATCGGCGTGATGACCGCTTTCTTCCTCCGCCGGAAGGGCCTTTCGGTCATCGTCCTCGAAAAGGGCCGCATCGCTGGCGAACAGTCCAGCCGCAACTGGGGCTGGGTGCGCCAGCAGGGCAGGGACCCGTCCGAGCTTCCGATCATGATCGAAAGCATGCGGCTCTGGAACGAACTTTCCGCCGATCTTGGCGAAGCCCTCGGCTTCCGGCAGACCGGCGTCCTTTACCTCGCCAAGACCGACCGCGAGATGGCCGATTTCGAGGCCTGGACCGAACATTCCCGCGCCCACCAGCTCGATACCCGCCTCCTGACCGGGGCCGAGACTCTGGCGATGCTGAACGGGGCCACCGCCCCATGGAAAGGCGCCCTCTACACCGCGTCCGACGCCCGCGCCGAACCCTGGACGGCCGTCCCGACCCTTGCCGCCAAGGCGCAGGACATGGGCGTCCTGATCCGCGAATCCTGCGCCGTCCGCGCGCTGGACCTGAACGGCGGCAAGGTGGCCGGCGTGGTGACCGAGGCGGGCCGCATCGCCGCCGACCAAGTGGTCGTCGCCGCTGGGGCCTGGTCGCGGCTCTTCCTTTCCCGCCACGGCGTGAAGGTCCCGCAGCTTGCCGTCCTCGCCTCGGTCGCCGCGACCGAACCGATGCCCGAGATTTTCCCCGGCAATGCCGCCGACGACGACTTCGCCTTCCGCCGACGCGCCGACGGCGGCTATTCCATCGCCCCCGGCGGCGCGCAGCACGACTTCTACCTCGGCCCCGATGCCTTCCGCTCGTTCTCGGCCTATCTCACCATCCTCAAACAGGAATGGCGCTCCTCCACCTTCCACCCGGCGGCCCCGCGCGGCTTCCCGGACGCCTGGTCCACCCCCCGCCGCTGGTCCGAAGATCAACCCACCCCCTTCGAGGCGACGCGCATCCTGAACCCCAAGCCCAATGCGAAGACCATCGCCAACGTCCAATCCGCCTTCGCCCGCGCCTTCCCGGCCCTCGGGCGCCCGAAGCTGAAGGCCACCTGGGGCGGCATGATCGACACGCTCCCGGACGTGGTGCCGATCGTCGACCACGCCCCCATTCCCGGCCTGACCATCGCCACGGGGATGAGCGGCCACGGCTTCGGCATCGGCCCCGGCATGGGCCGCGTCGTGGCCGACCTCGTCTCGGGCGGGCATGTGGGCCACGACCTTTCGCGCTTCCGGTTCGCCCGTTTCAGCGACGGCTCGAAGATCGCGCCCGGCCCCAGCCTCTGACGCTTTACTTCGCCGGGCGGTCCCGCTACCCGTGCCGCCCCTCCAGCAAGGCGCGCCCATGACCCCTGCCACCGGCATCGACTTCGGCACCTCGAATTCCACCGTCGGTGTGGCCGACGCCACTGGCGCACGGCTCGTGCCGCTGGAGGATGGCGCGACGACGCTCCCCTCCGCGGTCTTCTGCCAAACCGACGGTGCCCCCAGTCTTTTCGGCCGCGCTGCCATCGCTACCTATCTCGAAGGCGAAGAAGGCCGCCTGATGCGCGGCCTCAAATCCACGCTCGGCTCCGGCCTCATCCACGACAAGACCTCGATCGGGGGCAGGGCGGTCTCGTTCCGCGAAGTCCTGACCCACTTCATCGCCCATCTCCGCACCTTTGCCCCGGGCGAAGCAGTCGTCCTCGGCCGCCCCGTCCATTTCGTTGACGACGACCCCGCCGCCGATGCCGCCGCCGAGGCCACGCTGGCCGAAATCGCAAAAGATTGCGGCTGGAAAGATATCTCTTTCCAGTTCGAGCCGATCGCGGCCGCCGTTCACTACGAACAGACCGCGCGGCGGGAAGAGCTGGTCCTCATCGTCGATATCGGCGGCGGCACGTCGGACGTTTCCATCGTCCGCCTCGGCCCGGACCGCGCCCGCCGCCCCGACCGCAGCAGTGACATCCTCGCCAATGACGGCATCCGCGTCGGCGGCACCGATTTCGACCGGCTCCTCTCCCTTGCCGAGGCTATGCCGCACCTCGGCTACCTCGCCCCCACCAGGGGCGGCGGCACGATGCCACGGCACTACTACCTCGACCTTGCCACCTGGCACCGGATCAACGCGCTTTACAACGCTAGAACCCAATCTGACCTGAAGGCGCTGCGCCTTCTGGCCGAAGAACCGCAGCGCATCGACCGGATGCTGCGTGTGGTGCAGGGTCGCCACGGCCATGCCCTGGCCCTGCGCGTAGAGGCCGCGAAGGTCGCGCTCTCCGACAGCGAGGCGACGCGCCTTTCCCTTTCCGACCTGACCGGCGGCCCGAACCCGATGCTTCGCCGCGACGGCTTCGAGGCGGCGGTCGAAGCGCCCATTGCCCGGATCCAGGCTCTGCTGACCCGTGTCCTCCACAGCGCGGGCCTCACCCCCGACCGGATCGGCACCGTCTTCCTCACCGGCGGCTCCAGCCAGCTCCCGATCTTGCAGGCCACCGTCCGCGCGACCGTCCCCAACGCCGCCATTGCCACGGGCGACATGCTCGGCTCCGTCGGCACCGGCCTCGCGCTCGAAGCGCTGCGCCGCTTCGGCTGACCGGACCTAATCCAGCCGCGCGCTCATCCCCGAATGCCCCGCCCATTGCGGCAACCCGTCCCGGATCTCGTACCACGGCGCGCGATCGGCGGCGAAGATATGCTCCTGCGGGGCAAGGCCCGGCGGATCGATCAGCGTGCCATAGGCGACATGCGCCCATTCCCCGTCGCGCACGACCGACCACAGAAGCGACCCGCAGGTCGCGCAATGCAGGTCCGCAATGTCACCCTTGCCGAACCGGAGGATCGACGCCTCACCGGTTTCCAGCCGGACCTTTCCCACCGGTATTCCACCCATCGGCTTGAACGCCGATCCGGTCGTTCTGCGGCATTGGCCGCAGTGGCAGTTCATCGCGTACTCGAAGGCGTCCTCCACCCGGTAGCGTGCCGCACCACACAGGCAGCTTCCCTGCAACTCCCGTGCCATCGCCGTACCTCCTCCGATTCGCCGGCAAGGTTAACCCATGCTTCGCCCTGCGCGCGTAGAGACGGAAGGAAGACACAAGGAAGACACGGGAAAGACGCCAAAGTCATCCATTCGGCTGCCCGTTAAGTCAGCGATTCCAATCGCTTGTCACAACGCACCGCCACCCCTTGCCAAACCCCGTCCCAAGGCCGACCCTTGGTCCAAAGGAGAACCGCCATGCCCGTCAAGAACCGTTTCGCCGAGCTTCTGCCCGAAATCACCGCCTGGCGCCGGGACTTCCACGAAAACCCCGAGCTTCTCTTCGAGGTTCATCGCACCGCCGCCAAGGTGGCCGAGCTTAGCCGCTCCTTCGGCTGCGACGAGGTGGTGGAAGGCATCGGCCGCACCGGCGTTGTCGCTGTTATCAAAGGAAAATCCGACACGAAGGGCAGGGTGATCGGCCTCCGCGCCGATATGGACGCGCTCCCCATCAAGGAACAAACCGGCGTGCCTTACGCTTCGAAGACCCCCGGCAAGATGCATGCCTGCGGCCATGACGGACATACCGCGATGCTCCTTGGCGCGGCGAAGTATCTGGCCGAGACGCGCAACTTCGACGGCACCGTCGTCTGCATCTTCCAGCCTGCGGAAGAAGGCGGCGGCGGCGGGCGCGAGATGGTTCAAGATGGCCTGATAACCCGTTGGAAAATTGACGAAGTCTACGGAATGCACAACATGCCCGGCATCCCCGTCGGCCATTTCGCAATCCGCCCCGGCGCAATGATGGCCGCCGCGGACCAGTTCGAAATCACCGTCACCGGCAAGGGCGGCCACGCCGCGAAACCGCATGACTGCATCGACACCACGGTCGTCTCGGCTCACATTATCGTGGCAATTCAAACCATTGCCAGCCGCAACGTCGATCCGATGAAACAGGTCGTCGTCTCGGTCTGCACGGTCGAGACGGACTCGACCGCCCACAACGTGATCCCGCAAGTGGTGAAGATGAAGGGCACCGTACGCACCCTTGACCCCTTGGTGCAGGATTTCGTGGAACGTCGCCTGGCCGAGGTGGTCGAAGGCACGGCGCTCGCCCTCGGCGCGACTGCGGAACTGAAATACCAAAGGGGCTATCCTGTCACGATAAATGCGCCTGAAAACACAGGCTTCGCGGCCGAAGTTGCAGCGGCGGTCTCGGGCCATGTCGATACCGACACCCCGCCCCTCATGGGGGCCGAGGATTTCAGCTTCATGCTGAACGAACGCCCCGGCGCTTACATTTTCCTGGGCAACGGCGACACGGCGATGGTCCACCACCCCGCCTACAACTTCGACGACAATGCCATCCCCTTCGGCTCCAGCTGGTATGCGGGCATGGCCGAGGCGCGGATGCCCGCGGCATGATCGGCGCGGCGCTCGTCGTCCTCGTGGCGGCGATCCATGTCGCCATCGTACTGGCCGAGATGCTGTTCTGGGAAACCCCTCGCGTCCGCCGCGCCTTCGGCATGTCCGAGGACCTCGCCGCCCGCACCCGCGTGCTGGCGGCAAACCAAGGACTTTACAACGGGTTCCTGGTCGCAGGCCTCGTCTGGGCCCTCGTCCTTGGCCTGCCGGGGCAGGGGGCGTCGGTCGCCATCTTCTTTCTGGCTTGCGTCCTCGTGGCTGGGCTTTTCGGGGCCGCAACCGCCTCGCGGCGCATCCTTTGGGTGCAGGCTCTTCCCGCTGCCCTTGCGCTCGGTGCGGTCCTGACCGGGATCTGACCGTCGAAACCCCTATGCAGGCCGAAGTTTGGTGCTAGTTTCAGGACACTGCGCTGCTTTCGGGGGGAGGGGACGCGCCATGGCCGAACATAGAAGCCCGCTGCCGGATGTGCCGGTGCGGCCCATCAGCATCACCGAACGCCTGTTCGAAGGGCTTTCCAAGGCTGCCGAGCGGACCATCCTGATCGACGGACCAAGTGGACTTTCCTACACCGGAGCCGCACTTCAGGACCGCATCCGCCGCCTTGCCGGCGGCCTGCAGGCCGAAGGCGTCGGGCCCGGAACCGTCATAGCCATCCTGGCACCGAACCACCCCGACTATGTCGCGGCCTTCCATGCCGCCGCCTTGGCGGGGGCCACGGTCACCACGCTGAACCCCACCTACACCGCGCCCGAGGCGGCGTATCAGCTGAAGGATTCCGGGGCGACGGTCCTGATCACCATTCCGGCTTTCCTCGACACGGCGCGGGCGGCCGTTCAAGGCACTGCGGTGCGCGAGATCCTAACCATCGGCGTGGCCGAGGGGTACCGTTCGCTGGATGACATTCTTGGCCCTTCCCTTGCCGCACAGGTCGCCGTGGACCTTGAAAGCCACGTCCTCGCACTCCCCTATTCCTCGGGCACAACCGGCCTGCCGAAAGGCGTGATGCTTTCCCACCGCAACATGGTGGTGAACGTCGACCAGGCGCTGCGACTCCTGGACGTCACTCCGGGCGAGACCACGGTCGGGTTCCTGCCGCTCTTCCACATCTACGGCATGACGGTGCTGATGAACGTCTACCTCGGCCACGGCGCGGGCCTCGTAACCATGCCGCGCTTTGATCTGGAGGCTTTCCTTACCCATGTGCAGACCCACCGCGCCGAACGGGTCTTCATAGCCCCGCCGGTCGCCATCGCCCTGGCCAAGCACCCCCTGGTGGACCAGTTCGATCTCTCATCCCTCAAGGTCATCATGTCCGCCGCCGCCCCCCTGGGAGCCGAGGTCGGGGCCGCCGTCGAACGGCGGCTGGGATGCACCGTCCTGCAAGGCTACGGCATGACCGAGCTTTCGCCGATCACCCATGTCGCCCCTGCGCGCGATCCCCGGCCCGGCTCGGTCGGGGTCACCGCGCCGAACACGGTGACCCGGATCGTCAACCCCGAGACGCTGCAGGACTGCGCGCCGGGAGAAGAAGGCGAGGTCTGGATCCAGGGCCCGCAGGTCATGCTGGGCTACCACAACCGCCCCGACGCCACGGCCGCGATGATCCGGGACGGCTGGCTGCGCACCGGCGACCTTGGCGTGGTCGACGCCGACGGCTACCTCACCATCCGCGACCGGCTGAAGGAACTGATCAAGGTCAAGGGGTTCCAGGTCGCCCCGGCCGAGGTGGAGGCCCAGCTTCTGGCACTGGCCGGGGTCGCCGATGCGGCCGTGATCGGCGTGCCGGACGACGAGGCCGGGGAGCGCCCCATGGCATTCGTCGTCCGCCAGCCCGGCAGCGACTTGACGGAAGACGCGATCCGCGACGCCCTGCGCGGGCATCTTGCCAGCTACAAGGTGCCGTCCCGCATCGCGTTCATCGAGGCGATCCCGAAATCAGCCTCGGGCAAGATCCTGCGCCGGGTGCTGAAGGACCGCCTGAAGGCGGCCTGACCTCTGGTCATCCGCCGGGGGGTTGCGGGGCGGGGATAACCGGCCAATACTTGGCCCCAGAAGTCTGACAGGCAGACATCTGGCAGGCAGAATGGAGCCCGATGGGACGCACCGGAACGCTTGACGCTGCAAAGGCCCGTCCGGTGCGGATCGAGCTTCTGGTCATCGACCTGATGAACCGCCTGCTCGACCCCGGACCGGGCGGCATCGAACAGGCGCTGGACGAGGTGCTGGCGCGTCTGGGCGAAGCCTGCGGACTTGACCGCGCCTTCCTGTTCCGCAGCCGGCCCGACCAGACCCAGTTCAACAGCCACGAATGGGTGGCCCCCGGCGTTCCGCCGCTGAAGGACCGGATGCAGCACGTCATCCCGGCCCACCACGCCACCTGGAAGGCCGCCTTCGATGCCGGGCTTCCGGTCAGGATCCACAGCCGCGACGACCTGCCCGAAGGCCTGCCGGAACGGCGGTTCCTGGAAGACATCGGCGTCTCCTCCACCCTGATGCTGCCCCTTGGCAGTGGCGACCGCAGGATCGGTGTCGTGGGTTTCGACAGCCAGACCCCCGGCCGCATCTGGCGGGACGAGGAGGTGGCGCTTCTCGCAAGCGTCGGGCGGGCCATCGCGGCGGTCCTGTCGCGGAACGAGGCGACGGCGGCCGAAGCCGCCTCACGCCAGCACCTTGAGGCGACGCTCCGCGCGCTCCCCGACCTGGTGATCGAGATCGCCCCCAACGGTACACTCCAGGCCTGCCACAGCGAAAAGCTGCCCTGGCTTGCCGGGCTGGTGCGGGCCGGCCTTGGGCGACCGTTGGCCAAGGTCCTGCCCGAACCCCTGGCCGGGGTCCTGGCCGGGATCGTCGAAAACCCGCCCGGCCCGCATGGCACCATCACCCGTCGTGCGGGTGCCTCTTCGATGGTCGCCCAGCATCGGTATGAGGTCTCTGTTACCGCTCTGCCGCCGCCGGTGGAGGGCGCGCCAGCCAGCCTTCTGGCCGCAATCCGCGACCTGACGACCGTTGAATCCTCCAGCGTCATGTCATCCTTCCGCGAAGGCCAGTTCACCGCCTTCTTCGAGATGTGTCCGCATCCGATCCTTCTGAACGACTTTGACACCGGCGAGGTCCTGGACGCCAACCGCGCCTTCAAGCAGGTCTTCGGTCTCGATCCGCAGAAGGTGCCGGGATTGACCGTGCACGAATTCCTGCCCCCCGACGCGACCTGGCTTCTGGATATCGCGGTGCCCGCACTGAAGACCCAGCAAAGCTATGGACCTGTCGAGGCGAACCTGCGCCGGGCCGACGGGCACCGTTTCCCCGCCGTCCTCCGCGGCTTCATGAGCATCGACCCGAACGGCCGAAGGCTGGTCTGGGCACTGATCGAGGACGTGACCGATATCCGCGCGAAGGAGGCCGCGCTTGTTGCCGAACAGCAGCGCAGCGAGGCCACCCGGGGGCGCCTCGTCGCCGCACTCGAGGCGATGGACGATGGCTTTGCCGTCTTCGACGCGGACGACCGGCTGGTCCTCTGGAACAGCCGCTATACCCATGTCTTTGCGGGGATCGCCGACCTGATCCGGGAAGGTGCGCTCTACGATGACCTGCTGCGGGCCGCGATCGACCGCGGCATCTTCGGGGCAAAGGGCGAACGCGACGAGGCAACCCTGCAACGCCGCCTGAACCGCCCCTTGACCGAGGTCTGGGACGGCGAGGACGAGTTCGCCGATGGCCGGCTGATCTGGGTGCGCGAACGCG
Source organism: Tabrizicola sp. T46 (assembly GCF_057219895.1). NCBI lineage: Bacteria > Pseudomonadati > Pseudomonadota > Alphaproteobacteria > Rhodobacterales > Paracoccaceae > Tabrizicola > Tabrizicola sp. T46. The sequence goes on from NZ_JBXVVV010000003.1 coordinate 296,461, forward strand.
CGACCCCGGACCGCGAGACCGTGGGCATCTACGAAGACGTCACCGCACGCCGCCTGGCCGACCGTCGCCTGCAGCAGGTGGTCGATGGCGGCGAGGTCGCGGTATGGGACTGGGACAGCGACGCGGGCCTCAGTGTTATGAACAATCTCTGGCGCAAGATGCTGGGGCTTGAGCGTGACAATGCGGGCTTTCCCGACCTGCTGGCCCTTGTCCATCACGACGACCTGTCCTTGGTGAACGAGACGCGCATGGCACTTTTCAACCGGCTACGGGACGATTTCGACGTCCTCTGCCGGCTTCGCCATTCCGACGGGCACTGGGTCTGGACCCTGTCGCGCGGGCGGGTTCTGACCCGGCGGGTTGACGGCCGGCCGCGGCGGATCTCGGGCGTGACGCTCGACGTCTCGGCCCGGATCGAGGCGGAACAGCGCCTCTCGCGCCTGATCGACGGCGTCCGCGTCGGCACCTGGGAACATGACTTGCGCAGCGGAGTGACCGAGATCAGCGAACGCTGGGCCGAGATCCTGGGATACAGCGCCGCCGAGCTGAATCCCCTGCCCCTGGAACGCTGGCTGGAGCTTCTGCATCCCGACGATGTCGAGCCTCTCTACCAACAAGAGGCCGAGGCCTTCGCTGCCGGCCAGTGGCAGATCGAACGCGAACTGCGGCTGCGGCACCGGGACGGATACTGGGTCTGGATCTTGTCGCGCACCCGCGCCATCGAATGGGACGCGAACGGAAAGCCGGTCAGGACCAGCGGCGTCAATCTCGACATCACGGCGGCAAAGGCGCTGGAATCCGCCCTTGCCCGCGAACGGGACACACTGGCGCGGATCATGGAAACCTCGGTTTCCGGCATCGTTGCGGTGGACGCGATGGGGCAGGTCGTCTTTGCCAATGCCGCGGCCGAGCGGGTCCTTGGCCTTCCAGTGGCTGCCGGCGACTCCCTTCCCGGTCTTCTTGCAAGGGCAGGGGTTGCAGGCCCCGAGGGCAACCCGTTTACGCCTGATGAGTTTCCCGCGTCGCGGGCACTCGAGGGGCGGATGATCCGCTACGACCAGCGGCTTTCGCTGCTCTGGCCGGACGGGACGCGGCGCGTTGTAACGGTCAATGCCGCAGCGCTCTCTGCTTCTGGCACCGATCTGGCTGCGGTATGGGTCCTGACCGACATCACCGATGCTGTCGACACCGAAGACCGGTTGCGCGCGGCAATGGTCGCGTCTGAAGCCGCGAACCGAGCCAAGTCCGATTTCCTGGCCGCGATGAGCCACGAAATGCGCACGCCCCTGAACGGTGTACTGGGAATGGCGGGCGTTCTGGAAAAACTGGTCAAGGACCCCGAGCAGGCGTCGATGCTGGGCGTGATCCGCGACTCCGGTGAACATCTGCTGGCCGTCATCAACGACATTCTCGACCTTGCAAAGATCGAGGCCGGGCAGCTTGGCCTGGTCCTTCGCCCGCTCAGCCTGCCAGCTGTTGCCGAACAGGTCCTCGCGCTCCATCGCATTCGGGCCGAGGCGAAAGGTCTGGCGCTGCGGCTGGACGTGGCCGGACCCGCCATCCACACGCATCGCCTTGGCGACGAAAAGCGTCTGGTGCAGGTGCTGCACAACCTTGTCGGCAATGCGATAAAGTTCACCGAGTCCGGAGAGGTCGTGCTGCGTCTTGCTGCTGGCGAAGGCGAGGAACTTGTGATCGAGGTGGCCGATACCGGGATCGGGATGACCGAAGCCGACATGTCGCGGGTCTTTGGCGAGTTCATCCAGGTCCATGCCGGGATGACCCGCCGTTACGGCGGCACCGGTCTCGGCCTTGCAATCGTGCGGCGTGTGGTGCGCCTGATGGGGGGCGAGGTCACGCTGTCAGGCGCACCCGGACAGGGCCTTGTCGCACGGGTCGAGCTTGCGATGCCCGTCCTGCCCGACGCCCCGCCGAATCTGCCGCGCACCAGCCTGCCAAACCTGCCTCCGCTCCGCATTCTGGCGGCCGAAGACAATGCCACCAACCGCATCATCCTGCAAAGCATCCTGAAGTCCCTTGGCGTGACCGCCGAGATCGTCTCCAGTGGCGATGCCCTGATCGCGCGCTGGAAAGAGGCGGAGTTTGACGCGGTGCTTCTGGACATCGCCATGCCAGGTCGCGACGGGGTGGAAACGCTGCACGACCTGCGCGTGCTGGCCGGCGTGTCGGGCCGCCCGCTGCCGCCGGCGCTGGCGGTGACGGCGAATGCGATGACGCACCAGTTGACGGATTACCTCGACAAGGGTTTCGCCGCCGTCGTGCCGAAACCCCTGCGCCCCGAAGACCTTGCCCGGGCGCTTGCGTCCGCGATCACCCCTGCGGACAGCACCTCATGACCGACCCGATTGCCAAGGCCCTGTCCCTCCCGATCTGGCAGGGCATACCTACGGCGGTGCCGCTTGGCGGGGGCATCACCAACCTGAACGTCCTTGTCACCGATGATGTCCGCCGCGCCGTGGTGCGGATCGGCGACGACATTCCCGTCCACCAGATCATGCGCTTCAACGAACTGGCCGCCAGCCGCGCCGCCCATGCCGCCGACATTTCGCCGGCCGTCCTCTATCACGCGCCGGGGGCGCTGGTGATCGACTTCATCGCCGGTCGCACCATGACCGCCGCCGACTTGCGCGATCCCGTGACTCTCGCCGAGGCGCTGGACCTCGTCGGCCGCACCCACCGCGAACTGCCCCGCCACCTGCGCGGCCCGGCGCTGACCTTCTGGGTGTTCCAGACCCTGCGGGACTATGCGGCGACGCTGGATGAAGGCGCCTCGCGGCATCGCCCCACCCTTGGCGCGCTTCTGGACGAGGCGGCCGAACTGGAACGCGCCGTCGGCCGGATCGAGATGGTCTTCGGCCACAACGACCTTCTGCCCGCGAACTTCCTGCATGACGGCACCCGCATGTGGCTGATCGACTGGGACTATGCCGGCTGGGGCTCACCGCTCTTCGACCTTGGCGGGCTTGCCGCGAACAACGGGCTCGACCGGACGCAGGAGGAATGGGTGCTTGCCACCTACTACGGCCTGGCGCCCGATCCCGATCTCTGGCGCCGCTATGCCGCGATGAAGGCGGCTGCCGCCTTGCGTGAGGCAATGTGGTCCATGGTGCAGGAAATCCACTCCGACCTCGACTTCGACTATGCCGCCTATACCGCCGACTATCTTGACACCTACCGTGCGGCGTTGGCCGCCTTCAGGACACTTCCATGAAAGACCTTCCCAAATCCGCCCGCGTCGTCGTCATCGGGGGTGGCATCGTCGGCACCTCGGTCGCCTATCACCTGGGCAAGCTCGGCTGGACCGACACGGTGCTTCTGGAGCGGAAAAAGCTGACCTCGGGCACCACCTTTCACGCGGCGGGACTGGTCGGGCAGCTTCGTACCAGCGCCAACATCACCCAGCTTCTGGGCCATTCCGTTGCCCTTTACCGGCGACTGGAAGAGGAAACCGGCCTTCAGACCGGCTGGAAGATGAACGGCGGCCTGCGCCTTGCCTGCAACGCCGACCGCTGGACCGAGGTGAAGCGGCAGGCGACGACCGCCCACTCCTTCGGCCTCGAAATGCACCTCCTGACCCCGAAGGAAGCGCAAGAGCTTTGGCCGCTGATGACGATCGACGACCTTGTCGGCGCGGCCTATCTGCCCACGGACGGGCAGGCGAACCCCTCGGACATCACCCAGTCGCTGGCAAAGGGCGCGCGGATGGCAGGGGTCACGATCTATGAAGACACGCCCGTCACCCGCATCCTTGTCGAAGGCGGCAAGATCACCGGCGTCGCCACGCCCTTCGGCATGATCGCCTGCGAAAAGGTCGTCGCTTGCGCCGGCCAGTGGACGCGCGCGCTGGCCGCTACGGTCGGGGTCAACGTCCCCCTCGTCTCGGTCGAACACCAGTACATGATCACCGAAAAGATCGAGGGCGTGACGCCGAACCTGCCCACCCTGCGCGACCCCGACCGGCGCACCTACTGGAAAGAGGAAGTCGGCGGCCTTGTCTGGGGCGGGTATGAGCCGAACCCCAAGCCCTGGGCGGTGAACGGTATCCCCGAGGGCTTTCATTTCGAGCTTCTGACCTCGGACTACGACCACTACGCCCAGTTCATGGACGACGCGATCGCCCGCGTCCCGGCACTGGCGACGGCGGGGGTCAAGCAGCTTCTGAACGGCCCCGAAAGCTTTACCCCCGACGGCAACTTCATCCTGGGCGAGGCGCCGGAGCTGCGGAACTTCTATGTCGGCGCAGGCTTCAACGCCTTCGGTATCGCAAGCGGCGGCGGGGCAGGGATGGCGCTGGCGGAATGGGTGGCGAAGGGTGAGCCACCCTTCGACCTCTGGCCCGTCGACATCCGTCGCTTTGGCCCGCCGCATCGGGTGACTGATTACGTCCGCACCCGGACGCTCGAAGCCTATGCCAAGCACTACACCATCGCCTGGCCCTCCGAAGAGATGAAGTCCGCCCGCCCGACCCGCCGCTCACCGCTTTATGCGCATCTGAAGGCTGCGGGCGCGTGCTTTGGCGAGAAGCTCGGCTGGGAACGCCCGAACTGGTTCGCGGGGCCGGGGGAAGAGCCTATCGACCGCTATTCCATGGCCCGCCCCGGCTGGCATGAGGCCGTGGGGCGCGAGCACAAGTCCGCGCGCGAGGGGTGCGTCCTGATCGACCAGACCAGTTTCGCCAAGTTCGCGCTGACCGGCCCGGATGCCGCAAAGGCGCTGAACTGGATCACCGCCGGCAACATCGACCGGCCCATGGGCAGCCTGACCTATACCCAGATGCTGAACGCCAAAGGCGGCATCGAATGCGACCTGACGGTCGTCCGCCGGGGCGAGACCGACTTCTACATCGTCACCGGAACGGGCTTTGCGGTTCACGATTTCGACTGGATTTCCCGCAACCTCTGCGGCGATGTTCATCTTGCGGACGTGACCTCCGGCTTCGCCGTCCTGTCCCTGATGGGCCCGAAGGCGCGGGATGTGCTGCAACCGCTGACCCCGGACGATCTCGGCAACGCCGAATTCCCCTTCGGCACCGCGCGGGCGATCTCGGTTGCAGGTTGCCCCATCCTTGCGCTGCGCGTGACCTATGTGGGCGAGCTTGGCTGGGAACTGCACATGCCGGTCGAGGTGGCCGTGACGGTCTACGAGGCGCTGATGGCGACGGGGCAGGTCACGAGTGCCGGCTACCGGGCAATCGAGACGCTGCGGCTTGAGAAGGGCTATCGCGCCTGGGGGGCGGACATCGGCCCCGATCACACGCCGGTCGAGGCGGGGCTGGCCTGGGCGGTCAAGATGAAGTCCGGCTCGCCGTTCCTCGGGCGCGAGGCGATCGCCGCGCAACTGGCGAACGGCGTGAAGAAGCGCCTTGCGACTTTCACCGCCGATCCGTCGGTGATCCTTCTGGGGCGCGAGACGATCTACCGGAACGGCCAGCGCGTCGGCTGGCTCTCGTCGGGCGGCTATGGCCACACGATTGGGAAGAGCATCGGCCTTGGCTATGTCCGCCACGCGGACGGAGTGACCGATGACTTCGTGCTGTCAGGGGCTTACGAGCTTGAGGTGGCCTCGGAACGGGTACCGGCGGAGGTGACATTGTCGCCGCTCTACGATCCGCAGAACCTTCGCGTCAAAGCCTGATCTGCTCATTCTTCGTCCACAAGTATCCCACGGGGGTCCGGGGGTGTGAATTCCCCGGCGCTACCCGTCAAACCGCGTCGCCCCCCGGCGGCGCTCGTCCACCGGCTGGGTCAGGACTACCGCCTGATGCGCGCGCTGGTCGCAGTTCATCCGGGGGCAGATGCGACAGTTGATCCCGATCGGGACCATGCGCGCGGCGGGAACCGAAAAGCCCTCGGCATAGCCGATCTCGGCAGCGTGCTCGACCATGCAGCCCATCGCGACCGCCAGCCGGTTGTCCTGGGCATGGCGGATCCATGTCGGGCGGTCCACGGTGCGCGAGAAGACGAAGTACTGCGACTTGTCTGGCATTTCCACGAATTGCGGGACGATCCTGCCGGGCGTCCGAAAGCTGGTGTGGACATCCAGACGCGGGCAGGCCCCGCCGTATTCGGCGAGGTGAAAGTCGGTCGCGTTGAACCGCTTGGTCACGTTCCCGCCCTTGTCGATCCGCAGGAAAAAGAACGGCACCCCTTGTGCACCTTCGCGCTGCAGGGTCGTGGCGCGGTGGCAGGCCTGTTCGAAGCTGACGCCGAAACGAGTGGCGATGTGGTCAAGGTCGTATTTCGTCGCCCGCGCCTCGGCCAGGAAGGCGGCATAGGGCATCAGGACCGCGGCGGCGAAGTAGTTCGCCAGTTCCACCCGCAGCCGCGCCACCCCCCGGGCATCCGAGATGCCGGACCGGTCGACAAGCCCGTCCAAGAGCTGGCGCTGCTCCAGGAGCCCGCACATATGGACCAGCTGGAAGGTCCGGTTGGTGTGATCCAGCGCCTCGGACAGAAGGATCTCCCGCCGGCCCTCGTCATACTGGCGCAGCGTGTCGGGCAGGTCCTCGACCCTGACAAGGCGCACGGTGATCCCCAGCCGCTCCCGCAGCCGCGTCTTCAGTGCGGCATAGACCTCGTCGCGCTCCACCGGGGCGGGCCAGAACCGCTCGGCTGCCTCCTCGAGATCGCGGAAGTGGTTGCGATGCCGCCGGAAGACTGTGTGGACAGCCGCTTCCGGGGTGGACGCCACGGTGACGCCATCGCCCTCGGCTCGGGCGAGAAGCTGGTCGTTCGCCGCCGACCAGGCCCTGTGAAGGCGCAGGAAGGCGGTGGCAAGGTCCGGCGCATGGACCAGCGCCGCACGCAGCTGCGGCAGGTCGGGCCGCGTCTCGAAGATCGGGTCCTGCAGGGCAGCCCGCAGATCGGCCAACTGGCTAGCCCCGTCCTCCTCGGCAATCTCGCGCCAGTCGACGCCATAGGCCTCGAACAGGCGGAGCAGGACCTGCACCGAAACCGAGCGTTCATTGTTTTCCAGAAGATTGACGTATGAGGCGCTTATCCCCAGTGCCTTTGCCATGGCACCCTGCGTTTCGCCACGCTCCAGCCGTAGGCGGCGCAGATGGGGTCCGATGAAGGTCTTCTGCATACTGTCGCACACCAATTTGCTTCTGTGATATTTACAATATTACAGAAATCCACTTCTGTAAATTCTCGCGTTCACAGCGAAACCCGCTTTGCCTTTGCACATTGCGCGACCGGTGGCAGAGGTCGTCCAAAGCGGAGGATCACATGCGCACTGGAACCAACCACCTTTTCATTCCCGGCCCGACCAACGTGCCCGAGCCCGTCCGGCGCGCAATGAACGTCGCGATGGAGGACCAGCGCGGGCCGGAGTTCGGGGCCTTCACCCTGGGCATCCTGGCCGACCTGAAGCGCGTGTTCCGCTCTGAGTCCGCCCGCGTCATCCTTTACCCCGGCTCCGGCACCGGTGCATGGGAGGCCGCGATCACCAACACGCTCAACCCGGGCGACAAGGTGCTGATGGCCCGGCACGGCCAGTTCTCCACCCTCTGGGCCGAAATGGCGACCCGCCTCGGCCTGGATGTCGAGGTGATCGACGTCGCCTGGGGGGCAGGGGCCCCGGTCAACGAATTCGCCCGCCGCCTGGCCGCCGACCGCAAGGGCGAGATCAAGGCCGTCTTCGTCACCCACAACGAAACCGCGACCGGCGTGACCAGCGATGTCCCGGGCGTCCGCCGCGCGCTGGACGACACCTTCCACGATGCGCTCCTCTTCGTTGACGGCGTCTCTTCCGTCGGCTCGATCGACTTCCGGATGGACGACTGGGGCGTCGACCTTGCCGTCACCGGCAGCCAGAAGGGCCTGATGTGCCCCGCGGGCCTTGGCATCCTTGCCGTCAGCCAGAAGGCGCTGAAGGCCTCCGAGACCGCCACGATGCGCCGCGCCTATTTCGAGTTCCGCGATTTCGCGATGACCGCCGAGACCGGATACTTCCCCTACACGCCGCCCGCGCAGCTCCTTCACGGCCTCCGTGCCGCACTGGACCGGCTGCATGCCGAGGGGCTGGAGAACGTCATCGCCCGCCACGCCCACCTCGCCGAAGGTGTCCGCCGCGGCGTCGCGGCCTGGGGGCTGGATATCTGCGCCGAGCATCCCTCGCTCCACTCGAACACCGTCACCGCGATCCGGGTGCCCGAGAATGTCGATGCCCGCGACGTCATCCGCATCGGGTACGAGCGTTACAACACCTCGTTCGGGTCGGGCCTTGCGCGCCTTGCCGGCAAGGTCTTCCGCATCGGCCACCTTGGCGACCTCAACGAAGGCATGTGCCTGACCGCGCTTGCCGTCGCCGAGATGGCGCTGGTCGAGGCCGGGGCTGACGTGACGCTCGGCTCGGGCGTTGCAGCAGCGCAGGCCTGGTACGCCCAAGGCCGCGCCCAGAAGATGCAGATCGCAGCAGAATAACAGGAAGATCAACAAGATGAGCCACACTCTTCACCCGCTGCGGAAGCAGCGGCTCCAGCGGTCTGAACTCGCGGTTCCCTCGTCGAACCCGACGATGATCGACAAGGCAGCCCAGGGGCCTGCCGACTATGTCTTCCTCGACCTTGAGGACGCGGTTGCGCCACCGGAAAAGGAACAGGCCCGCAAGAACTGCATCCAGGCCCTGAACGACATCGATTGGGCGGGGAAGGGAAAGACCGTATCGGTCCGCATCAACGGCCTCGACACGCATTACATGTACCGTGACGTCGTCGACGTGATGGAACAGGCAGGTGACAAGGTTCACACCCTCCTCGTCCCCAAGGTCGGCGTGCGCGACGACCTTTACATGGTCGAGGCGATGGTCAACCAGATCGAACAGGCCAAGGGCTACCGCACCCGCGTGGGCCTTGAGGCGCTGATCGAGACCGCGCTTGGCATGGCGAACGTGGAAAGCATCGCCCAGTTCGGCGGCCGGCTTGAGGCGCTGCATTTCGGCGTCGCCGACTATGCGGCCAGCATGCGCGCCCGCACGGTGAACATCGGCGGCCTCAACCCGATGTATCCGGGCGACCAGTGGCATGCCGCGATCAGCCGAATGGTCATCGCCTGCCGCGCCTATGGCCTGCGCGCCATCGACGGGCCGTTCGGTGATTTCTCCGACCCCGAGGGCTACAAGGACGGTGCCCGCCGCGCCGCTGCGCTTGGGTGTGAGGGGAAATGGGCGATCCACCCGTCGCAGGTCGCGCTGGCGAACGAGGTCTTCAGCCCGACCGAGGCCGAGGTCACCAAGGCCCGCCGCATCATCGAGGAACTGAAACTTGCCGAAGCGCAGGGCAAGGGTGCCGCGAGCCTTGACGGCAAGATGATCGACGCCGCCAGCGAGAAGATGGCGCGCAACGTCCTGGTGATCGCCGAGGCGATCGCCGCGCAATAGCCAGGGCCAGACGAGTTTTCTGCGAAAACTCGGGTCCGATAAGTTCGACGAAACGCCTGAATTTTCGCAGAAAATTCGTGGCCGGGAGGAGAAGACAGAATGGACATCCACGAATATCAGGCCAAGGAAATCCTTGCCCGCTTCGGCGTGCCGGTGCCACGCGGCGGGCTGGCCTACAGCCCCGAACAGGCGGGTTATCGCGCCCGGGAACTCGGCGGCAATGCCTGGGTGGTGAAGGCTCAGATCCACTCCGGTGGCCGTGGCGCTGCGGGCGGCGTGAAGCTTTGCCGTGATGAGCATGAGGTCGCAAGCTTCGCCGCAACGCTCTTCGGCAAGCAGCTCGTCACCAAGCAGACCGACGCGAACGGCAAGGGCGTCTACCGCCTCTGGGTCGAGGCTGCCTCCGACATCGCGCGCGAGATGTATCTCGGCTTCGTCCTCGACCGCAAATCCGAACGGATCATGATCGTCGCCTCCGCGCATGGCGGGATGGAGATCGAGGATCTGGCCGAAACCGATCCCGATTCGCTTCGCCGCATGACGATCGACCCTGCCGTGGGTCTGTCCGAATTCCAGGCCCGCGAACTCGCCTTCGCGCTGGGGCTCAAGGGCGGCCAGATCGCCCAGATGGTGACGATCCTCAAGGCCTGCTACCGCGCCTACCGCGACCTTGACGCGGTAATGGTCGAGATCAACCCGCTGGTCATCACCGGGGCGGGGGACCTTGTCGCGCTGGACGCAAAAATGTCCTTCGACACCAACGCCTTGTTCCGTCGTCCTCAGGTGGCCGAACTTCGTGACCGCAGCCAGGAAGATCCGCGCGAATCCACCGCCGGGGATCATGGTCTGTCTTATGTCGGCCTGACCGGCGACATCGGTTGCATCATCAACGGTGCGGGCCTTGCGATGGCGACGATGGACATGATCAAGCTTGCGGGCGGCGAGCCTGCGAACTTCCTCGACATCGGCGGCGGCGCCTCGCCCGAGCGCGTGGTGAAGGCCTTCCAGACCGTGCTTGCTGACCGCAACGTGGGTGTCGTCCTCGTGAACATCTTCGCTGGCATCAACCGCTGCGACTGGGTGGCCGAGGGCGTGGTCACCGCCTACCGCCAGCTTGGCCTGACCCTGCCGGTCGTGGTGCGCCTTGCCGGAACGAACGTGGAAGAGGGCAAGCGGATCATCGAGACCTCGGGCCTGCCCCTGATCTCTGCCGATACCCTCGCCGAGGCGGCCGCCAAGGCCGTCGCCGCACTGCCCCGCAAAGCCGCCTGAGGGAGGAACCCATGGCCATTCTCATCACCGAAAAGACCCGCGTCATCGTCCAGGGCTTCACCGGGCGGATCGGCAGCTTCCATGCCGCCGACATGATCAAGCACGGCACCAATGTCGTCGGCGGCGTGACGCCCGGCCGGGGCGGTGAAAGCCACCTCGACCGCCCGCTTTTCAACACCGTCCGCGAGGCGGTGGAGGCAACGGGCGCCGAAGCGAGCCTCGTTTTCGTCCCGCCGCCCTTCGCCGCCGACGCGATCATGGAAGCGGCGGATGCCGGCATCAGGACCGCAGTCTGCGTGACCGACGGCATCCCCAGCCAGGACATGATGAAGGTCAAGCGCTTCCTCAAGCGCTACCCCGAAGAACGCAAGATGCGCCTCGTTGGCCCGAACTGCGCCGGGATCATCTCGCCCGGCAAGGGCTTCATGGGCATCATGCCGCCGCACATCTACATGCCGGGCCGCATCGGGATCGTCGGCCGCTCGGGTACGCTGGGCTATGAGGCCGCCAGCCAGATGAAGGCGCTCGGCATCGGCGTATCCACCTCGGTCGGCATCGGGGGCGACCCGATCAACGGCTCCAGCTTCAAGGACATCCTGGAACTCTTTGAAAAAGATCCGGAAACCGATGCCGTGATGCTGATCGGCGAAATCGGCGGCCCGCAGGAAGCCGAAGCCGCGGCCTATGCCCGCGACCATATGACGAAGCCTGTGGTGGCCTATATCGCTGGCCTTTCGGCGCCGAAGGGGCGGAAGATGGGCCATGCGGGTGCGATCATTTCGGCCTTCGGGGAATCGGCGCAGGAGAAGGTCGAGATCCTGACCGCCGCCGGGATCACCGTCGCCCCGAACCCGAGCGCGATGGGCGAAACGATGGCACGCGTTCTTGCCGTCAGAAAGGCCGCGTAAGCCTTAGAATTTTAGTCGAAATTTCTTAGGCTACAGCCCGCGCCAGCGCGCAGAACTGTTCAAGCCCGATCTCCTCGGCCCGCGCGGTCGGGGGGATCGCAACGCTTTCCAGCACCGCCTCGATATCTGGGCGCAGGCCCTTCAAGCTGGACCGCAACATCTTGCGGCGCTGATTGAAGGCCATCGCCGTCACCCGCTGCAACACACCGAAGTCGCAAGGGTAACGCGGCTGGGGCAGGGCGGTCAGATGCACCACCGCAGAATGCACCTTAGGGGCGGGGGTGAAGGCCTCGGGCGGCAGCGTCATCACGATGGCCGCGTTGCAGCGCCACTGGGCAAGGAGCGCGAGCCGCCCGTAATGGTCGGTCCGGGGCTTCGCCACGATCCGTTCGGCCACTTCCTTCTGGAACATCAGCGTCAGCGAGGACCAGACCGGCGGCCAGACCTTGGGCGACAGCCAGCGGATCAGAAGCTCTGTCCCCACATTGTAGGGCAGGTTGGCCACGATCTTCACCGGCGGGGTCAGGTGCGCCGCGAGGTCCAGTTCCAGCGCATCGCCATGCACCACCTCCAGCCGCCCCGGATAGGCGGCCGCAATCTCGGCCAGCGCGGGCAAGGCACGGGCGTCCTTTTCCACCGCCACCACCCGCCGCGCGCCTTCGGTCAGAAGCCCCCGCGTCAGGCCCCCGGGCCCGGGCCCGACCTCCAGCACATCGCAGCCCGTCAGGTCCCCCGCCGACCGTGCGATCTTCGCCGTCAGGTTCAGGTCCAGCAGGAAGTTCTGCCCCAGCTGCTTCTTCGCAACCAGGTCATGCGCCCGGATCACCTCGCGCAGGGGCGGCAGGCCATCAATCGTTCCCAAGTCCCGCCCCTGACATTCTTCGTCTCCAAGTATCCCACGGGGGTCCGGGGGTGTGAAACCCCCAGTCCACCGCCTACCTCAAACGCGCCGCCGCCATCTCGCGCGCCATCCGCAGCGCGGCGACGAGGCTCGACGGGTCCGCCACCCCGCGTCCCGCGATGTCATAGGCTGTCCCGTGATCCGGCGAGGTCCGCACGAAGGGGAGCCCCAGCGTCACGTTCACCCCTCCGGCAAAGTCGATGGTCTTGATCGGGATCAGCGCCTGGTCGTGATAGGCGCAGACCGCCACATCATAGCCCTTGCGTGCAGCCGCATGGAACATCGTGTCAGCCGACATCGGCCCCCGGATCGCCATGCCTTCCGCTGCCAGCCGTGCGACAAGCGGTGCCATCCATTCCATTTCCTCCCGACCCATCGCCCCGCCTTCGCCGGCATGCGGGTTCAGCCCCGCTACCGCGATGCGTGGCGCGGCGATCCCGAAATCGCGGATCAGGCCGGCATGGGTGATGCGGATCGTCGCCTCCAGACCCTCGGGCGTCAGCGCCCTTGGCACCTCTGACAGCGCAATGTGGATCGTCGCCGGCACCACGCGCAGGTCCGGGCAGGCGAGCATCATCACCACCCGTTCGACGCCCGCAAGATGCGCGAGAAACTCGGTATGGCCCGGAAAGGCAAAGCCTGCGCCATCCTTCAGCGCCTTCTTGTGGATCGGCGCGGTGCAAAGCGCGCCGGCCTTCCCTGCCATAACCAGCCCCACCGCCCGCGCGATTACCGCGATCACGCCCGCGGCATTGGCGGGATCAGGCTGGCCGGGCAGGGCAGGGGTGGCGAAAGGTTGCTCCAGCACAGCCAGCGCGCCATCACCGTGCGCCTCGCCCTCGGCCACCGGGCGCCACGGGGTGCCTTCCGGCAGATGGCGGGGATCGCCAAGCCAGACAAACCGCTCACCCAGCGCCCAGGCCTTCGCCGCAAGCTCCGGCCCGATACCCGAAGGATCTCCCGACGTCAGCAGGACCGGCCCGACCACAGCCTCAGGGCTCACGGATGATCGCGGCGGCCCGCAGCTCTTCCAGAAAGGTTTCGGCCAGGCTTTCGGCCTTCTGGCCGATCAGTCGTTCGCGCACGGCATCCCGGCTGATCGGTTCTTCCCGGACCACGTCGCGCTTGCACAGCATCAGGAACCGCTTGAAGCCCGAACGTTCCAGCGCAACCGAGCTTTCACCGGGATCAAGCCGGGCAAGCTCAAGCGCGACATCGCCCGGAACTTCCGAAGCGGGCTGCGTCGTGATCGTCACACGGTCGGCCGGCAGGTTCGCCGCCTTGCCGTTCAGATCATAGCAGACATCCACCGCCGCGCGCAGACGCGCGATCTCGGCGGGATCGTTCGGCACCAGCGCCTCGGCCCATTCGATCGTCACCCGGGCCGGGGGCGCAGATCGGTCAAGGTCCACGTCCCGCAGCAGGAACAGGACCACGGCGCCCGGAACCACAACGGGGTCGGATACCTCGCCCGGCCCGAGTGCCAGAACCGCCGCGCCGATCGGCCCCGGCAGATTGGACAGCGGCACCCAGTCGAGCCGGCCGCCGTTCGTCCTGGTCGGGGCAGCGGAAAATTCCTGCGCTGCCGCCGCAAACGCGCCTTCACTTCTGATCGACTGCGAAAGACTGGTCGCCTGCTCCAGCTGAGCGGCCCCGTCCTCGCCTTCCGGCACCGGCAGGACCAGTTCCGAAACCAGCACACGCAGTGCACCCGGCCGCGTCGCCGCTTCAAGCGCGAGGTCGATCTCGTTCTCGCTGACCGTGATCGTCCCGGCATAGCGGGCACGGATCACCTTCCGCCACAGGATGCCGGCAGTCACGAAGTCGCGGAAGGTCTCGGCAGCGATGCCAACCTTTTCCAGTTCGACGATGAGTTGATCCGCCGTCAGGTTCGCCCGCTGGGCGAATTCCTCCATGCCGGCCTTCACTTCCTCTTCGGTGGCAGTCTGTTCGAACTGTTCGGCCGCGGTCTGCCTCAGCCGATCCTCGACCAGACCCTTCAGCGCCTCTTCCTCAAGATCGCCGGGGGATCGCAGGACGCGCAGGAACTCGATCCGCTGATCGACCTCGAACTGGGTGATGATCCGGTCGTTGACGTAAAGGCGCGGGCTGAAATCCTGCGCCAGGACCGGGGCGGCAACCATCGCCGACACGGCAAGGCCCATCATGTGCCGCTTCAGAAAGGAAAGTGCCATCGTCTCAGCCGTCTATCCTGCCACATGTCGTTCCGGCGGGTCTCTGCCCGCCCTGCATCGCCGCCGGCCTATCGCCGGCAGGTGCGCGCCGCCCCACCGGATATGCTGGCGCCAAAGCCGACGAGGTCAAGCGACAGGTTGAAATCCGTCGTCGGCGTCACACTAGTCGAGGACGTGAACCGACGCGAGAGGGAAACGTCGAAGCGCACGCATTCGTTCAGAAACTCCACCCCGAGGCCGGCCACAGTGCCCTGGTTCGCCACGTCGTCGTACCTTCCTGAAACCTTCGCTGTCCAGTTCTGGTCGATACTCCGGCGGGCATCGAAGGTGATTTCCTGCGTCGGCTCGAACCGGTCTTCCATCGGGTCAGCCACCGCCCAGATCACCGATCCGGCCAGCGACGTGCGCTCGGCGCTGTAGACCATGCGGGCTTCGCCCTTGGTCAGGGATAGCTCATCGTCCAGCACCGCCCGCGCGGTCAGGGCCAACCCGTCCGCGAGGTCGAACCTGACCCCGGCCAGCCAATCCGACGTCCTGCCCGCAAGGCCCGAGCTCGCGCCGAACTGCCCATAGTCCGCATCCCGGAAGACCCGCCCGACAGTTAAGCCCATCGACCAGCCATCGGGGTCAAGCCGGGTCCATGTCACGCCCAGGTTGGCGCGCGGCCCGCGTTCGACGGCGTCCGAGCCCGGAAAGCGGTCCAGCGAGAAAAGGTTGCCCTCATCGAACTCCACCAGCACCGAATCCTCGTTAGGCAGGTTTTCGTTGCCCGACGGGGCCCAGATCACCTGCGCCACCGGCTCCAGAACCTGGACGGTCCCGCCCGCGCCGGCCTTCACCAGCGGCCAGCGCAGCTCGACGCCGGCATTGCCGAAGGTGCGCGTGCTGCTGCCCTCGTAGATTGCATCCTCGGAAATGGTGTAGGCGTCGGCCGTCAGGTTGCCAAGGACGGTTGCCTCGATTCCGGCGGGCAGCAGAAAGCTCCTGCGCCAGTCGACGCGCATCGAGATGCGGCCAAGGTCGCGTCCGTCCGCGATATCGTCGATGTCGGGACCGTCAAACGGATCGGTCGAGGTGCGCGAATGGTTGTGGGTCTGGAACTGAAAGCCACCCTCGCCCCCGAGCGCACCAAGCGAGAAGCGCCGGTGAAAGGTAAGGTCGGCAATGACCGACGGCAGGGTCGTGTTGTCCTCATCCTCGCGCAGGGTCTGGAAACTGATGATCCGCGCCGCGATATGCTCGTTGCGCCGGGATCGGGTCGCCTCGAGGCGGCTGTCCAACCGGTCCAGATAGCCCAGCCCGTAGTCCAGAAGGTAGGCGGGGTCGGATACGGTCTGGCCCTTGATGGTCAGCCCGAAATCCAGGGGAAGCCGGAAGCCGCCGTCAAGGAAGAGGTAGCCCCGCGTCTTGTCGGGCATCAGGTCATCCTGTGTCACTGCACCGTTCAGCTCGATCCAGCCGGTGTGAAAGACCTGGCGGTATCTCAGGTCCAGCGTCTGGCTGTTGCGGACCGTGACATAGGGGGCAAGCGTCAGGTCCGAGGACGGGGAAAGCACGATGAAGTAGGGAACCTTGATCCCCGCCCCGAGGTCCGATGTGGTGCGGATCCTCGGCGTCAGAAAGCCGGTTGCGCGATCCAGTGTCGGGTCGGGAAGCCGCAGCCGTGGGATGTAGAAGACCGGGATGCCCCCAAAGCGGAAGACGGCATTGTCGAAATAGAGCTGCCGCTCAACTTCGTCATGTACCACGCGTCGGGCGCGGATCTCCCACAAGGGTGTCGGATCGCCCTCGCAGACCTTGCAGGACGAGGCCGCGACCGACTGCAATGCCGTATAGCGGCCCCCGACCCGCATGATGCGGTCCGCCGCAAGCTGCAACTGACGGTTCAGGACCAGCCGTGCGCTGACAAGGATGCCCTCGGTCAGGTCAGCCTGCAATTCGGCCTGTGAGGCAAGGATGACGCTGCCCCCGGTCTCATCCGTCAGCACGATGGGACCGGTAATCTCCAGCCGGTCGGTCTTCTGGTCAAAGACGATGCGCTCGGCCCTCAGCTGGCGGCCCTTGAAGTAGACCTCGACATTGCCGTCCGCGATCAGCCGGGTGTCGCCCGTGATCTCCAGGCTGTCCGAGATCAGCGTGGCCGTCTCCTGCGCCAGCGTCGGCGCGACCGAAGCCAGCCAGAGGCAGAGGACGGCAAGCAGGCGCCGCATCTCAGCCGTCCTCAAGGTGCAGAAGCAGCCCCAGCGCGAACAGCGCCGCGGCAAGGGGCGGGCTCCAGGCGGCGATCAGGATCGGGATCTGCCCGGTCTCGCCCAGCGCTTGGGCGAAGTTCCGCAAAAAGAAGATCGCGAAGCCCGCCAGCATCGCGTAAAGCACCATCCGCCCGGTCCCGCCGAACCGCGCCGGCCGCATCGTGAACCCTGCGGCAACCAGCACCATCGCCATCATCAGAAGCGGCTGCGCCAGTTCCATCTGGAACCACAATCGGTGCGACTGCGCCGAAAACCCCGCCTTCTCCAGATCGGCGATATAGCCGCGCAGGTCCCAGAAGCCGATGGCCGAGGGCGTGCCGAAGCTGTCCCTGATCCGCTCGGCCGTCAGATCGGACGGCAGCAGGACTGGCCCCGCCTCCATCTGCGCCTGAAGTTCCGGGTTTACCGCCGAAAGGTCCCAGCGCTTGGTGCCGCTCAGCTCCCACGCCCCATCGACCAGCCGCGCCGTCTCGGCCTCGACCCGGCTGACCGGCTCGCCTTCGGCATCGAAGCCAAGGAAAGTCACCCCGTAAAGCTCGGTCCCGTCCAGGTTCGCGCGCGCCGCCTGGATCACCGTCTGCCCCTCATCCGACCCCTGCCGCAGCCAAAGCCCGGTATCGGCCACCGACAGCACCGATCCCCCCGCCTGCGACAGGTCCGCCCGCCGTTCCGCATAGGCCTTGGACGTCGCGGCGACGAGCGGGTTGAAAAGCGCAATCGTCACCGCCCCCACTGCCAGCGCCATCACCACCGGCGTCACCAGGAACCGCAGCCCCGACCGGCCCGCCGCCCGCACCACGACCAGCTCCGAGGACCGCGCAAGGCCGATGAACATCGCGATAGCCGCCATGATGACGATCAGCGGCAGGATGCGGTACAGCGTCTCGGGCACGTTCAGCAGCGACAGTTCCGCCGCTCCGCCCATGCCGATCCCCTCACCGGAAAACCGCCGCAACTGCTCGATCATGTCGACCAGCATGAGAATGCCGAAGAAGATCAGGAACACCCGCCCGACAAGGCCAAGGAACCGCAGCGCGATGTAGCGGGCCAGGGTCATGCCGGAACACCCCGCCGGCGCCGCGGCTGCTGCGACCAGAAAAGCAGCAGCACCGCCACCACGACCCCAAGCACCGGCGCCAGGTAGACCGCCGGCCAGGCCACAGCCGACCGCAAGGCAATGCTGCCACCCCAGGTCCAGACCAGCTGCACCGCGATCAGAAGCCCGATCGCCACCCCCATCTGCCGCCAGAGCCCGAAGCGCGAGAAACTGCCCAGCATCAGTGCCGCAAATCCCAGAAGCGGCGCTGCAATCGCCAGAAGCGGTGCTGCAAGCCGCGAATGCCCCTCTTCCAGCAACTGCGCAGCACTTGCCCCCGTCGCGGCCTGCGTTTCGGCATCCGCCGCCAGAAGCACCCGGCTCGGCAGCGCATCCAGGGAAACCCCGCCCCCCGCGCGTCCGCCCATCAGCTCGCCAAGGTCAATCGTGAAGTCCGAGAACCGAGTCACCGCCATCCGGTTGTCGCCACGCGACAGGTTCTGCGTCGCACCATCCACCATCACCAGTTTCGGCGCGCTCTCGCCTCGCACCAGAAACGCCCGGCGCGCCGTATGGATGACCCGCTCCCGGGGTCCGCGCTCGTCCGCCATGAACAGATCAAGCAACTCGCCCGTCGGGGTGATCTCCCGGATGTAAAGGGTGACACCTGCGGCCGGATGCATGAACTGGCCCGCGTTCAGAAATCGGGCGGTGATGTTTTCCGAAATCTCGGCGCTGCGCTCGTCCAGGATCCGCTGGCTTGCCGGGACGAGGACATTGGTCAGCACCAGCTGCATCGTCATCACCACGAGGCCGAAGTAAAGCACCGGCCGCGCCAGGCGAAAGGCGGAAAACCCCGTCGCCTGCATCACCACAAGCTCGCTTTCCTGCATCAGCCGGTTGACGACATAGACCGTCGCCGCAAAGGCCGAGATCGGCAGCACCAGCCGGATCGCATTCGGCAGCGTCAGGATCGAGAACTCGAGGAACACCCGCGCCGACTGGCCGTCGCCGATCAGCTGGTCGAAAAGGCCAACCGCCCGGTTGACCCAGTAGACCGCCACCAGAACCAGCGAGAAGAACCCGAACAACTGCAACAGTTGCGACAGCAGGTATCTGTCGAATCTAGACACGCCTGATCGGGCCCCCACAAGATGTGGGGGAAACCCTATCGGAATTCCCGGACGGCGAAAACTTATATCTGGCCTTTGCAAGGGCCGGATTGTAGCGTCCGGCAAGGTGCCGCTTACCTCGCCATTTCCCGTCCTTCAGCCGTGCAGGGTGTCATGCCGAAGCCTCTTCCCATCCAGTTTGTCAGCCTCGACCTCGAGGCGCTTGCCACCACCGGCAACCGCATTGCCGTGCTCGCCGACAGCGGCGCGCCGGTCTCGCCCGGCTTTCGCAAGCTGGACCGGCTGGCCCGGGGCGCTCTCTCGCGGGCAGTCGGGTCCGAAGCCTTCGGCAAGCTGAAACCGGGCGAGGCGATGGAACTTGCCTGGCCCGCCAGCCTTCAGTCCCCAGCGGTGCAGATCCTGCGCCTGCCGCGAAAGGCCGCACTTGCCCAGGCCCGGAAGGCCGGCGCCACCATCGCCCGCAGCCACGGCCCGGCAGGCACCCTTGTCCTGGCCGAGGGCCATCCCCGCGCCGCCGACATAGCCTTCGGCCTTGCGATGCGCGCCTATGACTTCAACACCCACAAGTCCGGCGAAAAGCCCACCCCCGGCCCGGTCCAGTTCGCCGTGACGAACCCCGAGGCCATAGCTGCCGCCGCCGCCCCGATGGCAGCGGTTGCCGAAGGCGTGTTCTTCACCCGCGATCTGGTCAATGAACCGGCGAACGTCCTGACCACCACCGATTTCGCCGCCCGTCTGGCGGCCATGCAGGAACTGGGCCTGCATGTCGAGATTCTCGAAGAGCCGGAGCTCATCAAGCTGGGCATGAACGCCTTGATCGGGGTGGGGCAGGGGTCCGAAAGCCCGTCCAAGGTCGTGGTGATGCAATGGCGCGGCGGCGCCAAAGATGCGCCCTATCTCGGCCTGATCGGCAAGGGCGTGGTCTTCGACACCGGCGGCATCTCGATCAAGCCCGCGGCGGGGATGGAGGACATGACCGGCGACATGGGCGGCGCGGGCGTCGTGGCCGGTGTCATGCGAACGCTCGCCCTGCGCAAGGCCAAGGCGAATGTCGTCGGGATCGTGGGTCTCGTTGAAAACATGCCCGACGGCCGCGCGCAGCGCCCGGGTGACGTGGTCAAGTCCATGAAGGGCGACACGATCGAGGTCATCAACACCGATGCCGAAGGCCGGCTCGTCCTCGCCGATGTCTTCTGGTACGCACAGGAACGCTTCAACCTTTCCGGCATGATCGACCTTGCCACCCTGACGGGGGCGATCATCATCGCGCTCGGGCATGAAAACACTGGCGTCTTCTCCAACGATGACGACCTCTGCAACGCCTTCCTCAAGGCGGCGGCGGCCGAAGGTGAAGGCGCCTGGCGGATGCCGATGGGCGAGGCCTATGACGAAAAGCTGAAGTCGCGCATCGCCGACATGATGAACGTGGGTGGCCGCGATGGCGGGTCGATTACCGCTGCGCAGTTCCTCCAGCGCTTCGTCAAGCCGGGGATGCCCTGGTGCCACCTCGACATCGCGGGGACCGCTTCGGTCAAGGCCGAAACCGCCCTTGCACCGAAGGGGGCGACCGGCTGGGGCGTCATGTCGCTCGACCGGCTGATCCGCGACAAGTTCGAAGGGTAGGGCTCCTCCCTCGCTGCGCGTCGGTCCTCGCCAGACCCGGGACAGGCGGGCAGCGAAGAGCGGTCGAAGACAAGCGATGAGCGGGAAATGAGGGACCAGCCGATGGGAACGGTGATGTTCTACCATCTCACGCAATCGGCGGCAGCCGATACGCTGGCGAACATCGCCCCGCGTGCCTTGCAGCAGGGCTGGCGCGTGATGGTGCGCGGGACGGACCCCGAGGCTCTGGAAAGGCTCGACGCAGCCCTCTGGCTAAAGCCCGGCGATGACGGCTTCCTGCCGCACGGGATCGAGGGCGGCCCCCATGATGCCGATCAGCCGATCCTGATGGGGCTGGGGTCGCCTGTGAACCAGGCCCGGGTGCTGGCGCTGGTCGACGGGGCAGGGGTAAAGGATGACGAGATTGCCGCGATGGAACGGATCTGGGTCCTTTTCGATGGCACCGACACCGACCGTGTGCAGGCCGCGCGGGCGCTCTGGAAGACGGTGACCGCCGCCGGACACCCGGCGCAATACTGGTCGGAAGACGGGGGCCGGTGGGAAAAGAAGGCGGAAAGCCCGGCCGTGAACAAGGTGTGAAGAAACGGTTAACGTCCACACGCAAGCTATTGATTTACATAAGATATACCGTTTTGACCACTGTGGTCACTTGCGCAGCACCAGCTCTCCGCCCCGGAATTCCAGGTGAAACTGCCCGAGGTAGTCCATTCCAAGAAGCGAGCCATCCATCTCGCCTTCGTTCACAAAGGCCCGGAAATCCTCGTTCCGGAAGGGACCGAGTTCCACGACCGGCAGCGTGACCATCGCCGTCCGCACGGTCCCGTTCGCGGTGCGCGCCTCGCCCAGGAACCGCAGGCTCTCCCGGTCCATGCCCAGCCGCTCGGCATCCTCCAGGCTCAGGACCATCCCCGAGGCCCCGGTATCGACCATGAAGGGAACTTCCGTCCCGTTGATCGTGAGGGTCAGGTAGTAATGCCCGTCCGCCGACCGCGGCACCACGACCTCGCCCGCCGTGATCGTCTGGACCGGCAGGACGTCCCGCCGGATGTCCGCCCAAAGGCCATAGCCCGCGACCATGCCCAGGAAGATCAGCCCCCAGGCCAGCCCCATCCGCAGGGCCTGACCCATCCGCTGGCGGAACTCGACCAGAACCCAGCCCGCCAGCGCGACCAGGATGATCGACAGATAGCCCACCCGGGCCAGGGTTTCGCCGTCCATGCACGCCTCCGCTTTGGACGTCATATGGGGGCGATCCGGCCCGTCGGAAAGATCAGCCGATCAACCCCGTCCCGCGCACCCCGTCGATCACGAACTGAACCGAGAGGGCGGCAAGGAGCATGCCCAGAAGCCGAGTGATCACAATCGTCCCGGTCCGCCCCAGCATCCGTTCCAGGGGCGGCGAGGCGAGGAGGAAGAGGAAGGTCACGAAGATCATCAGAAGCATCAGGGCCAGGACCGAAAGGGTCCCGGCCCAGGTCGGCCCGGCCTGCCCGACCAGAAGGATGACCGAGGCAATCGCCCCCGGCCCGGCAATCAGCGGGGTCGCCAGGGGGAAGACCGAAGGGTCATGGTCAGGGTCGGCATGCTGCCCCTCGCGCCGCTGGGTCCGGCGTTCGAAAAGCATGTCGAGCGCGGTCAGGAACAAGAGGATTCCGCCCGCAATCCGGAAGGCGGGCATCGAGATGCCGATGAACGACAGGATCGCCTCCCCCGCGAGACCGAAGAGCAACAGAAGAATGCCCGCAATCACACAGGCCCGCTGCGCCATCGCCCGCCGCTTTTCGGGGCTCATGCCGCGGGTCAGGGCGATGAAGAGGGGGACAAGGCCCGGCGGGTCGATCACCACGAAAAGCGTGGCGAAGGTGGTGATCAGAAAGGCGGTCTCGGGCATGCCGGCCTCGGGGCAGGGGCGGGGCATAACCCCCGACGATTGCGGGGACGGAACGCGCGGACCGGGGGCCAGCCCCCGGACCCCCGGGATATTTGTGGACGAAGAATGATGCGAAGGAAAGCCTCGGCGCGCGTACGGCCCGGTCAGGCTGCGGCCGTCTCGAGCCGCTCCTGCGCGGTCAGCCAGAGGGCCTCGGCCCGGTCTAGGGCCTCCATCACCTCGGCATATTTGCCGTTCCAGGTCTGAAGCTCACCCTTGCGGGCGTCCTCGTAAAGCGAGGGATCGGCGAGCTTCGTGGCCAGCTTGTCCCGCATCTCGTTCAGCTTGGCGAGCCGTTCCTCGCATTTCCGGACCTCGGCCTTCAGGGCCAGTATCTCGTCCCGGCTGGCCTTGACCTTCTTCTCGACCGGTTTCTCGGCGGCCTTCACCTCATCGTCGCCAGCGAGAAGCTGGGCGCGATAGGCCTCGAGGTCCTGGGTGAAGGGCGTCACCGCGCCGCCCTTCACCAGCCACAGCCGGTCGGCGACGAGGCCCAGAAGATGCATGTCGTGGCTGACGAGGATCACCGCGCCGGGGTATTCGGTCAGAGCATCCACCAGCGCCTCGCGGCTTTCGATGTCGAGGTGGTTGGTGGGTTCGTCAAGGATCAGAAGATGCGGCGCGTCGATTGTCGCCAGAAGCAGCGACAGCCGCGCTTTCTGCCCGCCGGACAGCCGCGCCACCACGGTGTCGGCCTGGTCCGCCATCAGCCCGAACCCGGCAAGGCGAGCGCGGAGTTTCGGCTGCCCCTCGGCGGGGCGGAGGCGCATGATGTGCTGGAGTGGCGTTTCGTCGAGGTGAAGCTCGTCCACCTGATGCTGGGCGAAGTAGCCGATCCTCAGCTTGGATGACCGGGCCAGCCGTCCTTCGGATGGTTGAAGTTTACCGGCCAGGAGCTTGGAAAGCGTAGACTTTCCTTCGCCGTTCTTGCCAAGAAGCGCGATCCGGTCGTCCTGGTCGATGCGCAGGTTAAGCCGTTTCAGGACCGGCGGGCCGCCGTAGCCCACGGCAGCGCCGTCAAGGTTGATGATCGGAGGCGCAAGCTCCTCAGGCGCAGGGAAGGTGAAGACCACCTTCTTGGCATCCTCGGGCGCGGTGATCGGGGTCAGCTTTTCCAGCATCTTCACGCGGGACTGCGCCTGGACGGCCTTGGACGCCTTGGCCTTGAAGCGATCCACGAAGCTTTGCAGATGCGCCCGCCGCGCCTCGACCTTCTTCGCCTCGGCCTGCAGGACGGCGCGGCGTTCGGCCATCTGGCGGGCGAACTGGTCATAGCCGCCTTGCCAGTAGGTGAGCTTGCGGTTGTCCAGATGCAGGATGCCCTGGACCGCACGGTTCAGAAGCCCGCGGTCGTGAGAGATGATTAGGACGGTGTGGGGATACTTCTGGAGGTAGGATTCCAGCCAGAGCGCGCCTTCAAGATCAAGGTAGTTGGTCGGTTCGTCAAGGAGGAGGTAGTCAGGCTGCGTGAAGAGGACGCCGGCAAGGGCCACACGCATCCGCCAGCCGCCCGAAAACGCGCTGCAGGGCATTTGCTGCTGGTCAGCGTCGAAGCCCAAGCCCTTGAGAATGCTGGAAGCCCGGCCTTCGGCCGACCATGCGTCGATATCGGCAAGGCGGGCCTGAATCTCGGTGATCCGGTGCGCGTCATGGGCGGTTTCCGCCTCGGCCATCAGCGACGCACGTTCGGTATCGGCTGCAAGGACGGTATCGAGAAGCGAGGTGTCCGAGGACGGAACCTCTTGCGCGACGCCACCGATCCGGGCGCGCTGGGGCAGGGTGATGGCACCACCCTCCAGTGCAAGCTCGCCGCGTATCAGCCTGAAAAGCGTGGTCTTTCCGGCGCCGTTGCGGCCCACGAGGCCAACCTTGTGGCCCGTGGGAATCGTGGCGCTCGCGCCTTCAAACAGCGGGCGGCCTTCGACGTTGTAGGTGATGTCCTCGATCTTCAGCATGGGCAGGCCAGTGCCTCATCATGCGGGTTTCGTCAATGCCGGGAGGACCTTTTCATCGCGGGCAGGGCGTGCTAGCAGCCGCGCGTCCCATTCCGGCGGAAGCGCCGCACATCCATGGAGAGCCCGATGGCCATCGAACGTACCCTGTCGATCATCAAACCCGACGCGACCAAGCGCAACCTGACCGGCAAGATCGTTGCCAAGTTCGAAGAGGCCGGCCTGCGTGTCGTCGCCTCGAAGCGCATTCATCTGACCACGGCCCAGGCCGGCGCCTTCTACGCCGAGCACAAGGAGCGTGGCTTCTACGGCGAGCTGGTTGCCTACATGGCATCCGAGCCGGTGGTGGTTCAGGTCCTGGAAGGCGAAGGCGCGATCCTGAAGAACCGCGAAGTCATGGGCGCGACCGATCCGGCCGCTGCTGCCGACGGCACAATCCGCAAGGAGTTCGCGCTCTCCAAAGGTGAAAACTCGGTCCACGGGTCGGACAGCGAAGCCTCAGCCGCGCGTGAGATCGCGTTCTTCTTCTCGGGTCTCGAACTCGTCGGCTGATTGGCTCACCGTGATAAAAGAGGCCCGGTCCGCCGCTACCGGGCCTTTTTCATTCGGGCCGGGCTGCCGGGAGGGGCCTCGCGCAAGCAGATCCGATTATCGCATAATCAGTATTATGTAACCAAATGGGTGCTGGAAAGCCCGCAAATGCCGGGATATGAGGCGCGCAAGCCTTTGGAGCCTGCCCCATGCCGAACCATTCCATCAAGATCGCCCCGTCGATCCTGGCCGCCGATTTCGCGAACTTCGGTGCCGAATGCCGCGCGATCGAAGCCGAAGGCGCGGACTGGGTGCATGTCGACGTGATGGATGGCCATTTCGTGCCGAACCTGACCTTCGGCCCGGCGATGTGCGCGGCCTTGCGTCCGCATATCAAGGGTGTGATGGACGTGCATCTGATGATCGCCCCGGTCGATCCTTACCTCGAGGCCTTTGCCCAGGCCGGTGCCGACGTCATCACCGCCCATGTCGAGGCCGGGCCGCACATTCACCGCACGCTGCAAGCCATTCGTTCGCTTGGAAAAAAGGTCGGCGTCGCGGTGAACCCCGGCACCCATGCCGAGGCCGTGGGCGATCTTCTGGACATGGTGGACCTTGTCTGCGTGATGACGGTCAATCCCGGCTTTGGCGGACAAAGCTTTCTACATGGCCAGGTCGCAAAGATCGCGCGCCTGCGCGAGATGATCGGCGACCGCCCGGTCAGCATCGAGGTTGATGGCGGTGTCACGGTGGCGACGGCGCCCCTGGTCGCCAAGGCCGGAGCGGATGTGCTGGTGGCCGGATCCGCCGTCTTCAAGGGCGGCTCGGCGACTGCACCCAAGGCCTATGGCGAGAACATCCGGGCGATCCGCGCCGCGGCCGAGGCCGCCCGTGGCTGACACCATCGCGCTGGTCTTCGATCTTGACGGCACGCTGATCGATTCCGCGCCCGAGATCCATGCCGTTGCGAACCAGGTCTTTGCCGCCAAGGGGTTGCAGCCCATGGCCTTCGAGACCGTGCGCAATGCCATCGGCAACGGCGTGGGCGTGCTGGTGGACCGTCTCTTGCAGGCGCAAGGTCACGCGGGATCGGGGTCATTGCATACGGACCTCGTTTCCGACTTCGTGAAGATCTACGAGGAAGCCTTTGATCTGACGACGCTTTATCCCAGCGTGGCAGAGGTGTTGAGGGAACTCTCCGGTGCCGGACACCCGATGGCGGTCTGCACCAACAAGCCTGAGGGCCCTGCCCGCGCCGTTCTGCGCCACTTCGGCCTTGATGGCCATTTTCCCGTGGTGATCGGCGGTGACAGCCTTGCGACCCGAAAGCCCGACCCTGCCCCGCTTCTGGCGGCGCTGCACGCGCTGAATGCCGGCCCGTCCCTCTTCGTCGGGGACAGCGAGGTTGATGCGGAAACGGCCCATGCGGCAGGCGTTCCCCTTGCGCTTTACACGCAAGGCTACCGGAAAACCCCGGTCGAGGCGTTGCAGCCGAAGGTCGTCTTCGATGATTTCCGCGCTCTTCCCGGGCTTGTCGCGCATCTCGGCCCAAGGCTTCGGATCCGGAGCAGCTGACCTTCGGGCGGGGCCGACTTGCATGTCACCGTTCCCCTGAAAGGAAAGGGCCGGCGCGATCCCTCGCACCGGCCCCCTGCCCTCGTCCCGTTGGATCAGCCCTGAAGCGCCTTGGCGACTTCGGCGGCGAAATCCTCGGATTTCTTCTCAATGCCTTCGCCCACCGCGACGCGGGCGTAGCCGGTGATCTCGACCCCGGCTTCCTTCGCCGCCGCCTCGACCGTCAGGTCGGGGTTGATGACGAAGGCCTGGCCGAGCAGCGTGTTCTCCGCAAGGAAGCGCTTCATCCGGCCCGGGATGATGTTGTTATGGATCACCGCATCGGGCTTCGGCTTGGCCGAGGATGCGTTCTCTTCCAGCGCCTTGGCGGTCTGCACCGCAAGCTCACGCTCCAGCACCACAGGGTCAAGGGTGGCTTCCGACAGCGACAAGGGCGAGGTTGCGGCAATGTGCATCGCGAACTGCTTGCCGATCGCCTGCGCCTTGTCCGCGGGGCCTTTCAGCGCGACGAGGACGCCGATCTTGCCCATGCCGTCAGCCGCGGCGTTGTGGACGTAAGAGACCACGGTGTCGCCTTCCAGCACATGCAGGCGGCGCAGCGTCATGTTCTCGCCGATCCGGCTGATCGCTTCCTGAAGCACCGTCTCGACGGTCTTGCCGTTCAGATGCGCGGCCTTCACCACCTCGACCGAGTCGCCCGTGGTCAGGGCCACGTTGGCCACATCGCGCACCAGCGCCTGGAAATCGGCGTTCTTGGCGACGAAGTCGGTTTCCGAGTTGATCTCGACCGCAACGCCTTTGCCGTTGGTCACGGCCACGCCGATCAGGCCCTCGGCGGCAACGCGGTCAGCCTTCTTGGCGGCCTTGGCAAGGCCCTTGGTGCGCAGCCAGTCAACGGCGGCTTCCATGTCGCCGTTGGTCTCGGTCAGCGCCTTCTTCGCATCCATCATGCCTGCGCCGGTCGATTCGCGCAGTTCCTTCACCATCTGGGCGGTGACAGTCATGTCTCTCTCCTTGGAATAGATGGCCCGGCGGGATAGGCCCGCCGGGTGAAAGTCTGGTGACAGTCCGGGCCTCAGGCCTCGGCTTCGGCGACCGCTTCTTCCTCCGGGGCCGCTTCCAGCGCGCCAAGGTCGACACCCGCCGCACCCATCTGGGCCGACATGCCGTCCAGCGCCGCGCGGGCGATGAGGTCGCAGTAAAGCGCGATGGCGCGGGCCGCGTCGTCGTTGCCCGGGATCACGTGGGTCACGCCCTTCGGCGAGCAGTTGGTGTCGACCACCGCCACGACCGGAATGCCAAGCTTGTTGGCTTCCAGAACGGCGAGGTCTTCCTTGCCCACGTCGATGATGAAGATCAGGTCCGGGGTGCCGCCCATTTCGCGGATCCCGCCAAGCGAGGCCTGCAGCTTGGCCTGGTCACGCTCCATGCCGAGGCGCTCCTTCTTGGTCAAACCCTCGGCGCCGGCGCCCAGGACCTCATCGAGGTGCTTCAGGCGCTGGATCGAAGCCGAGATGGTCTTCCAGTTGGTCAGCGTGCCACCCAGCCAGCGGTGGTTCATGTAGTACTGGGCGCACTTTTCCGCGGCTTCGGCGACGGGCTTCTGGGCCTGGCGCTTGGTGCCGACAAAGAGGATGCGGCCGCCCTTGGCGACGGTGTCGCGCACGACCTTGAGCGCCTGGTCCAGAAGCGGAACGGTCTGCGTCAGGTCGATGATGTGGATGCCGTTGCGGTCACCGTAGATATACTCGCCCATCTTGGGGTTCCAGCGGGCGGTCTGGTGGCCGTAGTGAACGCCAGCTTCCAGAAGCTGACGCATGGAGAACTCGGGAAGAGCCATGCCTTTTCCTTTTCCGGTTTGAACCTCGGAGCCGCCGTCTTCACCCCCGGATGGAGGCAACCGGTGGACCGCACGGGATTTCTCCCCGCAACAGCCCCAGCGACACCTGTGAAGTGGCGCCCCTTTAGTGCAGTTTCAGGGGGCTGTCCACCCCCTGCCGGAAAAGCCGCGGCCCGAAGCATGCCACCGCGGGCTGCGGCCCTGCCCTAGCGGCGCAGCACAGCCGGCAAAAGCGCGGTCGGCCGCTTTTCGGGCGTGCACATGTCATTGTCGGCCGGACGGACCCCGAAGTACATCGCATCGCCCTCGACCTTGAGAAGATCGTGGTCGGTGCCGCATTCGGTCACCGGGCGCCAGCTGGCGCAGCCCGTTTCGGAAATGTCGGCCTCGAGGTTCGGCACCAGGTTGCACTCGGCCATTCCGAAGGCCGCGATCATTGCCGGGTCGGTCAGGAACAGCGTCACGCGCTTCCAGTCCTCGTCGAAATCGGTGGCGAAGCTTCCCTCCGGCCCGGGCTCGCCCACCCGGTAATCGCCGCCGGTGCGGAACTGGAAGGTGCGCATGGTCATGTCGGGGTCGAGCGCGTGGGTGAAGATGAGCTGCCACTGGCCATTCGCAAAGACGAACTCGCGGGTGCCGAAGCCGCCATACCACTCCTCGGCCTTCGGGCTGACGAAGGTGCCGGACAGCGCGGCGAGCGCTTCTGCCGGCAGGGGGTCGGCGGTGGCAGGTCCGGCAAGGGCGAGGCCAGCCAGAATGGAAAGAACGATCGGGCGCATGGGTCACTTCCTTTGCTGAAACGAAGGCGGATTGCCTTCACCTCAAGGACGCACCCGGGGCACGGGATTCGACATCGCGGCGGAAAACTCTGCTTGCGGTCGCAATTTGGCCAGCACCCGCCCCCTGTCCCGGCCATCGTGCCACCGGAAAAGAGGCACCCATGCGCATCCGCTCCATTACCGCCTTGCCGGTAAACATCCCCTTCCGCGCGCCCTACCGGTTCAGCTACGGCTCCATCGCGTCCCTGACCAAGACGGTGATCGAGCTTGAGACCGAGGATGGCGTCATAGGCCTTGGCGAATGCGCCGACGGTGACCGCGCGACCGAAGTGGTCGCTGCCGGCGAAAGGCTGATCGGTCTCGACCTCCGTGACATCGCCACCGCCGAGGCGCGGCTGGTGCCGGCCATGCGCTATACGCCCTGGGGAAATGTCACTTCCGCCTGCCGCATCTTCGGCGGGATCGAGATGGCGATGTGGGACGCGCGGGGCAAGACCGAGGGGGTTCCCCTGCACCTCCTGCTTGGCGGTGCGGTCCGGACCGAGATCGCGCTGACCGAGTATTTCAGCTATCGTTTCCCGGGCTTCGACCCCGGCGAAAGCACGCCCAAGGACGTCGCCCGCTACTGCGCGAAAATGATCGAGGAGCACGGATCGACGATCTTCGAAGGCAAGGTCGGCACCGTCTCGCTGGCCGAGGAAGTGCAGATGGTGCGCGAGGTGCGTGCTGCAATCGGCGACCGCCCGCTGCAACTCGACGCAAACGGCGGCTGGACCGTGCCCACCGCGCGCGAGGCGCTGACCCGGCTGGCCCCCTTCGACATCAGCTGGTTCGAGGAACCCTGCGAGACCTACGAGGAAATGGCCGATCTTCGCAGGCATTTCCCGATGTCCTTCTCGGCCCATGCCATCGACCTGCCCAAGGCCGCCGCGCTGCGCTGTCCCGACGCGATCGTGACCAACATCAACGAACACGGCGGCATTGCCCGCACCCGCGATTTCATCCGCGCCTGCGAGGCGATGGGGGTAGGCTTCCGCTTCCACTCGGGCGAAACCGGAATCGCCTCGGCCGCTTACCTCCAGCTTTCCGCGGCGCTGGACCATGTCCGGGGGGCCAGCCAGACCCTATTTCACTGGTATGCCGACGATGTCATCGACGGCGGCCCCTTTGCGCTGGAAAACGGCGTCACGCAGGTTCCGTCCGGCCCCGGCCTTGGCGTGACGCTGGACCGCAAGGCGCTGCAACGCTGCCATGACCGCTACCTCGCCGAAGGAAGCTTCCCCAGCGGGCGCGAAGGCGGCTACGGCAGCGGGTTCCGCAAGCGCTGAACCCTTGCGCGGGGGCGGCGCTTCGGCCAGAAGGCGGCCATGACGCCAGACATCCTCTGCATCGGTTCGGTCCTGTGGGACATCATCGGTCGCTCGCCCACCGCGATGCGGCTGGGGTCTGATGTGCCCGGCCGGATCACCCGCCTGCCGGGCGGGGTGGCGATGAACATCGCCATGACTCTGCGCCGCTTCGGGATGACCCCGGCCCTCCTCACCGCGATCGGCCGCGATGCGGAAGGGGATGAACTTGTGGCCGCCTGTGACCGCCTCGGTCTTGTGACGGCCCATGTCTACCGGTCCGAAGACCTGCCAACCGACCGTTACATGGCCATCGAGGGTGCGAACGGCCTGATCGCCGCCATCGCCGACGCCCATTCGCTGGAGGCCGCAGGCGACAAGATCCTGCGCCCGCTTGGCGACGGAGCACTCGGCTCGGCCGCTTCGCCCTGGCCCGGACCGATCGCGCTGGACGGCAACCTGACCGAGGCGCTTCTGGCCGAGATCGCGGCCTCGCCCCTCTTCGCCCGGTCCGACCTGCGCGTCGCTCCCGCCTCTCCGGGCAAGGCCGGTCGGCTGCTGCCGCTCTTGTCGCATCCCTCGGCCACGCTTTACGTCAACCTCGAAGAGGCGAACATCCTCGCCCGCACCGACCACACCAGCGCCGCCGCGGCCGCTGAAGCGCTTCTTTCGCGCGGAGCCCACCGTGTGCTCGTGACCGACGGCGGCCGGCCTGCGGCCGAGGGCACGGCGGGCGCGGGCGTGATCGCGGGCCAGCCGCCGCAGGTCCTGGTGACCCGCGTCACCGGTGCGGGCGATACCTTCATGGCTGCGCACCTTGTGGCCGAACGCGGCGGCGCCGCCCGGCAATCCGCCCTCGACGCCGCCCTGCGCGCTGCCGCGACCTATGTTTCAGGAGACATCGGCTCATGACGCTTCCCCTTGTCCTTTCGCCCGAGGTGGAAAAGGCGCGCGCCGACGGGGCCGCGATTGTAGCACTTGAAAGCACAATCATTACCCACGGCATGCCATTCCCGCAGAATGTGGAAACGGCCCGGCGGGTAGAGGCCGAGGTGCGGGCCCATGGCTCGGTGCCCGCGACGATCGCGATCCTCGACCACCACATCCACATCGGCCTGACCGAGACGCAGCTTCAGGCGCTTGGTCAGGCGAAGAATGTCGCAAAGCTTTCCCGCGCCGACCTTGCCGCCTGCCTCGCCAGCGGCGGGACCGGGGCGACCACCGTCGCCGCGACGATGATCTGCGCCCGCCTCGGCGGTATCGAGGTCTTCGCCACCGGCGGGATTGGCGGCGTGCACCGGGGGGCCGAACACAGCTTCGACATATCGGCCGATCTGCGCGAACTGGCCGAAACCCCGGTCACCGTTGTTGCAGCGGGGGCGAAGGCGATCCTCGACCTGCCGAAGACGCTGGAATACCTCGAAACCCTCGGCGTCCCGGTCATTGCCTACGGTCAGGACGACTTCCCCGCCTTCTGGTCGCGTTCCTCTGGCCTGCGCGCGCCCCTGCGCATGGACAACGCGGAAATGATCGCCGCCGCCCACCGGATGCGCGCCCGGCTGGGCCTGCCGGGCGGGCAACTCGTCGCCAATCCGATCCCCGCCGTGGCCGAGATCCCGCGGGCCGAGATCATGCCCCACATCGAGGCCGCGCTGGCCGAGGCCGAGGCGAAGGGGATCGCCGCAAAAGCCGTCACGCCCTTTCTTCTGCAACGCATCTTCGAGGCGACGGCGGGCAGGTCTCTTGCCGCCAATATCGCGCTCGTTCTGTCGAATGCACGCCTTGCGGCCGATATCGCGCGCGCTCTGATTGCAAGCAGGGGGGCCTGAAATCCGCGTGTCCGGCGCTTGCCGCCATTGCGTTCCTGGTCTGCGTCCCCATAAGGTGCCCGACGAAGGGACACCGAACACGTGACCGATCCGCACCACCCCCACCGCCGCGGCTTTCTAGGCGGGCTGCGCGCCAGTTTCCTGACCGGCCTCGTCGTCGTGCTGCCCATCGGGCTGACGATCTACATTGTCTGGGCCTTCATCGGCTGGCTCGACGGCTGGATCCTGCCGCTGATCCCCGCGTCTTATCAGCCTGACGCGCTGATCGGGCGCTGGTTCGGGCCCGAATACGAATTCCCCGTCCGCGGCGTGGGCGTGCTGGTCTTCCTCTTCTTCACCATCATCATCGGCTGGCTGGCCAAGGGCCTGATCGGACGCACCGTGATCCGCCAGGGCGAGATGCTGGTTGACAGGATGCCCGTCGTCCGGTCGGTCTATGGCGCGATCAAGCAGGTCGCGGAAACCTTCTTCAACAAGAAGGAAAAGAGCTTCGACAAGGTGGTCCTGGTCGAGTTTCCGCGTCCGGGCAGCTGGGCGCTGGGGTTCCTCTCCACCCGGCCGAAGGGCGAACTGGCCGAGCGTCTGGCCCTGATGGGGCCGGACATGTCGGCGGTCTTCGTGGGCCTCACACCGTTCACCAGCGGCATGCTGCTTTTCGTCCCGACGAAGGACCTGATCATCATGGACATGGGCGTCGACGACGCCGCCAAGCTGATCGTCTCGGGCGGCCTCGTCTACCCGCTGCCGAAGGGCTACGAGGCACCCTAAAGCGCGGTCCAGCCGCCATCGACCGAGATCGTCGTGCCGGTGATCTGGTCCGCTGCCGGGCTGCACAGGAACACCGTCGTCCCGCCGACCTGATCAACGGTCGCGAACTGGCGGCTGGGCTGGCGGAGAAGCATCACCTCGCGGATCACCGTCTCGCGGTCCATCTTGTGGGCCTTCATCTGGTCGGGAATCTGCGCCTCGACCAGCGGAGTCAGCACATAGCCCGGGCAGATCGCGTTGCAGGTGATCCCCTGCCCCGCCGTTTCCAGCGCAATCGTCTTCGTCAGGCCAACGACCGCATGTTTCGAGGCGACATAGGCGCTCTTGTACGGACTGGCCGTCAGGCCGTGGGCCGAGGCGATATCGACGATCCGCCCCCACCCCTTGGCCCGCATGCCGGGCAGCGCCGCCGCGATGGTGTGAAAGGCCGACGACAGGTTGATCGCGATGATCGCATCCCATTTCTCGACCGGAAACTCCTCCACCGGCGAAACGAACTGGATCCCCGCATTGTTCACCAGGATGTCACAACCGCCCGCCTTTTCGATCAGTGCCCGGCACTCCGTCCCCTTCGACATGTCTGCCGCGATGTAGCGCGCCGTGACCCCGTGGCGCGCGCCAAGATCGGCCGCCAGCGCGTGATCCTCGGGCCGGTCGGTGAAGCTGTTCAGGACAACATCCGCCCCCGCCGCCGCCAGCGCCTCGGCCACACCCAGCCCGATTCCCGAATTCGATCCCGTGATGACCGCGCGCTTTCCCGCAAGTGTCATGCCCGCCCCTCCATGCTGCACCTGCGAAAGGATGGCACGCGAAAGCGCCGAGGGAAAGCAGAAGCCGACGGGCGATAGGGCCAAAGAAAAAAACGCCCGCACGAGGCGGGCGTTAAGTCTTTGAGGCAGGTTTCATACAGGCAAGAAACCTATCGAGCAGTAAGTCTTATATAATCCTCTCGCCGCCGATGGCCAAGCTAAAAGTTTGAATTGCCTTCATGACGGGCTTAGGGTCAGGGCAAGGAACAACATCTCAGGACAGGAAACCTCCGCAATGATGCGTGCTGTCACAACGACCCTTCGCCGTCTTGGCTTGCCCTTCGCGCTTGCCCTTGTCGCCTTTCAGGCTCAGGCCGAGCCGCAGCATGGCATAGCTATGTATGGCCAGCCTGAACTGCCCCCGGATTTTGTGTCCTTCCCGCAGGCGAACCCCGATGCGCCCAAGGGCGGCAGCCTGACCATGGCGGTCAACGGCAGCTTCGACTCGCTCAATCCCTTCATCACCGCAGGCAGTCCGGCAGAAGGCATCAGCCCCCTGACCTTCGAGACGCTGATGGCCCGCAGCTTCAACGAACCCTTCACCCTCTACGGCCTTCTCGCCGAATCGATTGAGACGGATGATGCCCGCACTTTCGTCGAATTCACCCTGCGCGAAGGCGCCCGATTCTCGGACGGCAGCCCCGTGACGGTCGAGGATGTGCTCTGGTCCTTCGAGACGCTCGGCACCATCGGCAACCCGCGCTTCCTTGGGGCGTGGAAGAAGGTTGCAACCGCAGAAGCCGTGGGGGAACGCGGCGTGCGCTTTACCTTCAACACCGAAGACCGTGAACTGCCGCTGATCCTTGGCCTGCGTCCGATCCTGCGGAAGGCGGATTTCGAGGGGAAGGATTTCGAGGCGACGACCCTCGACAAGCTGACCGGCTCGGGTCCCTACGTCATCGACACGGTCGATCCCGGTGTCAGCATCACCTATCGCCGCAATCCCGACTGGTGGGGCAAGGATTTGCCCGTAAACCGTGGACAATGGAACTTCGACACCATTCGCTACGACTACTTCGCCAATCCGGTCGCAGTGTTCGAGTCGGTCAAGTCCGGCGGTATCACGGCCTACCGCGAAGACAACCTTGCGAAATGGGCCAGCCGCTACGACTTCCCCGCCATCTCCTCGGGCGACATGGTTAAGCTCGAGGTCCCGCACCAGCGCCCCTCGGGAATCATCGGCTTCGTGATGAATACAAGGAAACCGCAGTTTCAGGACTGGCGCGTGCGCGAGGCGATGATCGAGCTTTTCAACTTCGACTTCGTCAACCAGACCGTGACCGGCGGCGTTGCGCCGCGCATCACCTCGTACTTCTCGAACAGCCCGTTCTCCATGCAGCCAGGCGCCCCGGCCGAGGGCGCGGTTCTTGCCCTCCTGGAGCCCTTCAAGGCCGACCTTCTGCCCGGCACGCTGGAAGGCTACGCCCTGCCGCAAAGCGACGGCACGCCGCAGAACCGCGCCGGCCTCCGCCGCGCGATGGCGCTTCTGGAAGAGGCCGGCTGGATCGTGGGCGATGACGGCGTCCTGAAAAACGCCGAGGGTACGCCTTTCACCTTCGAGATCCTCCTGACCATCGGCCAGGACGAGGCCGCGAGCATCGCCGCGATCTATATCGAGGCGCTCCAGAATGCAGGGATCAGCGCGACCGTCACCATGCTTGATTCCGCACAGATGAAGACCCGGACCGACGCGTTCGACTTCGACATGACCTACATGATCCGCACCATGTCGCTCAGCCCGGGGAACGAGCAGAACCTCTACTGGTCATCCTCCGCCGCCGATACCGAAGGGTCGCGCAACTGGATGGGGGTCAAGTCGCCCGCCATCGACGCGACCATCGCCGCGATGCTCGCCGCCCGCACGAAAGAGGACGCCGCCACCGCCGCCCAGGCGCTCGACCGGCTTCTCACCGCCGGACGCTACGTCGTGCCCTTCTGGTTCGCCGACCGGAACCTGATCGTCCATGACAAGGCGCTGAAGCAGCCGGAAACGGTGCAGCTTTACGGGGACTGGGGAAATTCGTATCTTCCCGCCCTGTGGTGGTACGAAGAATGACCGCCGGGCAGCAAACTACGGGTAGATACATGCGGAAACTTGCACTTCTGGGGGCCATGCTACTGGCGCTTTCGGCCTGCAACACCATCGGCGGCGTGGGCGAAGACATCACTGCCGGTGCCGACACCGTCGCCGGGATGTTCTAGGCGGCCAGCTTGTCCCCTGATTGCCTGTGGCTTCGGGGATGCTCGTTTGGGCGATCCGATGCCGACGGTCACACCAGCGAGGTGACCCAAAGGATCGTCGCGTCCTCGTCCGACAGGCTGATCACGTTGTGGCCCA
Source organism: Tabrizicola sp. T46 (assembly GCF_057219895.1). Classification (NCBI taxonomy): domain Bacteria; kingdom Pseudomonadati; phylum Pseudomonadota; class Alphaproteobacteria; order Rhodobacterales; family Paracoccaceae; genus Tabrizicola; species Tabrizicola sp. T46. The sequence continues at coordinate 332,880 of NZ_JBXVVV010000003.1, forward strand.
TGCTGGCGTCGTAATAGGCGCTGTCGCCCCGGCGCAGGTCGACGGGCTCATAGAACTCGGTAAAAAGCCGGATCACGCCGGTCAGGACGTACAGGAACTCCTCGCCGTCGTGCCGGACCCAGCCGTCGAACTCCGCGAAGTCGCGCGCCCGGATCGTCGCGCGGTAGGGCAGCATCTGCTTTTTCGTCAGATGCGCCGCCAGAAGCTCGTGCTCATAGGTCGCCGTCGCCTGCGCCAGCCCCGCGCCCGACTTTGTCACCGCCATGCGCCCGTTGACCTGCGCCCGCGATGGCGGTGTGAACAGCTGCGGCACCGAAATCGCCAGCCCCTGCGCCAGCTTCTTCACTGCATCGAAGGTCGGGCTCATCTGCCCGTTCTCGATCTTGGAAAGCGTCGACCGCGCAAGGCCTGCCCGCGTGGCGGCCTCTTCCAGCGTCCAGCCGCGCGACCGGCGCAACTCGCGCACCCGTTCGCCAAGGTTCACCGGCTCCACATGCGCCTCGCCGCCCGACTCGCGGGCGACACGGATCAGCGATTTCGGATCGGTCGGCTGCATCGGATCCGGATAGTCCAGCCGCCGCAGGCTTGCAACTGTGGCGCTCCCCGTGCGACGCAAGGACCATGCTTTCCGTCGTCGATACCAGGCCCCATCCGGCGCTGCCAGCCGTGTTCAACCTTGCGGCTCATGTGCTTGCAGGGGGCAAGGCGCGCGACGACCTCCCGGCATTGGTCATCCTCCACTCCGCCGGGGACGAGGTCTTCAGCCACGCGCGCCTTCGCGCCCTTGTCCTCGGTTGCGCGGCCGACTTCGCCGCGAAGGACCTTGCGCCCGGCGACCGTATCCTCCTGCGGCTCGCGAACGGCCCGGCCTTTCCCATCGCCTTTCTCGGGGCCATCGCTGCCGGCCTTGTTCCCGTCCCGACCTCCTCTGCCCTGACCCAGGCCGAGATCACCCGCCTTGCCGCCCTCGTCACCCCGCGCCTGATCCTGGCCGACCCCGGCCTGCCCCTGCCCGAGGGGCCTGCGCCCGTCCTGCCGCCGGATCTGGCCCTGTGGGAAACCCTGCCGCCACGGAACCCCGTCCTGACCGGCCCGCATGCCGAAGCCTATGTGATCTTCACCTCCGGCACTTCGGGCCGTCCCATGGCCGTTTCCCATGCCCACCGCGCGATCCTCGCCCGCGCCGCAATGCACCAGGGCTGGGAAGGGCTGACCACCACCGACCGCCTTCTCCACGCCGGGGCGATGAACTGGACCTATACGCTCGGCACCGGACTGCTCGACCCTTGGACGCTCGGGGCGACCGCCCTTGTCCCGGCCCCGGGCACGGCACCCGCGATGCTTCCAGGCCTTCTCGCCCGCTCCGAAGCAACGATCTTCGCCGCCGCCCCCGGTGTCTTCCGCCAGATGCTGCGCCATCCCATGCCGCCGCTCCCCACCCTCCGCCACGCGCTTTCGGCCGGTGAAGCCATGCCCGACAGTGTCCGCACAGCCTGGACGGCAGCCACCGGAACGCTGGTCCACGAGGCGCTCGGGATGACCGAGGTCTCTACCTACCTCTCCGGATCGCCCGCCCGCCCCGCTCCGTCCGGAACAGTCGGCCATGTGCAGGACGGCCGCTTCGTGGCCCTCCTCGGCCTTGACGACCAGCCGGTTCCCCGCGGGACCGTGGGGGAAATCGCCATTGGCACCGGCGACCCCGGCCTGATGCGCGGCTACCTTGGTGAACCCGCACCGCAGGGCCCCTGGTTCCGCACCGGCGACATGGGCGTCATGGCCCCCGATGGTGCGATCACCCACCTAGGCCGCGGCGACGACCTCCTGAACGCCGGCGGCTTCCGCGTCTCGCCCACCGAAGTCGAGGCCGCCTTCCACGACCTGCCGGGCCTCCATGCCTGCGCGGCGGTCGAGGTCCGGCCCTCGCCCGACACCACCCTCCTCGCGCTCTTCTACGAAGGTCCGTGCGCGATCGACGAGACGGTTCTGCGCCAATGCGCCGAGAAGGCCCTTGCCCGCTGGAAGCAGCCAAGGCACTACCAGCACCTCGACACCCTGCCCCGCACCGCGACCGGCAAGCTCATCCGCCGCGCCCTGCCCGCCCTCTACCAGAGACCCGTCCCATGACCGCACACACGATCCGCCTCGACATCTTCTCCGACCCGGTCTGCCCGTGGTGCTACATCGGCAAGGCGAACCTCGACCGGGCGCTGGCAGACCAGCCCGGCCATCCCTTCGCCATCCAGTGGCACCCGTTCCAGCTGAACCCCGACCTGCCGCCCGAAGGTGCGGACAAGCGCGCCTATCTCGAGGCGAAGTTCGGCGGTGCCGCCCGCGTCGACGCGATGATGGACCGTCTGCGCGAGGTGGCCCGCGCCGCTGGGCTGGACTTCGACCCCGCCCTTGCCCCCCGCATGCCGAACACGCTGAACGCGCACCGCCTGATCCACTGGGCCGGGATCGAAGGCATGCAGTCCGAGGTCGTCACCCGCCTCATGCGCGCCTATTGGGAGGAGGGGCGCGACATCGGCGATCTGGAAACCCTGGCCGACATCGCCGGCGAAGCCGGCATGGACCGCGCCGCCACGCTGCGCCTTCTGCACTCGGATGCCGATGCCGAAGACATCGCCGCCCGTGACGCCGACGCCCGGCACAAGGGCGTGAACGCGGTTCCGACCTTTCTCATTGCCCAGCACTACGTCGTCTCCGGCGCCCAGCCGCCCGAGCTTTGGGGCCAGGTCATCGCCGAACTGACGCCCCCGGCCGAAGGCAAGCTGAATTGACCGCCACCGACGCGGACAAGCCGGTTTCGCAAGTCGAATTCGTGGCGCTGATGGCGATGCTCTTCGCCACCATCGCCATATCCATCGACGCGATGCTGCCCGCCCTGCCCGACATCGCCGCCACGCTCACGCCCGATGCGCCGAACGCCGCACAGCTCGTCGTCACCAGCTTCGTCTTCGGCATGGGCATCGGCACGCTCTTCGCAGGCCCCCTGTCCGACCGGTTCGGGCGCAAGCGCATCATCATGCTCGGCTCCGGCCTCTATGCCCTGGCCGCGCTCGCCTGCTACTTCGCCCCCACGCTTGAGGTGCTCCTTGCCGCCCGGGTTATCCAGGGCATCGGCGCCGCCGGACCGCGGACCGTGTCGATCGCTATGATCCGTGACCTCTTCAAGGGGCGCGAGATGGCGCGGATCATGTCCTTCGCGATGATGATCTTTACCGCCGTCCCCGCCATCGCGCCCCTCATGGGCCAGGGGATCATCGCCATTGCCGACTGGCACGCGATCTTCCTTGCCTACATCGCCTTCTCCGGCCTCACCATGCTCTGGCTCGGCCTCCGCCAGCCCGAAACCCTGCCCGTAACCAGCCGCCGCTCCCTCCGCCCGGCAGACCTCCTCGCCGCAATCAAAGAGCTCGGCCACCACCCCATCGTCATCATCTCCACGCTGCTCCAGGCGCTCACCCTCGCCGCACTCTTCGCCACGCTCTCCTCGATCCAGCCGATCTTCGAGGTCGTGCACGACCGCGCCGAAACCTTCCCCCTCTGGTTCGCCCTGATCGCCGTCGCCTCGATGTCGGGCAGCATCCTGAACAGCCGGATCGTGATGAGCCTGGGCATGCGCCGGGTCGTGCGCGGCACCTATGTCGCCCAACTTGTGCTGACGCTCCTGACCCTTGCACTTCTCGGCTCCGGCACAATGAGCGGCGATGTGGCCTTTGCGGTACAACTCGTCTGGTGCATCGGCCTTTTCGCGATGATGGGCCTGACCATGGGCAACCTGAACGCGCTGGCGATGGAGCCCGTCGGCCATATCGCGGGCCTTGCCGCATCGGTCATCTCGTCCCTCGCAACCGTGGGTTCGGTGCTGCTTGCGATCCCTGTGGGGCTTGCCTTCAACGGCACCGCCCTGCCGCTTCTCGTCGGCGTCGCGGTCCTGATCGGCATCGCGCTTATCCTGTCGCTCAAGGCCTTGGGCGAACCGCGCGCCTAAGCGGCCTTCCCGGCCTTCACCACCTCGGCAAGGTCGCGGGCAATCGCGAAGGCGCCCTTGATCCGGTCGCCTTCCGATTTCATCTCGCCCACCAGCACGATGCGGTTGCCGTTCACCTTGGCCGCCCCGCCCTGCGCCTTCAGGAAATCCACCAGACCCGCCGGATTGGCGAACTTGTCGTTGTGGAAGGCGATCGTCGCCCCCTTCGGCCCGGCATCCAGTTTGGCGATCCCCGCGCGCTTGCACATCGCCTTGATCCGCACGATCAGCATCAGCGTGTTGACCTCTTTCGGCAAAGGCCCGAAGCGGTCGATCAGCTCTGCCGCAAACCCCTCCAGTTCGACCTTGGTCGTCAGGGACGACAGCCGCCGGTAAAGCCCCAGCCGGATGTCGAGGTCGGGGATATAGCTTTCGGGGATCATCACCGGCACCCCAAGGTTCAACTGCGGGCTCCAGTCATCTGAAATCGTTGACAAACCCTGCAACTCGCCCGATTTGATCCGGGCAATCGTCTCTTCCAGCATCTGCTGGTAAAGCTCGTAGCCGACTTCCTTGATATGGCCCGACTGCTCCTCGCCCAGCAGGTTCCCCGCGCCGCGGAGGTCAAGGTCGTGGCTCGCCAGATTGAACCCCGCCCCAAGACTGTCGAGGCTGCCCAGAAGCCGCAGCCGCTTCACCGCCTGCGGCGTCAGAGGCGCGCGCGGCTTGGTCGTCAGGTAGCAATAGGCCCGCGTCTTGGACCGACCCACCCGTCCCCGGATCTGGTACAACTGCCCCAGACCGAACATATCCGCCCGGTGGACAATCATCGTGTTCGCCGTGGGAATATCCAGTCCGCTTTCAACAATCGTCGTCGCCAGCAGGACGTCATACTTCCCGTCATAGAACTGGTTCATCCGGTCATCCAGATCCCCGGCCGCCAACTGCCCATGCGCGATGACATAGCTCACCTCGGGGACATGGGTCTTGAGGAAGTCCTCCACCTCGTGCAGGTCCGCGATCCGCGGCACCACGTAGAACGACTGCCCACCGCGGAAGCGTTCACGCAAAAGCGCCTCGCGGATGGTGATTGTATCGAATTCGGAAACATACGTGCGGATCGCCAGACGGTCGACCGGGGGCGTCGCGATGATCGACAGGTCCCGGACACCCGTCAGGCTCAGTTGCAGGGTCCGGGGAATGGGCGTCGCGGTCAGGGTCAGTACATGCACCTCGGACCGCATCTCCTTCAGCCGTTCCTTGTGCGCCACGCCAAAGTGCTGTTCCTCGTCGATGACCAGAAGCCCGAGCTTCTTGAACGTCACACCCTTGGCCAAAAGCGCATGGGTCCCGACCACGATGTCGACCGACCCATCCGCCATCGCCGCCCGGGTGGCAGTCGCGTCCTTTGCTGAAACAAAGCGCGACAAGGGTCGGACCGAAATGGGAAATCCCCGGAACCGCTCGGCAAAGCTGCGATAGTGCTGCCGCGCGAGCAACGTCGTCGGGCAGATCACCGCCACCTGCATCCCCGACAGCGCCGCAACGAAGGCCGCCCGCATGGCAACCTCGGTCTTCCCGAACCCCACGTCCCCGACCACCAACCGGTCCATCGGGCTGCCCTTCTCCAGGTCCGCGACCACATCGGCGATTGCCGCCAGCTGGTCATCCGTCTCCTGATACGGGAACCGCGCCGCAAAGGCCTCCCAGATCGAATGCGGGGCCTCCAGGATCGGCGCGTGGCGCAGCGCCCGTTCCGCCGCGATCCGCATCAGGCGGTCGGCAATCTCCTTGATCCGTTCCTTGAGCTTTGCCTTCTTCGCCTGCCAGGCCCCGCCGCCAAGCCGGTCAAGCAGCCCCTCCTCATGCCCGTAGCGGCTGAGAAGTTCGATATTCTCGACCGGCAGGTAGAGTTTCGCATTCTCCGCATATTCCAGCGCCACGCAGGCATGCGGGGCACCCAGCGCGGTGATCGTCTCGATCCCCAGATACCGACCAACGCCATGTTCGACATGCACCACCAGGTCGCCGGGGCTGAGCGTATCGACCTCGCGCAGGAAGTTCTCGGCCTTCCGCTTCCGGCGCGGCTTGCCGACCATCCGGTCGCCCAGCACGTCCTGCTCCGAGATCACCGCAAGACCCGGGGCCACAAACCCGGCCTCCAGCGGCCATACGACGAGGAACAGGCCGCCCTTCCCCTCCGGCACCTCGCGAAAATCGGCGATGTCCTGCGCCCCAGTCAGCCCGTTGTCAGAGAGAAGCCCCTTCAGCCGCTCGCGCGCGCCGTCCGACCAGCTCGCCAAAACCACCTGACGGTCCTTGGCAAGATCACGAACATGATCCGCCAAGGCACCGAAAAGGTTGATCTTTTCCTGCCGCCGCTCCGGCGCGAAACTGCGCCCCACCCGCGCGCCCGCGTCCAGCACCCCCGGCCCCGGGCTTTGCGGCAGGGGCGAAAGCTGCACCACGCGGCTGGCCGCCAGCGCAGCCTCCCAGGCCGCATCATCCAGGTAAAGCTCCCCCGGCGGCACCGGCTTGTAGACGGTGTCGATCCGCCCCTTGGCCCCCATCGCCTCGTGGCGCGAGTCATAGCTGTCGTCGATTGCCTCCCACCGGGCCAGGCGGGCCGGGGTTACCTGATCATCCAGCATCACGCTGGCACCGGGCAGATAGTCGAACAGCGTCTCCAGCCGCTCATGAAAGAACGGCAGCCAATGCTCCATCCCCTGGTGCTTGCGGCCCGCACTGACCGCCTCGTAAAGCGGGTCGTCCGTCCCCGCCGCGCCAAAGGCGATGCGGTAGTTCTGCCGGAACCGCGCAATCGCCGCCTCGTCCAGCACGATCTCGCTCACGGCCGAGAACTCCACCCGCTTCAGCTTCTCAATCGTCCGCTGGCTTTCGGCATCGAACCGCCGCGCCCCGTCCAGCACGTCCCCGAAGAAATCCAGCCGGATCGGTCCCCCCGGCCCCGGCGGGTAGATGTCCACGATACCGCCGCGGAGCGCATAGTCCCCCGGCTCCGCGACCGTTGAGACGGGCGAGAACCCCATCCGCGCCAGAAACCCCTTCAGCCGCGCCTCATCCACCCGCTCCCCGACATTCGCCCGGAACGAGGCCGCCCGCACCACCTCACGCGCCGGCACCTTCTGGGTCGCCGCGTTCAGGGTCGTCAGAAGGACAAAGGGCGAAGCCAGTCCGTCGGCCAGCACCGACAACGTCGCCATCCGCCGCGCCGAAATTTCGGGGTTGGGACTCACACGGTCGTAGGGCAGGCAGTCCCAGGCAGGGAAGTCCAGCACCACGACCTCCGGCGCCATCACCGCCAGCGCCGCCCGCATCGCCTCGGCCCGCTTGTCGTCGCGGGCGACATGAATGACCGGCCGCCCCCGCCCAAGCTCGCGGGCCAGAAGGCGGGCGTCAAATCCCTCGGGCGCGCCGCCCAAAATGATACGCTCGGCCGTCATGTCGCTCTCAGTGCAGGATCGAAACGCTGGTGTTCTGCCACATGCCGTAAAGTGCGGTGACGCAGATCGACAGCATGCCTATGACCTGGGTCACCCGCCGGTGCCGGATCAGCGACCGGTGAAGCCCTTCGGCATCAACCTCGCTGCCGACCAGCTGGCGGCTGACCCGGATACTCTGCCAGACGACGAGCGACAGTGGAACCAGCAACAGAAACACCGCCTGGGCGAATTCGACATCGTAGTAGAAGGCCATCAGCCCAAGTCCCGTGACCCAGAAGCACAGCAGCGCAACAGCGATCGCTCCTCCGCGCTCGACCATCATCAGAAGGCGGGTCGTGTTGATGCGCACCAGGTCCTGCATGTCCTGCTGGACCTGCCCACCCTCCCGGCGGGCCTGCTGGATCAGGTCAAAGGGGACGCCCAGGACCCAGTAACTGACCGAAGACCACAGCGCTGCAAGGACGATCCAGTACCAGAGGTTCGAGAACGAACGCATGTCGATGACTTCGAAAACGGTATCGATCAGCTCCACGTTGCGTGCCGTCCCTGCCTTATGTCCCGGTCTGCCCCGCTTAGATATCTTGAGGCCCGGCCTTTTCCATGGCAGGCAGACAGTCGGGCTGCAAGCCCCCGCTTGCGTCCCAGGCCACGGAGTCCGCCATGCAGCCAGTCCACGCCCCTTTCCCGCTGACGCGCTTTCGCCGCAACCGGCGTACTGCGGCGCTGCGGGCGCTGACGCAAGAGGTGACGCTGTCTGCCGCTGACCTGATCTGGCCGCTTTTCGTCCGCGATGGAGCCGGCCAGCGCGAACCGATCGCCTCGATGCCGGGGGTGGAACGCCTCAGCGTCGATCTGGTGGTCGAGGCCGCGCAAAAGGCCGCCGATCTTGGCATCCCGGCCGTCTGCCTTTTTCCCTACACCGATCCCGCGCTGAAGACCGCCGACTGTCGCGAGGCCTGGAACCCCGACAACCTCGCCAACCGCGCGATCCGGGCGATCAAGGCGGCGGTGCCCGAGGTGGCGGTGATGACCGACGTTGCCCTCGATCCCTACAATGCCCACGGCCATGACGGCCTTGTCGTCGACGGCGTGATCCTGAACGACGAAACCGTCGAGGCGCTGGTCAGGATGGCGCTCGCCCAGGCCGAGTCCGGGGCCGATATCCTTGGCCCCTCCGACATGATGGACGGGCGCATCGGCGCCATGCGGTCCGCACTCGAGGCGGCAGGCCACAAGGACGTGGCGATCCTCAGCTACGCCGCCAAATACGCCAGCGCCTTCTACGGCCCCTTCCGCGATGCGGTCGGTGCGACGGGGGCGCTCAAGGGCGACAAGAAGACCTACCAGATGAACCCGGCCAACTCGGACGAGGCGCTGCGCCTTGTCGCCCGCGACCTCGCCGAAGGGGCCGACATGGTGATGGTCAAGCCCGGGATGCCCTATCTCGACATCTGCGCCCGGGTGAAGGACGCCTTCGGTGCGCCGACCTTCGCCTACCAGGTCTCGGGCGAATACGCGATGATCAGGGGGGCGGCGGCGAACGGCTGGATCGACGGCGAAAAGGCCATGCTGGAAAGCCTGATCGCCTTCAAGCGCGCCGGCTGCGACGGCATCCTCACCTATTTCGCCCCGGAAGTTGCCCGGATCCTCAAAGGCTAGGTCCCCGTGTCCCATGCAGGCTAGTCGGCGTCTCCGACCCTCCTCGCCTGCCCCAAACGACGAGAAGCCGAAGGCGCACTAGGAGGCGACGCGCAGCCTCGCACCGCTAATGGAACTGCCCCTGCACCGTCTCGGCCAGCTGGTTCAGCGAAAACGGCTTCGGCAGGAAGACGGAATTCGGGATCCGAGCCTGTTCCTCCGACAGGCTGTCCTCGGCATAGCCCGACATGAAGACCACCCGCGCATTCGGCCGCGTCTCGCGCGCCTGACGCACCCAGGACGGCCCGTCCATCCCCGGCATGACCACGTCGGTCACGAAGACATCGACTTCTAGCCCCGGATCGTTGAGGAGAGACAGCGCCTCTTCGGCATCCGCCGCCTCAAGCACCGTGTAGCCCCGCAGCCGCAGCGCACGCCCCGCGAAGGCGCGGACCGGGGCTTCGTCCTCGACCAGAAGCACGACACCGTCGCCCTGCCGCAGCGTGGCCCGGCGCGGGTCCGGCGCCGCAGGGCTGATCACCACCGTCTCGCCCTCAAAGACCGGGAAGTAGAGCGAAAAGGTCGCGCCTTTCCCGGGGCTGGAATCGACGAAGATGAACCCGCCGGACTGCTTGACGATCCCATAGACCATCGACAGGCCAAGCCCCGTCCCCTCGCCCATCTGTTTCGTGGTGAAGAACGGCTCGAAGATCTTTTCAAGATGTTCGGGCGCGATCCCCGATCCCTGGTCGATCACCCGGATCACCGAGTAATCCCCCGCCGGGACCGAGGCGCGGTCGCGCCGCAGGGGCTCGCCCAGCGTCACGGGTTCGGTCTGGATCAGGATGCTGCCGCCTGCCGGCATCGCGTCCCGCGCATTGACCGCAAGATTGATCAGGACCTGTTCCAGTTGCCGGCGATCCGCCCGGATATGTCCCAGGGTCCGGCCGGTCTGGTGCCCGAGATGCTCAAGGCGGAGCTCCACACGTTCCACGACCAGCCGGTTCAGAAGATGGGCAAGATCGGACAGCACATCCTCAAGGTCCAGACGCTCGGGCTTCAGCGTCTGCTTGCGGGAAAAGGCCAGAAGTTGCCCGACCAGCGCCGCCGCCCGGTTAGCGTTCTGGCGGATCTGCTCAAGGTCGGCAAAGTCCGGTGCCTCCGGGCCATGCCGCAAGAGAAGAAGATCGCAATGCCCCGCGATTGCGGTGAGGAGGTTGTTGAAATCATGCGCGATTCCGCCTGCAAGCTGGCCGATCGCCTGCATCTTCTGACTTTGGGCGAACTGCGCCTCCAGCGTCTTCAGCCGCGTCGCATCGTTCAGGACAGCCAGCGCGCCCGGTCGCCCCCCCTCGTCGAACCGGCTGAGGGTGACCTGCAGGAAGGTCTCTTCCCGCGCCTGCCGGACACGCAGCACCTCGGACCCCGCGGAAAGCCGCCCGGTCACCACATCCGACAGCCAGTCGGACACCGGCCGTCCCAGACCTTCGAAGATGTCGTGGAACATCGCGGCCCTGAGGTCGCCCTGCCACAGTAGGTCCCGCGCCGCGCGATTGGCGCTACGCAGGATGCCATCGGGGCCCAGCGACAGAAGAGCGACCGGAACCTCCTCCAGATCCGTCGGCCCGCCGTCGCGCCCGGTCGGCACTTCCGGTCTTGGTGCGACGGGTGATCCCGCTGCAGGGTGCCCGAACGCGTCAACCCGCCAGAGGAACCGGTCCTCCCCGAACCGGTGCACGGCAAGGCGCAACATCCCGTCGGCGGTCGGCAGATCCTGCCGTGCGGCACCATCGCGGCGCGCCTCTTCCAGAAGCCGCGTCAGAATCGATCCGGGAAACAGCGTCACCTGACCCAGCGCCGCGACGATGCCGTCCGGCGCATCTCCGAACCGCGCTTCGGCTGCCGCATTCCGCAGGATGATCCGTCCCGCGTCATCGGTTGAAAAGCACGGCGCGCTGTCGGCGCCCATCACGGCAAAGCTGTCACGCCGTTCGACCACAGCGCGGGCCCCTGCCAGAAGGCGAAGCATCGCAAGAATGGCCGTGGCGATAAGCACCGTCAGCCCTGTCAGCCCCGCCAGCGGACCAAGGCCTGGCACATCCGCATCCCAGATCAGCAAAAGCGCAAGGCCGATGGCCGACAGCATGACCAGTCCGGTCACCGTCATGCGCGCCAATCCAGCCATCGCCCTTCGAACCGACTGTGTCACTGCCCTGCCCTTACTGCACCTCGGCCGTGCCAGCCTTGCCGGGAAAGGGTTAAGTGCGGGTTAACCGCTTCCCAACGATACCGGCATCCCGTCTGCGCGCAAGGGTTGAGTGTCGGGGCTCAGGCTCGCCTGAGAATGCAGACGTAGAATCCGTCGCCACCCTCCAGCGGAGAAAACGACCGTTCGGCCTCCCAGACCCATCCGCCCTGCCGGGCACGGAACCGGTCAACCTGTGCCCGGTTCTCGACCGCAAGGAGTGAGCAGGTGGCATAGGCGAGGGCGCCACCCTTCCCGACCATCGCCGCCGCTCGGTCGAGGATAGCGGCCTGCACCGACACCAGCTCCTCCAGCCGTTCAGGCGTCAGGGCCCACTTGCCTTCCGGGTCGCGCCGCCAGCTGCCCGAGCCGGAGCAGGGCGCGTCGACCAGCACCAGATCGAAAGGCGCTGCCGCCTCGGGCCTCTCGGTCACCGTCACCGCAATCCCCGCCCGCCGCGCCCGCTCCGGCAGGTCGGCCATCCGGCGCGGGGCGGCGTCATGCGCCCAAAGGCGCAGGTCCACCCGGCTTGCCATCGCCAGCGTCTTGCCCCCGCCTCCCGCGCAATGATCCAGCACCCGCATCCCTTCCGCCAAGGGCAGCGCCGCGACCACCGCCTGGCTCGAGGCGTCCTGCAACTCCACAAGCCCGTCGCGGTAGGCGGCCGAGGCCTGCACCTTCCGCGCGTTCCCCGTCACCTCCAGCGCCGAAGCGGCAAGAGGATGCGGCACCGCCACGATGTCCTCGGCGGCCAGCGCGGCGACCGCCCCGGCAGGATCGGTCTTCCGCAGGTTTACCCGCAGGAACACCGGCGCCCGCTGGCGCAGGGCCGCTGCCGCCGCTTCCAGCTCTGGTCCCAGGCTCTCGCGCAATAGCGGCACCAGCCAGTCCTGTAGGTCCAGGGCCTCGGCCCCCTCCGCCGCACGGCCCGCCTCGCCCGCCCCGGGTGGCGGTGGCGCATGACCCTCGCCCGAGAAGAGCCGCTCGCTCCCCGCCTCGCGCATCAGGCCCAGCACCAGCCCGCGCCCGGTCATGCCGCCCCCGAGGGCCGCCGCCGACCGTTTCCTCCGCAACGCGTCATAGACGATATCCCGAACTGCCGCCCGGTCACCCGAACCCGCAAACCGGCTCGCCCGGCCCCAGTTGGTCAGCGCCTTCTCCGCCGGCTCGCCCGCCAGCACCCGGTCCAGCACGCCGATCGCCGCCGAAAGCCGCGCGCCCGGTGTCATCGCGCCCGCCCGAGAGGAACCATCACATCACCCGGTAGTTCGGGCTTTCCCGTGTGATCTGCACATCGTGGACATGGCTTTCCTTCAGCCCCGCCCCGGTGATCCGCACGAACTGGCACTGCGTCCGCATCTCGGCAATCGTCGCGCAGCCGGTATAGCCCATCGCCGCCCGCAGGCCCCCGACCATCTGGTGGATGACCGCCGCGGCGCTGCCCTTGTAAGGCACCTGCCCCTCGATCCCTTCCGGCACCAGCTTGTCGGACGCCGCATCCTTCTGGAAATACCGGTCCGCCGACCCCCGCGCCATCGCGCCAAGGCTGCCCATCCCGCGATAGGCCTTGAAGGACCGGCCCTGCCACAGGATCACCTCACCGGGGCTTTCATCCGTCCCCGCGATCGCGCTGCCCACCATCGCGCAGGAGGCACCTGCCGCGATCGCCTTGGCGAAATCGCCGGAATACTTGATGCCGCCGTCCGCGATCACCGGCACGTCCCCCGCCGCTCGGGCCGAATCCATGATCGCCGTCAGCTGCGGCACGCCAACCCCGGCAACGATCCGCGTCGTGCAGATGGACCCTGGCCCGATCCCCACCTTCACCGCATCAGCCCCGGCGCCGATCAGCGCCCGCGTCGCCTCGCCTGTCGCCACGTTCCCGGCGATGACCTGCACCTTGTTCGACAACCGCTTGATCCGCTCCACGGCCTTGGCCACGCCCTCGGAATGCCCATGCGCCGTGTCGATCACCACAAGGTCCACGCCCGCATCGATCAGCGCCTGGCTCCGCTCGAACCCCGCATCCCCCACCGTCGAGGCCGCCGCCACCCGCAGCCGCCCCAGCTCGTCCTTGCAGGCCTGCGGATTGAGCACGCTCTTTTCCGTGTCCTTCAGCGTGAGAAGCCCCGTCAGCTTCCCCGCCCCATCCGTGACCAGAAGCTTCTCGATCCGCCGCGCCTTCATCAGGCTGATCGCCTCGGCCCGGTCCACGGGTTCCTTCAGGATCGCCAAGTTTTCGCTGGTCATCATCACCCGCACCGGCGTCTTGTCATCGCTGGCAAAGCGCATGTCCCGGTTGGTCACGATCCCAAGGACCCGGCCCTTCTCGTCCACCACCGGGAAACCGGTGATGGAATAGCGCTCCATCAGCGCCTTGGCATCCGCCAGCGTCTGGTCCGGCGTCAGCGTGATCGGCTGGTAGACGACGCCGGACTCGAACCGCTTCACCCGCCGCACCTCGCGCGCCTGCGCCTCGGGGTCGAGGTTCCGGTGGATCACACCGATCCCCCCCGCCTGCGCCATGGCAATCGCCATCCGGCCTTCGGTCACCGTATCCATCGCGCTGGACAGGAGCGGAATGTTCATCCGGATCGCCTTCGTCACGAAGGTCGAGGTATCCGCGTCCGACGGCAGGACACTCGATGCCGCAGGCACCAGAAGGACGTCATCAAAGGTAAGAGCCTCACGAATCTCCATGGGAATTCCCTCCGGGAGCAAGCGTCGTTTGGCGGTTCCCCATTTCATGCCCCAAGCCCGGACGCAAGAGCAAAAGGAACCCCGCCCCCGACCTGATCCGGGGCCTCTGGCACCCCTTGCACCCACCGCCTCCCCGTGCAGATTACCCCGGCAAGCCAAGAGGGGCCCCATGCGCGTCGCCATCGTCGAGAACACAAGGATCACCCACCACGGCCAGGTCGGCGTCGCGCTGCATGAGGCCGCCGCGCTGGTAGACCTCTACCGTCCCTTTGCGGGCCAACCCCTGCCCCTCAGCCCCGATGCCGACGCGTTGATCGTCTTCGGCGGCGAACAGTCAGCACGCGACGACCACACACACCCCTACCTGCCGCATCTCGCCGACCTGATGGCCGCCTACACGGCCGCCGACAAGCCGGTCCTCGGCATCTGCCTCGGCAGCCAGGTCCTCGCCCGCGCCTTCGGGGCGGAGAACCACCTCGGCACCGCGCCGGAATTCGGCTGGGTCGATGTCACTCTCACCGAAGCAGGCCGAACCGACCCGGTCCTTGGCACTCTCCCGCAAAGCTTCCCGATCTTCCAATGGCACTCGGACACCTTCACCCTGCCCGAGGGTGCCCTGCACCTCGCCCATAGCCCCACCGCCCGCCACCAGGCCTTCCGCATCGGCCGTGCCACCTATGGCACCCAGTTCCATTTCGAGGCGAGCCGGACAGTGGTGGCGGACTGGACCCGCACCTTCCCCGAGGCGACCGAACGCATGGCACCGGGCTGGATCGCCGCCCACCCCGACCTTGCGCGCGCCCGAGGCGAAGCCGCCGACGCCCACGGCCTCGCCCTCGCCCGCGCCTGGGTCGCCCTGATCTGACGCACCCGCTCGTCGATGCCTTCGGCACTCCTCGCGAGGGCAGCCTCACGACGAGAAGCCGAAGGCGCACGAGGAGGACCGCCGCGCCTCACGCCTCCGCCGCGTTCGTCACCGCCGCAAGCTTGCCCCCCGGCCAACGCTTCAGGACCCACCACAGGATCGCCGGGATCACCCCCAGCGCCAGCACCGTCAGGCCGATCCCCACGTTCTGCCAGATACCCCCCACCCGGATCAGCGCCGCCGCAAGCGCCGCCAGCGGAAAGGTCAGCGCCCCCCACATCGGCGTGACCCCGGCCCCGAGCAGCCACCGGGCCGAGACTGCCAGCACCACCGCCAGCGCCATCCCGCCAATCGCCAGACCCATCGCCAGCGTGACCAGCCCCAGAAGGGCCGCCACCGAGGCCAAGAGCGCCGCAGGGGCGACATGGATCGCGAGCAAGGGCCGCAGCGGCGGCGGCGGGACGACCCTGGCAAACTGCCAGACACTCAGCCCCCAGATCACCAAGGCGACCGGCAGCGTCACCCAGAAAAGCACCATCGCCAGCCCCGGCCATCCCGCAAGAACCGCCGCCGGACCGGCCACGATGAAGCCGACAAGGCTCAGGTGCAGCGTGGGGTTCACCTGCCGGGCTTCGGGCGGAAGCCCCGCCAGAAGCCGCAAAAGCAGGACTGCCAGCACCGCATGTCCCGCCAGCGCAACGACGATCAGCCCCTGCGCCCAACCCGTCGCATGCGGCGCGACCAGCGTCGCAGCGGCCATTCCGCCCATCGTCATCGCGGCAAGCCCTGACCGACCCGGCAGGACCCGCAGGTCCTCGACCACCACCCCAGGCCGCCGGACGATCTTCACCCCATAGGCGACGGCCGCAAAAAGCCACAGCGCAACGGCAACCCCGGCCAAAAGGTCCGCCACACCGGGATCAAGGGCAAGTTGCCCCAACGCCAGCCGCAGGGCGATGGCAAGGCCCAGAAGCCCAAGGATGGGCGGAAAGATCGCCGGCGGGGTCTTGGCGAAAGTGGCGGGCCGCCGTGGCGGAAACTCTGGCGGCGGGTAGCGTTTCGGGCGCGGTTCGGTGGTCATGCCTGTCGCCCTTGCCCGGAGAACAGCCTTCCGCCCTGCTGCGCGCGGATTAAGAAATCCTGAACGTCCACAACTAAGTACATGATACTCATCACATATCCGATTCTGACCACTGTGGTCACTTACCGCTTATCCCGCCGACAATACCGGAAACCAGTCCTCCCGCAGCCGCTCTCCGGCTTTCATCCCATGCCCGGGGAATGGGGGCGACGTCGGCCCCGGCCGCTCCACATAGCGGGCATCCTCGCCCACGAGCCGCAGCGAAAACGCCCGCCGCCGGGTCGCGGCAAGGTTGCCCCGCGCTCCGTGCAGGGTGCGGAAATGGAAGGCCACCGCATCGCCCGGCTCCATCTCCCACTCCCGGATCACCATCCCTTCGGCCTCGGGGTCAGGGACGGGCATGTAGTCGTGCTCGCCCGGATAGAAGTTCGTCTCGGCCATCCAGCGGGTCGGAAGGACATCCTTCTCCCAAAGATGCGACCCCGCCACGCAGCGCAGGGACGCCTCCTTCACCGGATCGAGCGGGATCCAGAAACTGACCGTCTGCCGCCCCTCGACGAAATAGTAGGGCCCGTCACTGTGCCAGGGCGTGGGCTTCGCCGTCCCCGGTTCCTTCACCAGGACATGATCGTGGAAAAGCTGCACCCGCTCCGACCCCATCAGCCGCCCCGCCACCGCGGCCGCCGGTGACTGCCGGATCGCTGCTGCGAATTCGGGGATACGGTTCCAGTTGCAGTAGTCATCGAAGAACCGCCCCGCCTCGCCCGGTTTCAGGGTCGGCATCGGCTGGCCCGGGTCGGCCATGTTCCGCGCCACCCCGGCGCGCAGCATCTCGACCCAGTCGTCCATCAGGCCCTTGACCAGCACGACCCCCTCGCGCTGGTAGGTCTCCACCATCTCGTCCGTGACGCTGACCATGACCGTTCCCCGTTTCGGCCAACCTGCCCGCGCGGAAGGAACGATGCAAGCCCGCCGCCGTAGCGATGGGCCTTCCCTTACCGGTAAAGCAGCGACTGCCCGTTCGCAAAGAGGTGGACCTTCTTCGGGTCCGCCGTCAGCTTGACCGACTGGTGCCGCAGCTGCGGATGGATGCCCGGAAGCTTGGCGATGATCGGCGTCTCGCGGCCATGCTTTTCGAAGTAAAGCTGGGTGACCTCGCCCAGGGCCTCGGTGATCTCGACCTTGCCGGAATAGATCGCCTCGCCATCCGTCGCCACGAAATCCTCAGGCCGCACGCCCACGTTGACCTTCAGCCCCTTGTCGGCCGCCTGCGTCGGGATCGTCGACTTCGCCGTCCCGCCGCCAGCGAGCGCGATGGTCGTGATCTCCCCCGTCCCGGTGATCTCGCCCGGCATGAGGTTCATCGCGGGGCTGCCGATGAACTGCGCAACGAACTCGTTCTGCGGCCGCTCGTAAAGCTCCAGCGGCGTGCCGACCTGCCCGATCCCCTGCCCCACGGTCAGGACGACGATCCGGCTTGCCAGCGTCATCGCCTCGACCTGGTCATGGGTGACGTAGATCATTGTCGAATTCGGCATCGCCTCTTTCAGCTGCGCGATCTCGATCCGTGTCGCCACGCGCAGGGCCGCATCCAGGTTCGAAAGCGGCTCGTCGAAAAGATAGACCTTCGGGTCACGCACGATCGACCGGCCGATCGCCACGCGCTGCCGCTGGCCGCCGGACAGCGCCTTCGGCAGGCGGTCAAGGTAGGGCGTCAGCTGCAGGATGCGCGCCGCCTTGTCGACCGCCGCAGTGATCTCGGCCGGGCTTTTCTTGGCCAACTTCAGCGCAAAGCTCATGTTCTCGCGTACGGTCATGTGCGGGTAAAGCGCGTAGGACTGAAACACCATCGCGATCCCGCGCTGCGCGGGGGGCACGTCGTTCATCCGCACCCCGTCTATGGTGAACTCACCGCCGGTGATGCGCTCCAGCCCCGCGATCATCCGCAGAAGCGTGGACTTGCCGCAGCCCGAGGGGCCGACGAAGACGATCAGCTCGCCCGTCTTGATGTCGAGGTTGATGTTCTTCAACACCTTGACCTCGCCATAGGCCTTTTCGACGTTTTTCAGGACCAGATCGGCCATGTCAGTCTCCCCTCCTCACGCCCGCTTTGCCAGACAGATCCCCCAGGGGCCCAGCGTCACGCGGCCCCCGCTTGCGGTCTGGCTTCCCAGGTCTGTTCCGATTGTCGTCCAGGTTCCCTCGGGCAGGCCGATCTCGGCCACGGTATCCTCAAGGTTGAAGGCGCAGAAGAGATCTTCATCCCCCCTGCGCCTGAAACTCGTTACCCCACCCGCAGCGGCGATGTCGTCCATCGAGCCGTTGCGCAGAGAGGGATAGGCGCGGCGGAAGGCCAAGGCACGGCGGTAATGTGCAAGGACCGAGGTATTGTCGCGGTCTTGTCTGGCCACCGAAAGCGGCAAATGTGGCGGCTTCACCGGAAGCCAGGCCTTTCCGGCCGAAAACCCGCCATTGTCGTTGTCCGTGACCCAAACCATCGGCGTCCGCGCCCCGTCACGGCCCTTGAATTCGGGCCAGAACTGGATGCCGTAGGGGTCCTGCAACTCCTCGAAGGCCAGCTCTGATTCCGGCAGCCCCAGCTCTTCACCTTGATAAAGGCACAAGGAGCCGCGCAGGCAGACCAGAAGCGTCGCATAAGTCTTGGCCGCCTCTTCCGTCAGGCCCCAGCGGGTTAAGTGGCGCACCGTGTCGTGGTTCGAATAGGACCAGCAGGGCCAGGCATCCGGCGCGGCGGCCTGCATCCGGGCGAAGGTCTCGACCAGTCCCTCCGCCGTCAGCCGCTTGGGCTGCAACATCTCGAACGGGTAGCACATCTGCACCTTGTCCCCGCCCGAGGTATACTCGGCCATGATCTCAAGGCCCCGCTGGGCATCCCCCACCTCGCCAACGGCGGCGGCATTGTAGGGGTTCAGGACGGCACGGAATTTCCGCAGGAATTCAAGGTTTTCCGGCTGGTTCTTCGAGAACAGGTGCAGCTGGTGATTGTAAGGGTTCACCGACGGCGCGATACTGTCGTTCCGCAGCTCCTTCGGCAGGCTCGGGTTGTCGCGGAGGTATTTGTCGGCGAAGTAGAAGTTGATCGTGTCCAGCCGGAACCCGTCCACGCCCCGCTTCAGCCAGAACCGCGCGACGTCCAGAAGCGCCTCTTGCACGGGCACGTGGTGCAGGTTGAGGTCGGGCTGCGACGTGAGGAAGTTGTGCAGGTAGTACTGCTCGCGTCGGCTGTCCCATTCCCAGGCTGACCCGCCAAAGACCGACAGCCAGTTGTTCGGCGGCGTCCCGTCCGGGCGCGGCTCGGCCCAGACATACCAGTCCGCCCTGGCATTGGTCCGGTCCTTCCGGCTTTCCCTGAACCAGGGATGCTGGTCGCTGGTGTGGGAAAGCACGAGGTCGATCATCACCCGCAGGCCAAGGTCATGCGCCCGCGCCACCAGCGCGTCGAAATCGGCAAGCTGCCCGAACATCGGATCGACGTCGCAATAGTCGCTGACGTCATAACCGAAGTCCTTCATCGGGCTGGTGAAGAACGGGCTGATCCAGATCGCATCCGCGCCCAGCTTGGCCACATGCTCCAGCCGCGCGGTGATCCCGGCAAGGTCGCCGATCCCGTCACCATTCGAATCCTGGAAACTGCGCGGATAGATCTGGTAGATCACCGCCCCGCGCCACCACTCCGGGTCCGCCGCCAGCACCTTGCGCCCGTCGCGTTCCATCAGCGTCACTTCACCGACCCCGCCAGAAGCCCGCGCACAAGGAAGCGCTGCAGCGCAAAGAAGACGATCAGCGGCACCGCAATCGACACGAAGGCCGAGGCGCTCAGGATTTCCCAATCCCCCCCGCGGGAGCCCATGAGGTTCACGAGGTTGCCGGTCAGCACCTGCTGGTCATTGCCGGTGCCAAGGAAGACAAGCGCCACCAGAAGGTCGTTCCACGTCCAGAGGAACTGGAAGATCGCAAAGCTTGCCAGAGCCGGGAAGGAAAGCGGCAGGATGATCCTGACGAAGATCTGGAAATCCGTCGCCCCGTCGACCTTGGCGTTCTCGATGATGTCGCGCGGCAGGCCGACCATGTAGTTGCGCAAGAGATAGATCGCCAAAGGCAACCCGAACCCGGTATGGGCCAGCCAGATGCCAAGGTAGCCCTTCCCGATCCCGATGGCATTGTGGAACTGCAAAAGCGGGATAAGCGCCAGTTGCAAGGGCACGACAAGCAGCCCGACGATCGCCGCGATCAGAAGCGCACGGCCCGGAAACTCCATCCAGGCCAGCGCATAGGCGGCAAAGGCCGCGATCAGGATCGGGATGATCGTCGCAGGGATCGCCACCGTGGCCGTGTTCATGAAGGCCTGGAAGATCGTCTGCCCGGCAAGAGGGCTGAACAGCACCGTCCGGTAGTTCTCGGTCGTGAAGTCGGGCGGGGTCGCTGCTGTGGTAAACACGCGCGGCAGGCGAACGCCGTCCAGCGTCGAGGCCGAGGACAGGACAAAGGCCCCGTCCGCCCCCACGGTCAGCGACAGCCCGCCGTCCAGCGTGGCCGTATCCCCGGGGGCGAACTCGGTCGGCCGGTTCACATTCGTGCCCCAGGCGCTGACCACGGTGCCCGCGTTGGTGAAGAGATTGCCCTCGATCAGGAACAGGCCGTCGCGTTCGACGATGTCGCCACCGATACGGATCGGCGACAGCTGCTGCTCCTGCGTCGAAAGCGCCCGCCACCAGCCCGAGGACACGATCTGGTCGCCCGTCCGGAAGGACGAGACGAAAAGCCCGAAGGTCGGGATCACCCATAAAAGCACCAGAAGTGCCGTGGAGATGTGGACTGCCCAGGTCAGGCCGGACTTCTTGCCAACGATATTGTCCATGACCCTGTCCCCCTCAGCGCATTTCTTTGCGGGCGTTCATGACGTTCCAGACCAGGATCGGCGTCACGAGCAGCATGATGATCATGGCACTGGCCGACCCCACGCCCCAGTCATTGGCCCGGAAGAGCTTGTCATACATGTAGTTGGCCAGCACCTGCGTCTCGAACTGGCCGTTGGTCATGGCCAGCACGATGTCGAAGACCTTGAGCACGGTGATGGTGATCGTGGTCCAGACGACGACGATGGTGCCCATGATCTGCGGCATCTTGATCTTGAAGAAGATCTGGAACGGGTTCGCCCCGTCGATGATCGCGGCCTCGATCGTGTCTTCCGGCACGCCCCGGAGCGCGGCGGACAGGATCACCATGGCAAAGCCGGTCTGTATCCAGATCAGGACCGCCATCAGGAAGAAGTTGTTCCAGAACGGGATGACCAGGAACTGCTTCGGCTGGCCATAGGTGTGCTGGGCCGTTGCCGCCCCGAAGGCCCAGGTCAGCGCCACGACGACCAGCCAGGCGGCAATCAGCGCAAAGCCCACGCGCAGCAGGCCTTGCACAGCCCCCTTCGGGCGCCCCTCGCCCCCCTGCACCAGTGGCCGCACCAGCACCCAGGCACCCCAGGCCACCGCAGCCGCAAAGCCCAGAAGCAGGATCACCGGCACGATCTTCAGGAACAGGATCGACCAGAAGCCACCCTCGAATTGCATCCAGATCGCGTTCAGAAGCCCGATCTGGGGCACGTTGGCATCGCGGGAATCGTAGATCAGCTTCCAGATCACCGAGGCGCCGACGAACGAAATCGCCATCGGCATGAAGATCAGCGATTTCGCGATGTTCCCCCAGGCGATCCGGTCGGTCAGCTGCGCGGCCAGAAGGCCGAAGGCGGTCGAGGCGGCGGGCACCACGATCAGCCAAAGCATGTTGTTGCGCATCGATTCCCAGAACTTCGGCTCTCCGAACATCTGTTCGTAGTTCGCCAGCCCCACGAAGGCGCGCGTGTTGGCCGGACCGTCTGTGGTGAAGGACAGGTACAGCGTCGCAAAGACCGGATAGGCAAGGTAAAGGCCAAGCGCCACCACCGCCGGGAACAGGAACAGCCAGGGGCGGATCATGTTCGCCCGGTTGATGTTCCGCCCTGCATGCGGTCCGCGCGCCGGAAACAGCACCTTGTCCAGGAAAAGGTTCGACCCGTAGAAATAGGCGAGGCATCCGCCCACACCCACGGCAATGGTGATGACTGCCTGCAGTGCCGGATCCATGCGCCCCTCCCAAGCCGCGAGAATTCGTTCTGTCCTGCACCATCCGGTCTCGGCCGGACGAGCAGATCGCCTGTCGCTTCTTGCGGCGACGGCAAGGCCCGGCGCGGTCAAGCGCCGGGCCAAAGGGCCCTAAGGCCGGATCACTTCGGCCACGAGGCCTCGACCGCGTCGGCCACTTCCTGCGCCGACTTGCCGTTCACGAAGTCGACCATCGCGGTCCAGAAGGTCCCGGCACCCACGGCGCCCGGCATCAGGTCCGACCCGTCGAAGCGGAAGGTCGTCGCATTCGACAGGATCTCGCCCTGTTTCTTCAGCGCGGCCGAGCCGTAAAGCTCGCTGTTGACACCCTTGTGCGGGGTGACGAAGCCCGACTGCGCCATCCAGACTTCATGCGCGATCGGCGTCTTCAGCCATTCGATGAAGGCCTTGCCGGCTTCGTTGTCGGTCATCATGAACGCAAGCGTCCCACCGCCCAGAACCGGTGCACCCAGACCACCCTCGGCCGGAGCCGGGAAGTAGAAGAAGTCGGCATCGGTCCCAAGCTCGGTCCCTTCCGGGAAGAACGACGGGATGAACGACGCCTGGCGGTGCATGAAGCACTGCGGCGGCGACGAGAACAGACCCTTCGGGCTGTCGCGGAAGTCGGTCGTGGCAACGGCGGCAGCGCCCCCGGCCACGTGGGCGTCATTCTTGGCGAACCAGCCGAATTCCTCGATCGCGGCCACGACACGCGGGTCGTTGAACGCGATCTGGTGGGTCGTCCACTGGTCATAGACTTCCGGCGGCTGGGTGCGCAGCATGATGTCCTCGACCCAGTCGGTCGCCGGCCAGCCGGTCGCACCGCCCGAACCCAGCCCGATGCACCAAGGGGTGCCGCCGTCGGCCACGATCTGCTCGGTCAGCGCCTTCAGCTCTTCCCAGGTTGTGGGCACGGTGTAACCCGCGTCGGCGAAGTTGTCGGGCGAATACCAGACCAGCGACTTCACGTCCGCCTTGTAGGGGAAGGCGAACATCTGCGGCGCGCCATCGGCACCCGGATAGGTCCCGAGCGCGGCCCAGCTGGAGCCGGCGCCGTAGTTGTCGGTCAGCCACTGCGCCGTTTCGGCACCCAGCGGCTTGATCAGGCCCTTCGAGGCAAGGTCCGCGATCAGGCCGGGCTGCGGCAGGATCGCCACGTCCGGCGGCGAACCGGCCTGGGCGTCGATCACGATCTGCTGCTCATAGCCTTCCGAGGACGAATAGCTCACGTCCACGCCCGAAGCCGCCTCGAAATAGGCCAGCATCGACTCGACCAGCACCTGGTCCTCGCCGCGCCACGGCCCGAAGATCGTCAGCTTCTGGCCGTCAAGGTTGGTGGCTTCGTCAAAGGCCTTGTAGCTGTCCCAGTTGAAGGCGCCTTCGCCGATGGGAAACTTGAAGTCCTGGGCCAGCGCGCCGCCAGCCGAAAGCGCCAGCGCCGCGGCGCCGACGAGAAGTTTCGTCTTCATCTTTATCCTCCCGATTTCCCCGCCCTCATGGCGGGGCGCTTCCCATCAGCGGCAGAATCGCTTCAAACCGCTTTGGATGCCGCAGCGTCGCCGATCCGGCCCTGCAAGTCAATCCAAAGCGCCTTCAAACAGGGCAAGCTGACCAAGGTTCCGGCAGGTGCGGCTCCGTAATCGTTTACGGAAGCCGCCAAATAACTTTGACGTGACGATGGACGCTGGCTAAAGTCCGGGCAATTGAAACCGTTTTGAGCAACCGCCCCGATGAACCTCAAGGAGCTCGCGACCAAGCTCGGTCTCTCGCCGACGACGGTGTCGCGGGCGCTGAACGGCTATCCCGAGGTCAACGAGGCCACGCGCGAACGCGTCATGGCAGCCGCCAAACGGCACAACTACCACCCCAACACCCGCGCAATCCGCCTTGCCACCGGCCGCGCGATGGCGGTGGGCCATGTCATCCCGATCGCCAGCCGGCACGAGATCGTGAACCCCGTCTTCGCCGACTTCATCGCCGGCGCGGGCGAGACCTACAGCCGGAACGACTATGACATGGTCCTCTCCGTCGTCCCCGATGACGAGGAAGAGGCCACCTATCGCGGGCTGAAGTCCAAGGGCAACGTCGACGGCGTCATCGTCCACGCCCCCCGTACCCACGATCCCCGCATCGATCTCTTGCGCGAGATCGGGCTCCCGTTCGTCGTGCATGGCCGGGCGACTGGCGCGACCGAGCCTTACTGCTGGCTCGACGTGAACAACCGCCGCGCCTTCCAGCGCGCGACCGAATTCCTTCTCGACCTCGGCCACACCCGCATCGCGCTTGTGAACGGGCTTGAGTTCATGGATTTCGCGATCCGCCGCCGCACCGGCTATCTTGACGCGCTCGCTGCCCGGGGCATCCCACCCGATCCCCAGCTCATGACCTCGGACGAGATGACCGAGATCTCCGGGTTCCGCGCCGTGCAGCGCATGCTTGCGCTTCCGAACCCGCCGACCGCGATCCTCTGTTCCTCGATGATCTCCGGCATGGGCGCCCGCCGCGCGGTCGAAGGCGCGGGCCTCACCGTCGGCCGCGACGTGTCGATCATCATCCACGACGATGACCTTTCCTACATGAAGAACGGCGAGGATGTCCCGATCTTCACCGCCACCCGCTCTTCGGTGCGCGAGGCGGGCCGGCTTGCCGCCGAAATGCTTCTCGATGTGATCGCCCACCCCGAGGCCGGGCCGCAGCAACGCCTTCTCGAGGCCGAGCTCATCATCGGCCAATCCACTGGCCCCGTCCTGAAAACCTGATCCAAGGCCCGCCATGCTCACCCGCTTCGACTTTCCCGAAGGCTTCGTCTTCGGCGCCGCCACCGCCGCCTACCAGATCGAAGGCTCGGCCTACGGCGGCTGCGGACCCTGCCACTGGGATACGTTCTCGGCCACCCCCGGCAACGTGGTCCGGGCCGAAAACGGTGCCGTCGCCTGCGACCATTACCACCAGTGGCCTGCCGATCTCGACCTCCTGAAGGCCGCCAACATGGACGGCTACCGCTTCTCCACCTCCTGGGCCCGGATCATGCCGGACGGGGTGAGCGTCAACCCTGAAGGCCTTGATTTCTATGACCGCCTGGTCGACGGGATGCTGGAACGCGGCCTGAAGCCGTTCCAGACCCTTTACCACTGGGAAATGCCCTCTGCCCTTGCCGACAAGGGCGGCTGGACGAACCGCGACACCTGCCACCGCTTCGCCGACTTCTCGGAAACCGTTACCCGCCGGCTTGGCGACCGCGTCGCCGCCATCGCCACGATCAATGAGCCCTGGTGCGTGGCGTGGCTCTCGCATTTCATGGGCATCCATGCCCCGGGCCTGCGCGACATCCGCGCCGCCGCCCGCGCGATGCATCACATCCTCCTTGCCCATGGCCTTGCCGTGCAGGCGCTGCGCGGGATGGGCCAGCCGAACCTTGGCTTTGTCCTGAACTTCGACCACGCGACCCCCGCCAGCGACAGCCCCGAGGACGTTCAGGCCGCTGCCCGTTGGGACGGTATCTTCAACCGCTGGTTCATCGAAGGCATCACGCGGCAGACCTACCCCGAGATTGTGCTCGAAGGTCTCGGCCCCCACATGCCCTCGGGCTGGGAGGCGGACATGGAGGTCATCGGGCAGAAGCTAGACTGGCTCGGGGTGAACTACTACACCCGCCACCTCAACGCCCATGCCCCCGGCACGCCCTGGCCAAGTCTGCGCGACGTGCAGGGAACCCTTCCGAAGACCCAGATGGGATGGGAGATCTACCCCGAGGGCCTCCATCACTTCCTGACCCGCATGGCGCGCGACTATGTCGGCCAGACCCCGATCTACGTCACCGAAAACGGAATGGCCAATGCCGACGTACTTGAAGATGGCGCCGTAACCGACCGTGTGCGCGAGGATTTCCTCTTCGCCCACCTCGCCGCGACGAAACAGGCCATCGCCGATGGGGCAAATGTGAAGGGCTTCTTCTACTGGTCACTTCTCGACAATTACGAATGGGCGGAAGGTTACGAAAAGCGCTTCGGCCTCGTGCATGTCGACTTCGACACTCTGGCGCGCGTGCCGAAATCCTCCTATCACGCCCTCGCCCGCGCCCTGGCGCGCAACGACTGACCATCCGGGCCTCTGGCCCGCAATGACTGGGAGGCCCCGATGTCCCTTGCCATCCTCGCCGATATCGGCGGCACCAACACCCGGGTGGCCCTGGCCGAGGGGGCCTCGGTCCGGCTCGAGTCCATCCGCCGCTTCCCCAATGCCGAATACCAGGCGCGCGGCCAAGACATCGCCCATGTGCTGAAGGACTTCCTCGCCCAGACCGGGGCCACTGTCACCGGCGTCTGCGTCGCTGCGGCCGGTCCGGTGCAGGACGGCGTCGCCACCATGACCAACCTTTCCTGGGTGATGGATGCGGCCAAGTTATCCGGGGCGACAGGAGCCACGAAAGTGGCCATTCTCAATGACTTGCAGGCACAAGGTCAGGCGCTTGGGCATATCCCCGCCGCGAACCTGCGCCGGGTGATCGACGGCCCGGTCAAGACCGGCGCGCCGATGCTGGTCGTGGGCCTCGGCACTGGCGTCAACGCGGCCCCGGTCCATCCCGGCCCGCAGGGCCGCGTTGTGCCCCCGTCTGAATGCGGCCATGTGAACATGCCCGTGCGGACGGATGAGGATTTCCGCCTCCTCCGCTTTATCGAGGCCAAGCTCCGCGCCGAAGGCGACGCCCCCCATGCCGGGGTGGAAGAGGTGCTCGCCGGCCGCGGCCTTGCCAACCTCCACGCCTTCGCCGCGACCGAGGCCGGACGCCCCGACAGCCTCACCTCGGCCGAGGTCCTCGCCGCCCTTGCCGCCGGTGATCCCGTCGCCGCCCATGCCGCGCGGCTTTACGTCCACATCCTTGGCCAGATGCTCGCCGACCTCGCCCTCATCCACCTGCCCTATGGCGGGATCTACCTGATCGGCGGCATGTCCCGGGCGATGACGCCCTCGTTCGCAACGCTGGGCCTTGGCAAGCAATTCCGCGAACTGCGCCGGGTCGACCTGCTGGAACAGGACTTCTCGGTCACCGTCGTCGAAGACGACTACGCCGCCCTCACCGGATGCGCGGCCTATCTGGAAAGCGTGAGCTGACAGAGACGGCACCGCCATTTGCCACCCGCTCCCCCGTCATGGTGGGGGGCAGCCCAGCCGATTCGGCCATAATGATTAGCGGCCCACCGTCTCCCCGCGCGTAGAGACGCAAGGAAGACCAAAGGAAGACGGAAAGAAGACCAGCGCCCTGGCCAGATTGAACCCGGTTAACCCAGCGCTCCCAATGCCTTGCGTCCGCCACCTCACCTTATCAGCAGCCCCCCGTCGGACACCGCATTCACCTCTCGTCAACCCTGCCCGAGCCGCTCTTTGATGAACTGCAGCGCCACGCCCAGCCCGTCCGGCGCGATCCCGTGCCCTGTCCCCTTCATCACATGCCCATAGGTCGGCACACCGGCCCCGACCAGCGCATTGCCGGCCTTTCCCATGTCCTCGAACGGCACCACCGGGTCCTGGTCGCCATGCATGATCAGGACCGGGGGCCTCACGGTAACTTCCCCAGCCAAGACCTCTGGCCGCAGTAGCCGCCCCGAGATCGCCACCACCCCCGCAACCGGCTCCGCCCGGCGCAGGGCGACGTGCAGGCCCATCATCGCGCCCTGGGAAAAGCCCACAATAACAAGGCGTTCCGGTCCAAGACCCTCTTCCGACAGCCGGTCGTCAAGGAACCCGTTCAGGTCCTTCGCCGCCGCATCCAGCCCCGCCTCGGCCAGCGCGACGGGCGAGCCGTCCAGCCAGGGGATCGGGAACCACTGGAACCCGAACCCGCCGCCCACGCAGCGCTCCGGCGCGTCGGGGGCCATGAAGGCCACGTCCGGCAGATGCGGGGACAGCACGTCCGCCAGCCCCAGCAGGTCCGCCCCGTCGGCCCCGTAGCCGTGCAGGAAGACGACCAGCGCCCCGGCCTTCTCTGGCCCCTTCCGGGCAAACCGCAGCTCACGCATCAGATGATCCCTTCCCGTTCCTTCGCCACTCGGTAGTAGGCCCAAAGGATCCGCGCCGCAACCGACCGCCAGGGCGACCAGTCCAAGGCCATTGCCCGCAAGTCTTTGTCGCTAGGCCTTTTTTCCAGACCGAACAACATCCGCGCCGCCTCCTGCAGGGCAAGGTCGCCCGGCGCGAAGACATCCGCCCGACCCAGCGCGAACATGGCATAGATCTCGGCCGTCCAGACCCCGATCCCCGGCACCGCGACAAGGGTGCGCACGACCTCGGCATCAGGAACTTCCCGCAAGCCATTGAAATCAAGGCCAGCCTCCGCCAGCGCCCGCCCATAGCGCATCTTCTGGCGGGAAAGCCCTGCCGCGCGCAGATCGTCGTCCGAGGCCGCCGCCATCGCCGCCGCCTCGGTCAGCCCCATCGCCTCCAGCCGCGCCCAGATCGCCCGGGCCGAGGCGACCGAGACCTGCTGCCCCACGATCGCCCGAAGCAGGGCCGCGAAACCGTCCGCCTCGCGCCGAAGCGGCAATGGGTCCACGTTTTCAAGGGCATAGGCAAAACGCGGTTCGCGCGAGGCAAGCCATTCAGCCCCCTCGGCCACGCAGTCCAGCGAATGGATGATCCTTCCGACCATGCCCCTTCCTGCCATCCATGCCGCCAGCCCGCAACTCCCCTTGCCCTGCGCGACCGGCAGGTCTACGCCTGTGTCAATGAGCACTGACACTATAGCCCGCCGCAACGTCCTCGTCCTCGTCGCCGCCCAGGCGATCCTCGGGGCGCAGCTGCCGATGATCTTCACCATCGCGGGCCTTGCCGGCTCCAGCCTCGCGCCGAACGTCTGTTGGGCGACGCTGCCGATCACGATGATGGTGATCGGCTCCATGCTGACCGCGACACCCCTGTCGATGCTGATGCAGCGCTTCGGGCGGCGGGCGGGCTTCTTCTTCGGCGCGGCCGGGGGTGCTGCGGGGGCAGCAATCGGGGCCTACGGGCTTTCCACCGGCAGCTTCCTGATCTTCTGCATCGGCGCGCTTCTGTCGGGTATCTACATGTCTGCAAACGGCTTTTACCGCTTTGCCGCCGTCGATACCGCCTCCGATGCTTTCCGCCCGAAAGCGATAAGCTGGGTCATGGCGGGGGGCCTCCTGTCGGCCGTCGTCGGGCCGCAGCTGGTGAAGGTCACGGCCGATGAGATGGCGGTGCCCTTCCTTGGGTCCTACCTTGCGGTGATCCTGCTGAACCTTTTCGGCTCGGTCCTCTTCTTCGCCCTCAACATCCCCAAACCGAAGCCCCCGGCCGCGGGCAGCCCGCTCGGCCGCAGCCGGGCCGAACTGATCCGGAACCCGACGATCCTTGTCGCGATGATCTGCGCCACGGTGTCCTATGCGCTGATGAACCTCGTGATGACCTCCTCTCCCCTCGCCGTTGTGGGCTGCGGCTTCGACAAGGGCGACGCGGCGGATGTGGTGACGGCCCATGTCCTCGCCATGTATGCCCCAAGCTTCTTTACCGGACACTTGATCGCCCGTTACGGCACCGAACGGATCATCGCGCTCGGCCTCACGATCCTTGCGGCCGCCGGGGCGGTGGCGATGGCGGGCGTTCAGCTTGAGAACTTCTTCATCGCGCTGATCCTTCTGGGGATCGGCTGGAACTTCGGCTTCATCGGGGCGACAACCATGCTGACCAGCGCCCAACGCCCCGAAGAGCGCGGCCGCCTGCAGGGGCTGAACGACCTTGTGGTCTTCGGTGGCGTCACGATGGCCAGCTTCTCGTCCGGCGGGCTGATGAACTGCGCCGGTGGGTCGGTCGAGGCCGGATGGCAGATGGTCAACCTGGCCATGCTGCCCTTCCTTGTCCTTGCCGGGGGCGCGCTCATCTGGCTCTGGCTGCGCCCGAGTGAGTCGCGGGCCTGAAGCGCTTGCCGACTTGCAATCCGTCCGGAGCAACCGGTAACCTCGCGCGACCCGGCTGAGGAGGCGCGCTGATGTATACTCTGGTCCTCAGCATCGCTGCGCAGGGATTGGTCCTGCTCTGGCTGTTCCTGATCGGGGTCCAGTTTGTCTCGGCCTGGATCGGCACCCGGCTTGGCTTGCGCTTCGCCGACCAGGCAAAGCCCCGCGCGGAAGCGACCGGCCTTGTCACCGGAGGCATCCTTGGGCTGACGGCATTCATCCTCGCCCTGACGCTGTCCTTCGGCACCGGACGGATGGCCGAACGCCGCACGGGCGCGCTGGAAGAGGCAAATGCCATCGGCACCGCGTGGCTGCAGGCCAGCGCCCTGCCCGATCCAGGTGCCGCGAGCATTGCCGCAATGCTGGAAGACTACGCGCAGATTAGGCTCGATTATGCCTCGGCAGGGTATCGCGCACCGGAATTGCAGACGCTCACCACCGAGACCGACAAGCTGCAGGCGAAAATCTGGGCCGAGATGACCGGGCTCTTGGCGGTTCGAACGGATCCGCACACGGTCTCGCTGATGAACGCGATCAACCATGTGTTCGACATGACGACGGCCGAACGGCTGTCGCTGGCCAGCGGCATGCCGCCAAGGCTGGTGGACATTCTGATGGCGATGATCTGCATTTCAGCCGCCGTCGCCGGGTTCCAGCTGGGCTTGAAAAAGCAGCGGGCGCCGGTCCTTCTGGGGGTGCTCTTCGCGGTATGGAGCGCGGTGGTCGTGACCGTCCTTGATTTCGGGGCGCCGCGACTGGGGAACTTCCGGACGAACCTTGATCCCTATGTCTGGACGATCTCTGGCTTCTCCCAGCCTCCGCCCTGAGCCGACGGCCGTTGGCTAAATGCGCCCGGTCAGAGCGGCCTTGATCAGCCCGCCGCGCCGGGCGAATTCGCTTAGGGCAAGGGTGCCGGCGGTCACCCGGTCGGGGTCGGTCGCTGCCAGTCGCAACAGGCCGGCGGTCTGCCAGCCGGTCAGAAGTGCGGAGGTCACGGCCCGGGGGATCGTCTTCCGGCCAGCACGTGCCCGCTGCAGCCGGTCCTGACCCATCCATGCGAGTGCTTCCACCGAAAGCCCCTCGGGCAGCGGCTGGCGACCCCGGGCCTGCAGGTCCGCCAGAGCGCGCAGGTAACCTGCCGCTGCGGTGGCCCAGCCGAACCCTCGCACCGCTTCCTCAGCACCGTCTGGGGCCCCGAGGGCGCGGGCGGCAAGCCACATCAGCCCGGCCCCGGTGTCCTCGAGGTAATCCTCCAGCGCCGCTGGGCTTTCGTGCGGCTCCCTATGGATGTCCCAGCGGCGGGCGGCGATCAGGCGGTCAAGGACATCGACCGGCAGCCCGAAGTCGCGGATGAGGTCGTGGAGCGGCCCCGCCACCTCATGCGCCCGGGCCGCACCCGAGGCGGCATTGGCGACGACGTCGCGCCACCATTGCAGGCGCATTTCGGCGATGAGCGGCTCGTCGGTCACCCAGGGCGCGCGGGCGACCTCGAGGTTGAAGGCGTAAAGGGGGAGAAGCTGCGCCCTTGCCGTGACAGGCGCGGCCATCACCGCAAGGAAGCGGTCCGGGTCACCCCGTTCCACCAGCGCGGCGCAGGCCGCCACGGTCACTTCGGCGCCCCGATGTCGCGGATCAGCTTCCACTGGATCGCATCAAGCAGCGCCTCGAACGAAGCGTCGACGATATTCGCGCTGACCCCGACCGTCGACCAGCGGCGGCCCTGCCCATCCTCAGAGTCGATGATGACGCGGGTGACGGCCTCGGTACCGCCATTGGTGATGCGGACCTTGAAGTCGACGAGCTTCATATCGTCGATGCAGGCCTGATAGGGACCAAGGTCCTTCCCCAGCGCCTTCGCCAGCGCGTTGACCGGGCCGCGGTCGTGGCCGTCCTCATCCATGCTGTCGGAAACCGACATGTTCTTCCGGTCGCCGATCTTCACCACCACCACCGCTTCGGAAAGCGAGACCATCCGGTCGTACTTGTTCTTCCGCCGTTCCACCGTGACACGGTAGCGCTTGACCTCGAAGAACTCCGGGCAAAGCCCCAACTCGCGCCGGGCGACGAGTTCGAAGCTGGCCTGCGCGCCGTCATAGGCATAGCCCTGGTCCTCGCGGGCCTTCACCACCTCGATGATCCGGCCAAGGCGCGGGTCTTTCGGGTCGACCTCGATCCCGGCGGCGACAAGGCGCGCGCGGAGATTGGACTGGCCGGCCTGGTTCGACATCGGGATGACCCGTTCGTTGCCGACAAGCGCGGGGTCGATGTGTTCGTAAGTGGTGGGGTCCTTCAGGATCGCAGAGGCATGAAGGCCCGCCTTGTGGGCGAAGGCCGAGGCACCGACGTAAGGAGCGGACCTCAGGGGGACGCGGTTCAGGATGTCGTCGAGCATGCGGCTGGTTTTCAGAAGTCCGGCCAGCGCCTCGGGCGTCACGCCGGTCTCGAACCGGCTGGCGTAGGGTTCCTTCAGAAGCAGCGTCGGGATCAGGGTGGTGAGGTTCGTGTTCCCGCAGCGCTCCCCCAGACCGTTCAGCGTGCCCTGCACCTGCCGGGCGCCGGCCTCGATGGCGGCAAGGGAGTTCGCGACGGCGTTCCCCGTGTCGTCATGGCAATGAATCCCCAGCCGGTCGCCGGCAAGGCCGGAGGCGATGACCTCGGCGGTGATCCGGCCTACATCGGCCGGGAGCGTGCCGCCGTTGGTGTCACACAGGACGACCCAGCGGGCACCGGCATCCTGCGCCGCGTGGAGGCAGGAAAGGGCGTAGGCGGGGTTCGCGCGGTAGCCGTCGAAGAAGTGTTCGGCATCGAACAGGGCCTCGCGACCTTTGGCGACGAGGTGGCGGATCGAGCTTGCGATCGCCTCGCGGTTCTCATCGAGGGTGACGCCGAGGGCGGTGGTGACGTGGAAGTCATGGGTCTTGCCGACCAGGCAGACGGCGGGGGTGCCCGCGTTCAGGACGGCAGCGAGGACGTCGTCATTCTCGGCCGACCGGCCCACCCGGCGGGTCATGCCGAAGGCGGTCAGGGTGGCCTTCGTCTGCGGGGGGGACGCAAAGAAATCGCTGTCCGTGGGGTTGGCCCCCGGCCAGCCGCCCTCGATATGGTCGACCCCGAGCCGGTCAAGGGCGGCGGCGATCTGGTGCTTCTCGGCCACCGAGAACTGGACGCCCTGCGTCTGCTGGCCGTCCCGGAGGGTGGTGTCGAAGAGGAAGAGACGCTCGCGGGTCATGCGGTGACCACAGTGATCAAAACTGGAAAAACAAGCATAGACAATGGGTTATGGTTTCTCGTTAGTGTGGCGTTAACGGTTGGGCGAGGCCAATATCCTTCGAAGGACATTGCAAAGCTCTTCGGCGAGTTCTGGCTCTTGGCGGCTGTCATCTCAGGGCATCCACCTTGGCTGCGTCGAAACCGGCACCTGGAACAAGCTCAACGCCGGACTTGGACATCCTTACCTCAACTCCTGCAGCAACCAGCGCCGCCTTCAAGGCATCGACAGCAGAGAAATCCTTCGACTGCATGGCGGCATCGCGCAGCGTCGCAAGCTTATGCGTGAGAACGACGAGGTCTACGGCAGGAACATCAGCCCACTCACCCATCTCATTCCCGAGCAAGCCCAGCAGGTTCGCCGAAGCCTTTAGTCCCGCCCAATCCCCCTCGCCCGCCGCTGCGTGCAGGACTGCCAGCGCACCCGCGGTGTTAAGATCGTCCGAAAGCGCCTCGACTACCCCCACCAGTGGTGCCGCAGGCGCGACCGACGCCGTCACCGCCCGCCACTTTCGTAAGGTCGCCTCGGCCTGCCGCGCCTTCTCCGCCGTCCAGTCCATCGGGCTGCGGTAATGCGTCATGAGGAACACGAACCGGATCACCTCGCCCGGGATGCCCTGATCCAAGAGGTCCCGCACCGTGAAGAAGTTGCCCAAGGACTTGGACATCTTCTTCCCCTCGACCTGCAGCATCTCGTTATGCAGCCAGTAGCGGGCGAAATCGCCGTGGGGGTGGGCGCAGGCGGATTGGGCGATCTCGTTCTCGTGGTGGGGGAACTGGAGGTCGAGGCCGCCGCCGTGGATGTCGAAGGACTCTCCCAGAAGCTCATGCGCCATGGCGGAGCATTCGATGTGCCAGCCGGGGCGGCCCCTGCCCCAGGGTGACGACCAGCCGGGTTCCTCGCCCGATGAGGGTTTCCACAGGACGAAGTCCATCGGGTCTTCCTTGAAGGGCGCGACCTCTACCCTTGCCCCGGCGATCATGTCGTCGACGCTGCGGCCGGAAAGTTTGCCGTAGTCCTTGTAGCTGCGCACCCGGAAAAGGACATGGCCCGACGCCTCATAGGCGTGGCCGCTCGCGATCAGGCCTGCGGTCATCGCGATCATCTGGCCGATGTATTCGGTGGCCCGCGGCTCGTGGTTCGGCCGCAGGGCCCCGAGCGCGTCCATGTCGGCGTGGTACCAGGCGATGGTCTCTTCGGTGCGCTGGTGGATCAGGTCCTCCAGCGTTCCCGGCGCGCCTGCCTTCTGGCGGCGCAGGGCCTCGGCGTTGATCTTGTCGTCGACGTCGGTGAAGTTGCGAACATAGGTCACGTGATCCGCGCCATAGACATGGCGCAGGAGCCGGTAGAGCGTGTCGAAGACCACGACGGGTCGGGCGTTCCCAAGATGGGCGCGGTCATAGACCGTGGGGCCGCAGACATACATCCGCACATTGGACGGGTCGATCGGCCGGAAATCCTCTTTCCGGCGGGTCTTGGAGTTCGTCAGGCGGATCGTCGTCATCTTGGTCGTCCTGGATCGCAGGCATACGTCACCCTTGCGCGGGGGTGGCTTTCTCATCCAGGGAATGACGAAGCGCCCGCGCGACCGAAGGTCAGCGGGTAATGCAGCAGATGCGGATGGTGTGCAACGTCGTCATGCCGGCGGCGTAGCACGGGCGGGCGCGGGCTGGCAAGCGGCGTGCGATGGTCAAGGGCCCCCTATCGGGCAAAAGGTCAGGAAATCGCGCGGCGGTAAAGGTGCCAGCTGGCATGTCCGAAAAGCGGCAGGACAATGAACAACCCTAGAAAAGCAGGCAGCATGCCAAGGAAAAGGCAGACCGCGATCAGCGCCCCCCACCCCAGCATCACGCGCGGGTTTTCCCGCACGAGGGCAAAGCTGGTCAGCATCGCCGTCACGAAATCCACCTCGCGGTCCAGGAGCATCGGCAGGCTCACGACAGTGAGCGAGAAGAGAAGCGTGGCAAAGGCCGCGCCGACCAGCGTGCCGAAGGCGAGCATCGCCAGGCCCTCCGGCGTGAGGAACACATCCAGCGAGGACGACACGTTGGTCATCGTCGCGTTGCCCAGGAACAGCGCAAAGATCATGTGCGACAGGAAGTTCCAGAACAGGAAATAGACCACGATCACCGCCGCGATGGCGGGGATCTGGCGGTCCTTCTGGCGGAAGATGACGCCAAAGATCTCGCCCGCCGACAAGGGTTCGCCCGCCTCGAGCCGGCGCGAGATTTCATAGAAGCCGCAGGCAATGAAGGGGCCGAGGATCGGGAAACCCGCACTTGCGGGCAGGGTCCACCAGATCTGGCCTTCGGTCGTCGAGGCCCAGAAGATCAGCCAGCCTCCCAGGACGTAGACGGCGGAAAAGATCAGCCCCAGCACCGGCGCGCTGGTGAAGTCCTTCCAGCCAAGGGCAAGGCTTGCCTTCAGGTCGGACAGGTCGACCTCGTTGACCTCGGGCACGGCGGGGGGGTTGGAGACGCTCATGCCCAAAGATTAAGCGCGATATGAAGCGTCAGACAAGGATTTTGCTGGCAGGGGCGCCGCCCTCAGTCGACATCCTCGATGTCGCCGCGCTTCTTGCCGCTGGCGTTCAGCGCAAGGGTTGCCGACATGAAGGCATCAAGGTCGCCGTCCAGCACCCCTTGGGTGTCCGAGGTCTGGTAGCCGGTTCGCAGGTCCTTGACCATCTGGTAGGGCTGCAGGACGTAGGAGCGGATCTGGTTCCCCCAGCCGGCGTCGCCCTTGTTCTCATGCGCTTCGTTGATCGCGGCGGTGCGCTTGTCGAGCTCGATCTGGTAAAGCCGTGATTTCAGCGCCTTCATCGCGATGTCGCGGTTCTGGTGCTGCGACTTCAGCGAGGATGTCACCACGATCCCGGACGGGAAGTGGGTGATCCTGACCGCCGAGTCGGTCTTGTTCACGTGCTGGCCACCCGCGCCGGAGGACCGGAAGGTGTCGATGCGGATGTCCTTGTCCTGCACCTCGATCTCGATGTTGTCGTCGACGACCGGGTAGACCCAGACCGAGCAGAATGAGGTGTGCCGCCGTGCCGCGGAGTCATAGGGCGAGATGCGGACCAGACGATGCACCCCGGCCTCGGTCTTCAGCCAGCCATAGGCGTTGTGGCCGGAAATCTTGTAACTGGCCGATTTGATCCCCGCGCCGTCGCCTTCGCTTTCCGACTGGAGTTCCACGGTGTAGCCGCGCTTTTCGGCCCAGCGGACATACATCCGCGCCAGCATCGAGGCCCAGTCGCAGCTTTCGGTGCCGCCCGCGCCGGCGTTGATTTCTAGGAAGGTGTCGTTGGCATCCGCCTCGCCGTTCAGAAGCGCCTCAAGCTCTTTCGCCTCGGCGGTCTTCACGAGTTCGGCCAGCGCGCCCTCGGCTTCGGCAACGATCTCGACATCGCCTTCAGCCTCGCCCATCTCGATCAGCTCGACATTTTCGCGCAAGGACCCGTCGATCAGCTTGTAAGCGTTAACCGCGTCCAGAAGCGCCTGCCGGTCGCGCATCAGCTTTTGCGCCTTGGCAGGGTCGTTCCAGAGGTCGGGCGCCTCGATCAGGGCGTCGAATTCCTCAAGCCGGTGTGGCGCCGTCTCCCAGTCCATCCGCTGGGCGAGAAGATTGAGCGATTTCCGGATCGCTTCGACATTGCCTTCGGTTTCAGCGCGCATCTTCGGGTTCGGGTCCAGTCCTGGTGTCGGCGGCGGTCATAAGGCTTTGACCGCGCCCGGGCAAGGGCACGGACAGTGTGCGGGCGAAGGGGTCAGTAAAGTCCGCCGGACGAGACGGTGCCGAAGTCGGCCTTCTTCGGTACGACGACACTTTCGCCTTCGGCATTGGTGACGGTGGTGCCGCTGGTCGCGCCAGCATCGCTCTCGCCGTTGGCGAAAAGCGGCAGGTTCTCGCCCATCGCGAAACCGCCGTCCACCATGGCCGTGAAGCCGAATATCGGATCCTCGCCTTCGCGGAAGTATTCGGAGATCACGTTGTCCCCGGTGGCGTCGTCAGGCAAGGGCATGCCGCTGAAACGGTCGATCTTGCGGAAATAACCGCCGGGGGGCACGGCAAAGGCCGAACCGCCGAACTTCTTCACGGCATCTTCCATGAAGTCCTGAAAGACGGGGACGCAGAGCGTGCCGCCATAGGCGCTTTCGCCAAGGGTCCGGGGCTGGTCGAAGCCGATGTAGCAACCGGCGACGATGTTCGAGGAATAGCCGACGAACCACACGTCCTTGGCATCGTTCGTGGTCCCGGTCTTGCCGGCGATCGGGACCGGCAGGTCGATCCGGCTGGCCGAGCCGCGCTGGACCGCACCTTCCATCATGCTGGTCAGCTGGTAGGCGGTGACTGCGTTCATCACCCGCTCGCGGTTCGAGGTGATCTGAACGCCCTGCCCCTGCGGCAGGTCGGGCCGGGTGCAATCCTCGCAGACCCGCTGGTCGTGGCGGTAGATCGTCCTGCCATAGCGGTCCTGGACCCGGTCGACGAGCGTGGGTTCAACCCGCTCGCCGCCGTTGGCGAACATCGCATAGGCGGCAACCATCTTGAACAGTGTGGTCTCCTGCGCGCCAAGCGCGTTGGCGAGGAACGGTCCCATCCGGTCATAGACGCCGAAGCGTTCGGCATAGCCCGCGACGGTCTGCATGGTGATTTCCTGCGCGATCCGCACGGTCATCAGGTTCCGGCTCTGCTCGATCCCGGTGCGCAGCGGCGTTGGGCCATAAAACCGGTTCGACGCGTTCTTCGGCGTCCAGAGGCCCTGCGGAGTGTCGATCTCGATCGGCGCATCGACAACGATCGTGGCCGGCGTGAAGCCCGAATCGAGCGCCGCCGCATAGACGAAGGGCTTGAAGCTTGACCCCGGCTGCCGCGTGGCCTGCGTCGTGCGGTTGAAGACCGAGTCCTGGTAGGAGAAGCCCCCCTGCATCGCCAGCACGCGGCCGGTGTTCACGTCCATCGCCATGAAGGCGCCCTGCACCTCGGGCACCTGCCGCAGCGACCAGCGGGAGAAGGTACCGTCATCATTGGTGACCGCCCGGACAAGGACGACATCGCCCACCGATACGAGATCTCCCGCCACCAGCGCCCGGCGGCCAAGGCTGCCGTCGGCCTGGCGCTTGCGGGCCCAGGTCACGTCCTCGGCGGGGATGAAGTGCCCGTCCTCATCCTCGGCCACGCCCTCGATACCGACGCGGGCGCTCGTCTCACCCACTTCAAGGACCACGGCGGGGAACCATGACGGGACATCGCGCGGCACCTCGGTCTTTTCCAGCGCGGCGCGCCAGTCGGCCTCGGAGCCGAGTGCTTCGGGCGGCAGTGTCTTGCCGGTACCGCGCCAGACGCCGGCGGCGCGATCATACTGCTCCAGCCCCTCACGCAGGGCGGCGGCGGCCTCTTCCTGAAGGAACGGATCGACCGTCGCGCGGATGGTCAGGCCGCCCGAGAAGAACTCTTCCTCGCCGAAGGTGCCCGACAATTGACGGCGGATCTCGTCGGTAAAGTAGTTGCGCGGCGGCAGGGTTTCGCGGAAGGCCTCATAGTCGCCGTTCTGGACGGTCAGCAGGGGCGCGTCCTTGGCCGCCTCATAGGTCGCTTGGTCGATGTAGCCGTTGTCGCGCATCTCGCCCAGCACATAGGCGCGGCGGGCCAGCGCCTCGTCCTTCTGGCGCACGGGGTGCAGGTTGCCGGGGCGTTGGGCCAGGGCCGCAAGATAGGCCACTTCCTCGACCGTCAGCTCGGCCAAAGACTTGTTGTAATAGGTCTGCGCCGCCGCTGCGACCCCGTAGGAGTTCTGCCCAAGGAAGATCTCGTTGAGATAGAGCTCAAGGATCTTTTCCTTCGACATCGCGGTCTCGACCCGCGCGGCAAGGATGATTTCCTTGATCTTGCGTTCCGCCGTGCGGTCAGAGGACAGCAGGAAGTTCTTCATCACCTGCTGGGTGATGGTCGAGGCACCGCGCACCCGCTCGCCCCGCGTCTGCACCGCCTCGACGAAGGCGGCGACCATGCTGCGGGTGTCATAGCCGTGGTGGGTGTAGAAGTTCTTGTCCTCGGCGCTGATGAAGGCCTGCTTCACCAGGTCGGGGATGTCTTCCGAGGCCACGAAAAGACGCCGTTCGCGGGCAAATTCGTCGATGATCTCGCCTTCGCCGGAATAGATCCGGCTGATTGTGGCGGGCGTGTATTGCGACAGGCTTTCGATCGACGGCAAGTCGCGGGAATACATGAAGAAAATGCCACCCAGCGTCAGCGCGGCAAAGATCAGCCCCAGCGTGACCGCCGAGAAGATCCCGCCCAAGACTGACCCGATGAACCGTAACACCCGCTGCTCCTGCCGATTTCCTGTTCCCCTATACCAGACGCAGGCCAAGGTCAAAAG
Organism: Tabrizicola sp. T46; assembly: GCF_057219895.1. Lineage (NCBI taxonomy): Bacteria > Pseudomonadati > Pseudomonadota > Alphaproteobacteria > Rhodobacterales > Paracoccaceae > Tabrizicola > Tabrizicola sp. T46. The sequence goes on from NZ_JBXVVV010000003.1 coordinate 372,618, forward strand.
CTTGGGCGGTCACGTTTCGGGCAACGGCAGGCTTCTGCGTCCCTTGCGCCTCAGGGTGAGGTCAGGGCGCGCAGGGCGGCTTCGTCTTTCGACCAGTCGACAAGGGCCACGCGGATCGCCTCGGCCATCCGGGCGCGCCAGTCGGGCTCGATGAGGCGGCTGAAATCGCGGGCCGAAGACAGGAAGCCAAGCTCCAGCAGGACCGAAGGTATGTCGGGCGACTTCAGAACGGAAAATCCGGCGGTCTGGCGCGGGTTGCGGTGCATCCGGATTTCGGCCGCCTTGATCGCCCGGACGATCGCTTCGGCCAGCCGGTCGGTGCGCGGTTCGGTCTCGGTCCGGGCCATGTCCATCAGGACTTCGGCCACGAGGTCGTCCTGGTCGGAAAGGTCGATCCCCGCCAGAAGGTCGTCGCGGTCGTGCCGTTCGGCAAGGGCGGCGCTGGCGGCGTCGGTGGCATCTTCGTCCAGGGTATAGACCGTCGCCCCGCTTGCCTCGCCCTCGGCCAGCGCATCGGCGTGGAGCGAAAGGAAGATATCGGCCTCGGCCTCGCGCGCGATCGAGGTGCGGGTTTCCAGCGGCACGAAGACATCGTCGTCGCGCGTCATGACCACGGCAAAACGCCCGTCGCGGACCAGAACCTCCTTCAGCTCGCGCGCGAAAGTCAGCATCAGCGCGGCCTCGGTCTGGCCGTCGCGTGTCGCTCCGGGGTCGATTCCGCCGTGACCGGGGTCCAGCACCACGGTGATCGGCCCGCCCCCCTTCGGCAAGGGCGGAGGGATATCGGTCGCCTCAGGCGCTGCCCATTCCGGAAGGTCGGGCCTGGCGGCAAGGGCCTTGAAGCTGGTCTGATCGGTCGGCGCCAGCGTCACGAGTATCGCGGCCGCATCGGGTGGCGTCTGCATCTCGGACAGTTGCACGGCCATCGGCCCTGACAGCTCCACCACCAGTCTCGACCATCCCGGCCGGAACACACCCGCGCGAAGGGCAACCACGCCGGCAGGCAGCGGAAGGGCGTCGATCCCGGTCCAGTCCACCTCGCGCGTGTCGAGGATCAGCCGAGGCGGCGCGTCCATCAGCCGAATCCGCCAGGGCACTGGCTGGCTGATCGCGAGGCGCAGTTCCAGCGCCTGCCCGGCCGACGCAATCGCCGAACGGTCCGGCACCAGCCGCGCCAGCGCCGACAAATCCTGTGCGGCCACCGGAACGGCAGCAAGCCAAAGCGCGACGGCCGCGCGGAAGAGCAGGGAAAGACACCGCATCGCCCGCCTTATCCCCGTTCGCGCCGCGAAAGTAAACTTCGCCCAGCCTTCACAAACCGGCGACATCGGCCTGTCACGGCTTGATCTTTCGCTGGCCCGCCCCCTATCGTGCGCCCCGCAACCCGAAAGGACACACCATGCGCCGCCTTGCCGCGACAACCGCCCTTCTGACCGGGCTTCTTGCCATGCCAGTCGCGGCCGAGATGACTGCCGAAGAACGCGAAGCCTTCCGCGCCGAGATCCGCGCCTACCTGATCGAGAACCCCGAGGTCCTGGTCGAAGCGATGAATGTTCTTCAGGAACGCGAGGCGCAGGCGGAACTGGAACGCGACGCGCTGATCGTGCAGACGCGCGCTTCGGACATCTTCGCCAGCCCCTCGGACTGGGTCGGCGGCAATCTTCAGGGCGACATCACCCTGGTCGAGTTCATGGACTACCGCTGTTCCTACTGCCGCAAGGCCCATGACGAAGTGAAGGAACTGGTGTCCAGCGACGGCAACATCCGCTACGTGATCAAGGAATTCCCAATCCTTGGCGAGGCCTCGCTTCTCTCCTCGCAATTCGCCATCGCGGTCCGCCTTCTGCATGGCAACGACGCCTACAAGGCCGCCCATGACGCGCTGATCACCCTTCGGGGCGAGCCGACACCAGAGACGCTGGGCCGCCTTGCGACCGAACTTGGCCATGACCCCGCGCCGATCCTGGAGCGGATGGGAACCGACGAGGTCATGTCGGTCATCGCCGCCAACCACGCGCTGGCGGACGAAATGGCGATCAGCGGCACCCCCACCTTTGTCCTGAAGGATCAGATGCTGCGCGGTTATGTCCCGCTTGAGGACCTGCGCGGCATCGTGGCCGAAGCGCGCAGCGAAGGCTAACGCCCCTCCTGCTGCCCGCCGGGCCGCCCGTCATGCGGCCCGAGGGGGCGCTGGGGCGCGTCTTCCCACCAGTCGTCACGCAAGGGGCGGCGGTCGGGGTTCAGGGGATAGACCACACGGTTTTCGGCGCGCGGCATGTCGCCCGCGACGATCAGCCTGACCTCGGCCCCAGAGTTGTTCAGGAAGCTGTGCGCTACCCCGGTTCCCGCCCGGAAACCGACGGCATCGCCGGGGCGCAGTCGATGCAGATATCCGTCGATCCAGACATCCGGCGTGCCTGAGATGACATAGATGAACTCGTCTTCGGCGCTTTCGGCATGGGGAAAGGACGTGCGATGCCCCGGCATCAGCCGCACATGATGGATGCCCAGCGACTTGAACCCGAAATGCCGCCCGTAATCGGCGTCGCGGCACATCTTCTCGTCTGAACCCTGGTAGGACCACTCGGCCTGTTCAAGCTCTTCCCAGCGCCGGATTTCCGGCAGGGTAGTCATTCCGCGGCCAGCTTTTCGGCCGCCTCGATCTCGGCGGCCTTCTTCTCGACCAGTTCAACGATGTGGTCGATCATCCCGTCGTTCGACTGGGTATGGTCCTGCTTGCCGGCGACATAGACCATGCCCTTGCCCGCGCCGCCGCCGGTAAAGCCGATGTCGGTCATCAAGGCCTCGCCGGGGCCGTTCACCACGCAGCCGATGATCGACAGGCTCATCGGGGTCTTGATGTGCTCCAGCCGCTTTTCCAAGGCCTCGACGGTCTTGATCACGTCGAACCCCTGCCGCGCGCAGCTGGGGCAGCTGATGATCTGCACGCCACGCGTGCGCAGGCCAAGCGATTTCAGGATCTCGAAGCCGACCTTCACCTCTTCCACCGGATCCGCCGAAAGGGAAACCCGGATCGTGTCGCCGATTCCGAACCAGAGCAGGCTTCCCAGCCCGATGGCCGATTTCACGGTGCCCGAAATCAGGCCCCCGGCCTCGGTGATCCCAAGGTGGATCGGCGCATCGGTCACACCGGCAAGCTGCTGATAGGCTGCGGCGGCCATGAACACGTCAGATGCCTTGGCGCTGATCTTGAATTCGTGAAAGTCGTTGTCCTGCAAAAGCTTGATATGGTCGAGCCCGCTTTCGACCATCGCATCCGGGCAGGGTTCGCCATACTTGTCCAGCAGGTGCTTTTCGAGGCTGCCGGCATTCACCCCGATGCGGATAGAACAGCCGTGGTCCTTTGCCGCGCGCACCACCTCGGCGACCCGCTTTGCGTCACCGATGTTGCCCGGGTTGATCCGCAGGCAGGCTGCCCCCGCCTCGGCCGCCTCGATGGCTCGCTTGTAGTGGAAATGGATGTCCGCAACGATCGGAACGGGCGACTCCTGCACGATCTCCTTCAGCGCGCGGGTGCTTTCCTGATCCGGGGTCGAGACGCGCACGATGTCCGCCCCGGCAATCGCGCAGCGCTGGATCTGTTCGATCGTGGCGGCGACATCGGTCGTCAGCGTGTTGGTCATGGTCTGGACGCTGATCGGCGCATCACCGCCCACCAGCACCTTGCCGACGCGGATCTGGCGCGACTTGCGGCGGTCGATGTTGCGCCAGGGACGGATCGGGTTGTGGGTCATCGTCGGCCTCGGATTGGTCTGGCGCAACGATAGGCAAGTCGGCCCGCGGCGGCAACCTCGGACACCGCGACAGCCGGTCACGTCGACGGGAAAATCCTCAGGGGCAGAGCGGAACCGTGTTGAGGTCGGTCACCTGTGAGGCAACCTGACTCAGGGCCTCGTCCAGCGTGCAGTCGGCGGGCGCGAAGGTCTGAGCCAGAACATCCGCGGCAAGCGGGATATCCTTCACCACATTTGCCCCGGGCGCTGCCGGACCATGCGCCACCCCGTTGATCACGAAGTAGATCGAACCCGAGTTGCCGGTACGGAAGACCGCCGCAGAGTCAAGCTGCGGCACCTGATAGCGCTCACCCGCATCGAGTATCTTCTCGAACAGGACGGTTCCATCGGCCGCATTCACCCTTACCCAGGACGGCCGCACCGCCAGAACCTCGACGCCCTGCTGCGCTTCGGCCACGACCTGCACATCGGCACCCAGGGCCTCGGCAACCGCCGCATCGACGCCAAGGGCAGTGCTGGCGTCGGCCAGAACGCCGGTTTCGCGCGGGTTGATCGCGGCGATCGGTCCGTCGCGTGAAGTCAGGACCGGCACATCCAGCGCCTGCGGACGGTAAAGACGGTCCATCACATCGACCGGCACCTCGCCTTCGGCCAGTTCGGAATCGGCCGGACGCGCGGCGACAACCGGCGGCGCGATGGTTCCTGCATTCTCCAGTGGGTCGATTTGGGCAACGACGGTCGGGGCTTCCTCAACCGGGGCCAGCTGCACACGCTGCACCTCTTGCAGAACGGACCATGCGCCGTAACCAAGAGCCCCGATCAACGCGACCAGGACCGCAATCGAACCAACGGCACCGGGCTCGACCCGGCTCCAGATCGCCTCGCCGCGCGGGATGAAGGTGGCATTCGGGTTGGCCAGCGGGTCCGAAAGGTCCGACCGCGTGCGGGCCTTGATGATCTGTTGCGGGGCGGCAGCGGCCGACATGCCATGTGACACGGTGTAGCCAGCCTCGGCACAGAAACGCTCGAAGGCCCAGTCCGGCTCCATCCCAAGGTAGCGGGCATAGGACCGCACGTATCCGGCGACAAAACCGGGCGTTTCGAAGGCCGACAGATCGGCATTTTCAATGGCAGCGATGTAGGTGGCCTTGATCTTCAGCTCACGCTGGACGTCAAGCAGGGATTTTCCTAGCGTGGCGCGTTCGCCACGCATGAGATCCCCCAGCCGCAACTCGAAATCGTCAAAGCCCTTTGGCTTGTCCTCTTCGGTTGTCGAAGGCTTCGACCTCCAACCGATCATGCTGCCCCTGTCCCCTTCGGTGCGACTGCCCGTGTCGTCGCCTTCCCGAGCGACTCACCTGTTCTCGTATTGGTGAAACCCTAGCACAGTACAAGAGGGTTTGCACAAACAGTAGCGGTCAACCGGCCTCTTCGGCGCGATTCAGCGCACAATGGCTCCAGAGTGCATCCATCGCGCGCACCAGCCTGTCGATGTCCCCGGATCCGTGCACCGGCGACGGCGTGAACCGCAGCCGTTCGGTCCCGCGCGGCACCGTGGGGAAGTTGATCGGCTGGACGTAGATCCCGTGCGTCTCCAGAAGCATGTCCGAGATCATCTTGCAGTGCACCGGATCGCCGACATGGACCGGCACGATGTGGCTTCCGTGGTCGATGATCGGCAGCCCCATCGCCTTCAGCCGCAGCTTCAGGATCTTCGCCTGCGTCTGGTGCCGCGCCCGCAGGGCCGCCCCGCCCTCGCCCTTCAGGAAGCGGACCGAGGCCGCCGCCCCCGCCGCGACCGCGGGCGGCAGGCTGGTGGTGAAGATGAATCCCGGCGCATAGGACCGCACCGCATCCACCATCTTCGCCGAGGCCGCGATATAGCCGCCGAAGACGCCATAGGCCTTGGCGAGCGTCCCGTTGACGATGTCAATCCGGCCCATCTGGCCGTCGCGCTCCGCCACCCCTGCCCCGCGCGGCCCGTACATGCCCACGGCATGGACCTCGTCGATATAGGTCAGCGCGCCGAACTCCTCGGCGAGATCACAGATCGCGGCGATGGGGCCGAAGTCGCCATCCATCGAATAGATCGATTCGAAGGCGATCAGCTTCGGCGCCTTCGGATCATCCGCCGCCAGAAGCGCCCGCAGATGCGCCACGTCGTTATGCCGGAAGATCCGCTTCTCGCCGCCCCCGCGCCGGACGCCTTCGATCATCGAGGCATGGTTCAGCGCGTCGGAATAGATGATCAGCCCGGGGAAAATCGTCCGCAGCGTCGAAAGCGTCGCATCGTTCGCGATATAGGCACTGGTGAAAACCAGCGCCGCTTCCTTGCCGTGCAGGTCCGCAAGCTCTGCCTCAAGCCGCTTGTGCCAGACCGTGGTGCCGCTGATGTTCCGCGTGCCGCCCGATCCGGCCCCCGTGGCGTCCAGCGCCTCATGCATCGCGGCCAGCACCTCCGGGTGCTGCCCCATCCCAAGGTAGTCGTTCCCGCACCAGACGGTGATGTCCTTCGTGCTGCCATCCGGACGCGTCCAGACGGCATGCGGGAACTGGCCCTGACTCCGCGCGATGTCGATGAAGGTGCGATAGCGCCCCTCGTCATGCAGGCGCTGCAGGCTCGCCTCGATCGCCGCGTCGTAATCCACCATCGTCATGCGTCCGTGTCCCGTAAAGGCATCCCGTGCGTCAGTCTTGCCCGGCCTTCTGCCGCGCCACCTTGATCTTGGTCAAGCCGCCTTCTTGCCAAGGGGGCGATTTGTCGCCCGCCCATTGCTCACATGACCGTGCAACCGGGCCGCTCTGGACAGTGGACTGCCGCCTGCTACGCTGCCCGCCGGACATATCGTGAAAGCCACCCCCATGACCCTCGACGCCGTCCTCTCCCGCATCGATTCCGACCTGCCGCAGGCGATCGACCGGCTGATGGACCTTCTCCGCATCCCCTCGATCTCGACCGACCCCGCCTACAAGGCCGACTGCGCCCGCGCCGCCGACTGGCTGGTCGCCGACCTTGCCACCCTTGGCTTCACCGCCCGCGCCGCCGCCACGCCGGGCCACCCGATGGTCGTCGCCCACGGCGGCGAGGGGAAGCGCCACCTCCTCTTCTACGGCCATTACGACGTCCAGCCCGTCGACCCGCTCGACCTCTGGCACCGCGATCCCTTCGACCCCGCGCTTCAGGACACGCCGAAAGGCCGTGTCATCCGCGCCCGAGGCTCGTCCGACGACAAGGGCCAGCTGATGACCTTCTTCGAGGCCTGCCGCGCCTGGAAGGCCGTCCACGGCACGCTTCCCGGCAAGCTCACGATCTTTCTGGAGGGTGAGGAGGAATCAGGCTCCCCCTCGCTCATCCCCTTCCTGCGTGAGAACCGCGCAGAACTTTCCGCCGATCTCGCGCTCATCTGCGATACCGGGCTTTACGAAGACAAGGTCCCCGCGATCTCGACCCAGCTCCGCGGCCTTGCCAAGGCCGAGTTCACCCTGCACGCCGCTTCGCGCGACCTGCACTCCGGGTCCTATGGCGGCCTCGCTCGGAACCCCCTTCATGTCATGTCCCGCCTTCTGGCCGACCTCCATGACGACACGGGTCGCGTCACCATCCCCGGCTTCTACGACGACGTGGACGAGCTTCCCGACACCCTACGCCAGCAATGGCAGTCTCTTGCCTTCGACCACGCCGCCTATCTGGGGGACGTGGGGCTGAGCATCCCGGCGGGTGAGGTTGACCGCACGCCATTGGAAATCCTCTGGTCGCGGCCCACGGCCGAGGTCAACGGCCTCTGGGGCGGCTACAATGGTGCCGGCTTCAAGACCGTCCTGCCGGCCGAGGCCCATGCCAAGGTCTCCTTCCGCCTCGTCTCGCGCCAGGACCCGGCGAAGGTGCTGAAAGCCTTCCGCCAATGGGCCGAGGCGCGCGTCCCCGCCGATTGCCGGATCGAATGGCATGATGAGATCAACGGCTCCCCCGCCTCGATCATGTCGATCGCCGACCCGGCCTTCGAGGCTGCCCGCGCCGCGCTGACCGAGGAATGGGGCCTCCCCGCCGTCTTTGTCGGCGAAGGCGGGTCGATCCCGATCGCGGGCTATTTCAAGACCGAGCTTGGGATGGACGCGATGCTGGTTGGCTTCGCCAAGGACGATGACCAGATCCATTCCCCGAACGAGAAGTACGACGTGGAGTCCTTCCACAAGGGCATCCGCTCCTGGGCCCGCATCCTGGCGCGGATCGCATGATCCGGGATGCTGCACCTGCTGATCGCGAGGCATTCCTCACCCTCTGGCAGGGCTATCTCGACTACTACGGCGTCGGCCTTTCGCCCGAGGTGACCGCCGCCACATGGGCACGGCTGATGGATCCCGCGTCCCCGGTCAAGGCGCGGCTTGCCGAGGTGGACGGGCAGGTTATGGGCTTCGCAATCCACCTCTACCATCCCTCGACCTGGGTGCTGACCGAGGATTGCTACCTTGAAGACCTCTTCGTCGCACCGGACGCGCGCGGTCAGGGTCTGGGCCGGGCGCTCATCGACGACCTGATCGCCCTGGCCCGCGCCAGGGGCTGGGGCCGGGTCTACTGGCACACCCGGATCGACAACGAAAAGGCTCGTGCGCTTTACAACCAGTATGTCGGATGGGACGACCACATCCGGTATCGGCTCAAACTGTAGGGTGGATTGCCGATCCTGCCGCAATCAGCCGCATCCTCCGCAGCCGCCGCAACCGCCGCCTCCTGAAGTGTCAGGCTCGTTGCGGTACTTGGTGTAGCCGAGGCCCTTCTTCCCCCAGGGAGGAAGTGACACATCAGCCAGCAGATGAAGGATCGTGCCACCCAGAAACAAGCCGATGATGACGCCCCCTATAATGACGAACGGCACTGGAAAGGCGGCAAGACCAAGAAGGGCAAAAGGCAGCGCGAAGAATGACGCTGCCGCGAGGTATCGAAGGACTTTGGCGACACGGACGGCAGTAAGGCGTCCGACCAGTCGAAAATCCCGCAGAGGAACCGTACGAAAGCCGCCCCCAAGGGCGAACCTGTCCGCGCCGGACGGCCAGACATCAGAAGGCGGGGCTTCCTGGAACACCGTGTAGTATCGCGACAAGGTTCGCTCGTAAGCCTTTCGAAAGCTATCGATCTGCTCTTCGCCTTCGGTCGGATTGTGGTGTAACGGACGACCCAGAACCTTACCGCAAAGCTCATCCCAGTAGGACTGCGTGTAGGCAAGATGAAGGTGCCAGGCCTCGTCCACGTCTTCCGACGGAGTCACCATTTCGCGCTCGGTCGCGACAAGATAGAGAAAGCGCCGGTATTCCCGGACGACCTTTTCGGCATAAGTCGGCAGCCAGAGATGATCGCGCGCCAACCGCGCCGAAAACGGCATTGAGGCCCCCGGACTGTCCAAGGGGAAATTCTTTATCGCATCCCAAAGTGTGGTGTCAGGCCCTGTCAGTGGTATGACCGACCACGGCACTACCTCTTTGGTCTTCTTCGACAAATCGAACCAGACAGAAAACTCCATGGTCCGCACCCGTCATCGGTTGCAGTTCTAATGCCAGCAAAGTCGCACAAATCTGCGTTTCTGTAAACGAAGGGAAGAACCTGGACGGCAACACGGCCGATCAAACGGTCAGGGTTAGCGCCACGATATCGTCTGAACTGACACAATCCACGAGTGCGTCAACTTTCCAGCGCTGCTCCTATTGATTCCCACAAGACCTCCACCGGCTCGATCCCGATCGACAGGCGGATGAAGCCCTCGGGCACCACATCCCCCCAGCGGGCCCGGCGTTCCCCCGCGCTGTGGGTGCCGCCAAAACTGGTGCTCTGCGCGATGTAGGGACAGCGCGACAGGAACCCCTCCGCCACGTCCGCATTGCGCAAAGTGAAGCCGATCAGGAAGCCGCCATTCGCCATTTGCCCGCCGACCATCCGGTGCGAAGGGTCACTGGCCAAGCCTGGGTATCGCAGATCGCGGATCGCTGGATGATCGGCCAGCCGCCCGGCGATGGTCTTGGCTGAGGCACACATCCGTTCCAGCCGCAGCTCCAGCGTCTCGATGCCCCGGTGGACAAGGAAGGCCTCGAACGGCCCGGGGATCGCACCGGCCATCCGCCGCCAGTCGCGCACGCGGGCCATCAGGGCAGCATCCCGCCCCGCGACATGGCCGAAAAGCACATCCGAATGCCCCGCCGGGGCCTTGGTGTCGGCGGCAACCACAAGGTCGGCCCCAAGATCCAGCGGGCGCTGCAGAAGCGGCGTCATCGTGGTGTTGTCGGCGATGACTATGGCTCCTGCGGCCTTTGCCCGGGCCGAGACAGCGGAGATATCCACCACGTCGAGGCCCGGATTGGACGGCGTTTCCAGATAGACCACTGCCGCACCGGAGAAGTCCGCCGTCTCGTAGGCCACCGTCGGCAGCTGGATGACTTCGATCCCGAGTGGCTTCAGGAACCCCTCGGACAGCACCCGGGTCACATAGTAGCCGTCGGATGGCACGATCAGCCGGTCCCCCGTCTTCAGCGTGGCGAACAGCACCGCCGCAATGGCCGCCATGCCGGATGGAAAGCTGACCACCTCGGCATCCTCGAGAATGGAAAGCTGCGCCTCTACCGCGTCCCAGCTCGGGTTGCCGTTCCGGCCGTAGAACTGCCCGCCGGACTGGACCGAAGGCAGGTGATAGGTCGCCGAAGCGGTGATCGGTGGGACAACCGGGTCACCCTGCCCCAGCCCGGCCTTCCGGTGATGCAGAAGCCGCGCCGCCCGCCTGGCAGTGTCATCGGTCAGCGCCATGTCGGACACCTTTCCAGAAAGTTAACGACCACGCGCAAGTCACTGATTGCATGAAATATTCCGATTCTGACCACTGTGGTCAGATCACTCCAGCCGCGCCGGGAACCCCTCGGCCCGCAGGTCGGTGCCAAGCAGGTCCTCCAGAAGCTTCGCGATCATCGGCGACTGCGCCTCGCCCCCGTAAGCCGCCTTCGCGGCGATGTAGGTCTGGTTCGTCATCGAGGCGAGGTCGAGGGGAACCCCAAACTCCTTGCCGAAGCCAAGGGCAAAGCCAAGGTCCTTCAGGGCAAGGTCGATGTTGAAGGCGATGTCATAGGACCCGTTCAGGATCAGCGCGCCCTCCGTCTCATGAACGAAGGAATTCCCCGACGAGGCCTTGATCGCGTGCCAGGCCTGCCCAAGGTCCAGCCCCCCCCGTTTGGCCAGCATCAGGGCCTCGGAGGTGGCCTTCAGGTGAATGAAGGCCAGCATGTTGGTGATGACCTTGATGATCGAGGATGACCCCAAGGGCCCCATGTGGAAGATCCGGTCCCCCATCGCCTCCATCGCCTTGTGATGGAGCTCGAAAAGGTCGCGGTCCCCCCCGGCCAGCATGGTGATCTTGCCCTGGTAGGCCAGATGCACCCCGCCGGTCACCGGAAGCTCCATCATCCGCACCCCCGCCCCCTCAGCCACGGCGGCGAGGTGGAGGACCTCATCCCGGCCAAGGGTGGACATCTCGACCCAGCTCGCGCCGGGTTTCATGTGGGGCAGGATGTTCCGCAGCACCCGCTCGGACACCGCCGGGGATGGGAGGCAAGTGATGACGTGATCAACCGACCCCGCCAGCGCCTCGGCCGAGGGGGCGAGGACCGCCCCCATAGCCAGAAGCGGCTCAGCAAGCTTCGGGTTCAGGTCGTAGACCGTGACCTTGAAGCCCGCCTTCAGCAGACAGCCCGCGCAGGCGGCCCCGAGGTTGCCAAGGCCGATGTATCCGTAGTGCATTTTGTCCCCCGTCCCCGATTTATCTGCTTAGAATCGGGGCTTTATTCCGCGCCGTAGCCGACGATCCCCTTGACCTCGCAGAAATCATGGATGCCCCAGTCGGCATATTCGCGCCCGTTGCCGGACTGCTTGTAGCCACCGAAGGGGGCGAAGGTGTCCCAGTCGGGGTAGTTGAGGTTCACGGTCCCGGCGCGCAGGCGGCGGGCGACGGGTTTCGCGTCCTCTACTGGGCCGGCGATATAGGCGGCAAGGCCGTAGATCGTGTCGTTGGCCTGGGTGATCGCGTCCTCGATCGAGTCGTAGGGCTGGATCGCGAGGACCGGCCCGAAGATCTCTTCCTTCGAGATGGTCATCGAATTGACCACGTCGCCGAAGACCGTCGGGCGGACGAACCAGCCGCGATTGAGGCCCGCCGGGCGGCCTACCCCGCCGGTCACGAGGGTCGCACCCTCGTCGATCCCGGCCTGGATCAGGCGCTGGACCTTGTCGAACTGGAGCTTCGAGACCAGGGGTCCCATCACCGTCGCCTCGTCGCGCGGATCGCCGACGACGATCGCCTCTGCGGCTTCCTTGGCGACCTTCAGCGCCTCGGCCTGCTGCGAGCGGTGCACCAGCATCCGGGTCGGCGCGTCGCAGGACTGGCCGGTGTTCGACATCACCGCCGTCACGCCTGCCGCCACCGCCTCGGCGATGTTGGCGCCGGGCAGGATGATGTTCGGCGACTTGCCGCCCATTTCCTGCGCCACCCGCTTGGCGGTCGCCGCAGCAACGGCGGCGATCTGGGTGCCCGCGCGGGTCGAGCCGGTGAATGAGACCATGTCGACCTCGGGATGCACCGACATCCGCGCGCCGACCTCGGGACCCGCGCCGTGGACCATGTTGAAGACGCCGGCCGGTACGCCCGCGTCATGGCAGACCTGCGCGAAGAGCGTGCCAGAAAGTGGAGCAATTTCCGAGGGTTTCAGCACCATTGTGCAGCCAGCGACCAGTGCTGGTGCGACCTTGCAGGCGATCTGGTTCATCGGCCAGTTCCAGGGCGTGATTAGCGAGCAGACCCCGATCCCTTCGTAGATGATCCGGGTCGAGCCGCGGTTGTATTCCCAGGTCATCTCTTCGGCGGCCTTGATCGTGGCCTCCATATGGACCTGTCCGGCCCAGGCCTGGGCGTTGCGTGCCCAGGTGATCGGGGCGCCCATTTCGGTCGACATGACCTGCGCGAAGTCTTCGTAGCGATCGTTGTAGACCTCGAGCACCCGCTTCACGATGGCGATGCGTTCCTTGACCGGGCGGTAGGTCCAGCCGTCGAAGGCCGCACGTGCGGCCAGAATCGCACGGTCGGCATCCTCGGCGCTGCCCATCGCAACTTCGCAGACGATCTCTTCCGTGGCCGGGTTCTCGACCCCCATCCGGTTCTTCGAGATCGGATCGACCCATTGGCCATTGATGTAGAATTTCAGCATGTTGGCGGGGATCATGGCGACCTCACTGGAAGTAGATGTTGAAGCGGGCACGGATGGCGGCGTCGATCTGAGGGTCGACCCGGCACCCCGCCTTGGCGAGGATAGAGTTCTTGCGGGCGATGGCCGTGTCAAGGAGAAGGGGTTTGCCGGCCTCGTTCCATTCCTTGGGCGACATGCGGTTGCCGACCTTGGGATAGATGTATTCGGTCTGCATCAGCTTCAGCGTCTGGTCCGACCCGAGGTAGTGGCCGGGGCCGCCAAGACAGACCTCCTTCATTGCGTCGATGCTGGTTGAATCCGGCGTCACGTCGATCCCACGCACCAGCCGCATCGCCTGACCGAGAAGGTCATCGCCAAGGACAAGGCTTTCAAGACAGAAGCCGAGAAGCGAGGCATGCATCCCGACCGCCTCGTAGCACATGTTGAGGCCCGCGAGGCCGGCGAGGGAGTTGGTGATCCCCTGCTCCCATCCTGCCTGCATATCGGGAAGCTTCGAGTCGGAAATCCCCGAGGCCGCCCCGCCCGGCAGGTCGTAGAAGCGGTGCATCTGCGCGCAGCCCGCGGTCAGAAGGGCCTGTTCCGCGCTGCCCCCGGACATGGCGCCGGTGCGAAGGTCCGAGACGAAGGGCCAGGTGCCGAAGATCGCCGGCGCGCCGGGCTTGATCGCGTTCACGTAGACGACGCCCGCAAGGCATTCCGCCACCGCCTGCACGATGGCAAGGGCGATGGGTGCGGGTGCCGTAGCCCCGGCCTGCCCAGCAGAGAGCAGCAGCATCGGCATCCCCCGGCGGATGCAATCCTCCATCGTGATGCAACTTTCCTCGGCGAATTTCATCGGCGGGACGACGAAGCAGTTGGAGTTCGACACGAAAGGCCGTTCCAGCCACTTCTCTTCGCCGCCCGCGACCATATGGATGAGGTCGAAGCAGTCCGCGACATGGGAGGGATCGGAGAAGGAGGTGCCCACATGCTTCACGGTCCCAGCAAGGGAGCCGTAAAGCGTGTTCAGGTCCATCTCCTTGTTATCCTTGACATCCCGGCAGACCATCGTGCGCTGGTAGAAGTGGATGTTGTCCAGATTGTCGACCAGGCGGGCCGCGTCATACAGGTCCTGGGCGGTGGATTCGCGGTAATCGAGCGTGACCGGATCGACGATATGGACCGCTGCCCCCGCCGTGCCGAAATGGACGTTGGTGCCGCTGAGGTGCAGGTCGTATTTCGGATCGCGGGCGTGGAGCGTGATGTTCCGCGCGGCGATGGCCAGCATGTCCTCGACCAAGGCGCGGGGAAAGCGGATGCGGCCATCGTCGCCCTGGATCGCGCCCGCCTCGGTCAGAAGCTTAACGCCCGAGGGCGGGGCCTGAGAGAGGCCAATCTGTTCAAGGGCATCGAGCGCCGCTTCGTGGATCTGCTGCACCCCCGCCTCGGTCAGGGGCTTGTACTGGCCGCCGGGCATGCCGGGACGAACCGGGCGCATGTCCTCGGACAGGGGGGCCGCCCGCATCGCAACACGCGCCTGACGCCCGCCTGAGCGACGTGCGCGGGCCGGTTCGCAGGTCTCGCCCGGGATATCGGAGAGGTCGGTCATGCCTTTACCCTTTCGGAATTCGGATCGTGCATCGGCACGAGGCTGGCGATGGCCGCATGACGGCGGCCCGCGACTTCGATTTCATAGGTGGAGCCGAGGATGTCGTCATCGGTCTGCCCCTTGGCCGGAACATACCCCATGCCGATCGCCCCGCCGAGGAAGTGACCGTAGTTGCCACTGGTCACCGGGCCGACGATTTTTCCATCGCGGACAATGGCTTCGTTGTGGAAGAGGAGCGGCTCGGGGTCCTTGATGCGGAACTGGACCATGCGGCGGTCAAGACCCTGCTGTTCCTTCCTGAGAACCGCATCGCGGCCCAGGAAGGCGGGCTTCTTGCGGCTGACGGTGAAGCCGAGGCCGGCTTCCAGCACATGATCCTCATCCGTGATGTCGTGGCCCCAGTGGCGGTAGGCCTTTTCGATCCGGCAAGAGTCGAGGGTGTGGAGGCCGCAGAGCTTGAGGTCCGGCTGGGCCTCCATGATCGCCTCGAAGACATGGGCGGTCTGGTCGGCGCTGACGTATAGCTCCCACCCAAGCTCACCTACGTAAGTGACCCGATGCGCGCGGGCGAGGCCCATGCCGATCTCGATTTCCTTAGCGGTGCCAAAGGGATGGGCGGTGTTACTGAAGTCGTGCGGCGAGACCTTATCCAGGATGTCACGCGACCCGGGGCCCATCAGGCAAAGGACGGACTCGGCGGCGGTGACATCGGTGATGACCGCGAAATCGTCACCAACAGTCGACCGCATCCATGCGAGGTTGCGTTGCAGCGTGGCACCGGGAACGACGGCCAGATAGGCGGTCTCAGAGAGGCGCGTAACTGTAAGGTCGGCCTCTATGCCCCCGCGATCATTGAGGAACATGGTGTAGACGATGCGACCCACGGGCACATCCACCTGGGCCGAGGAGATACGGTTGAGGAAGGCACAGGCATCGCGCCCCTCGATCCGGATCTTGCCGAAGGAGGTCATGTCGAAAAGGCCCGCACGGGTGCGGACGGCCATATGCTCGGCGCGCTGATTGTCGAACCAGTTCTGGCGCTTCCAGGTATAGCGGTATTCCCGTTCCTGCCCTTCGTTGGCGAACCAGTTGGCGCGTTCCCAGCCCGCGACCTCGCCAAAGACCGCGCCGCGCGCCTTCAGGTGCTCATGGATCGGCGACCGGCGGACGCCCCGCGAGGTGATGAGCTGCCGGTAGGGGAAGTGGTCGGCATAAAGAAGGCCCAGCGTCTCGGTGACGCGCTCCTTCAGGTAGCGGCGGTTCTTCTGGAACGGCTGCGCCCGGCGGATATCGACCTCCCAGAGGTCGAAGGGCGGCTCGCCTTCGGTGATCCAGTGGGCGAGGGCCTGCCCTGCACCGCCTGAAGAGACGATGCCGATGGAGTTGTAGCCGGCGGCGATCCAGTAGCCCTTCACCTCGGGCGCCTCGCCCAGGTAGTAGCGGTCGTCAGGGGTAAAGCTTTCGGGGCCGTTGAAGAAGGTGTGGATGCCCGCGGTCTGGAAGAGCGGCATCCGGTGCATCGCGTGTTCAAGGATCGGGGCGAAGTGGTCCCAGTCCTCGGGCAGCGTGTCGAACTCGAAGTCGGGCCGGATGCCCTCCATCCCCCAGGGCTTGGCTTTCGGCTCGAAGGCGCCGAGCATCATCTTGCCGGCGTCCGACTTGTAATAGGCGCATTCGTCCGGAACCCGCAGGACGGGCATGTCGCCAAGGCCTGCGACGGGTTCGGTGACGAGGTAGAAATGCTCGCAGGCATGAAGCGGCAGCGTGACGCCGTTCTGGGCGGCAAGGTCGCGGCCCCACATCCCGCCGCAGTTCACAATGACATCGGCCTCGATATGGCCCAGGCCATCGGCGGTCTCGTAGTCCACCCCCGTCACGCGGCCTCCGGCGGTCGTGACCCTGGTGACCTTCGTCATCTCGAAGATCTTCGCCCCCCGCATCCTGGCGCCCTTGGCCAGCGCCATCGCGATGTTGGCCGGGTCGCACTGGCCGTCGAGCGGCAGGGCCACGGCGCCCACCACGCCGTCGATGTTCAGGTGCGGATACCTCGACTTCGCCTCCTGCGGGGAGATCTCGTGCACCTCGACGTTGAAGATCCGCGCTACCGTGGCCTGGCGCAGCAGTTCCTCATGCCGTTCCCTCGTCAGGGCGACCGAGATCGAGCCCACCTGCTTCATCCCCGTGGCGACACCGGTCTCTGCTTCGAGCCCCCGGTAGAGGTCGGCGGAATACTTCGCGAGCCGCGTCATGTTCGCGCTGCCCCGCAGCTGCCCGATCAGACCTGCCGCGTGCCATGTCGTCCCGCTGGTCAGCTTCCGCCGCTCCAGAAGCACCACGTCGGTCCAGCCCGCCTTGGCCAGGTGATAGGCCACCGAACAGCCGGAGACCCCGCCCCCGATGACCACGGCACGTGCTTTGGAAGGGATCGTCATGGGGCGGGCTCCGACGGAACGAGAACGAGTTTGCCTGGATAGCGCCCAGCGGCAAGGTCAGCCTGCGCCTGCGCGATGTTGCGCATGGGGTAGGTCTGCGACACCACGGGGCGGATGCGGGCGTTGTTGATGATGGTGACAAGACCGGCAAAGACCTCGCGCGGCTGATGGGTGCAGCCGTGGATCGTCAGGTCATTGAGGTAGATACGCCGAAGGTCGCCCTTGACCAGCGGTCCGCCGACCGCGCCTGAGGTGGCATAGCGTCCACCGGGTCGCAGCGCCTCCAACCGGTCCTGGAACCCCTCGCCCCCTACGATGTCGATCACCACATCGAAGCTTTGCGCCGGAGGAGTGCTGTCACGCGACAGAATCGTTGCCCCGAGGGCGCGCAAGGGTGCCGACTTCGCCAGGCTGCATTGCGCCGTCACCTCGGCCCCGCGCAGGAGGGCCAACTGAACTGCCGCCAGCCCGACCCCGCCCGAGGCGCCGGTGACAAGAACTCGCTCGCCCACCGCGACATCCGCCCGGGTCAGAAGGTTGTGAGCGGTCCCGTGGGCGCAAGGCATCGCCCCGATCTCGACATCAGAGAGAGGCGAGGCGCTGACATCATGCAGGTGCCGCGCCTTCACGAGGCAATATTGCGCGAAAGCGCCATCGAACTCCGACCCGATCGAGACGAAGTGGATCGGGTTCTCGGCGGTCGGCTCATGCTGGTTCGTCGGGCAGACGACGCGTGCGCCGATGGGCAGGTCAGAGACGCCTGCACCAAGGGCTACGATCCGCCCGCAGAGATCCGCGCCCTGGATGCGCGGAAAGGCCAGTTCGCCCGCCCAACCGGCGGCGCGGCCCTCACCGCCATACCAGCCGAGACGCGTGTTGAGGTCGGTCATGTTGACTCCCGCCGCCAACACCCTGACCAGCACCTCGTCGGCATCGGGTCGCGGCACGGGGATATCGTCGCGCCAGACAAGCATCTCGGGCCCGCCGTGGCCGACAAGCTGTACGCCAGACATGGTGGCGGGAATTGCGGTCATGCCCGGATGCGCTCGTTCTTCGCATCCCAGGCCGGGCCATCGGGCAGCACGACCGCCTTCACCCGCTCGCCGAAGATCTCCACCTCGATCTCGGTCCCCGCCACGGCAAGGTCCGTCCTCAGCATCCCCAGCGCCATCGAATGCCCCACCCGATAGCACCAGGCACCCGAGGTCGTCTCGCCCACGACCTGCCCATTGTGCCAGAGGGTCGACATGTAGGGCGCGTCGCACTCGCCCGCCTCGACCTTCAGCGAGACAAAGCGCTTCTTCACGCCACGCTGCTTTTCGGCCGCCAGCGCTGCCTTGCCGGGGAAGTCGTGGCCCCAGTCGATGAAGCGGTCGAGCCCGCCTTCCAGCAGCGAATAGTCGGTCGAAAGGTCACCCTTCCAGGCACGATAGCCCTTTTCGATCCGCAAGGCGTTCAGCGCCTTCATCCCGAAGGGCTTGGCCCCGCCCGCAAGCAGCGCATCATAGATCGCAGGGGCATCCGCGCGGTCGCAATGGATCTCCCAGCCGAGTTCCCCGGCAAAGGAGACCCGCACCAGCGCCACGTCCCGGCCCGCAACCCTGGCCGAGAACTGGACCGAAAGCCAGGGCAGCGTCAGGTCGGCCTCGGCGATCCCAGCCAGAAGATCGCGCACCTTGGGGCCGGTGACGATAAAGCAGTGGATCTTGTCCGACCAATCCTCCAGCACCACCCCGTCAGGCAGGCCCTTCTTCAGGATGTCGGCGTCATGGCCCTGCGCAACGGCGGCGGTGATGACGCCGACGTCATCGTCGCTGGCGGGAATGCAGGTCATCTCGGTGACGATCCGTCCCCTGTGGTCGGCGAAGTAGATCAGGCCCATGCGCCCCGGTTGCGGCAGTTTCGACGCCGTCATGCTTGCCAGATGCGCCCGCGCGCCCGGCCCTACAAGCCGCAGCCGGGTAAAGCCCGGCAGGTCCAGTACGCCCACGCCATCGCGCACCGCCTCACACTCCGCCTTGATGCGCGGCTCCCACGGGCCGGCGCGGCCCCAGGTCTGGGTGGACTCCCACGACGTATCGTCGCCTGGCGCGGCGAACCACTCCGCCCGCTCCCAGCCGTTGTAGGGCGCGAACTGGGCCCCCAGCGCCTTCAGCCTGTCATGGACCGGGGAAAGCTTGCGGTCAGGGGCCGCGGGCCAGCGGGCCATCGGGAAGTGCATGCCATACTCATGGCCGTAGACCTCCATCCCCTTGGCAACAAGGTAATCGTGATCCTCCCAACCGGTGAAGCGGCGCGGGTCGCAGGACCACATGTCCCATTCAGTGCCGCCTTCGGTCACCCATTCGGCCAGCACCTTGCCCGCCCCGCCCGCCTGGCAGATGCCGAAAGTGAAGACGCAGGCCTCGAAGGCGTTCGGGACGCCCGGCATCGGGCCGATCAGCGGATTGCCGTCCGGCGTATAGGGGATCGGGCCGTTGATGACCTTGGTCAGCGCCGCCTGCTGGAGTAGCGGAACGCGGGCCATCGCGTCGTTGATGTGCCACTCGATCCGTTCGAGGTCATCGGGGAAAAGCTGGAAGCTGAAATCCTCGGGCATCGGGTCGTCGGGTGTCGCCCAATGCGCGCGGCAGGGGTTTTCGTAGGGGCCAAGGTTGAAGCCCATCTTCTCCTGCCGGAGGTAGTAGGAGCTGTCGACGTCACGCAGAAGCGGCAGCTTGTGGCCGACCTCCTTCGTCCAGGCTTCCAGTTCCGGGATCGTGTCGAACAGAAGGTATTGGTGGCTCATCACCATCATCGGCACCCGGCGGCCGAACATCGCGCCGACATTGGCCGCGTAATAGCCGCCCGCGTTCACCACATATTCGGCCCGCACCTCGCCCTTGGGCGTCGACAGCACCCATTCACGCCCCGTCCAGCGCGCCGCCGTCACCGGGCAGAACCGCTCTACGCGCGCGCCGAGCTTCCGCGCGCCGGTCGCCAGCGCCTGGGTCAGCTGGGCCGGGTCGATGTCGCCGTCATAGGGGTCATAAAGCGCGCCGGTCAGGTCATGCGTCTCGACGAAGGGATACTTCGAGCGGATTTCCTCGGGCGACAGGATGTCGAGATCCATCCCCTGATACCGGCCCATCCCGACGACGCGCTTGAACTCCTGCAGGCGTTCCTTCGAATGCCCCAGCCGGACCGACCCGGTCACGTGGTAGTTCATCGGATAGCCGACCGCCTCGCCGAGCCCCCGGTAGAGGCTGGCCGAGTAACGCTGCATGTTCATGATCGACCACGAGGACGAAAAGGTCGGAACGTTCCCCGCCGCGTGCCAGGTCGAGCCCGCCGTCAGTTCGTTCTTCTCCAGAAGCAGCGCATCGGTCCACCCCGCCTTCGCCAGGTGATAAAGGGCCGAGGCCCCGACGGCCCCCCCGCCGATAATCACCACCCGAGCCGAAGCAAATTCCGCCATCACCGCCTCCCTTGGATTGCCTCTACTATCTTCCGCCGACGATCGGCTTTCAATTCGGCCGAAAGCTGGCTATTGATCGAAAAACCCGATCACGTCATCCTTTCTGCCCAGATATCCCGGGGTCCGGGGCAGCGCCCGGGGGGCGGTCAAAGGCGAAACCCATGCAGATCGACCTTCTCGACACCTTCCTCGATCTTGCCGAAACCCGCAGCTTCCACCGCACGGCAGAACGCCTGCGCATCACGCAATCAACCGTCTCGGCTCGGGTCACGGCGCTGGAACAAGCGGTGGGCCAGCGCCTTTTCGACCGGTCGCGCGCAGGTACGGACCTGACCGCCGAAGGCAAGCGGTTTGAGCCGCACGCCCGCGCCCTGAGGCATCAGTGGAACGAGGCGCGCCGTCGCATCCAAATCCCCCAAGGTGCCGCGCAGCTCCTCCGGCTGGGCATCCAGAACGACCTTGCGGCCGTCTATCTCGGCGACTGGGTGGCCGAGTTCCGCGCGGCCCTGCCGGAAACGGCCTTCTACATCGAGCCCGACTATTCCAACCAGATGTGCGCCGACCTTCTGACCGGCATCCTCGACTTCGCGGTGATGTTCAGCCCCAAGCCCCACCCGGACCTGCATTTCGAGTCGGTGGGCGACGTGACCTACCGGATGATCTCGACCGACACCCGCCGCTTGGGCGAAGTGAAGCCCGACCGCTTCGTCTTCGCCCATTTCTCCCCCGCCTTCGAAGAGATGCACCGCCAGATGACCCCGGACCTTGCCGCGGCTCCGGTATCGGTCGGGCAATCGGGATCGGTCGTCTCGCTTCTTTCTGCGATGGGGGGCTCCGGCTATGTCCTCGAAAAGACGGCGGAAGAACTGATCGCAACCCAGCGCTTCGCCCGCGTGGAAGACGCCCCCGATCTGCGCCAGCCGGTCTTTGCCGCCCTCCACATCCGGCACCGCACCCAGGGGCTGCACCGCAAGCTGACCCATCTCGTCGCCCGGCATTTCGGCTGAGTGGGCAGTTACCAAGAGCTGACCAACGCCTTGCACAAACTACGAAAACCCGTAACGTCAGATGGATGTCAGACGACCCCATCGCCGATCTGATCGTTCTTTGCGCCGCGGGTGACCGGCGGGCGTTCCGGGCGCTCTATCGTGACAGTTCGGCGAAACTCATGGGTGTGCTGCTCCGTATCCTCAAGGAACGCGCCGAGGCGGAGGATGCCTTGCAGGAGGTCTTTACCAGGGTCTGGCTCCGCGCCGGGCGATATGACCCCGCCAAAGGGCGGGGCATGACCTGGCTGATCACCATCGCCCGTTATCATGCGATCGACCGGCTGCGCGCGCGGGGTGAAAGCCTGGACGACGACGGGTTGGACACGGTTGCCGATCCGACGCCACGGGCCGAGACACGTCTGATGGCGGTGGGCGAGGCGCGCCGCATGGCCGACTGTTTTGCCACGCTAGAGCCGGACCGTGCCGAGGCGGTGCGCGGCGCCTACCTCGGCGGCCTCTCCTATCTGGAACTTGCGACCCGCCACGCAGTGCCCCTGAACACCATGCGGACATGGCTACGCCGCGGCCTCCTGAAACTAAAGGAGTGTCTGGACCGATGACCGACGCTCTCTTGTCACGGCGGGAAGAGGATGACGCGCTGGCCGCGGAATATGTGCTTGGGGTCCTTTCCCTTGCGGATCGTCAGGCGGTAGAGACGCGGATGAAGACCGATCCCGCCTTTGCCGGGCTGGTCCGGGCCTGGGAAGAGCGGCTGTCGCCCCTCAACGACGATTACGAGGCGGCCCCTGCCCCGAACCTTCTGCCGCGGATCGAGGCGCGGCTTTTCGCGAAAGGCGGGCGCGGCACGGGTTCGGCAGTGCTGCGCTGGCTCTCGGGCCTCGCGGTGGCGGCCTCGCTTGTCATCATCCTCGTCGCGACGCTAACGCCACCGCAGCAGGTTCTCGTCGCCACTCTGGCGACAGCGGATGCGCGGCTGTCTTACGAAGTGCGCAGTTTCGGCGACACGTTGCAGGTCACCAGGGTCGCGGGCGATCCGGCGGCGGATGGCCAGGTGCACGAGCTTTGGGTGATCGCCCCCGGCGCGGCCCCGGTGTCGCTTGGCCTGCTTGAGGCGGCACCCCTGACTGTCAGCTACCCCTCCCCGCCCGCGGGCTGGACGCTTGCGGTGTCGGTCGAACCTGCCGGCGGCTCGCCCATTGGCGCACCGACCGGGCCGGTGATCCTGACGGCGGTGACGACGGGTACCTGATCACGAAAGCGCGAGCGTTCGGTCGGGCCGAAACTTCGGCCGAAGCGCTCCGTTCCTTCGGATGTGAGGCGGGAATGACCCCGCCCGAAACTCGAAGGGAGCCCGCTATGAAAACCTTGAAACTTGCCACCGCGATCCTCACCCTTTCCACCGGCCTGGCGCTGGCGGAGAACCCGATGGTCGGCGGCGCGCCGATGTTCGACGACAAGAACATCGTCGAGAATGCCGTGAATTCGGCCGATCACACCACGCTTGTCGCCGCCGTGCAGGCTGCGGGCCTCGTCGAGACGCTGCAGGGTGCCGGCCCCTTCACCGTCTTCGCGCCGACCAACGAAGCCTTCGCCAAGCTGCCCGCAGGCACGGTCGAGACGCTGCTGAAGCCGGAAAACAAGGACCAGCTGGTGAAGATCTTGACCTGCCATGTCGTTGCGGCGAACGCCCTCTCCGATGCCATCATGAAGATGGTCGACGACGACAAGGGCGCGCATCCGGTTCAGACGGTCGGCGGATGCGAGTTCACCGCGATGTACGAAGGCGACAAGATCATGATCAAGGACGGCATGGGCAATGTCGCCAATGTCACCATCGCCGACGTCAAGCAGTCGAACGGCGTGATCCATGTGATCGACACGGTGCTTCTGCCCGCAATGTAATGTCCCCAGCATTGCGCGGGTCGGCCGGGCCGTCGGGTGTGTCACTCACCCGGCGGCCCGTGCCGTTGCCGGTTGACGCTGGACGCGCCATCGCTTAGGAACTCTGCGGAAGAGGCGGGTGTAGCTCAATGGTAGAGCAGCAGCTTCCCAAGCTGAATACGAGGGTTCGATTCCCTTCACCCGCTCCAATTCCCCCAGTGCAGATGGCGTTGACTTTGTTGCCGAAGTTGGCACCTTGCACCGGATCACTCCGTCGGAGCCCCGCATGACCCGCGTTCTTTCCTGCCTTGCCGCCGCGCTGGCGCTTTCGGCCTGCACCACGGACCAGGGCCCGTCGGAACCCTATGCCTTCGTTGGCGCATGGGACTGCGGCACGGACAGGCTGACCTTCACCAACACGACCTATGACGATGGCACCAACAGTTATCCGATCCAGTTCGTGGCACGCGACGGGATGAACTATACCCTGCGCTTTGCCAACGGCTACATCATGGCGCTTGCCGCCGTGACCGAGACCGGGCTGACCCGCGTTTCCGGCCAGACCGGCGCGCAACTGAACTGCCGCCGCGTCGGCTGAGCCCCGCCTTTCGCTTACACACCCAGGAGTATCTGATGAACAGCGACATCACCCGCTACGGCACCGGACCGCGCATGTCCGAAGCCGTGGCCTACAACGGCATCCTCTGGGTCGCCGGCCAGCTTGGCACGCCGGGCGCTTCGGTCGCCGAACAGATGCGCGGCTGCCTGGCCGAGATCGACCGGATTCTGGCCGAGGCCGGAACCGACAAGACCCGCATCCTGTCCGCCCAGATCTGGCTCGCCGACATGTCGACCTTTGCCGAGATGAACTCAGTCTGGGATACCTGGGTGCCGCAGGGCCACACGCCCGCCCGTGCGACGGGTGAGGCGAAACTTGCCACCCCGGACTACAAGGTCGAAGTCATCGTCACCGTCGCGCTGAAGTAAAGCGCCGGAAATCCCGGAAACGAAGGACCGGAGCTTTCAACGGCTCCGGTCCGTATCTTTTCAGAAAATCGGTTCCGGCTTAACCTCGCAGGAAGGCCACCAGCGCGGCGGTCGAGGCATCCTTGCCTGTCGTCCCGGTCTTGCCTTCGAGTACGGGCTGGAGCGCAAGCGCCAGCTCTTTCCCAAGTTCCACCCCCCACTGGTCGTAGGAGTTGAGGCCCAGGATCACGCCCTCGACGAAGACCCGGTGTTCGTAAAGCGCGATGATCTGGCCCAGGACAAAGGGGGTCAGCTGGTCGTAGGCAAGCACGGTCGATGGCCGGTTGCCCGGAAAGACCCGGTGGCGCGCCTGCTTTTCCAGCTCATCCCCGGTCAGGCCCTTCTTCGCCATGATGCCCCGCGCCTCGTCAAGGCTGCGCCCGCGCAAAAGCGCCTCGGCCTGCGCGAGGCAGTTGGCGACCAGCAAGAGGTGCTGGTGGGCAAGATCGGGCTCATGGCCACGGCGGGCGACGAGGAACTCGCAAGGCACCACGCGCGTGCCCTGGTGGATCAGCTGGTAGAAGGCGTGCTGGCCGTTGGTGCCGGGTTCGCCCCAGACCACGGGGCCGGAATGGGTAGGAAGGTCGCTGCCGTCGATGGCCACGCGCTTGCCGTTCGATTCCATCTCAAGCTGCTGCAAGTATGCGGGCAGGCGCGCAAGCCGTTGATCATAGGGCAGAACTGCCCGAGTGGCATGTCCGCACAGCTGGTTGTGCCAGATGCCGACCAGCGCCAGCATGACGGGCATGTTCTGCCCGAAAGGCGCGGTCAGGAAGTGACGATCCATCGCCCGACCACCGGCAAGGAACTCGTCGAACGCCTCCGGCCCGATGGCAATCATCAGCGACAGGCCGATCGGACCCCACATCGAATAGCGCCCTCCGACCCAATCTTCGAACCCAAAAACGCGTTCGGGATCAATGCCATAGGCGGCGGTCTTGTCACCGGCGGTCGAGACGGCGGCGAATTGCGCGGCGGGGTTTGCAAGCTTGGCCCCCATCCAGCGCTTGGCCGTGTCGGCGTTAGTCATCGTCTCGATGGTGGTGAAGGTTTTCGAGGCGACGATCACCAGCGTCGTCTCCGGGTTCAGTCCCTTCAGCACGTCATGGATATGCGCTCCATCGACGTTACTGACGAAATGCACCCGTGGCCCATCGTGGAACGGCGCCAGCGCCAGTGTCGCCATCGCCGGGCCAAGGTCCGACCCGCCGATGCCGATATTCACCACATCGGTGATCTTGCCACCCTGCCCCTTGAACGCCCCCGACCGCAAATCGCGGGCAAAGGCCGCGCAGGCGGCACGAATCCGGCGCACCTCGGTCAGGACATCCTTGCCGTCGACCTTGATGACATCGTCATCGCCAGCCCGCAGAGCGACATGCAGGACGGCGCGGCCTTCCGTCAGGTTGATCTTCTCACCGGAAAACATCGCGGCCCGCTTTTCAGCAACGCCGGAGGCCTCGGCCAGCCTTACCAGCGCGGAATGCGTGTCGGAATCGATGTTGGTCTTGGCATAGTCGAACAGCATCCCGTCGGCCGAGACCGAGAAATCCTCGGCCCGGGAATCATCCATCAGATCAAGCATATGGCGGTCTTTCTTCGTCTCATGAAGACGCTTCAGCTCAGCCCATTTCTGCATGGTTCACTCTGCCCAGTGCACAGTTGCGGTGTCGAGGACCGCCCGTACAGGCGCCTCATGCGGCGGAAGGGTCTGCGCGCGTTCCAGCGCCGCGCGCTTTTCCGCCCCGGTGATCAGGATATGAGTGTGGAACGCCCCGCGCAGCACGGGCGCGGTCAGGGTGATCCGCGGTTCGCCCGCGGCCTCGGCCCGCATCGGCAAGACAAGGGGGGCCGAAGCCGACAGCGCCTCGTCCAGCCGGTCGGCACCGGGGAAAAGGCTCGCCGTGTGCATGTCCGCCCCCATCCCGAGGAGGAGGACCGAGATCGGCAGCACCGGGCGCAGACCATCCTCCAGCGCCTCGAGCATGTCCTCCGGCCGTTCCGCCGGAAGATAGAGCGGTACCAGCCGCGCCTGCGCTGCCCTGCCCCGGATCAGCCGCTGTCGCACAAGCCGGGTGTTGGACCGGTCCGAGAATTCAGGCACCCAGCGCTCATCGTTCAGCACGACCGCGACATTGGCCCAGTCAAGATCGACGCCCGACAGTGTATCGAAGATCGGCCCGGGGGTCGTCCCGCCCGGGACGCAGAGGGTGGCCTTGCCATCCCGGCGCAGGAAATCCGCAAGCTGGCCTGCAATGGTGTTCGCCAGCCCCAGCATCAGCATTTCCCGGTCGGGATAGACTTCCAGTTTCATCCCTTGATCTCCCGCCAGCGGCGACCGTCGCGGTGCATCAGCATCAGCGCATCCTCCGGCCCGGAAGAACCCGGATCATAGGTCTGCGGGCGGTCACCGCGCGCTTCCCAGCCCTCGATGATCGGGTCGGTCCAGGCCCAAGCCGCCTCGACCTCGTCCCCGCGCATGAAGAGCGTCTGGTTGCCGCGGATCACGTCCATGATCAGGCGTTCATAGGCATCCGGCACATCCTCGGCCTCGGCCCCCAGCGCATCAGCGAAGGACATGTCCAGTGGCACCTGCATCAGACGCATGCCCCCCGGCCCCGGTTCCTTGATCATGACCATCAGGTTCATGCCCTCGTTCGGCTGAAGGCGGATGACCAGGACGTTCTCGTGCCAGCCCGAGGCATCATCAAAGATCGCATGCGGCGGCTGCTTGAAGGTGATCGCGATCTCGCTTGCCCGGGCGCGCAGCCGCTTGCCGGTGCGGAGGTAGAAGGGCACCCCCTGCCAGCGCCAGTTCGAGACATGGACCTTCAGCGCGATGTAGCTTTCCGTGCGGCTGGCGGGGTTTTCGGCATGGGCAAGGTAGCCCTTGTCCTTGCCATTCGGCCCGTACTGTCCGCGCACGATGTGTTCCGGCGGGACGGGCTTCAGCGCCCGGATCACCTTCAGTTTCTCATCCCGGACGGCGTCGGGGTCGAAGTGATAGGGCGGCTCCATGGCGATGAGGCAGAGAAGCTGCATCATGTGGTTCTGCACCATGTCCCGCATGGCACCTGACTTGTCGTAATAGGCGCCCCGACCGTCGACACCCACCGTCTCGGCCACGGTGATCTGGACGTGGTCGATGTATTCCGCCTTCCACAACGGCTCGAACAGGATGTTCGCGAACCGCACCGCCATCAGGTTCTGGACGGTTTCCTTCCCGAGGTAATGGTCGATCCGGTAGATCTGCGTTTCGTTGAAATGCTGCGCCAGCACCTCGTTCAGCGCCCGGGCCGAGGCAAGGTCTCGGCCGAAGGGCTTTTCCACTACGATCCGGCTCCAGGCGTCAGCAATCCCGTGCTGGTGCAGCCGTTGGGCGATGTCACCGAACAAGCTGGGGGCGACCGAGAAATAGAAGGCCCGCACCACGTTCGGGCGCATCAGGTCGCGCAGCGCCGTCCAGCCATTGCTTCCGGTGGCATCGATCGCCACGTAGAAGAGCCGTTCCAGGAAGCCATCGATCGTCGCCTCGTCCAGACGGTCGCCGGACACGAACTCGACCAAGGCGGCGCGGACCTGCGCCCGAAACGCGGCCTCAGTCAGGTCGGCCCGGGCCGCCCCGATGATCCGGCTGGTCGCAGGCATCTGACCTGCACGGAACCGCCGGTAGAGGCCGGGAAGGATCTTGCGGCGGGCAAGGTCGCCAGTCGCCCCGAAGATCACCAGGTCGAAGACGTCAACGGGGATGACACGCGATACCATGATTTGCTCCGTCTTCGCCTTCGGGCCTGGTCTGTTAGCGCTAACGGTGCCGCTGATAGCGAGGGAGCGCGGAAAAGTCCAGCCATACCCACCCGTTTACAGGGCCAGAGCGTCCGCGCCTAGCCCTCGCCGTCGATCAGTGAGCCGTCGACATGGGTCACGCCCGGTTCCACGGCCAGCAGGGCAAGGGTCTTCTCCAGAACATCCAGGCTGCCTTCAAGACTTGAAAGGATCAGCACCACCTCAACCCCGCCGCCATCCTCGGCCGGATGCGAGTCCATCTCCACCAGACGGAACCCGGCCTGCACCAGCATGCGCAGCGCCAGCGCGCGCAGTTCTTCTTCGCGGTCGGAACGACATACCAAGGTCAGCCGGACGTTTCGTCCCGCCGTTCCGCGCAGAAGGCGCTTGTCCAGCCAGTTGACCACCGGACGCAGAAAAAGGTTCAGGATCAGCACCATGAAGGTAAGGATGGCGGCCAGATGATAGGCCCCCACCCCGCACATCATGCCGACACCCGCCGAACACCAGAGCGTCGCGGCCGTGTTGATCCCCTTGGGCCGGACACCGTCCCGGAAGATGAGGCCCGCACCCAGGAAGCCGACGCCGGTGATGATCTGTCCTGCGATCCGCGCCTGGTTCACGTCGCCGGGAAAGGTCTGGGCGAAGATGACGAAGCTTGCCGCGCCAAGTGCGACCAGCGCATTGGTCCGCACACCGGCCGACTGCTGGCGCGCCTGCCGCTCCAGCCCGATGACAGAGCCGCAGACGATTGCAGCCGCCATGGACAGTGCGGCCCATTCCGCCTCGACACTCATGCCCTACGCCTCGAGCTCGGCATCCCAGTAAAGATAGTCCATCCAGCTTTCATGCAGGTGGTTCGGCGGGAAGCGGCGGCCATGGGCCTGCATCTCCTCGGCCGTGGGCTGACGCGGCGCGCGGCGCAGCGCAAGGCCCGACTGGCGGAGCGTCTTGTTGCCCTTCCGGAGGTTGCAGGGTGAACAGGCAGCGACGACATTCTCCCAACTCGTCACCCCGCCGCGCGAACGGGGCAGGACATGGTCGAAGGTCAGGTCGCCCTTCGCGCCGCAGTACTGGCAGCAGAATTCGTCCCGCAGAAAAAGATTGAAGCGCGTGAATGCCACGCGCTTCTGGGGTTTCACATAGTCCTTCAGCACGACGACCGAAGGTATCCGGAACACCTGCCTTTGACTGTGCACCACCGCATCATATTCCGCGACGATCTGCACCCGGTCAAGGACAGCGGCCTTGATCGCCTCCTGCCAGGGCCAGAGGCTGAGGGGATAGTAGGAAAGCGGGCGATAGTCCGCGTTCAGCACCAAAGCCGGGTAATGCTTCAGCGCCGCCGGATCACGCACGAACTGGGTTCTGAAATCGCCGTCCATTCCGTCGAAGTCTCCGTCCGTTGTCAGAAACTATATCTGGCGTTTTGCCCGTGGCAACCCCCAAGCGCCTGCGGCACTTTGGGCTTATCCACATGCTTCCTGCCCGATCGCGGTGACAGCGGAATGACAAAGGCCCCCAAGGTCATGCCTTGGGGGCCGCAGTCCAGTCAGAGACCTTCTCAGCCCGCGGCGGTCACCGCACGACCGGTCAGCACCTTCACCAGATTCGCGCGATAGGCCCCGCTGCCGTGGAGGTCCGAAATCATGTCGGACCCATCGACCGTCAGCCCGGAAATCGCGGCAGGAGTGAAGTTCGCCGACAGCGCCTTCTCGGCTTCGGCCCAGCGGAAGACACCGTTCTGCGAGGCACCTGTGACGCCGACCCGCACCCCTGCGGCGTATTTCGCCACGAAGACCCCGGTCAGGGCAAACCGGCTGGCCGGTTGCACGAACTTGATGTAGGCGGCCTTCTGAGGGATCGGGAAGGCGACTTCGGTGATGAACTCGCCCTCTTCCAGCGCCGTAGTGAAGAGACCCTGGAAATAGTCATCCGCCGCGATCTTGCGCTTGTTCGTCGCAATCGTGGCGCCACTGGCAAGCGTTGCCGAAGGATAGCAGGCCGCTGGGTCATTGTTGGCAAGGCTGCCGCCGATGGTGCCCCGGGCGCGCACTGCCGGATCCCCGATCCCGCCGGCAAGCGCGGCCAGCGCCGGATAGTGCCTGGCCGCTTCCCTGGCGACGACGGCATGGGGCGTCGCCGCCCCGATGTGCAGGCCACCATCCCCAAGGCAGACGCCCTGCATCTCCTTGATCCCGGTCAGGCTGACCAGAACCGAAGGAGCGGCGAGACGCTGCTTCATCGTGGGGATCAGGGTCTGCCCGCCGGACAGGGCCTGCGCCCCATCCGTCGCCAGGGCCTTAGCCGCATCGGCAATCGTGCCGGGTTTCGCGAAGTCGAAATTATGCATGATATCCTCCGCTTACCCGTTGATCGCCGACCAAACCCGCGACGGCGAGACTGGCATGTCGATGTGCTTGACGTGTTTGTGCCCACCGCGATGCAGCGCGTCGATCACCGCGTTGACGACGGCCGGGGGTGAGCCGATGGCCCCCGCCTCGCCGCAGCCCTTCACGCCCAACGGGTTGTGGGTGCAGGGCGTCTGGCAGGAATAGTCCACGTTGTAGAACGGCACGTCCTCGGCCCGGGGCATGGGGTAATCCATGTAGGACCCGGTCAGAAGCTGGCCGTTCTCGTCATAGGTCGTGAACTCGCACAGGGCCTGGCCGATCCCCTGCCCCACGCCGCCATGCACCTGCCCTTCGACCACCATCGGGTTCATGATGTTGCCGAAGTCGTCGGCGCAGTGGAACGCCACCACGTCGACCTTGCCAGTGCCTTCGTCCACCTCGACCTCGCAAAGATAGGCCCCTGCGGGATAGGTGAAGTTGGCCGGATCGTAGAACGCCGTCTCCTCCAGCCCCGGCTCCAGCGTTTCCAGCGGGTAGTTGTGCGGGACGTATGCGCTGAAGGCGATCTCGCCGAAGGTCTTGGCCTTGTCGGTCCCGGCCACGCTGAACTTGCCGCCCTCGAAGGTGATGTCACCCTCCGACGCCTCCAGCATGTGGGCGGCGATCTTCTTGCCCTTGGCGATGATCTTGTCCACCGCCTTGGTCACCGCGACCCCGCAGACCGCCAGGCTGCGGCTGCCATACGACCCCATGCCGAACGGGATCTTCGCCGTGTCGCCATGGACAATCTCGACCGAGCTTTCCGGGATCCCCAGTTTTTCACCGACGATCTGGGCAAAGACCGTCTCATGGCTCTGGCCGTGGCTGTGCGCCCCGACCATGACCGAGATGTTACCGGTCGCGTTCACCCTGACCGTTGCCGCGTCATAAAGCCCGACCCGCGCGCCAAGGATGCCGACGAGGTGGCTGGGCGCGATGCCGCAGGCCTCGATCCAGGTCGAAAGCCCCATGCCCCGAAGCTTGCCTTTCGCCTTCGACGCCGCCGCGCGCTTTTCAAACCCCGCGACGTCGGCCAGCTCAATCACCTTGTCGAGCGTGGCATGGTAGTTGCCGGTGTCATAAACCAGCGCCACGGGCGTGGTGTAGGGGAACATGTCCTGGGTGACAAAGTTCTTCCGCCGCACCTCGAACGGGTCAAGGCCCAGTTCCCGGCACATCTTGTCCACCACCCGCTCAAGGCTGAACGTCGCCTCGGGCCGGCCCGCACCGCGATAGGCATCGACCGGGGCGGTGTTGGTGAAGACGGTCTTCACGTTCACATAGACGTTCGGCACCTTGTAAGGCCCGGCCATCAGCGTGCCATGCAGGAAGGTAGGCGTCACGGTCGAGAAGTTCGACAGATACGCGCCGACGTTCGCAAGCGTCTCGGTCCGGAAGGCAATGAAGGTGCCGTCCTTTTCGCAGGCCAGTTCGATCTTCGTCACGTGATCTCGGCCATGCGCGTCCGAAAGGAAGCTTTCCGACCGCTCCGCCGTCCAGCGCACCGGGCGGGCCAGCTTCTTCGCTGCCGCTAAGACCAGCGCCTCTTCGCCGTAGTGGTAGATCTTCGAGCCGAAGCCGCCACCCACGTCCGGGGCCACGACCTGAAGCTTGTTTTCCGGGATCCCCAGCACGAAGGCCGCCACCAGAAGCCGCGTCAGGTGCGGGTTCTGGCTGGTCGTCGTCAGCTTGTAATCGCCCGTGCCAGGGAAATACTCGCCGATACTGGCGCGGGGTTCCATCGCGTTCGGCACGAGACGGTTGTTCACCAGTTCCAGCGTGGTGACATGCGGCGCGTTTCGGATCGCCTCGTCCACCTTGGCGCGGTTGTCCTCGATCCAGCCCCAGTCGTAGCAGACATTGTCCGGGATCTCGTCATGCACACGATTCGAGGCGTCGGCCACGGCTGCGGCCATGTTGATGACCGCCGGCAGTTCCTCGATCACGCTGTCATCAGCGATCGCCTGTGCGGCGTCCTTCGCCTGCTGGTAGGTCTCGGCCACCACGGCGGCATAGGCGTCGCCCACATGGCGGACCTTGCCATGCGCCAGAACCGGGCGCTTCGGTTCGCGCATTGGCGTGCCGTCGCGCGAGTTGATGAGCCAGCCCGCAGGGTTCCCTCCCACGGAGGCGAAATCCTCGCCCGTGAAGACCGCCAGAACGCCCGGCATCCCCGCCGCGCGTGCCGTATCAACCTTCTTGATCCGGCCATGCGCGACGGTGGACCGCACCATCACCGCATGCGCCTGGCCCGCGATGTTCATGTCATCGGTATAGACGCCCTTCCCGGTCAGGAAGCGGACATCCTCGCGCCGCTTCATGCTGGCGCCAATCCCATGATCCTTCGGCATCTTCTCCCCTCCCTTACTCGGCGGCCAGGGCGCTGACGTCCTGCCCGGAGGCAGCCATCACGGCCTTGACGATGTTGTGGTAGCCCGTGCAACGGCAGATGTTGCCATCAAGGTAATGGCGGATCTCGGCCTCGGTCGGCTTCGGGTTTTCCTTCAGCAGCGCTGCTGCCGACATCACCATGCCCGGCGTGCAGAAACCGCACTGGAGCCCGTGGTGGTCCTGGAAGGCCTGCTGGATCACGCCCAGCGATCCATCGGCATTCGCCATCCCCTCGATGGTGCGGACCTCGGCGCCCGCCAGGTCCAAAGCAAAGACGGTGCAGCTTTTCACCGGCTGGCCGTTCACATGAACGACGCAGGCGCCGCACTGGCTGGTGTCGCAACCGACATGCGTGCCGGTCAGTCGCAGGTTTTCGCGCAGGAAGCCGGACAGCAGCGTCCGCCCCTCCACCTCGCCGGAGACGGCCTTGCCGTTCACCGTCATGCTGACATTTGTCATCAATATCCTCCCTTGGGTATCCTTGGTAACGATGCCGGATCAGCCTCCGACAAGGCGCTTGAACCAACCTTTCTTCGGTGCGTCCGCCCCTTCAGCCTCTGCGCTGTCGGACCCCTCCTCCGGGCCCTCCACCGCCGCCTGGAAGCGGGTGAAAAACTCGTCCGCCATCTTGCGGGCGAACCCGTCGATGATGCGGCTGCCAAGCTGGGCGATCTTGCCGCCAACCGATGCGTCGACGGCGTAGGTCAGCCGGGTGCCCTCCGGTATAGGCTCAAGGCTGACGTCCGCACCGCCCTTGGCAAAGCCTGCGACACCGCCCTTGCCCTCGCCCGAGATACGGATGGACCGGCCCTCAACAATGTCGGACAGTTGAACCAGCCCGGTGAAGGTGGCGCTGACCGGCCCGACCTTCTGCTTGACCACCGCCTCGTAGCCTTCGGAAACTGATCCGGTCATACTTTCGCAACCGGGAATGCAGGCCTTCAGAACTTCGGGGTCAAGGATTGCCCGCCAGACGATCGCCGGCTCGGCCCTGATTTCCCGGCTGTCGCTCAGCTGCATGGCCCGATTCCCTCCGTTTTCCCTACGGAAGACTATGCCAATTCATGTGCATGCTAAGTGACTTTTCGCGGCAGTGGCGAAACTTTGTGTCGCAGCCGGTCCCGCCAACCGGCCCACCGCAGGCTTGCCCGAAGCCGGGTGCCGCGCTAACCAGCGGCCAGACAGACGGAGCCTGCCGATGCCCCTTTCGCGCCGCCATTTCCTGATCCTAGCTGCCTTCTCCGGCCTTGCAGCCTGCGGTCGGCCCGAACCGACGGCCGCCATCTCGCTTTACCCCGGCGAGACACCAGAGATGCGGGCGCTGGTGCAGAAATATGCCGGTGTACACGACATCCCCGAAAGCCTGCTGCACCGGGTGATCCAGCGGGAAAGCGGCTACAACCCCGCGGCACGGAACGGTCCCTACTATGGGCTGATGCAGATCCTGCCGCAGACCGCGCGTACCATGGGCTACGACGGCCCGCCCGAGGGGCTACTCGACCCCGAAACCAACCTCCAATACGCGGGCAGATACCTGCGCGGCGCATGGCTGGTGTCGGACGGCGACGAGGACGAGGCCGTGCGCTGGTACGCCGCCGGCTACTATTACGAGGCCAAGCGTCTGGGTCTTCTGGAAGAGACCGGCCTGCGCACCTAAGTCCCCTCTGGACAGGAGGTGCCGATGCCCGACCCGCGACCCGATATCTGCGTCCTCGCGAACCCCCGCTCCGGCACCGCGCAGCGCAATCCGGGTGCCGTTGAACGCGCCATGACCATCTTCGGCGCACGTGCCGTCCTCCGTCCCTTCACAGGCGACCCGGCGGACGAGGCGGCACGGGCAGTACGCGATGGCTTTGCCATCATCGTTGCCGCCGGCGGTGACGGCACCGTCGCTGGTGTGGCCCATGCCCTGGCCGGAACCGATTGCGCGCTTGCCGTCCTGCCGATGGGAACCTTCAACTATTTCGCCCGTGGCCTCGGGATGCCCGAAAACCCCGAAGCAGCCGCCCGCGCCATACTGGCCGGGTCAAGCCACTTCATCGCCGTCGGCACGCTCAACGGACGGGTGTTCCTCAACAACGTCTCGATCGGGCTCTACCCTGCGATCCTCGAAGAGCGCGAGGCCACCTACGCCCGCTTCGGACGCTACCGTTTCCTCGCTCACCTCGCTTCGCTGCGCACGATCCTGCGGTTCCAGCGGCCCCACCGGATGGAGCTCTTCCAGGACGAAACGCGCCACCGGATCCGCACCCCGATGCTTTTCGTCGCCCGCTCGGCCTACCAGCTTGACCAGTTCGGCCTTGAAGGCGGCGAGGCGATTTCGGACGACCGTTTCGTCCTGTTCCTCGCGCACCAGCAGACGCGGCTGGGCTTCCTGCGCCTCGCGTGGCGTCTGGTGCGTCGCAAGGTCGACCACGGGCGGGACGTGATCGTCTCCACCCCGCGCCGGATCGCTGTGGCGGTTCGGGGACGCAGGCGGATATCGGTGGCGCTCGACGGCGAAAAGCTGCGGATGCGGCTGCCCTTGCGGATCAAGCTGTCGGATCACCTGTTGCATGTCATCCTGCCGCCTGAGAATCCGAAGGCGCCCGGCGTGACGCCATGACCCGCATATTGCATCTTTCCGACCTGCACTTCGGCACTGTCGACGCACGCCTGCTCGAACCGCTCGTCGCCTTGGCTGAAAGCCTTGCCCCGGATGCCACGGTCATCTCGGGCGACCTTACACAACGGGCAAGACGGGATCAGTTCGACGCAGCCCGCGCCTATGTCGACCGTCTGCCCGGGCCGGTCCTGACCGTGCCCGGCAATCACGACATGCCGCTCTACAATCTCGCCCTGCGGCTCGCCGCACCGTTTGCCGGCTATCGCCGCGCCTTCGGGGATGACCTCGAACCCGTGATCCACCTGCCTGATGCCATCCTTCATGGGGTGAACACGGCGGACCCTCTGGTCTGGAAGGCCGGGCGACTGCGAAAGGCGTCGATCCGGCGGCTGACCCGGTCCTTCGCGGATGCCCCGCCTGGGCTTTGGCGCATCGCCTTGATGCACCACGCGCCCGTGCCCGCCGCGGACGGTACGCCCGCTGACATTGCACAGCCTGCTCAAACGCTGGCCGCCCTGGCCGATGCCGGGGCCGACATCGTCCTCTCAGGCCATACCCACATGCCACATGCGGGCTTCGCAGAAACGGCGGCGGGCGTCCTTTTCCTTCAGGTTGGGACGGCCATTTCTACCCGGCTCAAGACCGATGCGAACGATTTCGCGCTCGTCACGCTTGGCCAGGGTCGGGTGACGGTCGAAACCTGGCTCTCATCACCCGCGGAGTCCCGCTTCCGGCCCGGCCCTACCGCGGTCTACGAAAGGCCCGACGCGGCGTGGCGGAAATTGCCAGATCCATAACGCCCACACTCTAGGCGTTGATTTCATTGTGTTGGAAAAATGCGCCACGCGTGGCTCCTCAATACCACGCATCCGCCACCCCGGCCTTCTTCCGGGCCACGAAGTCATGCAGCCCGTCCCGGATGCCCTCATCCAGCGGCGGAGCCTCATATTCCGCCAGCCGCTTCTTCCAAAGCTTGTTCGCCCGCGTGGCCGCATCGACCGACCCCGCCGCCTCCCACTTCTCGAAGGGCTCGTTGTCGGAAAGCTCGCTGTCCCAGAACGCCGTCTCGTAATGCTTCATCGTGTGCGAGCAGCCGAAGAAATGGTTCCCCGGCCCCACCTCGGCGAAGGCGTCCACCGCAAGCTGGTCATCGTCGATCTTGATCCCGTCCAGGTAGGCATGCAGCGCACCGCAAAGGTCGGCATCCAGCATGAACTTCTCGTAGGACATGGACAGAAGGCCATCCAGGAACCCCGCCGAATGCAGGATGAAGTTCGCGCCGCAGTGGACGGCCGCCAGCATCGACATCGTGCCTTCCATCATCGCCTGCCCGTCGGGCAGCTTCGACGTGGTGAAGTTCCCCGAACAGCGCAGCGGCAGGTTCAGTCGGCGCGCAAGCTGCCCGATCACCTGGCTGCCGATCGCCGGCTCAGGCGTCCCGAAGGTCGGGCTGCCAGATCGCAAGGACATCGAGGAAAGGAAGTTCCCGAAGATCACCGGCGCGCCCTTGCGTTCCAACTGGGTCAGCGCACAGCCGGCCATCGTCTCGGCAAGGGACTGCACGATCCCGCCGGCGTTCGTCACCGGCCCCATCGCGCCACCTAGGATGAAGGGCACGATTACAGCCGCCTGATTGGCCCGGGCATAGGCCCGCAGGCTTCTGGTCATGGTTCCATCCCAGACCAAAGGCGAATTGACGTTCACATTTCCAAGGATAACGCAATTTTCGTTCACAAATGCGTCGCCGAACAGAATTCGTGCCATGGCGATGCTGTCTTCGCTTCGCTCTTCGGCAGTGACCGATCCCATGAAAGGTCGGTCGGAAAGCTCGATATGTGCCAGCACCATGTCCAGATGCCGCTTGTTCACCGCCACATCCGTCGGCTCACAGATCGTGCCGCCTGAGTGGTGTAAATTCGGGCTGGACTGCGCGAGCCTGATGAAGTTCCGGAAGTCCTCGATCGTGCCGAACCGCCGACCCCGGTCGAGGTCCATCACGAAGGGGCTGCCATAGGCGGGGGAGAAGACGACATTCTTCCCCCCGATCCGCACCGAATTCGCCGGGTTCCGCGCGTGTTGGACGAACTCCGACGGGGCAGACTTCAGGATCTCCCGCAACATCCCCGGCTCGAACTTTACCAACAGCCCGTCGACCTTCGCCCCAGCCCGCTTCCAGTGGTCAAGCGCCACTGGATCATCGCGGAACTCGATCCCGGTTTCGGCCAGCACCCGGTCTGCGGCAACTTCTATCCGGACGAGGTTTTCCTCGGACAAGACGTCATAGGTCGGGATGTTGCGGACTATGTAGGGCCGCCCGACGCCATGACCCTTCTGTGCCCGCTCGGCTTGCCGCGCCTGCCGACCCCCGCGCACCCTGACCTCGCCCATCGTCGCCCCTCCTAAAACTCGACAGTAGTGTCAGGTTTGTCGCATGCCGACCTCTGGTCTGGTCCGTTCGCGACACGGATGCGGCAAATACGCCGTCAGGTCACAACATCCGGCGCGGTGCGTCCAGTATGGGCGGCAATTCCAGCGAGGGAATGGGCGGCCCGGATGACCGGAGCCAATGCCTCCTGCGCATCAAGATCCAGCCCCCCGGGGCCCGCCGCATAGCGCTCAAGATAGACCCGCAGCGTCGCGCCTTCCGTCCCGGTGCCCGACAGGCGGTAGACGATCCGGCTCCCGTCGCTGAAGAGCACCCGCACCCCCTGCTTCGTGCTGACGCTGCCGTCCACCGGGTCGGTGTAGGCAAAGTCATCCGCCGCGCTGACCGTCATCCCCTCGACCATACGGCCGGGCAGGCCAGCCAGCGACCCGCGCACCGCCGCGAACATCGTGTCGGCCTTAGCCGTCTCGATCGCTTCAAAGTCGTGGCGGCTGTAGTAGTTGCGTCCAAACCGCGCCCAATGCTCGGCCAGGATCTCGGCCACCGGCTGCTTCCTGACCGCAAGGATGTTCAGCCAAAGCAGGATCGCCCAAAGCCCGTCCTTTTCCCGCACATGGTCGGACCCGGTGCCAAAGCTTTCCTCGCCGCATATCGTGGCCCGCCCGGCGTCCAAGAGGTTGCCAAAGAATTTCCACCCCGTCGGCGTCTCGTACTTGCCGATCGCCAGCGCATCCGCCACCCGGTCGGCGGCGGCTGAGGTCGGCATCGACCGCGCCACCCCTTTCAACCCCTTGGCATAGCCCGGCGCGAGATGCGCGTTCGCGGCCAGCACGGCCAAGCTATCAGACGGCGAGACATAGACTCCTCGTCCCACCACCATGTTCCGGTCGCCGTCGCCGTCGCTCGCCGCGCCGAAGTCAGGGGCTGCCGCCCCGAACATCTCGTCCATCAGCGCCTTGGCCCAGGTCGGGTTCGGGTCGGGGTGCATGCCGCCGAAATCCGGCAGGGGCGTTCCGTTCACGACCGTCCCCCGCGACGCACCCAGCCGGTTTTCCAGGATTTCCACTGCATAGGGCCCGGTCACGGCACACATGGAATCCATCCGCATCCGGAAACCCTCGGCGAACATTGCCCGGATCGCGGGAAAGTCGAACAACGTCTCCATCAGCGCGGCGTAGTCGGACACGGGGTCCACCACATCGACGACCATTCCGCCAAGGTCATGCCGCCCGATCCGCTCCAGATCGACATCCTGCGCCTCGAGGATATTGTACTCAGTGATCTCGGTCGTGCGCTTGTACATCGCCTCGGTCACGCCTTCCGGTGCGGGGCCGCCGTTCGGCATGTTGAACTTCACCCCGAAATCCTCGTTCGGGCCGCCGGGGTTGTGGCTTGCCGACATGATGATCCCCCCGTCCGTTTTGTTGAGGCGGATCAGGTGGCTGGCGGCAGGGGTGGACAGGATAGCCCCCTGCCCCACGATCACCCGCGCCGCCCCATTCGCCGCCGCCATCCGCAGGATCACCTGCGCCGCCCGGTCGTTGAAATAGCGCCCGTCGCCGCCAAGGACGAAGGTCTTCCCCTTGGCGCCCACCACATCGAAGATCGACTGGACGAAATTCTCAAGATAGTGTCGGCCCATGAAGACCGGCGTCTTCTTCCGCAGGCCGCTGGTTCCCGGCTTCTGCCCGGCGATCGGGGCCGTGGTGACGGTAGTGATCATGCTTTCCCTCCCCTGGGCGTGCCGGTCGTGGACCGGAATACAAGAACCGACTGCGCCGCCACGTGCCGCAGGTCCGAAGGCCTGCCGGTCGGCTGCTGGTCGGGGTTGGTGGTGTCCAGAAGCAACTCCCACCCCGGCGCGGTATCCGGCAGATGCAGCGCCGCGGCCGGACCCGAGTTGAAAACGGCGAAGATCGCCTCGGGATTCGGATCACCCCCTTCGGCCTGCATCCGAAGCTCGACGCACAGGCAGCGGAAAGCAGGGTCGTGCCATTCCTCGGATTGCGGAATGGTCCCATCGGCCCGGCGCCAGATCACGTCAGGCAACCCGTCCGACAGGCGCGGGCGGGCATGCAGGAACCGCCGCTGCCGCAGGATCGGCAAGGCGCGCCGCAAAGCGGCAAGCCGGGCGGCAAAGCGCAAGAGATCCGGATCCGCCTCTTTCCAGTCGATCCAGCTTGTCTCGTTGTCCTGGGCATAAGCGTTGTTGTTGCCGCCCTGGCTATGACCGATCTCGTCGCCCGCAAGGACCATCGGCACGCCCTGCGCCAGCATCAGCGTCGCCATCAGGTTGCGCTTGCGCAGCGCCCGCGCGGCAAGGACCTTGGCATCCCTGGTCGGCCCCTCATGCCCAAGGTTGTCCGAGTGGTTCTCGTGATGGCCGTCGCGGTTGTCCTCGCCATTGGCGAAGTTGCGCTTGATCGTATAGCTGACGAGGTCCTCCAGCGTGAACCCGTCATGGCTGGTTACGAAGTTGACCGACGAGGTGGCGGCGCGGCCCGAATGGTCGAACCGGTCGGCACTGCCCAGTAACCGCGCGGCAAGATCGCGGGTCATCCCGGCATCGCCCTTCCAGAACCGCCGGACCCCGTCACGGAACCGGTCGTTCCATTCGTGGAAAGGATGCGGATAGGCACCAAGCTGATAGCCGCCCGGGCCCACGTCCCAGGGCTCGGCAATCAGCTTCACGCGGCTCAAGGTCGGGTCCTGCCGGATCGCATCGAAGAAGCCCCCGTTCGGGTCGAACCCATGCGCCTCGCGCCCCAGGACCGTGGCCAGGTCGAAGCGGAAGCCGTCGACATGAGCCACCTCAACCCAGTAGCGCAGGCTGTCCATCACCATCCGCAGCACCATCGGATGCGTCAGGTTCAGCGTGTTGCCGGTCCCGGCGTCGTTCACGTAATGCCGCCCGCCGCCCGACAAACGGTAATAGCTGGCGTTGTCGAGGCCCCGGAAGCTCAGCGTCGGACCCCACTCATCCCCTTCGGCCGTGTGGTTATAGACCACGTCAAGGATCACCTCGATACCCGCTGCATGGAACCGGCGGACCATGGTCTGGAACTCCCAGAGCGCGCCCTGGCTCATGTAGCGCGCTTCGGGTGCGAAGAAGGCCAGCGTGTTGTAGCCCCAATGGTTCCTCAGACCCTTGGCGACGAGGAAGCGGTCGTCGATGAAGGCTTGGACCGGCAGAAGCTCGATCGCGGTTACGCCGAGTTGCAGGAGATGCTCGATCACCGTGTCCGAGCAGAGGCCAAGGTAGGTGCCCCGCAACCCCTTGTCGACGCCCGGGTGGAGGGCGGTCATCGACTTCACATGCGCCTCGTAGATCACCGTATCGATGCGTGGCGTCCGGGGCGGCTGGTCGTTCCCCCAGCTAAACGACGGATCGGCCACCACCGCCTTCGGCACGGCAAAAGCGCTGTCGCGGGTGTCGATGCTAAGGTCCCCGCGCGGCCTGCCGATCTTGTAGCCCATCAGCGCATCCGACCAGCGCAAGCGTCCCTCCAGTGCGCGGGCATACGGGTCGAGCAGCAGCTTGTGCGGGTTGAAGCGATGCCCCCTCTCCGGCGCGTAGGGGCCGTGTGCGCGAAAGCCATAGACCGTGCCAAGGGTCAGCCCGCCGACATGGATGTGCCAGATATCCCCATCCCGTTCGGTGATGGGCAGCCGGGCCGTCTCTTTCCGGCCGTCGGGGGAAAAGAGGCAAAGCTCGATCTTTTCGGCATGGGCGGAAAAGACCGCAAAGTTCACCCCGTCGCCAGTGAAGGACGCCCCCATCGGCCAGGGCCGCCCGGCACTGACCGCATGGCCCGACAGCCGGGCCGGGGGCGAAACGGTCTGCGGTGTCACGGGACCAGCCCTTCGTAAAGGCTTGCATAGGCGGCGGCGCTGGTCTCCCAGCCCACGGGCTGGGCCATCGCATTGGCCCGGACCTTGGCCCAAAGCTTCGGCTGGGCGTAGAGGTCCACCAGCTGCTGTAGCGCCCGACCGAAGGCCATGGCATCGACCGGGTGGAAGGTCACGCCCGTCGCCACGCCCGCCGCCATCGTGGCCGGCGAGACGCCGATTACCGTGTCCGCCAAGCCGCCGACCAGCGACACGACCGGCAGCGTGCCATAGCGCAAACCGTACATCTGGGTCAGCCCGCAAGGCTCGAACCGCGAAGGCACCAGCACCGCATCCGCCCCGGCAAAGAGACGATGGCTCAGGGCCTCGTCATACCCGATCCGCACCGCCACCCTTCCGGGGAACCTCTGCGCCAGATCGCGAACCGCGC
This sequence comes from Tabrizicola sp. T46, assembly GCF_057219895.1. NCBI lineage: Bacteria > Pseudomonadati > Pseudomonadota > Alphaproteobacteria > Rhodobacterales > Paracoccaceae > Tabrizicola > Tabrizicola sp. T46. The sequence continues at coordinate 414,838 of NZ_JBXVVV010000003.1, forward strand.
CCTCCAGCGCCGGGTCGCCGGATCCAAGAACGATCAGCCCCCCGCCCGCCAGCACGAAATCCGGCACCATTGCCGGAAGAAGGTCGATCCCCTTCTGGTCGGTCAGGCGACTGACCACGATCGCCAGCGGCCCCGGCACTTCCAGCCCGAACTCCTGGCACAGCGCCGCCCGGGCAGCAGCCTTGCCCGCCATCGCCTTCGGCCCATAGGGCGGGTCCTCGGCGCCGGGGTTCCAGACGCCGGTATCCACCCCGTTCAGGATGCCCGACACTACGGGTCCCCGCGCCGCGATCACGCCCTGCAGGCCCATGCCGAACTCGGGCCGCATGAGCTCGGCCGCATAGGTCGGCGAAACGGTCGTGATCCTGTCCGCCGTCACCAGCCCGGCCTTGAGGCTGGAGATGCCGCCGTAATACTCCAACGCGCCGGGGTGGAAGGCATGGCCCGGCAACCGCAACACGCCCAGCAGCTGCGCCGGTGCCCAGCCCTGAAAGGCGATGTTGTGCACGGTGATGACCGACTTCACGCCACCCGACCCGTGATAGGCAAGATAGGCCGGCGCCAGCCCGGCCTGCCAGTCATGCGCGTGCAGGATGTCGGGCTTCCAACCGTCCAGCCCCTCGCGCGCGATGCGGGCACCAACCCAGCTCAGGGCAGCAAATCGAACGGCATTGTCCGGATGGTCGCCGGTCGCAGTCGAATAGGGACCTCCATCGCGGTCAAAGAGATGCGGTGCGTCCAGAAGCATCACCGGCACGCCACAGGTCTCGCCCGCCCGCACCAACCCCGGCCCGCCCCAGAGGTCAGGCTCTTCCCAGACCACCGGCCAGTCCGCTCCTTGCACCCGCAAGCTGCGATAGGCCGGCAAAAGCACCCGCATGTCCCAGCCGGTCGCCACCAGTGCCCCCGGCAGCGCCCCCACCACATCGGCCAGCCCGCCGGTCTTGACCAGCGGCACACATTCCGACGCCACCGAAAGCACCCGTCCGCGCAACCCCTTGGACCCGCTCATTCTTCGTCCTCAAAAATCCTGCAGGGGGGTCCGGGGGGACGCAAAGTCCCCCCGGCATATCCGAAAAACCGACGCCTCAGGACAGCGCCTTCGCCCGCGCCTCCAGCATGTCCCGCGTGATCAGGACGATCCCGCCCTCGGACCGGCGGAACCACTTCGCGTCCTCTTCCGGGTCCTCGCCCACCACAAGGCCCTCGGGGATAACCACACCCCGGTCGATCACGCAATTCTTCAGCTGCGCCTTTCGATTCACAGTCACCTGCGGCAACGCCACCACATATTCCAGGCTGGAATAGGAATGCGTCCGGCAGCCCGTGAAGAGAAGTGAGTTCGACACCGCCGAACCCGAGACGATGCAATCGCCCGAGACCAGTGAACTGACCGCCGACCCACGACGACCATCCTCGTCATGGATGAACTTCGCGGGCGGCACGATCTCGGCATAGGTCCAGATCGGCCAGGCGTTGTCGTAAAGGTCCAGCTTCGGCACGAAGTCGGTCAGATCGATGTTGGCTTGCCAGAAAGCGTCGATCGTCCCCACGTCGCGCCAGTAGGGCTCGGTCTCCAGCCCGCTTGTCACGCAGCTGTCCGCGAACTTGTGCGCCACAGCCTTACCGTTCTTCACGATATGCGGGATGAGATCGAATCCGAAGTCATGCGTGGAATTGTCATCCGACATGTCGCGGATCAAGAGATCACGCAGGAAGGACCAGTCGAAGACATAGATCCCCATCGAGGCCAGCGCATGGTCGGGATCGCCGGGGATCGACGGCGGATCCTTCGGCTTTTCCAGGAAGTCCGTGATACGCATCGCCTTGTCGACATGCATAACGCCGAAGGCCGAAGCCTCCTTGCGTGGCACGGTAAGACAACCGATCGTCACATCCGCCCCCGCCTCCACATGCTGGCGCAACATGACCTCGTAATCCATCTTGTAGATGTGGTCGCCCGCCAGCACGATCACATACTTGATGCCGTAGCTGTCGATGATGTCGATGTTCTGCGCCACGGCGTCCGCGGTGCCACGGTACCAGTTCACCTCGTCCATCCGCTGGCTGGCGGGCAGAATGTCCAGGTATTCGTTCCGTTCCGCCCGGAAGAAGCCCCAGCCGCGCTGGACATGACGGATCAGGCTGTGCGCCTTGTACTGCGTCGCGATCGCCATCTTCCGGATGCCCGAGTTCAGCGCGTTCGACAGCGCGAAGTCGATGATCCGCGTCTTGCCGCCGAAATAGACCGCCGGCTTCGCACGCGTGTTTGTCAGCTCCTTCAGCCTGCTCCCGCGACCACCCGCAAGGACAAAGGCCATCGCCTGCGACGAAAGGCGCTGGTTCGGTCTTGGCTTCATGTGTTCCCTCCCCAAGGCGGTTTTCCCGCCGGTCTCAGTCCTGTTGCAGATAGAGTGCCGACAACGGCGGCAGCGTGACAAGCGCCGATTGCGTCTGGCCGTGCCAAGGCGTCTTCTCCGTGGTCACCCCTCCCAGGTTGCCGCGATTGCCCCCGCCGTAGACCGCAGCGTCGGTGTTCAGGATTTCATGCCACTTGCCTGCAGCGGGCAGCCCCAGCCGGTAGCTGCGCTCCAGTGGTGTCATGTTCACCACCGCCACGACCTGCTTGTCGCCGGCATTGCCTTTTCGGACCCAGGCATAGACCCCCGCCTCGACATCGTTCGATTCGATCCACTGGAACCCCTCGGGCCGGCAGTCGTTCACATGCAGCGCCGGATGGTCGCGGTAGACCCGGTTCAGATCACGGACCAGCGCCTGCATCCCCTTGTGCTCGGCAATATCAAGCTGATGCCAGTCCAGGCTCTGGTTGTGGTTCCACTCCGCCCCTTGCGCGAACTCCTGCCCCATGAAAAGCAGCTTCTTGCCCGGATGCGCCCACATGAACCCGTAGTAGGCGCGCAGGTTGGCGAACTTCTCCCAGGCATTGCCCGGCATTTTCGACAGCATGCTGCCCTTGCCGTGGACGACCTCGTCATGGGAAATCGGCAGGATGTAGTTTTCCGACCAGGCATAGACCATGCCGAAGGTCATCTGGTGGTGGTGATACTTCCGGAAGATCGGGTCCTTCTGCATGTAACTCAGGGTGTCGTTCATCCACCCCATGTTCCATTTGAACCCGAACCCGAGGCCGCCCCAGTTCGCAGGCCGCGACACGCCGGGGAAAGCCGTCGATTCCTCGGCCACCGTCATGATCCCTGGTACTTCGCCATAGGCGGTGATGTTCATCGACCGCAGAACATCGATCGCCTCATAGTTCTCGCGCCCGCCGTCCCGGTTCGGGATCCACTCCCCGTGCTTGCGGCTGTAGTCGCGGTAAAGCATCGAGGCCACGGCATCCACGCGCAGACCGTCGACGTGGAATTCCTCCAGCCAATACAAGGCGTTGGAGACGAGGTAGTTCTTCACCTCGACCCGGCCGTAGTTGTAGATCAGCGTGTTCCAGTCCTGGTGGAACCCCTCGCGCGGGTCCTGGTGTTCGTAAAGCGCCGTCCCGTCGAACCGGCCCAAGCCATGCGGATCGGTCGGAAAATGGCCCGGCACCCAGTCCAGGATCACGCCGAGGCCCTTTCTGTGCGCCGCATCCACGAAGGCACGGAACTCAGATGGCGTGCCGTGGCGGATCGTGGGCGCGAACATGCCCACCGGCTGATAGCCCCAGGAACCGTCGAAGGGATATTCGCTGACCGGCAGGCATTCGATATGGGTGAAGCCCATGTCGGCAGCATAGTCGACGAGCTGCTCGGCAAGCTCCAGATAGCTCAACATCCGGTTGCCGGGTGCGCGCCGCCAAGAGCCCAGATGCACCTCGTAGACCGAGATCGGCGCGTCGATGCCGTGCCGTGCCTCGCGCCCCGTCATCCAGTCCCGGTCATGCCATTCGCCCCGGATTGTCCTGACAACAGAGGCATTTGCCGGCGGATGTTCAGACCCGAAACCAACCGGATCGGCCTTCAGCGGCAGGACCTGCCCGCCCGGTCCTTTAATCTCGTACTTGTAGGTCGTGCCCTCGCCCAGTCCGGGAACGAAGATCTCCCAGACGCCCGTCGCACCCCGCCGCCGCATCGGGTTCCGCCTGCCATCCCAGACGTTGAAATCGCCGACGACGCTGACGCGTTCGGCATTCGGCGCCCATACGGCGAAATGCACGCCCTCGGCCCCTTCATGCGTAATGACATGCGCGCCGAGCGCCTGCCAGAGACGGCGATGCGTGCCTTCCCCAAGCAGGTATTCATCCATCTCCCCCAGCACCGGGCCGAAGCGGTAGGGATCCTCGAATTCCCACGTGGTTCCATGGCCTTCCGCCCTGAACCTGTAGCTGGGCTTCCGCGCCACCTGATGGGTGAAAAGCCCCGGCACACCGGGAAAGGGCGCAGCCTCCGCCTCGGTCTTCCCGATCAGCACCCACAGCCGGTCCGCCCCCGGCACGAAGGCCCGGATTTCCCAGCCCTTCGCCACCTTGTGCGGCCCCAGCACGCCGAAAGGATCACCATGCCAGCCCCCGGCAATCGCCTCGGCCGCGCCCCTGTCGAGTGTCGTCTCAGCCATGCTCTCCTCCCCGAAAGCCTGCCGAAGCACGCATTACAGCGCCGATGTCGCCTGCCAGATCTCGTCCATGTAGCTGCGGATCGTCCGGTCAGACGAGAAGAACCCGCTCCGCGCCGTGTTCAGCGCCGCCATCTTCCACCAGCGTGCCGGGTCGGCATAGGCCTTGTCCACCTCACCTTGCGCCGCATGGTAGGCAGCGAAGTCGCTTGCCACGAGGAAGTAGTCATGATGCCAGACCCGGTGCACCAGCTGGTGATAGCGCCCCGGTTCGTCCGGTGAAAACCGCCCCTCGGCGATCATCTGCAGGACGTCCATTAGGGGCTGGCTGGCCTCGATCGCTTTCTTGGAGTGATCCGGGTCTTCGCGCCGCTTCGCGACCTCTTCCGCCGTAAGGCCAAAGAGGAAGAAGTTCTCGGCCCCGACTTCCTTCAGGATCTCGACATTCGCCCCGTCCAGCGTCCCGATCGTTGGCGCGCCGTTCATCATGAATTTCATGTTGCCGGTGCCCGAGGCCTCTTTCCCAGCGGTCGAGATCTGCTCGGACAGGTCCGCCGCCGGGATCACCCGCTCGGCCATGCTCACGTTGTAGTTGGCGGGATAGACGATCTTCAGAAGATCGCCGGTCACCGGATCGTTGTTAACAATCTGCGCCACGTCGTTGATAAGGCGGATGATTTCCTTTGCAACAGCATAGCCCGGCGCGGCCTTGCCGCCGAAGACCTTGACCCGCGGCACCCATGCCTCTTTCGGGTTCGCCCTCAGCTTCTGCCAATGGGCGATGGTTTCCAGGATGTTGAGCAGCTGGCGCTTGTATTCGTGGATGCGCTTGATCTGCACGTCGAACATCGCGTCGGGGCTGACCTTCACGCCCATCTCGCGCCCGATCCAGTTCGACAGTTCCACCTTGTTCGCCCGCTTCGCCGCCGCGAAGGCCGCGCGGAAATCGGCCTTCTCGACATGCGGCTCAAGCGCGCGCAGCCGGTCAAGGTCGGCCTCCCACCCTTCCCCGATTGTCTCGGTGATGAGCGCCGCCAGGGGCTTGTTCGCCATCCGCAGCCAGCGCCGGGGGGTGACACCATTGGTCTGGTTGATGATCCGTCCGGGATGCAGGCGGTTCAGTTCCGGGAAGAGGTTCTGTTTCACCAGGTCCGAATGCAGCGCCGAGACGCCGTTCACCTTGTGCGACATGATGAAGGCAAGCTCGCCCATCCGCACTTCCTGGTGCTTTACGATGCCGACGTAATGCGGCCGGTTCGGATAGGCGCGGCGGTGCCAGCTGTCGATCCGCTCCACGATCTGCATGTGCCGCGGCAGCACGTTGCCGAAGGTGAAGGTCGCCCAGCGTTCCAGCGCCTCGGGCAGAAGCGTGTGGTTGGTATAGCCAAGGCACGCCCGCGCTACCGTCAGCGCCTCGTCGAAGGGCAGACCGTGCTCGTCCGACAGAAGCCGGATCAGTTCCGGCCCCGCGATTGCGGGATGGGTGTCGTTCATCTGGATCGCCACATGCTTCGGCATGGCACGCAGATCGGAATGGTCAGTCAGGTAGCGGCGCAGGATGTCCTGCAAGGCGGCCGAGGTCAGGAAGTATTCCTGCTTCAGCCGCAGCTCCTTGCCCTGGTAGGTCGTGTCGTCGGGGTAGAGCACGCGACTCAGCGTCCGCGCCAGGTTCTCGGGCTCGGCTGCCGCCGTGTAGTCACCCCGGTTGAAGCGTTCGAGGTCGAACTGCCCGGTCGACTTCGCACCCCAAAGCCGCAGCGTATTGGCCCATTTGCCCTGCCAGCCGATCACCGGCGTGTCATGTGCCTCGGCCAGCACCGTTTCGCCCGGATACCAGACCTCGCGCCCGTCGCGGCTTTCGACATGGCCCTTGAAACCGACCACATAGGCGCTTTCGGGCCGGGCGAATTCCCACGGATGGGCCTGCGCCAGCCAGTTCTCCGGCGTCTCGATCTGCCGCCCGCCTTCGAATCGCTGGCAGAAAAGGCCATGCTCATAGCGGATGCCATAGCCGTAGGCCGGGCAGCCAAGCGTCGCCATCGATTCCATGAAGCAGGCCGCCAGCCGGCCAAGCCCGCCGTTCCCAAGCGCCGCGTCCGGTTCGTCGCTGATCACCGCGCGCAGGTCCTGGCCCATCGCCGCCATCGCCGCATCGGCCTGCTCGTAGAGCCCAAGGTTGATCGTCGCATCTTCGAGGATCCGTCCGATCAGGAATTCCATCGAAAGGTAGTAGACGCGCTTGCGATCCTCGGCCCAGGTCCGCTTTGTCGAGGCAAACCACGGCTCGACAATCCGGTCGCGGATCGCATGGCTCAGCGCCATCCGCCAGTCGTGCACCGAGGCATGCGGCGCGTCCTTGCCTACGGTGAATGTCAGATGGCGCAGGATATCAGCCTGGAGCAGGCTCGGGGTCACGCTCAGATCGGTCACTTTTCTGTCCAGCATAAAGCTACTTTCGCGAAGCCTAAGCCCCGGGCGGCGGCGGTCAAGCGCAGAGAGGCAACAGTGAACCTCGCCATATCCGCCAAAACGCTTTCGTGTTATCGCAAACAGACGCCCTGTCCACAGGTTTTTTCCAATTCCCTGCCAGATAGTTGATTGGGACGCTGGATTTCCCAAAGCGCTTTGGAGGTCTGGCCGCAGTCAACTCCATATGGCTAAAGGAAAAGCTGCCGCGGGGGCGAACACCTTCGGAACCCGGTGCTGGGAGAACGTGCAACACCCTCGGCTTGAACCTGCCTCCGCATCAGGCAGAATGGCAGCTGCAAATTGCAGGAGCATGCACGATGACCAGGCTTTCGATTCCCGACATGAGTTGCGGCCATTGCAGGGCCACCGTCACGTCGACGCTTGCCGCTATGCCCGGCGTGACCAAGGTAACCGTTGATCTTGAAGCGCGGACCGCAGAGGTGCAGGGCGACGCGCCCCTGCCCGGCCTCCTCTCGGCGCTTGAACAGGCCGGCTATCCGGCGGTTCCAGCCTGACGCCTGCCCTCTTCCACAAGGGCCGGATCGCGCGCTGGAATGTGAACGCCATCCTGTTGCAGCGCGTCCACAGACCTGACAAATGGCCGCAGAATCGTCATGAAGCCGGCTTGCCGTTGTCAGGGTGCGACGCAATATCAGGTGAAGGCGACAAGAAGAGCCAGCGAACGGAGCAGTCAGATGGCCAAATCCCCCTCCAAGCCCCAGCAAGGCGGCAGCACGGGCCAGCCCCAGCAACAACAGCAGGGCCAGCAGTCCGAAAGCCCGCAGCAGCAGCAGGGCCAGCCGATCTTCCGCGACTGGGCATCGATCTGATCCTGATCGGCAGTTGACAGGCGGGCTGCGGGCCACGACCCTCAAATCCGCTTCGCCACTGCCGGATCACACACGTGCCGCACCCTGTCTCGACCATCCCGAACCTCGGCCCTGCGTCCGAGGCAGCCTTTGCTCGCGCCGGCATCACCTCGGCGGAAGAACTTCGCGCCCTTGGCGCGGATGAGGCTTACGGCCGTCTCCTCGCATCCGGAAGCCGTCCGCATTTCATCGGGTACTACGTTCTGGTGATGGGCCTGCAAGGCCGCCCCTGGAACGATTGCAAAGGCGAGGAAAAGAAGGCGCTCCGCAGGCGCTTCGATGCGATCTGCGCCGGGTTCAACCTTTCGGATGCTAAGCAGCGGGCCGACCTTGAAGAGGCGCTGCAAATCCTGGGGGTCGTGCCGAAAGGTTAGAACATCAGTCCGTTTACCAGCCAGTTATTCGGTCGCCAAGCCGAAGATGCCTTGCGACCGTTGGGCCTGCAGCATGAAGGACCTGCACCATGTCACGCGACCCGCGCCATGACATCCTCTTCCAGCCGCTCCGTATCGGTCCGGTAACGACACGGAACCGCTTCTACCAGGTGCCGCATTGCACCGGCATGGGCTGGGTGCGTCCACGCACGCTTGCGGAAATGCGGGGCATCAAGGCCGAAGGCGGCTGGGGCGTCGTCAATACCGAATACTGCTCGATCCACCCCGCGTCAGACGACCAGTTGCACATCTCGGCGACGCTCTGGGATGACACCGATATCCGCAGTCACCGGCTGATGACCGACAAGGTCCATGCTCATGGTGCTCTTGCAGGGGCCGAACTCTGGTTCTCAGGCTCGCGCAGCGCCAATATCGCGACCCGGCTCGTGTCGATGGACGTGGCCAGCCGCCCGAACGGCGTGGGCCACCCGTTCCAGTCCCGCGCGATGGACAAGGAGGATATCCGCAACCTCCGCCGTTGGCACCGGAACGCCGCTCTGCGCGCGAAGGCGGCCGAATTCGACATCGTCTACGTCTACGCGACCCACGGCTACCTCTTGGCGCATTTCCTTGACCCCGAGACGAACACGCGCTCCGACGAATACGGCGGGAGCCTGGAAAACCGCACCCGCCTCGTCCGGGAACTGATCGAGGAAACGAAAGAGGCCATTGGCGACCGTTGTGCCGTGGCGGTCCGCTTTGCTTCCGATGCCGAGGTTGGAACAGACGGCCAGCCGGTCGTCGGCGAACGGCAGGAGATGTTCGCCATGCTGGCCGAGATGCCGGACCTCTGGGACATCAACATCGCCGACTATTCGCTGGAAATGGGAGCCTCGCGCTTCGTCAAGGAAGGGGCGCTGGAGCCCTACATGCACTGGGTCAAGGCGCAGACCACAAAGCCCGTGGTCACCGTGGGCCGTTTCACCAGCCCTGACACCATGGTGCGCTGGGTAAAGTCGGGCCTGACCGATCTGATCGGCGCAGCGCGGCCGTCGATCGCCGACCCCTTCATCCCGAAGAAGATCGAGGAAGGCCGGATCGAGGACATCCGGGAATGCATCGGCTGCAACATCTGCTATTCGGGCGATAGCCTGTCGGTGCCGATCCGTTGCACTCAGAACCCCACAATGGGCGAAGAATGGCGCTACGGCTGGCACCCCGAACAGATCGCCCCGCGCGCCTCTAACTCACAGGTTCTGGTCGTCGGGGCGGGACCGGCGGGGCTCGAGGCCGCGCGCGCCCTGGGTGCCCGCGGCTATCGCGTCGCACTTGCCGAGGCAAGCCGCGTCCTTGGCGGGCGCGTTGTGCGCGAGGCAGCCCTGCCCGGCATGCGCGAATACATCCGCGTCCGTGACTGGCGTGAAGGTCAGATCGCCAGAATGCCGAATGTCGAGGTCTTCCGCGAAAGTCGCCTGACGGCCGAAGACATCCTTGCGTTCGGGGCCGATCATGTCGTGATCGCCACCGGGGCCCGCTGGCGGCGCGACCTCTTCACCGGCAAGCGGTTCGAGCCCATCGCCGAAGACACGACACCCGTCTTCACCCCCGACGACATCATGGATGGCAACCTGCCCACCGAAGGCCCGGTCGTCGTCTACGACGCGGACGGCTACTACATGGGCGGGGTGATCGCTGAACGCCTGCGCGACGCAGGCCTTCCGGTGACGCTCGTCACCCCGGACAATCAGGTCTCACCTTGGGCGGGACACACCGGTGAAGGCTGGCGCGTGGCCGGACATCTGATCAACCGGGGGGTCACTCTGGTGACAGCGCAGGAGCTGACGTGGTTCGACGCCTCTGGCGTGACGCTCGCCTGCGCGCATTCCGGGCGGGAAAGCCGGCTGACGGCGGCGCACCTTGTCCTCGTCGGCCAGCGCGCCCCGGTGGACGATCTCTATACCGCACTTCGCTACGACGCGCATGGCAATCACGCCGATCTGCCCTTCACGCTTGCCCGTATCGGCGACTGCGAGGCCCCGGCGATCATTGCGGCCGCGACCTACGCCGGGCACCGCTACGCGCGGCAGCTTGAGGCGGTAGTCGATCCCGACCAGCCGATGCGGCACGATAAGGTTGACGTCGGCCACCTCCCACAGCCGCAATCGTTTCGGGCGGGGGAATGAGCATCGCCCGAAACACACCGGCAACGGCGCAAACCTCTGCTCCGCCAGCCAGCATCCGCTACGCAGCGCAACGATCAACGCCAAGGTGAATGGTGCCCCCAGAGGGACTTGAACCCCCGACCCTCTGATTACAAATCAGATGCTCTACCAGCTGAGCTATAGGGGCCACCGCCGATCAAATAGCCCCGTCGTTCCCGCGGCGCAAGGGTTCAGTCCCGCTCGCCCCGCGCGACCAGCCAGACCGCGACCATGCCGACCGCCATCACCACCAGGGCCGCAGGGGCGGCCTCCGACAGCCGCTCGAGGCTCGCCAGTTCGTAAACCCTCGTGGACAGCGTATTGTAGTTGAACGGCCGCAACAGCAGCGTCGCAGGCAGTTCCTTCACGCAGTCGACAAAGACGACAAGACAGGCCGTCAGGACCGACCCACGCATCAGGGGAAGGTACACCGACCCAAGTGCTCCGCCTGCGCTGCGCCCAAGGGACCGCGCGGCCATCGGCAGCGAGGGCGAGACCCGGTCGAACGCCGCTTCCAATGCGCCCTGAGCGACCCCGAAAAAGCGCACCACATAGGCCAGGCCGATGGCAAAGGCGGTCCCGGTGATCATCAGGCCGGGGTCCCAGCCGGTCAGGGCAAGAATCCCGTCGGCGAGGCGGTGGTCCAGCGCCGCCAGCGGCACCAGCAACCCTAGCGCCAGGACTGCGCCTGGCGCCGCATAGCCGATCAGCGTCAATGGCATCAGCCGGCGCAGGAACGTCGACTGCGACAGCCGCAAGGCATAAACCATGAACAGCGCCGCCAGGACCGTCGCCAGCGCCGCCAGCCCGCCCACCAGAAGCGTATTCGCCAGCGCGTCGCCAAGCCCCGGTGCCAGCCAGCCCTCGGGTGCCTTCGCCGCATTGGCCAGCATGACCCCCACCGGCAACAAGAACCCGCCTGCAAAGGGCAGAAGGCACACGCCAGCCGCCAGCCAGCGCGACGCTCCTGTCAGTTCCTGCCGTTCCAGCGGGCGGATCGACCTGCCTGGCCGGTGGAACCGCGCAGAGCCGCGCCCAGCCCGCTCCAGCCCGACAAGGATCAGGATCAGCGCCAGGATCACCCCGGCGATCTGCGCCGCCCCGCCCGCATTGTTGCCGTTAAGCCAGGTCGAGAAAACGCCGGTCGTCAGCGTCTGCACGCCAAAGTGGTGGACCGCGCCATAATCAGCCACCGTTTCCATCATCACCAGTGCCAGCCCCGCTGCGATCGCTGGCCGCGCGATCGGCAGGCCGACCCGCAGGAACAGACCCCAGGGTCCGCAGCCCAGCGAACGCGCGACTTCATATGTCCCCGCTGACTGCTCCCGCCACGCCGCCCGTGCCAGAAGGTAGACATAAGGATAAAGCGCAAAGGACAGGACCAGCACCGCCATCCATAGAGACCGTGTCTCGGGGAACCAGTAATCCTGGGCCGAGGTCCAGCCGAATGCCGTCCTAATCGCGGTCTGCAAGGGCCCGGCATAATCAAGGAAATCAACCAGCGCGTAGGCCCCGACATAGGCCGGGATCGCGAGCGGGAAGAACAGCGCCCAGCCCAGCCAGTCGCGCCCCGGAAAACGGTACTGGCTGACCAGCCAGGCCGCCCCCGTTCCCATCAAGAAAGATAGCCCCGCCACCCCCAGCATCAGCGCCAGCGTCGTGCCGATGTACCGAGGCAGGACCGTCGCCATCAGATGCGGCCAGATGTTTTCGGTCGGGGTCAGGGCGATCCACAAGATCGAGATGATCGGCGCCAGGATCACTGCCGCAATCAACACCGCCCCGGGCAGCCAGAGGCTGATCCGGCGCGCGGGCGAGCCAAGTTGACTGAAACCGTCGGTCATCCCTGCGGCAGTTACAGGAAAGCGGTTTCCCTGTCCAGAAAAGCCCGTATAGTCCGGCGCATCCTGGCCTGGTCGGATGCAGATGACGGGTCGACCGCAAGGCAATACCCGATGCGCATCGTCTACCATCTTGGCGCCCATTGCACCGACGAGGACCGCCTTGTCCGATGCCTTCTGAAAAACCGTACCGTGCTTGCCGACGCCGGGATCGCCGTGCCGCCTCCCACCCGCTACCGCCGTCTCGTCAAGGAAGCCATCCTGCATCTGAAGGGAGAAGCCGCGCCCCAGGACCAGCAGATGCTTCTCCTCTCCCGGATTCTGGGCGACCACCATGCCGACAGGATGATCCTGTCCTGGGAGGGGTTTCTCAGCCACACACCCTGGGTCGTGCGCGGAATGCTCTACCCCTACGCCGGCCGACGCGTCCGTTCAGTCAAGCGCATCTTTGCCGATTTCGAGGCCGAGTTTCACCTCGCCATCCGCAACCCGGCAACCTTCCTGCCGGCGCTCCAGAAGATTGCGAACGCGCAAGGCCAGAACGACATTCTGGCCGGCGCCGACCCGCTCGATCTTAGGTGGTCCGAGGTGGTGGAGCTGATCCGGGAACGCAATCCCGAGACGCCGATAACTGTCTGGTGCGACGAGGAAACTCCCCTGATCTGGCCCGAAGTCCTGCAGGCGGTGTCGGGTCACGGGCCGGAAATACAGCTCGCGGACACCGACGAGCTTCTGTCCCTGATCATGAACGAGATCGGCCTTGCGCGGATGAAGACCTATCTGGCCGAACATCCGCCGCAAAGCATCCACCAACGCCGCCGCGTCGTATCGGCGTTCCTGGAAAAGTTCTCCCGACCCGAAAGCGTCACATACGAGATCGAAAAGCCCGGCTGGACCGAAGACCTCGTCGACCGGCTAACCGACCGCTACGCAGAAGATGTCGAACGCATCCGGGCCATGCCAGGTGTCACCTTCCTGACCTCCTGACCAGGCCGGCAACAGCGGGCAGACGTCAGGTCATCCCGAGCGCGGTCTTGTAAAGCTCCAGCACCGCTTCTTCCTCGGCCAGCTCGTCCGGCTTGCGCTTGCGCAGCGCAATCACCTTGCGCATGACGCGGGTGTCATAGCCGCGGCCCTTCGCCTCGGCCATCAGCTCCTTCTGCTGGTCGGCCACGTCCTTCTTCTCCGCCTCAAGCTGCTCGAAGCGTTCGATGAACTGCCGAAGCTCGTCGGCGGTCACGGCATAGGGGTCGCTTGCGTCTGCCATCGGGTCTCTCCAGTCGGGACTAGCGGTTCCTATCCCGTCGTGCGGGCCGGGTTCAAGCGGCTTCGGCGACCGGCTTGCAATCCCCCGCAGAGACAGGGTAGCCAGCCGGGGCAACAGCGCGGCGGGTGGCAGCATGCAGGCATTGATCTGGGCGGGAACGATCATGACGCTGATCGGCGTGGGCGGCCTTGGTTACTGCGTCCTGCGCACCGTCCGGGCAAGGCGCGCCAAGCTTGACGATGCGGCGATGCGGGCCGAACTCCAGCGTGTCGTGACGATCAACGTGGGGGCGCTCGGCTTTTCTGCCCTGGGGCTTGCTGCGGTCGTTGCGGGCATCCTGCTCGGCTAGGCTGCAGGTTCCAATGTCTCAAGCCGCTGGCCGTCTCGAATCAGACGGTCCAGCAGCGGTGCCGGGGACCAGACCGGATCCTCCGCAGCCCAGTTGCGCAAATCCGCGCGCAGGGCCATCAGACCCCGGCGCTCGGCCCAATGCATCGGTCCGCCCCGCCAGCGCGGAAAGCCATAGCTCTGGACCAGAAGCAGATCGATATCCGACGGCCGACGCGCGATCCCTTGCTCCAGAAGCCGGACCCCCTCGTTGGCCATCGCCCCAAGCCAGCGGCCGAGGATCTCTTCACTGTCAATCTTGCGCAGGGCTGCACCGGTCTCGCTCGGGGGCACGTCAGACACGACCCCGAACGCTTCCAGCGCCCTGGCGATGTCCGAGGCCGGCACACGAGCCGCCATCGCCGCAAGCGCGGACTTCCCGGCAGCGACGAGTCCCCGCCCCAGGATCGGTCGCGCGCCGACCAGAACCGGTTGCAAGCCCAGCCGCCGTAGCGTGACCAGGGCCAGCGCCGGCCCCTCCGGCCCACCCTCAACCGGCAGCGACAGTTCGCACCCTGATCCCAGCGGTGCCAGGACCAGACCCGGGTGGCGTCCCCCGTCGCCCAGAACCAGCCGCACCGGGCCCGTCCCCATGTCTTCGGCCGGCAGCCCGGCATGGACATGCAGCGGTGCGTCTCCGTCCTCGCTCAGCCGCGCGCGTCCCACGGCACGCGCTGCGGCTGAAAGGCGGCCCGCCCGCTGTTCAGCGGCTTCTGCAAGGTCCAGCGCTGCAAGGCTGGCTTCGGCGGCCTCGGGACCCGCATGGTGCCAGACCACCCCCAACCCCCGTGCCAGGGCCAGCCGCGCCAGCGTGACGAGGTCCGGTGCCGACCCGTGCAGCGCGATCCGGTCCGGTTCCGCGGGCCGGACCCGGGCAATCGCTGACGGCATCGCAGCCGCGCGCCGCTCTGCCTTGGCAACCCAACGCAACGCTGCCGCCTCGGGGCTGGCCTCAAGATCCTCGCGTGCGACCGCCTCGAAGGCCTGATGCGCCTCGGGAGGCAGCAGGGCTGCGGCCTCGATGCAGCCGATGATGCGGCCCGCAGCCGGCGAGGACCGAACATGGCTGCGCCGTGCCTCGATTACGGCAGCGGCATCCGCGCGCGGTACGGCTGGCGCTTCCTGCGGAAGGTCCAGCCGCCGGGCAACCGCCACCGGGTCGGCCTCGACCACATCGACCAACCCGATCGCCAGTGCCTCATCGGCCGGTATCGCCCGCCCGGAGAGCACGAGCCTCAGCGCCGCGGCCGTGCCGATCCGACTGGCCAGCCGGCGCGAGGTTCCGCCTTCGTGACAAAGCCCGAGCGCGATCTCGGGAAAGGCGATCCGCGTCCCCGGTGCCGCCACCCTCGCCCGTGCCGCCAGCGCCAGTTCCGCCCCCGGGCCCAGAACCAGCCCATGCACCGCGGCGACGACCGGGACCGGAGAGGATTCAACCGCAAGGCACAGCGCGGCCAGCGTCGGCACCGCCGGATCCGGCTCAAGCGGCAGTCCGCTGGAAAAGGTCGCGCCGCTGGCGGCAAGCACGATCCGTCCGATTTGCGCCGGCGCAGCCTCGATCGCTGCAATGAGGCCTGCCCGAACGACCGGGGTCAGGCTGTTGGAGGGCGGCGAGGCGATCGTCAGGACCCGGACATCCCCGACATCCGTGATCGTCAGCCGTTCTGTCACCATGCCCCCGGTCCCGTAACCCAAAAAACACTGAAAGCTAAGACCCAACCGCCCGTTCAGGCAAGCCCCGGTCCGCCTGATGCCGTCCTCAGACCGGCATGTTGTCGAACCCGGCCTCGGTCTCCGCCTCGGCCGCGGCTTCGGACTCTTTGTCTTTGGTCGGCTTCGGCGCAGTGGACAGCGTCATGAGGGCGGCAAGGGCGTGCATTTCGGTCAGCAGGAGGTCAAGTCCCTGTGCCTGAAGGGCAAGGCCGCTCTGGATCAGATCGGCCTCTTTGCCTGCAAGGTCATCCGGCAGTTTCTTCGTCATTGCGCACAACTCCGGCAATAGGGGGTCCAGGGAATCGCCTTCAGACGCGCCTCGGCGATTTCCTCGCCGCAGCGGGCGCAGTGGCCGTAAGTGCCATCGGCAATCCGGCCAAGCGCCAGCCGGATCTGCGCGATCTCCACCAGCCCGGCACTTCCTGTCGCCTCAAGCACCTCGTCGCTCTCACGCTCGACCGCCAACTCTTCCCAGTCGGCGGAGTTGTGGCTGGTCAACTCGTCATCAATGGCTTCAAGCCTGACGCCAAGCTCCTTCATCCGTCCTTCAAGCAGCGCCTTGTAGCGTTCCGTGTCCTGACGTGAAATTGCACTCATGTTCACTCTCTCCTCATGTCAGGAAGTATCGCACAGGCGGCAGGGCCGGGCCTTGATGCAAGTCAACGTCGCGCCTTCCGCTTTGCCAAGCCAGCGGCTAGGATCGCTCCGCAAACGCCCGGACGGGCGCCATAACCGAAGGCAGGACCATGGATATCCGCGCGCTGACCCCCGATTACGCGGTCTCTCCCCAGATCGAACCGGGTGACCTTCCGGCGATCAAGGCGGCGGGCTATGTCACCATCATCGACAACCGGCCCGACGGCGAGATCCCGCCGCATCTCCACACCCCGCACATGCAGGCGGCGGCCGAGGCGCTGGGGCTGACCTTCGTTGCCAACCCCGTGATCGGCGGCCAGCTCACGATGCAGAATGTCACCGCCCAGGCCGCGGCCATGGCTGCCTCGCCCGGGCCGGTCTTCGCATATTGCGCCAGCGGCAACCGCTGTTCGATCGTCTGGGCCCTGGCCAATGCCGGCAAGCGCCCGGTCGATGAACTCGTCGGCCTGCCAGCGCGCTTCGGCTACCAGCTCGACCACCTGCGCCCGCAGATCGAGGCGCTGGCCCGCCAGTCCGGCTGACGCCCTTCAGCTTGCCGCCCGCAAATCCTCGACCGGCGGGTTTTCCGCAGCGGGGGGAGCCGGCGCAGGATCAACCGGCACCTGCGCGGCTGCCGTCCGCCCGGCAGGTTCGGCCAATGAGATCTTCAGCGCCCGCATACCCCGGTTCTGCCCCAGCCGCGCGCGGGCAATCCGGCGACCGTCACGGGTCTCCAGCGTGATCGCATCCAGCCCCGCCTGCGGCAGGTCCAGAACCTCCCCCGGCGCCAGCGCCAGGATCCTCCCGATCGGCAGCACCAGCCGCCCGATCACCGCATCGAGGTAGCATTCCGCCTGCTCCACTTGCGCCGCCAGCGCCGTGGTGAACTGCGGCGCGGTATCCGCCTCGGCCCCCGTTGTCCCCTCCGGCCGCTGCCCCCGCCCGACCGCCGGCAGGACCAGGATCACCGGCCCGCTCCTGCCGCCACTGCCCAACGAAATCTCCGCCGAGAGGATCCGGTAGCTCTCTTCTTCCAGCATGAGGCCCAGCGGTCGCACCTCGTCGAGGTACGAGGCATAGCGGAACCCCCCCGCCCAGACCCGGTCCGCCTCTTCCGCCAGCGACTGGTCGAGCCCCGCCAGCGCCCGGTCGACCACCCCCGCCACCATCGCCGCATCGATCCGCGTCGGCTTCCGCGGTTCCGGGGCCGGGCCCGCGAGGCGGCCCAGAGTCTGCATCTCGATCAGGCTGGCCGTGACCGCCGGTCCCAGCATCAGGACCCCAAGCCCCCCCTGCGGCCCATCCAGAAGCGCGATCAACCCGTGCAGCGGCGCAAGGTCCAGCACCTCGGCCAGCCCGGCGCGGCTGATCACCAGTTGGCGAAAGTCGATGTCGAGGCCCATCGCATCCCGCGTCGCCCGCGCCAGCGCCAGCCGCCAGCCGCGGTCAGCCCCCGGTGCACCATCGGCCTGCGGCTGGCGGGAGAGGTCGATCTTGCGGCGCAGGATATCTGGCATCGGCGGGCCCCGGCGGTCTGGAACCGCGCCAGCCTAGACGACCCGGCCTTGCCGAAGCGTTAAGGCCTGGCGGCTCAGGCCGCGGCCTTTTCCAGCCGCAGGGGCACGGTCACCCGGAACGCCGCCCCGCCCTGCCCCGGAACATAAGTGACCGACCCCCCGAGGTTGGTCATGATCTCACGACAGATCGCCAGCCCCAGCCCTGCCCCGCCGGCCCGGTTCGCATCGGTCAGTCGCGCAAACTTCTCAAAGATCAGCGACTGGCTCTCCTTCGGGATGCCGCTGCCGTTGTCGATGATATCGATCATCACCCGCCCGGCGCGCTGGCGGACGGCAATCCGCAACTCGGGATCCTTCGCGTCGCAATACTTCCGCGCGTTCGAGATCAGGTTGATGAAGACCTGCATCAGCCGGTCGGCATCGGTGCGGATGAAGATCGCCTCGGACGGCAGGTCCCGGTGGACGGTAAAGCTGCGCTCCGGCCGCGTCTGCCGCGCCGCCGTCAGGGCGGAATCGATCATGTCGCGCAAGCTTGCCAGGCTCAGCGACAGCTGGACCGTGCCGTTCTCCAGAACGCTCAGGTCCAGAAGATCGTCCAGAAGCCGCGTCAGCCGCTTTGCCTCGTCATGGATGATCCGGCCATACTTCGACACCGTCTCGGGCGGCAGCTCGCCCTCGGTCAGGATCTCGGAAAAGGCGCGGATCGAGGTCATCGGCGTCCGCAGCTCGTGGCTGATCTGGCTGAGGAAGGCATCCTTCTGCATCGACAGCTGCGTCAGCTTCTCATTCGCCTCGCGCAGCGCCCCGGCCGTCCGGGTCAGCTCGGCCTCGCGTGCTTCGAGCTTTGCCGAATACTCCATGATCTGCGCGGATTCCGAGGCCACGGCCATAAGGTCTTCGACCGTCACCGTGGCGCGGCCGACAAGCTGGCTGATCATAGCGCTCGCCGTCGCGGCCCCGACCGAGCCCGACAATCGGGCCTCAAGGCGGTCAAGGAAGGCCGGTGTCGGGTCGGGAAGGAAACCGTCCTTGCCCTGATCGTGCGCCGCCGCCTGGAACAGCGCCTGCGCCGCCTCTTCCCCGAGGATGCGCTGCGCCATGGTCAGCAGCGCTTCCGGCTCGGCCTGGCCCTGGCTCCAGTGGCCCCGGCCTGCCCCGCCCTCGAAGACATTGACGAAGGCCGCGCCCTGAAGGCGTTCGACTGGACCGGGAAAGGTAAGAAGCGATCCAAGGAAGAACGCCGCCGTGTTCAGCGCAAGGGACCAGAACATGGCATGGATCAGCGGGTCCATCCCTTCGGTCCCGAACAGGGCCTGCGGACGCAGCCAGCCTATCCCGAACAGACCTTGGGTGTAGACAGCCTCGGATAGGACCGCACCCGGACCGAAGGACGGCAGGTAGGAGGTATAGGCCCAGACGACAAAGCCGGTCGTCAGCCCCAGCATCGCGCCGATCCGCGTTGCCCCGCGCCAGTAAAGCCCGCCGACCAGCGCCGGAAACACCTGCGCCACGCCAAGAAAGGCGATCAGCCCGATCGCGGCCAGCGCCGCCGTTCCCCCGGAAAACTGGTAATACCCGTAGCCAAGCGCCAGCACCCCCGCAATCGCCAGCCGCCGCGCCGTAAGGACGACCGTCCGCAAATCATCCCCGGGTCCCGCTGCCGGGCGAAGGCGCAGCCACAGGGGAATGACGATGTGGTTCGAGATCATCGTCGCCAGTGCGATCGATTCCACGATCACCATGGATGTGGCCGAAGAGAACCCGCCCAGAAAGGCCAGCATCGCCAAGCCTCCCTGCCCTTCGGACAACGGAAGCGTTAGAACGAACATGTCCGGATTGGCCCCCTCGGGCAGCCGCTCCAGCCCGACCACCGCGATCGGCACGATGAAGAGGCTCATCAGAAGCAGGTAGAAGGGAAAGGCCCAGCTCGCCCGCGCAAGGTGCCCTTCGTCGTCATTCTCGACCACCATCACCTGGAACATCCGCGGCAGTGTGATGACCGCGACGGCGCTCAGGAAGATAAGGCCGGTCCAGCGTCCCGGCTGCACTTGCCAGGCAGCAAGATCGGCGGCGCCGATCCGGGCAATGACATCGCCGATCCCCCCTGCGATCCCCCACACGACGAAGGCACCCACCGCCAGCAGGGCCACCAGCTTGACGACCGCCTCGACCGCGATCGCGGTAACGATCCCGTGATGCTGCTCGCGTGCATCGAGGTTCCGGGTTCCGAACAGGATCGTGAACAGCGCCAGCCCCACCGCAACCCAGAAGGCGGTCTGCGTGGCTTCGGGCGCAGCGCTCCCATCCGCCGGAGCGGTCGCAAAGACTCCGAAGGCCAGGACCACCGACTGCAGCTGCAGTGCGATGTAAGGCGTCGTCGCAACAACGGCGATCAGCGTGACGATCACCCCCAGCATGTTCGACTTGCCGAACCGCGCCGAAATCAGGTCGGCAATCGAGGTCACGCGATACTGCTTCCCGATCCGCACCAGCTTGCGCAGGATCCACCACCAGCCGACGAAGACCAGCGTCGGCCCGAAGTAGATGGTCAGAAACTCGAGGCCCGACCGCGTGGCATAGCCGACCGCGCCGTAAAAGGTCCAGGCGGTGCAATAGATCGACAGCGACAGGGTGTAGACAAGGGGCGACCGCAGCCAGCCCAGCCGACCATGCGCCGCCCGCCGCTCGACGATGAAGGCGACGGCGAACAGCGCGATGACATAGAGGACACAGGCCGCGACAAGAAGGTTGAACGGCATCTCAATCCTCCTCCTCGTCGATCCTTTCCCCCTGGCGCAGCCCCCGGGAAAAGACCGCCGCGACGATGACCAGAAGCAGCCAGACGGCGAAGAAGTAGATCAGGTCGGACGCCGTCATGTGGATCGTGCCGTCAGCCACCCACAGGGTCGGCAGGATCAGAAGGAACGCCCCGACGACCGGCAGAAGACGCGCCGCATCCCGAAGCCGGCGCATCCGGTATGAGGCGCGCGCAAGGAACAGGGGGGGTTTTGGCCGTGCCATCAGTGGCCCATCATGGCCCGGACCTCGGCAACCAGTTCGGCATTCGAGAAGGGTTTCGAGACAAACCGGTCGGCCCCGGCCCGTTCCGCAAGGTCCCGGTCCCGGCCCCTTGCCGTCAGCATCATCACCGGCAGATGCCGGAGTTCCGGATCGGCCCGCAACGCGGTCAGGATCTCCAGCCCCGACATTCCGGGCAGCATGTGGTCCAGGATCATCAGGTCCGGCAGATCGCTGTGCAGGGCCGCCAGAACCCGGTTCCCATCGGCGATATGGCTGACCTTCCAGCCCTCGCGCGCCAGAATGAAGCTCATCGCCTCAGCAATGTTCGGCTCATCCTCGACGAGGAGCACATGCATGGCCAACCGGTCCCCCGGAGCAGTTCTCCCCCCGCTCCCTGAGGTCACTATCGGTGGAAGCTGCCCGGCTGTCAAAAGACGAAATTCATCCGGCCTCGGAAAGAATCGTCGGCTCGCGCCGCGCCGGGCAGTCAGGCCGGGGGCAGACCCGGCAGCTCGACCCCACGACCAGAGGTGCGGCTGACGTCCGTCCCGCCGGCAGGACAAGCATCGCCGCCTGCCGCAGTTCCGGCCCCCGCGGCCCATCCGCCCGCCGGCTGTCGCACCAGGCCTGGACGCGAAAGCTGCGCATGCCCTGCCCCGCACTTTCGACCAGCGCCTCGACCGGCTGCCGCGGCTGACCCAGAGCGGTGAAGAGCGGCCACAAGGGACAAGCCGCTCCAAAGCGCGGCAGTGCAAACCCGGCGGTGGGTTTGCGGAAAGTCAGCGTCCCCGATGCATCGCAGATCACCAGCCCCACCCCCAGCGCCGGAACCGCCGCCAGCCGCCGCATCACCACCATCGGCTCCAGCCCCAGCGCCCCCGCGATCCCGAACGCATCCACCCCTTCTGCCGCAATCGCCGCCGTAAGGACCGGCATCGGCAAGAGCGCCGCGTCCCGCGCCGCCAGCGCCAGATGCGCCTCGGCCAGGCTCCGCGCCGCGGATGAGGCAAGGGCAGCCACCTCGTCCCCCAACCCCGCAGCCAGTTCCTCATCGCCGATCGTCCACTCCCGGCGCGACAGCCAGTCCTCCACCTCTTCCTGCGGCGCGGCAATCCCCTGCTCGGCAATCGCGCTGCCCGCATCAAGATAGGCGACCAGCGCCTCCGCCCCGGTCGCCAGCCGTTCGCTGTCGCCATGCAGGTTGCGGTGGAACTTTCCCAGCCATTCGCCCGACAGGTCCGGGGTCTCGGCCAGGATCGCCGCCGTCGCCCGGACCGATGACAGCGAGGACAAAAGCTCGTGCAACGCTTGGCTCAGATGCGGGTCATGCGTCATGCGGTCGTTCATCGCCGCCAGCGCCCGCTCCAGCCCCTCGACCCGCCCGTCAAGATCGGCGACCAGTGCCGCCCAGCCGGGGAAACGCCCGACGAACTCCTCCATCCGCTCCACCTCGGCCGGAACCGCCGGCGTGCGCCCCGCAGCAGACCGCAACCCCTCAAGCAGGACCGCCGCCCCACTCCCGGACAGGGCCGCCCGATCCAGCCCTAGCGCCTCGGCCAGGCGACTGGCCACCTCTGGCGTCACCTTGCGGCGATTATGTTCGACGAGGTTGAGGTACGAGGCCGAGATCCCCGCCATCGCAGCCACATCCGCCTGCCGCAAACCTGCCGCCAGACGGCGTTCGCGAAGACGGGTTCCGGTAAGCGAAGACAGGGGCATGGGCCGACTTTACAGGCCCTGTTAAGCTTTACAAACATGAAAAGGGGCGCCGCCCCCGCAGGACGGCGCCCCCAATTTCACACGGCTTCAGTTCGCCAGGGCCGCGTCGGTGATGGCGCTGGTCCAGGCGCCGGTCGGGGCCGCGGTGATCACCGGGTCCGACCCGCCGGCCAGAAGCGTGGCAACCGTGCGTTCCGCCGCAGCCACGTCAAGCGCCCCGTTCGACCCCGCCGTCAGCTTGGCGATCTCGCCCATCATGCGCTTCTGATGGTTCTCGGTCTGCGCACCGGTCTGGTCATTCTCCAGCACGATCATCGCGGCTTCGTCCGGGTTCGCCTCGGCATATTTCCAGCCCTTCATGCTCGCGCGGACGAACTTGACCATCGTCTCGGCAAAGGCCGGATCGGCCAGACGGTCTTCCAGCACGTAAAGCCCGTCTTCCAGCGTCGCGACGCCCTGGTCTTCATACTTGAAGGTCACCAGCTCCTCGGGCTTGATGCCCGCGTCGATCACCTGCCAGTATTCGTTGTAGGTCATGGTCGAGATGCAGGCCGCCTGCTTCTGCAGCAGGGGATCGACGTTGAATCCCTGCTTCAGCACCGTAACCCCGCCGGGCGAGCCATCGGTCTTGAGGCCAAGCGTGCTCATCCACGACAGGAAGGGGTACTCGTTGCCGAAGAACCAGACGCCCAGCGTCTTGTCAGCAAAATCGGCCGGGGTCTTGATCCCGGTTTCCGCAAGGCAGGTCAGCATCATGCCCGAAGACGCGAAGGGCTGCGCGATGTTCACCAGCGGCAGGCCCTTTTCCCGCGCGGCAAGGGCCGCCGGCATCCATTCCACCACCACATCGGCCCCGCCGCCTGCGATCACCTGCGTCGGCGCGATGTCCGGGCCGCCCGGCAGGATGGTGACATTCAGGCCCTCTTCCTCATAGAACCCCTTGGCCTGGGCGACGTAATAGCCCGCGAACTGGGCCTGGGTCACCCATTTCAGCTGGAGCGTCACGTCCTCGGCCTGTGCGGCGGTGCCAAGCGCGGCGAGGAATGCAGCAGTCATCAGTCTTTTCATCGTCGTCTCCCGTGTTGGGCCCGTCTGTCAGGGCCTTTGGTTAATGCCGTTGCGACGGATGCCAGAATGTCACCCGCCGTTCGATCAGCGCGATCAGCCCGTAAAAGGCCGACCCCGCCAGAGCCGCGACCGCAATCGTGGCCCAAACCATGTCAAGGCCAAGCCGCCCCACCTCGGTCGAGATGCGGAAGCCCATGCCATAGATCGGACTGCCGAAAAACTCGGCAACGATGGCCCCGATCAGGGCCAGAGTCGATGCAATTTTTAGCCCGTTGAAAAGGAACGGCATCGCCGCCGGCAGCCGCAGCTTGAAGAGCGTCTGCCAGTAGGACGCGCCCCAGGTCGCCATCAGGTCGCGCTGCATCCGCTCGGACGCCTGAAGCCCCGCAACCATGTTCACAAGGATCGGGAAGAACACCATCACCACCACGACCGCCGCCTTCGACTGCCAGTCAAAGCCGAACCACATGACAAGGATCGGGGCGAGGCCGACGATCGGCAGGGCCGCGACGAAGTTGCCCACGGGCAGAAGGCCCCGCTGCAGGAAGGGGGAACGGTCGATGGCAATCGCCGTCGCTACCGCGGCCCCCGCGCCGATCAGGAAGCCCGGCACCGCGCCCTTCAGCACGGTCTGGACGAAGTCGCCCCACAGCACGGGCAGTGAGGTGGCGATCTTCGCCGCGATCACGCTTGGTGCAGGCAGGATCACAGGTGCCACGCCCAGGCCACGCACCAGACCCTCCCACAGGACCAGCACGGTCAGACCGAACATAATCGGCACAAACAGCCGCCCTGCCGTCGTCCGCGACCAGGCACTGGCCGCGATCCGGGCGTTTAGGGCCCAGGCTGCCAGCCAGAACGCGACGGTGCCCGCAATCCAGGTCATGCCGGCACCCCCATCCGCGCCCGCGCGAAACGTTCGACAAACCCGACCGCGACGATCAAAAGCCCCGCCAGAATTGCCGCCGCAAAGAGTGCCGACCACATGATCAGCGGGTCGCCGAACTGGCTGCCGATCAGCATCCGCGCGCCCAGGCCCTCGATGGCCCCGGTCGGAAGCTCGCCCACGATGGTCCCGATCAGGCTGGCCGCGATGGCAACCTTCAGCGAGGCGAAGAAATAGGGCATCGAGGCCGGGATCCGCAGCTTGAGGAAGGTTTGCGCCTCGCTCGCCCCATAGGTTTTCAGAAGGTCCAGCTGCATCTGGTCAGGCGACCGCAGCCCCTTCACCATGCTGACCAGCACCGGGAAGAACGACAGGTAAGCGGCGATGATCGCCTTCGGAATGTCGCGTCCCTGAATCCCCAGCTGGCTCGACACCACCAGGATCATCGGCGCCAACGCCACAATGGGGATCGTCTGGCTGATGATTGCCCAGGGCATCACGCTCATGTCCATGACCCGGAACCGCACGATCGCCATGGCCAGCCCGACGCCGAAGACGATCCCCAGCGCAAAGCCCATCATCGTGCCCTTCAGCGTGACGAAAGCGTGGTAGACAAGGCTCCGCTTCGAAGTGACCGCCTGCCCCGCGATCCCGTCCCAAAGCTGCGCCGCGACCTGATGCGGGGGCGGCAAGAGCGGCCGTTCCTGCGCCATCGTCTGCGGGATGACCTCGGCCCAGATGACAGGCGTTCCGGCCCTTTCGGCCTGATCGAAGACCCAGGTGGAGTTCATCCAGACGGCAGCGGCGTACCAGATCACGACGATCCCGGCGAGGACGGTCAGGACGGGAAGCACGCGGTTCATGCATTCCCTCCCGACGGCCAGGCGATCATCGCCACCGCCACCACGCCAAGAGCCATCCCGGCCAGTTGCAGCCCCGTGGGCCGCTCGCCAAAGACGAAGATCGCCATGACCGAAATCGCCACCAACTGAAAGATCGCCGAAAGCGCGATGGCCAGCCCCAGCCCGTTCAGCCGCATGACCTGAACCATCAGCCAGTTGCCCAGGCAGAACAGCAGCAGCGCCCCGATCAGGACCGGCACCTGTCCCTTCGTCGCATAGACTTTGAGGACGGCATTTGCGGCGACAAAGACCGCCGTCGCCGCCCCGAGCCAGAGGAAGGTCAGACCCGTCACGCGCCACCTCCCGTGTAGACGGAAGGAAGACACAAGGAAGATGCAGGGAAGACGCTTAACCTAGTCTTCATGATGCCCGGCCCGCAGCCCCTCCCGCACCCGGTGGGCGATCTCGATGAACTCGCGGCTGTCGCGGATATCCAGCGGGCGTTCCTTCGGAAGTGGGCTGTCGATCACATCCGTGATCCGGCCCGGTCGGGGGGACATGACGACGATCTTGGTCGAAAGGTAAACCGCCTCGGGGATGGAATGTGTAACGAATCCAACGGTTTTTCCGGTCCGCGCCCAAAGCTTCAGCGTCTCCTCGTTCAGCCGGTCCCGGACAATCTCATCAAGGGCCCCGAAGGGTTCGTCCATGAGAAGGATGTCCGCGTCAAAGGCCAGTGCCCGGGCGATGGAGGCGCGCTGCTGCATCCCCCCCGAAAGCTGCCAGGGGAACTTCTTCCCGAACCCCTTCAGCTCCACCAGCTCCAGCACCCGTTCCGTCCGCTCGTCCTGCTCGCTCTTTGAAAATCCCATGATTTCCAAGGGTAACTTGATGTTCCCGGCAATCGTCCGCCACGGATAAAGCCCCGCCGCCTGGAACACATAGCCATAAGCCCGCTTCCGCCGCGCTTCGTCCGGAGACATTCCGTTAACCGTGAGCGTGCCGGAGGTCGGATGCTCCAGCGCCGCGACGGCTCGCAGGAAAGTCGTTTTTCCGCAACCACTTGGCCCGATGAAGCTGACGAAGTCGCCCTGATTGACCGTCAGGTTCACGTCCTTCAGCGCCTGCACCGGCCCGTCGGCGGTCTGGAACACCAGGTTCAGCCCCCTGGCCTCGATCACCGGCGGATGGGCGTTCAACGTATCCTTCACCCTGACATTCCTTCACATTCCCGTTGCCTGGCCATGCTACCCTTGCACGTCGCCACTGGCCTTCCCACCTCGTGCGAAACCGGAGGACCGCCATGCTTTTCAACACCTTGCAGACGACCCTCGCCTTCGCCCCCGTGCCCGAGGATCTTGACGACATCGACTTCCGCGCCCCCGTGGTCACCTTCCGCACGCCTGCCGACGACGAGGAAAGCGAACCCGGCGAACCCTGACACCTCAGACCCCCGTCGCCGGAACACCCGTCCGCTCCACCGGGCGCGGGGCGGTCAGGTCCTTCCACTGGGTCAGCGCACGGTTCACCGCAGGCCGCGCCTCGCGGGCGACGAACTTGCCGTGGCCTTCCTGCGTCCGCACCTCGCCGTCGTGGATCGCGACATGGCCGCGGGTCAGGGTAAAGCGCGGGAGGCCCTTGACCGTGTGGCCCTCGAAGACGTTGTAGTCGATCTTCGACTGCTGCTTTCCGGCGGAGATCGTCTTTGTCTTCTCCGGATCCCAGACCACCAGGTCGGCATCCGCCCCCACCAGAACCGCGCCCTTCTTCGGGTAGCAGTTCAGGATTTTCGCGATATTGGTTGAGGTTACGGCGACAAATTCATTCGGCGTCAGCCGCCCGGTACCCACCCCGTGGGTCCAGAGCATCGGCATCCGGTCCTCCAGCCCCCCCGTCCCGTTCGGGATTTTCGAGAAGTTCCCAAGGCCGAAGCGCTTCTGTTCGGTCGTGAAGCTGCAATGGTCGGTTGCGACCACCGAGAGCGACCCCGACATCAGCCCCGCCCAAAGGCTGTCCTGATGTTGCTTGTTCCGGAACGGCGGGCTCATCACCCGGCGCGCGGCGTGGTCCCAGTCAGGGTGGAAGTACTCGGACTCATCCAGCGTCAGGTGCTGGATCAGCGGCTCGCCCCAGACCCGCTTGCCTTGGGCCCGTGCCCGCCGGATCGCCTCATGCGCGTCCTCGCAAGAGACGTGGACGACGTAAAGCGGCACGCCCGCCATGTCGGCGATCATGATCGCGCGGTTGGTGGCCTCGCCCTCGACCTGCGGCGGGCGGCTGTAAGCGTGGCCTTCGGGGCCGGTGTTGCCCTCCTTCAGCAGCTTCGCCGTCAGCTCCGCCACCACATCGCCGTTCTCGGCATGAACCATCGCCAGGCCGCCCAGGTCCCCCACCCGCCGGAAGCTGTTGAACAACTCGTCGTCGTTCACCATCAACGCACCCTTGTAGGCCATGAAGTGCTTGAAGCTGGTGATCCCGGCCTTCACCGAATCCTCGATCCCGGTCCAGACCTTCTCGCCCCACCAGGTGACGGCCATGTGGTAGGAGTAGTCGCAGGTCGCGCGGGTGGACTTGTTGTGCCACGCCTTGGCCGCATCCATCAGGTCCTGGCCCTGGCCCGGCAGGATGAAGTCGACGACCATCGTGGTCCCGCCGCTGAGGGCCGCGCGCGTTCCGCTTTCGAAGTCATCCGCCGAATAGGTGCCCATGAAGGGCATCTCCAGATGCGTATGCGGGTCGATCCCGCCGGGCATCACATAGCAGCCGGTCGCGTCCAGCTCCGTCCCGCCCTTAAGGCCCTGCCCGATATCGGTGATCACACCCTTCTCCACCCGGACATCGGCCTTGTAGGTCAGGTCGGCGGTGACGACGGTGCCGTTCTTGATGATGGTCTCAGACACGTTCTTCTCCTTTCATCGCATCCTGGCCCTCGACCCGCACAATGCGTTTGCCGATGCCTTCCTGCAGCCATGCCTTTGCGGCCTGACGCTCTTCCTCATCCATCTCATCCCACGGATCGCCCGAAACGAAGCCATGCGCCGCAAGGTCGCTCCACATTGCCCGCCGCGACATCTCCAGAAAGATGAAGTTCGGGTCACGGAACCGCCTGGGGGCGAAAATCTGAAGCACCGTCTCGATCCGGACGGACCGGGTTTGAAGAAAGATATCCAGTTGGTCACAGATCAGACCGAACAGCGGCGACTCGCGCCGCTTGATCACAGCGACCTGACAGCCGCTCCCCCCCGCGAGAGCGAGGAGATGAAAGGCCGAGCCTTCCGTGCCCACAACGTGGCTGGCCGCGTGATAGGCGTCCAATTGGGCCGACAGGTCCAGACGCTCTGGCCGAATGATCTCGAAGCCTTGCGCAGCGAATAACCTCTCCAGCCCCGCTTCGCCAAGAACCATGCCTCGGCGGCGCGGCTGTCCGCACCGGCTGAGATAGAGCCGACGGGATCGCTCTCTCCCGGGTGGCCGCGCAAGCCGGTTGCGAAGGAAGGCACGCGACTCCGGACGACCAAGCATCAGGTCGCCCGAACCAAGTCCCTGTTCAGGAACAAGAAGAAGATCAACTGTGACCGGGGCCTCCAGTACGATGACCTCAGGCAGGCCCAGTTGCTTTGCCAAAGCCGCAAACCCCCTGGCGCACAGTCGGGCATTGTCTGCTGGCTGCGGAAAGAACAGGACACCGTCAATGTCCTGACGACCGGCAAGGGCCCAGAGCCGCGCGGTCCCTTCACACAGCATGTGGCCGAAATGGTCCCAGAGCACGCCACCGAAGAGATAGGTTCCGGCCAGATGCCGTTCGGGTGCGCTGGGTTCGGGAAAGACGGTGATGGCCTCACCTGCCTTGCCGCCAAAACAGGTGCTCATCTCCACGGGCACTCCCTCCGAAAAGACCCCGCAGGGCTTCGGCAAGCCACGCACCGCAGCCGGCACCAGAAGCGCACCCCTTATCTCGGCAATGCGTCCGCGCAAGGGAAGGTCCGGTTGGCGCGGCAGGTCATAGGCCATGGACCATCCTCACCCCACCACCTCTGCCACCTCGAGACAAGCGTGAAGGAGCACATCCGTCCCCGCCGCGGCCCATTCGGGGCTGATCTTCTCGGCCTCGTTGTGCGAAAGCCCGTCCACGCAGGGGCACATCACCATCACCGTGGGGGCGACGCGGTTGATCCAGCAGGCGTCGTGACCGGCACCAGAGACGATGTCCATATGGGAATAGCCCAGCTTTTCAGCGGCCTGGCGGACGATCTTAACAAGACCCGGGTCGAAAGTGACGGGGTCAAAGTGACCCACATCCTCGATCTCGCAGCCCAGCCCCAGCTCCCTTGCCACCGCATGGGCGGCGCGGATGACTTCGGCCTTCATCGCGTCGAGCTTGGCCTGTTCCGGGGAACGGATATCGACCGTGAACACCACCTTGCCCGGGATCACGTTGCGCGAGTTCGGGAAGACCTTCACCTGCCCCACTGCGCCCACGGCGTTCGGCTGGTGGCTCATCGCGATCTGGTGGACGCGTTCGGTGATCCGCGCCATGCCGAGGCCTGCATTGACCCGCATGTGCATGGGGGTGGAGCCGGTGTGGGCGTCCTTCCCCGTCAGCGTGATCTCCAGCCACCACAGGCCCTGCCCGTGGGTCACGACGCCGATGTCCTTGCCCTCGGCCTCGAGGATGGGTCCCTGCTCGATATGAAGTTCCAGCATCGCGTGCATCTTCCGCGCGCCGACCTTCTCATCGCCGACCCAGCCGATGCGCGCGAGTTCCTCGCCGAAGACCTTGCCGTCGAGGTCTTTCCGCGACTTGGCGTATTCTTCCGTATGGATCCCCGCGAAGACACCCGAGGCGAGCATTGCCGGCGCAAACCGCGCGCCTTCCTCGTTGGTCCAGTTCGTCACCACGATCGGGTGCCTCGTCTTCACACCCATGTCGTTCAGCGTCCGCACGACCTCCAGCGCACCAAGGACTCCCAACACGCCGTCATACTTCCCGCCCGTCGGCTGGGTATCCAGATGCGAACCCATGTAGACCGGCAGTGCCGCAGGGTCCGTCCCCGCCCGCGTGGCGAACATGTTGCCCATCGTGTCGACGCCCATCGACATTCCCGCCGCCTCGCACCAGCGCTTGAAGAGATGCCGCCCCTCGCCATCGGCATCGGTCAGTGTCTGCCGGTTGCAGCCGCCCGCCACGCCGGGGCCGATCTTCGCCATCTCCTCAAGCGACTCCCACAAGCGCGCAGGGTCGATCCGCAGGTTGTCCCCGGTGGCTGGCATCTGTAGCTCCCTGGTCGGGCGGGGCCATCCTGCCCCTTGCCCAAAGCACGTTGAACGACTCGTTTCCTGACCGTATGGTCAGGGTGAAGCGCACCACAACCTGACCAGACGGTCAACGAAAATATGGGAACGCGATGAGCGGTGATGCCCAGATTTCAAGGCTCAAACCGGGTCGGCGCACAGATATCCGGCGCGAGAATGAGCGTGTCATTCTGGACGCCGCCGAGAAGGTCTTTGCCGAGGCCGGGTTCGGGGGGGCAACGATGCAGCTCATCGCCGACATGGCGGGGCTGCCGAAGGCGAACCTGCATTACTACTTTGCCACCAAGGAGGACCTCTACCGCCGCGTAGTGGCGCAGATATTCGAGATCTGGCTGGATGCAGCCTCAAGCTTCGACGAAGCCCCGGGTCCGGTGGAGGGGATCGGGGCCTATGTAGACGCCAAGATGGACATCAGCCGGACCCATCCGCATGGGTCCAAGGTCTGGGCGTCCGAGGTGATGCATGGCGCGCCGGTGATCCAGGACTATCTGGAAACGACCCTAAGGGAATGGACCGACGGCCGCATCGCCGTGATCCAGCGCTGGATCGACGAGGGCAAGATGGCGCCGGTCGACCCACGGCACCTCCTCTACATGCTCTGGGCCACGACGCAGCATTACGCTGACTTCGGCCACCAGATCCAGACGCTGAACGGCGGCAAGCCCTTGAGCGAAAGGCAGTGGCGCGAGGCCAAGGACAGCGTGAAGCAGATGGTCCTGCGCGGGATCGGGGCGAAATGAGGGGATGATGGACGCCAAGGATCTGGAAGCCGAGGCCGCGGGCCTGATTTTCCCCGCCTTCGACGAGGCCGCAGCACTGAGGTTGGGCAATATCCTTGTCGATCTCGCTTTGGCCGAGGACCTGCCCGTAGTGATCGACATCCGCACCCCGGACCGCACCCTCTTCCACGCCGCGCTGCCCGGCTCGGCGCCCCTGAACGACCTCTGGGCGCGGCGGAAGTCGAACACGGCGCTCAAGTTCCACGAAGCCTCGCTTCTGGTCGGGACCCGGCACCGGGAAAAGGGCGAGACCCTGGCCAAGCATGGGCTGGACCTTTCGGACCACGCCGACCACGGTGGCGCGGTGCCGATCCGGGTGCTGGGGGTTGGCGTGGTGGCGGTTGCCACCGTGTCGGGCCTGCCGCAGGTTGAGGATCACCGGCTGGTCGTCCGGGCGATCCGCGCGCTGATGGCGGGCTGAAGAGCTGCGACATTCCGCCCCGTTGAGCCTCCACGGCCCGAACCCATGTGCCACGTGAGACGCCACAGGGAGTACAGGGATGTTCACCGGCCTTACCCGTTCGCTTGCCATCATCGTCGCGATGCTGACAGTCCTGCCCTGGGGGATCATGCAGATCGTCCAGTAATCAGGGGGCGGGTTTGACCTGATCCTGCCGCCGGGCTATCCAAGGGGCCCGTCCGGCAAGGTCCCGCATGTCACCCAACCCGCGTCCGCGATCCCGCATCCAGCAGAAGAACCGCGAAGCGATCCTTGACGCGGCGCTGGAGGTGTTTTCGCTGCACGGCTTCCGGGGGGCGACGCTGGACCAGATCGCCGAGGTGGCGGGGCTGTCGAAGCCGAACCTCCTATACTACTTCCCGTCGAAGGAAGAGGTGCATACTGCCCTTCTGACCGGGCTTCTGGACACCTGGCTTGACCCATTGCGGGCGATGGACCCCAAGGGTGACCCCCTGCGCGAGATCCTGGGCTATGTCCGCCGCAAGCTGGACCTTGCCCGCGACTTCCCGCGTGAGAGCCGGCTCTTCGCCAACGAGATCCTGCAGGGCGCGCCGCGGATGCGGGCGGCGATCGAGGGAGACTTGCGGGACCTGGTGGCCGAGAAGTCGAGGGTCCTGACCGGCTGGATGGACGAGGGGCGCATCGCCCGGGTCGATCCGGTGCATCTGATCTTCTCGATCTGGGCCCTGACCCAGCATTATGCCGACTTCGAAGTGCAGGTGCGGGCGGTCCTGGGGCCCGGGCACGACCCCTTTGCCGAGGCCGGGGGGTATCTGGAGACGCTCTTTACGCGCCTTCTGGCGCCGCAGTGACCACAGTGGTCATTTCCGCTTTGTATATTTTTATCAATATCTTAAAAGTTCGCATTAAGGTTTTGGAAAGGTTTGTTCCACGGCATTTTAGGCAGTTTCCTCAAGCGCGTTAGCGCTTTCTGCGCTATTTCTGGGGCGAGGAACGCCTGACACGAGGAGGCCGAGATGGACCCTGTCACTGCGATCCGTCTGCAGGCCCCGGTGCCATCCCAGCCGACCCAGCCTGCCACGGACCGCCTGACCAGCGCACCCGCGGCGCAGACCGCGCCGCCGGTGGCAGAGGCCGAGCGCTTCGATGCCGTGCGCCAGCCAGCGGTCTCGGCGGGCATCGTGACGGCACGGCTAGCCGAACGCGACGAAAGCGAGCATCCCGCAGCCGAGGCCCGCGCCGCGGCAGATGCCGCGCGCGAAGCCTATATCAAGGCGAGCATCGCTGCCGGTGTCAGTCCGCTGCCCTTGCCCTGAGCTAACCGCGCATCTGCGCCAGGTTGATCTCTGTCGCCACGCTGGCCGGGGACAGTGACAGCGCAAAGTCGAACGCAGAGAGCAGATCCGACATCGGGATCGGCACCTGATCGTCGAACCGGCCTTCGGATATGTCGCTGAGCACTTCATCGGTCGCGACATTGCCCGGGTTGATGACCCCGACACCGATTCCGAGCTGCTGCAACGTTCTGGCGAGGGCCTGCGCCGCGCCGCGCAGGCCATACTTCGAGGCACTGTTGGCAACCTCTGGAGTGGCGGTGTTGTCGAGGGCAGAAAGCGAGCCGATAAAGACTACCCTGCCCCCGGCGGACATTAGGGGCAAGAGCGCCCGGGTCAGCAGGATCGGCGCCGTCAGGTTGACGGCAATGACGCGCTGCGCCTCTTCGGGCGGGCTGGCAGCAAAACGGTAGGCATCAGTGAAGGCCCCGTCCTCCCAGATCCCGCCGGTGTAGAGCAATGCATCGACCTGCCCGCCGATCCTTTCGGGCAAGGCCGCAATCTGGGCGGCCTCGGCAAGATCGACCGACAGCCAGCGGCCATGCGGCGGTGCCCCCCGCGACAGGGAGATAACATCGTCGCCCCTTGCCACGTAATGTCCCGCCACCGCGGCACCGATGCCGCGCGAGGCTCCGGCGACGACGATCCGCCTCACTCTGCCGCGCGAGCGCTGGGGTTGTTCGGATGCGTCGTCCAGTTGGCATAGTCACCCACCGGCTTGCCGGTCCGGAGGTCGACCGCACCCTTCGGCAGTTCCTCCATCGTGATGCAATTGTCGACCGGGCAGACGTTGACGCAGAGGTTGCAGGCGACGCATTCGTCATCCATCACCTCGAACACGCGATCCGCGCTCATCGAGATGGCCTGGTGGCTCGTGTCCTCGCAGGCGGCGTAACAGCGACCGCATTTGATGCAGAGGTCCTGGTCGATCCGCGCCTTGGTCACGTAGTTCAGGTTCAGGTCCTGCCATTCGACGAAGTTCGGCACCGCGCGTCCGATCAGGCTGTCGAGCGACATCTGCTTGTCGTCGAGGTATTGCGAGAGGCCCGAGATCATCTCCTGCACGATCTTGAAGCCGTAGGTCATGGCAGCGGTGCAGACCTGAACGTTCCCGGCGCCAAGTGCCAGGAACTCGGCCGCGTCGCGCCAGGTGGTGACGCCACCGATGCCCGAGATCGGCAGGCCGCGCGTTTCCGGGTTGCGGGCAATCTCGGCCACCATGTTCAGGGCAATGGGCTTGACCGCCGGGCCGCAATAGCCGCCGTGGCTGCCCTTGCCGTCGATCATCGGGAAGGGCGAGAAATGGTCGAGGTCGACATTGGTGATCGACTTCACGGTGTTGATCAGGCTGACCGCATCGGCCCCGCCGCGATGCGCCGCCATG
Organism: Tabrizicola sp. T46; assembly: GCF_057219895.1. Classification (NCBI taxonomy): domain Bacteria; kingdom Pseudomonadati; phylum Pseudomonadota; class Alphaproteobacteria; order Rhodobacterales; family Paracoccaceae; genus Tabrizicola; species Tabrizicola sp. T46. The sequence continues at coordinate 449,442 of NZ_JBXVVV010000003.1, forward strand.
GCCGGCGGCAGGATCGAGGTCACGTTGGGCGTCAGCTTCACGATGCAGGGCATCCGGCTGTACTGCTTGACCCAGCGGGTGACCATCTCGATGTATTCGGGCACCTGGCCCACCGCAGACCCCATGCCACGTTCCGCCATGCCATGCGGGCAGCCGAAGTTCAGTTCCACCCCGTCGGCTTCCGTATCCTCGATCCGCATCAGGATGTCTTTCCACGACTCCTCGTCGCAGGGCACCATCAGGCTGATGATCATCGCCCGGTCACGCCACTTGCGCTTGACCTCCTTGATCTCGCGCAGGTTCACCTCCAGCGGGCGGTCGGTGATGAGCTCGATGTTGTTCAGCCCCAGAAGGCGGCGGTCCGCGCCCCAGATCGCGCCATAGCGCGGGCCATTCACGTTAACGATCGGCGGGCCTTCGGCACCCAGTGTCTTCCACACCACGCCGCCCCAGCCCGCCTCGAAGGCGCGCTCGACGTTGTATTTCTTGTCGGTCGGCGGGGCCGAGGCCAGCCAGAACGGGTTCGGCGACTTGATGCCGATGAAGTCGGACGCAAGGTTAGCCATGGCTTCTCTCCTTGGCGAAGGCTGAGGGGAACGGGATGGGCTGACGACGGGCGCTGCGCCCATCATCGGTCAGAAGAACGACCAGATCCAGCCGATGATGTCGCCGCCGAACTCCCCAAGCTTGGGGATCAGGAAGGCCCAGGCGACACAGCCGATGGTGTTCCAGAAGGCAAAGCGGGCGAGTGTCATGCCGCTGAGGCCCGCAAGAAGGAAGACCACGGGCCGGAACACGGTGGTGAAATGGCCGATGATGATGGTGACCGGGCCGTACTTCGCGAAGGCGGCTTGCGCTTTTTCCACGGCCTCGGCGTTCTTTTTCAGGAACGGCATCTCGAGGATCGCCGGTCCGAAGCGCCAGCCCAGCCAGTAGCTGAAGGTCGACCCGATCAGCGCACCGATCGTGGCCCCGATCCAGAGCGGCAGGAAGTCGACCGCGCCTGTCGCCGCGAGCGCGCCCACAGCCACCAGCACCGCGGTCGAGGGGATGAGGATCGACAGGAAGGCCGTCGTTTCGGCTGCGGCGAAGACGACCATGATGACCGGCAACCAGTCCTGGTTCCGTTCGATGAAGGCGATGAAGCTGTCGACGAAGCCGTCCATCAGATACCCCCGGTCCCGCCCCTAGTGGCGCGGGAAACGGGTGAGAGCAAGGCAGAAACGCGGCCATCACCGGCCGGAAAGCCAGCTGTGGATCGCCTCGGCGGCGTCGCGGCCTTCGGCGACGGCGGTGACCGTCAGGTCCTCGCCCCCAAGGGCGCAGTCGCCGCCGACCCAGACCTTGCCGGCCGGGCCTTTCAGCTTGCCGCCTTCGACCGCGAGGCCCGCGGGCGCACCGGTCAGGGTCTGTCCGATGGCCTTGAAGACCTGGTCGGCCTTGAGGGTAAAGGTCTCGGGCAGAAGGCTAAGGGCCGCAGGGGTGTCGACGGTATAGGCGAATTCCACGGCCTCGGCCTTGCCGTTCCCGAGGACGCGCAGGGGTGCTGCGTTGTGGATGATCCGCACCCCGGCCTGCACGGCGTGGTCCTGTTCATAGCCCGAGGCGGACATCTTCTCCTGCCCCCGGCGATAGACGATGGTGACGTTTTCCGCGCCAAGGAGTTTCGACTGGACGGCAGCGTCGACCGCCGTCATGCCGCCGCCGATCACCACCACGTCACGGCCGACGGGAAGGGTCGACAGGTCGGAGGTCTGGCGGAGCTCGGCGATGAAGTCGACGGCATTGCGGACGCCGGCCTTGTCCTCGCCCTCGGCCCGCAGCGCGTTGACGCCGGCAAGGCCGATGCCAAGGAAGACGGCGTCATACTGCGCTTCGAGGTCGGCGAGGGTGACATCGCGGCCAAGCTCCACGCCGGTGCGGATCTCGATCCCGCCGATGGAGAGGAGCCACTCGACCTCGGCCTGGGCAAAGTTGTTCGTCGCCTTGTAGCTGGCGATGCCGTATTCGTTCAGGCCGCCGGCCTTGGGGCGGCGTTCCAGCACCACGACATCATGGCCGTGCATTGCGAGGCGATGAGCGCAGGCAAGGCCCGCGGGACCAGCACCGACCACGGCCACGCGCTTGCCCGTGGCGGCGGCGCGGCTGAAGGGGTGGAGGCCCCGGGCCATGGCGACATCGGTCGCGTAACGCTGGAGCCGCCCGATCTCGACCGGCTTGCCCTCGGCCGCCTCGCGCACGCAGGCCTCTTCGCACAGCGTCTCGGTCGGGCAGACGCGGGCGCACATGCCGCCGAGGATGTTCTGCGTCCAGATCGTGGTCGCTGCCGCCTCGGGCGTGCCCGTGGCGATCTGGCGGATGAAGAGCGGGATGTCGATCGAGGTCGGGCAGGCGGTGATGCAGGGCGCATCGTGGCAGAAGTAGCAGCGGTCGGCGGCGACGCGCGCTTCGTGGCGGTCAAGGGCGGGATCATGGTCGCCGAAGTTCCGGAGATAGGCCTCGGGCTGCAGGCGGCCGGCCACGATTCCGGGGGTAAGCGGACTGTTCGACATTGGCTGGGGGCCTCCCTGGCTTTTTGTTTCCGAAAGGCTGGCACAGGTCGGTTTTTTTATCAAACGGTAAATTTTGACGCCTGATGATTTCCGGCGTCGGCGCACGGAACCTGCACAGAAAGCAGGCACCGCTTTCGCGGCTTTTCACCCCTATCCGCGTCGCGTATAAGCGCGGAACACGTGAGAGGGGATCACCCCCCGGATGGGGCCGCAAGACCCCAAGGGCATCAGAGGACGGCATGAGCAAGCAGACGACCGAAACGGATGTGGCCTTCATCTCGGCATTGGCCGAGCTCCTGAACAAGAACGACCTGACCGAACTGTCGGTGAAGCGCGAATATGGCGAGGACGACAGCCTGGAAGTGCGCGTCGTGAAGCAATCCACGGTCGTGACCATGGCTGCCCCTGCCCCGGTCGTATCGCATCATGCCGCCCCGGCCGCGCAGCCTGCCCCTGCGGCCGCGACAGCACCGGCGGCTGCGCCTGAAGATCCGGCCCAGCATCCGGGCGCCGTGACCTCGCCCATGGTCGGCACGGTCTATCTTGCCTCGGAACCCGGTGCTGCGCCCTTCGTCACCATCGGCGCACAAGTGTCCGAAGGGCAGACGGTCGTGATCATCGAGGCGATGAAAACGATGAACCAGATTCCGGCCACGAAGTCAGGCACGGTGAAGCGCATCCTTGTCGAGGATGGCTCGCCCGTCGAATACGGCGCGCCCCTTCTGATCATCGAGTGAGCCCATGTTCGAGAAAATCCTGATCGCCAACCGGGGCGAGATCGCCCTGCGCGTGATCCGCGCCGCGCGCGAGATGGGGATCAAGTCGGTCGCCGTGCATTCGACGGCGGACGCCGACGCCATGCATGTCCGCATGGCCGACGAATCCGTCTGCATCGGCCCGGCCCCGTCGTCTGAAAGCTATCTGTCCAAGGCCGCCGTCATTTCGGCCTGCGAAATCACGGGCGCGCAGGCGGTCCATCCTGGCTACGGGTTCCTCAGCGAAAACGCGAGCTTCGCCCAGGCGCTGGAGGATCACGGGATCACCTTCATCGGCCCTTCGGCGGAACATATCCGCATCATGGGCGACAAGATCACCGCCAAGGAAACGGCGAAGGAACTGGGAATCCCCGTCGTTCCCGGATCGGACGGCGGCGTGCCGGATTTCGAGACGGCAAAGCGCGTGGCAGAAGAGATCGGCTTTCCCGTCATCATCAAGGCCACCGCCGGTGGCGGCGGGCGCGGGATGAAGGTGGCGACCAACCTCGATGATCTCGAGATTGCCTTCCGCACCGCGCGGTCCGAGGCGAAGAACGCCTTCGGCAATGACGAGGTCTATATCGAGAAGTACCTGCAAAAGCCGCGCCATATCGAGATCCAAGTCTTCGGCGACGGCAAGGGCAAGGCGGTGCATCTGGGCGAACGCGACTGTTCCCTGCAACGCCGCCACCAGAAGGTTTTCGAAGAGGCCCCCGGTCCCGCGATCACCCCGAAGATGCGGGCCGAGATCGGCAAGATCTGCGCCGATGCGGTGGCCAAGATCAACTACATCGGGGCAGGCACGATCGAGTTCCTTTACGAAGACGGCAAGTTCTACTTCATCGAGATGAACACCCGTCTGCAGGTTGAACACCCAGTCACGGAATACATCTTCGGTGTCGATCTGGTGCGCGAGCAGATCCGCGTGGCCGCCGGCCTGCCGATGTCCTTCACCCAGGACGAGCTTGAGATCAACGGACACGCCATCGAGGTCCGGATCAATGCCGAGAAGATTCCCGGCTTTTCGCCCAGCCCCGGGCGCGTGCGGATGTTCCACGCGCCGGGCGGCTTTGGCGTGCGGATGGATTCGGCCCTTTACTCCGGCTATTCGATCCCGCCCTATTACGACAGCCTGATCGGCAAGCTGATCGTCCATGGGCGTGACCGGCCCGAGGCGCTGGCCCGGCTGAAGCGTGCATTGGGAGAACTGATCATCGACGGGATCGATTCTTCGGTGCCCCTCTTCCACATGCTTCTGGCCGAACCGGACATCCAGAACGGCGACTACAACATTCATTGGCTGGAAAAGTGGCTGGCCAGACAGTTCGGCTGACCTGAAGGGGCGCCCATTTCGGGCGCCTCGCCGCAAGAGTTTTCGAAAACTTCTTCAGAATCCTCCGAAGGATTTTGCGGTGCCCAAAGACCAAGGCGACGAGATCACCCCGGAGATCCTGCTGCGCGCCTATGCCATAGGCATTTTCCCGATGGCCGAGGCACGGGACGATCCCAACATTCACTGGGTCGATCCGCGCAAGCGGGGCATCCTGCCCCTGGACGGCTTCCATATCTCGCGATCACTTGCGCGGCGGTTGCGCGACCCGGCCCTGCGGGTGACTGCTGACACGGCGTTCGCCGCGGTCGTCTCGGCCTGCGCAGAACGCGAAGAAACCTGGATAAGCCGCCGGATTCAGGCGCTTTATCAGGATCTGCACCGATTGGGCCTTGCCCATAGTGTCGAGGTCTGGCGCGAGGGCCAGCTGATCGGCGGCGTCTACGGGGTGGTGATCGGCGCGGCCTTCTTTGGCGAAAGCATGTTTTCGCGCGGGGTCGACGGCTCGAAGATTGCCCTGGCCCATACGGTTGACCGGTTGCGCGCCGGGGGGTTCCAGCTCTTCGACACCCAGTTCCTCACGCCGCATCTGGCAAGCCTTGGCGGCATCGAAATCCCGCGTGCCACCTATCATGAACGGCTGGCCAAGGCCCTTGAGGCGCCTGCCAGCTTCAACACGCCGGGCTATTCGTTCGCGGGGGGCGCCGGTTCTGCAGGTGCTTCAGGGACGATGCAGGACAAGACCCAGACATCGTAACGCGGATGGTCAAGCGCCGATAGGGCCGGCGCCGAGGCCAGCATCCAGCCGTTGAAGAGTTCAAGGCCGGTCGTCTCTTCGACGATGGTCAGGTAGGCCTCGGCATCAGCCGAGGGGTTCGAAACCGGATAACGGCAGCTGTCGAGGCGCACGAGAATCCGTCCGAACTTGGCCGACTGGCCCCGGTCGAGCGTCACATCCCCGGTCTCACTGGTCAGCTTGTCGAGAAACCGCAGGGAGCCGCCCGGGGCATCCGCAAACTCCTGCGCAGCGGCGGGACCGCTGATGAGGAGCGCAAGGGAAAGCCATTTCATGGCGTGGCCGCGTCTTCGGAGGCGCCGTCGCCGCCAACGAACTTCAACAAGAGCGAGATCAGGCTGACCGCGCCCTGGGTATCCTCGATCTCGCCACCCGGCTCCAGGTTTTCCAGCGCGCCGCCGGGCAGGATCTCGATGAAGTTTCCGCCCAGAAGCCCTTCGGAAGACACGAGAATCGCCGAATCTGTCGGAAGCAGAACGTCGTTCCGGATCTGAAGGCTGGCGTCGGCAAAGAAGGTCTGCGGGTTGAGCGTGAGGTCAGTGATGGTGCCAACCTTGACCCCGGCCAGACGCACATCCGAGCCGACCGTGATTCCCTCGACCGAGCGGAAGCTTGCGGTTAGCGGGTAGGTTCCGGTTTCTCCCGTCAAGCCCGCCCCTTGCGCGGCATAGACCACGAAGCCGATGGCCACGGCCAGAACTGCCGCTCCGGTCAGGATTTCCGCACGTTCGCTGGCCATCACTCGGGCGCCCAGGCCTCGTAGTCGCGCCGGGCGACGGGTTCCGCGCGCCGGATCGAGCCCGGCGGGGCATAGGCGGCCTCGGTGCCGGTCAGGTTTTCCTGATGCGGCTTCTCCCAGGACTTGCGCTTCGGGGGCGCTTCGGTCGGCGGCTTTTCCACGGTGTGGTGCAGCCAGCCATGCCAGCCGGGCGAGACGCGGGAGGCCTCCATCTCGCCGTTGTAGATCACCCAGCGGCGCAGGCCGTCGCGGGTCTGGTAGAAGACGTTGCCCGCCTCATCCTCGCCCACTTTCACGCCCTTGCGCGAGGTGAAAAGCTGGGTGCCGATGGTCTGGCTGTTCCACCAGGTCAGCAGGCGCTTGAGGAAGTACATGGTCTGGCCTCCGGGTCACTTGGCCCTGATATGGCGGAAAGCCGGGGCGAGGTCTAGGCCCTACCCGCCAGGCGTGACAGCGGGCCGCTCATCAAGTCCTTGCGGGCTTTCTTCGCTGGGGTGCGTTCATGACCGCAGGACAAGGACCGTAACCCTTGTCCGCTCACCCTGTCAGCCCTTTCAGGCCTTCACCGGCTCTTTCTTCTTGGTCTCGGTGTAGACGAGCATGGGCTTGGCGCCGGAGGTCACCGCCTCGTCCTTCACCACCACCTCTTCGACTCCGTCCATGCCCGGCAGTTCGAACATGGTGTCGAGCAGGATGTCTTCCATGATCGACCGCAGGCCACGCGCGCCGGTCTTGCGCTTGATCGCGCGCTTGGCGATGGCGACCATGGCATCGGGGGTGAAGGTCAGCTTGACGCCCTCAATCTCGAAAAGACGTTGATACTGCTTGACCAGCGCATTCTTCGGCTCTGTCAGGATCGTGACCAGCGCGGCCTCGTCCAGGTCGGTCAGGGTGGCGATCACCGGCAGGCGACCGACGAATTCCGGGATCAGGCCGAACTTCAGTAGGTCCTCGGGCTCAAGCTCTTTGAAAAGCTCGCCCACGGTGCGTTCGTCGGGGCTTTTCACCTCGGCACCGAAACCGATCCCCGACCCCTTGTTGCGCTGTGCGATTATCTTTTCCAGACCAGCAAAGGCGCCACCGCAGATGAAGAGGATGTTTGTGGTGTCAACCTGCAGGAATTCCTGCTGCGGGTGCTTGCGGCCCCCCTGCGGCGGGACGGAGGCGACGGTGCCTTCCATGATCTTCAGAAGCGCCTGCTGCACGCCCTCGCCGCTTACATCGCGGGTGATCGAAGGGTTGTCGGACTTGCGGGTGATCTTGTCGACCTCGTCGATGTAGACGATCCCGCGCTGGGCGCGTTCGACATTGTATTCTGAGGCCTGCAGAAGCTTGAGGATGATGTTCTCGACATCCTCACCCACATAGCCGGCCTCGGTCAGCGTCGTGGCATCTGCCATGGTGAAAGGCACGTCAAGGATGCGGGCCAGCGTCTGCGCCAGAAGCGTCTTGCCGCAGCCGGTGGGGCCGATCAGAAGGATGTTCGATTTCGAAAGCTCGATATCCGTCTTCGACGAATGGTTCAGCCGCTTGTAGTGGTTGTGAACCGCCACCGACAGGACCCGCTTGGCGTGGATCTGGCCGATTACGTAGTCATCCAGAACCTTGCAGATTTCGCGGGGGGTCGGCACGCCGTCAGAGGATTTCAGACCCGTGGTCTTCGTCTCCTCGCGGATGATGTCCATGCAGAGCTCGACGCATTCGTCGCAGATGAACACGGTCGGCCCCGCGATCAGCTTGCGCACCTCATGCTGGCTCTTGCCGCAGAACGAGCAGTAGAGCGTGTTCTTGCTGTCGCCGCCGCTGTTGTTCGCCATCCGCTGTCCTCGCTACGGGTCGCCAACGCGACCCCGAACGCTACTGGAGCAAAGTCTAGGACAAGGCCCCGGTCACCACAATCCGAAATTCCCCGGCGGGTATCCGCCGGGAAAGGGGCGTCATTTCGACGTATCGTCGGCCTTTCCGCGGCTTTCCAGGATCTGGTCGATCAGGCCCCAGGCCTTGGCATCCTCAGCCGACATGAAGTTGTCGCGTTCCAGCGCGGCCTCGACCGTCTCATAGTCGTTGCCGGTGTGCTTGACGTAGATCTCGTTCAGGCGGCGCTTCAGCTTTTCGGTCTCGCGCGCGTGAATCATGATGTCCGTCGCCTGGCCCTGGTAGCCGCCCGAGGGCTGGTGCACCATCACGCGGCTGTTCGGCAGGCTGAAGCGCATGCCCTTTTCCCCGGCCGTGAGAAGAAGCGAGCCCATCGATGCCGCCTGCCCGATCACCAGCGTGCTGACCTTCGGTCGGATGTACTGCATCGTGTCGTAGATCGAGAGACCCGAGGTCACCACGCCACCGGGGCTGTTGATATACATCGAGATTTCCTTGGTCGGATTCTCCGATTCCAGGAACAGAAGCTGGGCGCAGATCAGGCTGGACATGCCGTCATGCACCGGGCCGCCCAGGAAGATGATCCGTTCCTTCAGCATGCGGCTGAAGATGTCGTAGGCGCGTTCCCCGCGGCTGGTCTGTTCGACGACCATGGGGACGAGCGTATTCATGTAGTGATCAACGGGATCGCGCATAGGTGCCTGCCTCCTGCCGGCGAGGGATATCGCCGGACCATTGCCAGAGTCTTAGTAGCGCGCGACGGGGGCTGCAAGGGCAGGTCCGACATTCGCGCCTTCGGCCTGCGGCAGCGCGTCCCGGGGGCTTGATTGCGGACAAGGTCGCCATAAACCCGGGTGATGAGCGCATTCACCCCAAGCCGTGCAGCGGGCATGGACCGCCTTTCCGCCTTCCTGTCCCGCGCGGGGCGCGACTATGCTGCCTTGCGCAATCTCGACCTGCCGGATCATCCGCATGTGTCTGGCCTGTCGCCCTGGCTGCGGCACCGGCTGTTGACCGAGGCCGAAGTGATCGCGGCGACGCTGGGGGTACATCCGAGGGGGGCCGAGAAGTTCCTGGCCGAGGTCTGGTGGCGGACCTACTGGAAGGGCTGGATGGAACTGCGCCCCGGCATCTGGACCGCTTATCGCCAGGGGGTCGGCGCGGCGCTGAACCGTCTGGCGGTCGAGCCGGGACTTGCGGCACGGGCCGAAGCCGCGATGCTGGGCGATACGGGAATCGACGGCTTCGACCACTGGGCGCAGGAACTGGTCACGACCGGCTATCTGCACAACCACGCCCGCATGTGGTTCGCCTCGATCTGGATCTTCACGCTGCGCCTGCCCTGGGAACTGGGTGCCGACTTCTTCCTGCGGCACCTAATCGACGGTGATCCGGCATCGAATACGCTCTCCTGGCGCTGGGTCGCGGGGCTGCACACCCCCGGCAAGACCTATCTCGCCACGGCTCAGAACATCGCGGCCAATACCCGCGGCAGGTTCAGGCCCGAGGGGCTTGCGCCTGCGGCCCCTGCCCTGCCCATGCCGCCTCTGTCCGCGCCGCGCCCCGCGCCGGATTGGGAAACGTGGGACCCGACACGTCCCAGCTTGCTTCTGGTCACCGAAGAAGACCTCAGCCCTGCGTTCCTGATGGATCAGGGCCTTCGCCCCGCTGCCATTGCCGTCCTGACCGATGTCGCCGGCCGTTCGCCCCTCGCTGTCGCCGACCATGTCCGACGGTTCACCGCCGGGGCGATCGCTGATGCACTGATGCGGCTGGGGGCCTCGGATGCTCCGGTCTTCACCGAAGAGGCCGAGGTTTTGGCGTTCTGCGAAAAGGCGGGTCTTACCCAGATCGTCACGGCCTATGCTCCGGTCGGCCCGGTGGCCAGCCGGCTGGGCAGCCTTGCGCGTCAATGCGAGCCAAAGGGAATCACGTTCGCCCGCGTGCTGCGCGACCATGACCGCATGGCGTGGCCGCATGCCACCCACGGCTTTTTCCGGTTCCGCGAGGCGGTGATGGGCTAGCGAAAGGTCCGTGCCGCCAGGATCACGCGGGAGACCGCCGTGACCAGGCAGAGCGACCCGAAGACCCATGCAGCAGGAACGAAGACGGCTGGCCAGACAGCAATCACCAGCAGGAACAGGATCGTCTCGGTCCCTTCCAGAAGCCCGGCTGTGAAATAGAGCGACTTCTCGCCGCGACTGGTCGTCTCCATCCGCCGTTTCGCGGCAAGGACGGCATAGCCAAGGAAGGTCGCGCCGTTCACGTAGAAGCTGAAAAGAAGGAATGCCCCGGCAAGCCCGTTCGCCGCCGGGTCGCGCAGCACGAACGCAAGCGGGATTGCTCCGTAGAAGGCAAAATCCGCCGCAATGTCGAGATAGCCGCCAAAGTCAGACTTTCCCCTGACCCGCGCCACCGCGCCATCAAGGCCATCGGCCAGGCGGCTGGCCAGGATCAGGACCGCGACGACGAACCCCGACCAGCCAAACGCAAGAAGCGCGGCCGCGACCAACCCGAGCGCCAAGCCAAAAAGGGTGATGGCATTGGCGGTGGCTCCACGCGCGGCAAGCCAGCGGCCCCCCCGGTTCAGGGGCCCGTCGATCACGCCGCGCATCAATCCGTCCAGCATCCTGCCCCCGTTTCCGCCCGTTTTGTCGCAGCCCCCGCATGATAGGAAATCACGTCTGCGCTTGCGCGCTGAAAAACGTCTGCTCACGCATCAGCCCTTCGTGCCAGAGTGGGTGAGTGTTACGGCGAATCCCGCGCAAGTTTCACTTTGCGCCACAATCTCTTCAGATTTCAGCCCCAAGAGCGTGTAACGGATGCAATGCCATTCCTCCGGGGGAACTGCCATGATCCATCGCAAGCACCTTCTGTCCGTTGCCGTCGGCCTCGCCTTTGTCCTCGGCCTGCCTGCCCAGGCCTGTATCGTGCCATCCAACGCCAGCGACCTGCAGGCCGAGGTCCTGGCGAACCTAAACGCCCAACGCCAGGCCAACGGGCTCCCTGCGTTCAAGCTTTCAAAGAAGCTCGACAAGGCCGCGCAGGGCCACGCCTGCGACAACGCCGCCCGTCTGTCGATCAGCCATGACTCCTCGGATGGCGGCACCCTGACGACTCGCCTGCGGAAGGCAGGCTACAAGTACCGCGCAGCGGCTGAAAACACCGGCCGCGGCTTCGGCACCGGCACCCGGGCCGTCGAATGGTGGATGAACTCTCCCAAACACCGGTCGAACATCCTGTTCCCGAAGGTGCGCGAGGTGGGGATCGGCATTGCCCTGAGCGAAGCGCCCGACAACAAGTTGCACTGGGTCATCAACTTCGGCGCGTCGAAGTAAATGCAGTAGCTGCCGCGGGGCCGCCATCACCTTGCGATGGCCAGGTCCGCCCGCAACCCACCCAGCCGCGCGCTTTCCGAAAGGCGCAGCGACCCGCCATGGCTCAGCGCGATGTCCGCGGCAATCGATAGGCCAAGCCCCACGCCGCCTCCAAGGTTCGGATTGCGACCCTCCTCAAGCCGTGTGAATGGTCGCAAAGCCTCCTCGCGCCGGTCTTCCGGAATGCCGGGACCGTCATCCTCGACCGTGATCCGCAGGATGCGCTCCTGGAACTCCAGCCGCACTTCGACCGTCTTCCCATAGCGCGTGGCGTTGGTGATCAGGTTCTCGACCGCGCGCGCAACCGCTTGCGGCCGCATCTCCACCGCCTGGGCTTCGCCGTCGACAGCCGCAAGGCTTACCTTCGGCCCCGCCTTGGCCACGATGCCCTGCACCAGGGCCACGGCATCGGTCGGCTCGGTCCCTTCCAGGGCATCGCCCCGCACAAAGGCAAGGAATTCGTCCACCATCCGCTGCATCTGCTGCACATCAGCCTGCAGGGCTGCGACCTCCGGGTCTTCCGGCATCAGGGACAGGCCCAGCCGCAGACGGGTCAGCGGTGTGCGCAGGTCATGGCTGACGCCGGAGAGCATCAGGGTGCGCTGTTCGATCTGGCGCTCGATCCTCGCCCGCATGTCAAGAAACGCCCTGCCCGCCGCACGCACCTCGAGCGCACCGCGCGGGCGGTAGGGCACGGTGCGGCCCTTGCCGAAATCCTCGGCCGCCGCCGCCAGTTTCGTGATCGGCCGGAGCTGATTGCGCAGGAAGACGAAGGCCACCAGCGTCATCAGAAGCGAGGTGAAGACCATCAGCACCAAAAGCTGGTGCGGATTCGTCGCCGACATCCGCCGCCGCGACAGTTCCGCCTGGACCGGGCCAACCGAGGTCTCGAACAGAAGGTTCACCACCCGCTCGGGGTCGGCCACATCGGCGACCACAAGGCCCGGTAGCCGCGACCGAAGCGTCTCGACGATGACCTGACCGGACAGGTCAAGGAACCGGAACCTGTCCTCGACCGGTGCCGTCGGCCCGGCAGGTATGGTCAGCTTCACCTCAAGTGCCTCGCCCAGCGGGCCGACCCGGGCCATCGCTGCTTGAGGCGTCCCTGCGTGTTCGATTTCCGACAACAGGAATTGCAGGTCGATCGCCACCCCATTCGTCATCTGCCGCGTGACGCCTTCATAATGGCGCTGGATGAAAGCGGTGGACACCACAAGCTGGATCGTGACGATGGGGACAAGCAGGATCAGCGCCGCTCGCCAGTACAGACCTCGGGGTAGGATACGTTGCAGGACCGCCATCGACGCAAAGACTATGCCCTGCCGCAGGGCTTGGAAAGGTCATGAACCAGCCGGTCCGGATTTCTTCCGACATCCTGCGGCTGCGCGCCGGAAATCCCTCATCGCTGACCGGGACCGGAACAAACACATACCTCGTGGGCACGGACGATGTTGCCGTGATCGATCCCGGTCCCGATCTTGATGACCATCTCGCAGCCATCCTGCGGGCAATTGGCGGACGAAGGCTTTCGGCCATCACCGTGACCCATGCCCATCGCGATCATTCCGCCCTCGCACCGCGCCTCGCCGCAGCAACCGGCGCCGAAGTCCTTGCCTTTGGCGGGGCCGGCGACGGAACCAGCCCCCGGATGGCCGCGCTGGGAACGGTCTTCGGAGGCTCGGGCGAAGGGCTGGACCTTGCCTTCGCTCCCGACCGCCGGCTTTCGGACGGCGATGTCATTGCCGCTCCGGACTGGCAGATGCGCGTGATCCACACCCCCGGACATCTTGGTGGCCATATCTGTCTTGCCCTGGGCAGCGTCCTCTTTTCGGGAGACCAGGTGATGGGCTGGTCCACCAGCATCATTTCCCCACCCGAGGGCGACATGGGAGACTACATGGCCTCCCTGGCCCGGCTGGGGCAGGAGTCCTGGACTCTCGCCTTGCCCGGGCATGGCGAGCCCGTCTCGGACCCCGGTGCCCGGATCGCCGAACTGGCCGCCCACCGACGGACGCGCGAGGCACAGGTGCTGGACCGGCTCACGGTCGGACCGGCAACGGCCGCAGACCTTGCCGCGCGCATCTATACTGATCTCGCCCCCGGCCTCTTGCCTGCCGCAACCCGCAATGTCCTGGCGCATCTCATTGATCTGGAAACCAGAAATCGCGTCACCACAGAAACCGGCATAGGCCCCGACGCGCTTTGGAAACTGGCCTGACCGACCCTTGCACCGCCCGCACTTTGCCCCTTGCCGCCCCCGATGGGGCTTGCTATAGCCACGCCCGTGTTCCGGCGTAGCTCAGCGGTAGAGCAGTTGACTGTTAATCAATTGGTCGTAGGTTCGATCCCTACCGCCGGAGCCAAGCGAAAAAGCCCAGCCATATGGCTGGGCTTTCTCTCTATTCTTTCCCCGTCAGCCGTCCGCGTTTGCTTCGGGGCGCTCAGCTCATGGCCGGCAAATCACTCTGCGGCTTCCTTTGGCGGTGGGCCATCCTCGGCCCTTTCCGCCTTCGGCTTGCGCGGTCCGCGCTGACGCCGGGCGGCAGGCTCCACGGCCTCTCCGTTCGGGGCTGCCGCCGGGGCCTCGGCACGCATGACCGATGAGGTTTCCGGGGTCTCGATCAGACCGCTGTCGTTGCTGAACTCAAGGTCGATCACATCCACCGCACCGGGTGCGTCGCCCGGTCCCTTTTCACGCCCAAAGTCAGCCCGACGATCACTGCGATCCGGGCGCTCTCCCCGATCACCGCGATCACGGTTGTCGCGGAATTCGCGGGCCTCGCGCCCGTCGCGTTCGACGCGTGCGGGATGATTGCCGTTCTGGCCACCACCCTGACCGCCATACTGGCCCACCGGTTGCTGTCCGCCCCCCTGCTGTCCACCGCCTTGCTGATACTGCTGCTGACGCGCCTCCTGTTCGGCGGCCATCTCGCGCATCGCCTCGGCCAGCATGCGGGTGTAATGCTCGGCATGCTGCAGGAAGTTTTCGGCGGCCACGCGATCGTTCGACAGCTGCGCGTCACGTGCAAGCATCTGGTACTTCTCGATGATCTGCTGCGGCGTGCCGCGCACCTTGCCCTCGGGGCCCGAGCTGTCGAAGACGCGATTTATGATGTTGCCAAGCGTGCGCGGGCGGTTCTGGTTGGAACGCGAGCGTTTCTTCGAAGAGCGCATCTGAACCTTATGGTGGCTCTGGCCCGCGACCGCCGCCCGTCGTGGGCAGCTTCAAGAAAAGTCAGCAAGACCGGCATGGGGCCCGTGGCAGGTGCAACCCCGCCCCACGGCTTGTCTTCCAGTAATCACAGGGCGCGCCGTGTGACAAGCGAATTATGCATACATCCTGCGAAATCGGCGGGTATCGTCGGTTGGTCTACGCGCAGCCGCAGCCCTCTGACCAGGGTTTTGCTGCCACCACCACCCGGTCCCTGCCATCCATGTCGGGCAGCGTCGTCACGTCACGCAGTCCCGCAGCGGCAAACAGTGCCGAGACCGCCGCCCCCTGCGTTACGCCGATCTCCACGATCAGCCTTCCCCCCGGCATCAGCCGTGCCCCAGCACCACGCGCGATCCTGCGATAGGCATCCAGCCCGTCCCCCCCGGGGGTCAGAGCCAGATGCGGCTCCCACTCGCGGACCTCGGGAGCAAGACCGGGCATCTCGGCGGCCGCGATGTAAGGCGGGTTCGAGACGATCAGGTCAAAGGCGCCCGGGACGGATGAAAACCAGTCCGACTTAAGGAACCGGACGCGGTCGCTCAACCCCAGTTCACGTGAATTTTCGGCCGCAACCGCAAGAGCAGCTTCGGAAACATCCACACCAAGGCCGCGCGCCATCGGCATGCCCTTCAGGCAGCTCAGAAGGATGCAGCCGGTCCCGGTGCCGAGGTCGAGCAGTTTCAGGAACGGCCGCTCCAGCGCTGCGGCGACGAGGGTCTCGGTTTCCGGCCGGGGGTCGAGCGTATCGCGCGTCACCTTGAACCATTGGCCCCAGAACAGCCTGCGCCCGATGATCTGCGCCACCGGTTGCCGGGCCTCCCGTGCCTTGACAGCCTCCTCGTATGCCCGCGCCTGCGGCCCGGTCATGTCGTCGGGAAGGTGCAAGGTAAGCCGGTCCGGAGCGATACCCAGCGCATGGGCCAGAAGCACCCGGCCATCCCGTGCGGCCCCCTCCACCCCTGCAGCTCCCAGCCGCTGGACAGCCAGCGCCAGCGCCTCGGCGGCTTTCACGCCTCCATCTCCGCCAGCCGTTCGGCCTGGTCATGTGCCACCAGCGCGTCGATCACTTCGGTCAGGTCGCCCCCCATGATCTGCGGCAGCGCGTAGAGCGTCAGGTTGATCCGGTGGTCGGTCATCCGGCCTTGCGGGAAGTTGTAGGTGCGGATCCGTTCGCTGCGGTCGCCGGAACCGACCTGGGATTTCCGCTCCGCGGCACGTTCGGAATGCAGCCGCTCCCGCTCCGCCTCATATAGGCGCGACCGCAGGACCTGCATCGCGATCTCGCGGTTGCGGTGCTGCGACTTCTCGGAACTGGTGACGACGATGCCCGAGGGCAGGTGCGTGATCCGCACCGCCGAGTCGGTCGTGTTCACATGCTGGCCACCCGCGCCGGAAGAGCGCATCGTGTCGATCCGGATATCGGAGGCCGGGATCTCGATATCCACCTCCTCCGCCTCAGGCAGCACCGCAACCGTCGCCGCGCTGGTGTGGATACGCCCCTGCGCCTCGGTCTCGGGCACCCGCTGAACGCGGTGGACGCCGCTTTCGTATTTCATCCGGGCATAGACGCCCTCGCCCTCGATCAGGGCCGAGAATTCCTTCAGCCCCCCGACCTCGCCCGCCTGTTCGCTGATGATCTCGAACCGCCAGCCCATGCGTTCGGCATAGCGCTGGTACATCCGCGCAAGGTCCCCGGCGAAGAGCGCCGCCTCGTCGCCCCCGGTCCCCGGCCGGATCTCGATGATCGCTGGCCTCGCATCGGCCGCGTCCTTCGGCAGCAGCGCCAGCCGCAGCGCCTGCTCCATCTCGGGAATCCGCGCCTTGAGCCGGGGGAGTTCCTCTTCGGCCAGGGCCTTCATCTCGGGGTCGGCCAGCATCGCCTCGGCCTCGGCCAGATCGTCCAGCGCCTGGCGGTAGGCTGCGATCTCGGACACCACGGGGCGCAGGTCGGTGTATTCCCGGCTGATCCGGGCAATCTCGGCCGGGGCCGAGCCCGCGTTCAGCTGCGCTTCGAGGAACTCGAAGCGTTCGGTGATCTGGGCAAGCTTGTCCAAGGGAACCATGGCCGGTTCTCTGGCGCGTATCCCCCCGCCGGTCAAGAGCCGGCAGCGACCGGCTAAAGCTTCGAAAGCCAGTCCCGTAGCCGCGCCGCGTTCACGCCCATGTCGCCCTGCCCAAAGCGGCTGCGGGCTTCCACGGCAAGACTGTCGGATCGAACCTCGGCGGTGGTGTAGTCGGGAAAGCCCCACAGGGCCGAGCGCGTGACCCAGGTGATCCGCCCCTCGTCGACGCTTCCCGCCAGCCGTACGGTCCGCGGGCTGGCCAGTGCGACCGCGTCGAGCCGCGCCAGCAGGTCGGCGGGCGACCCGGCCTCGGGGCCGAGGCGCAGCGTGGCGCGGTTCAGGCTCGCCACCACCACCTCGCCCGCCGGCCCCTCAGCCACTGGCGCCACATGCCACCGCGCCGGGTCGGAGGGCGCAAGGCGGACATAAAGCGCAAAGGCCACCAGTGCGGCCAGAAGCCCAAGCGCCAGATATCCCGCCATGCGCCGCATCCTTTACCTTTGCGTCCGGGCCCAGTGGTACAGGCAGATCAGCTCATAGGCCACCGCCGCCCCGGCAATCGCCGTGGCACCCGTGGTGTCATAGGGGGGAGAGACCTCGACCACATCCCCGCCCACCAGGTTGATCCCGGCAAGGTCGCGCAGCATCGCCGCCGCCTGCCAGCTGGAAAGCCCGCCCCAGACCGGCGTCCCGGTGCCGGGCGCAAAGGCCGGGTCCAGCGCGTCGATGTCGAACGTAAGATACGTCGGCCGGTCGCCCACGATCCCCTTCACCGTCTCGACCACACGCTCGACACCCCATTCATGCGCCTCGCGCACCGTGATGACATTGACGCCCATGTAATCCTCGGTCGTCGTCCGGATGCCGATCTGGACCGACCGCTTGGGGTCCACGCAGCCGGCCTTCACCGCCTTGTAGAACATCGTCCCGTGGTCGATCCGCGCCGGATTGTCGTCCGGCCACAGGTCGGAATGGGCGTCGAAGTGGATCAGGGAGACCGGCCCGAACTTCTCGGCATAGGCCTTCAGGATGGGATAGGTGATGAAATGGTCGCCCCCCAGCACCACGGAACCGGCCCCGGCCTTCAGGATCGTGCGGATGTGGTTCGTCAGCGCTTCGGGGAACTCCGGCACGTTCGCATAGTCGAAGGCCACGTCGCCGTAATCGATGACCGACAGCTCCTCCAGCGGGCTCGTCCCCCAGCCGGGCGGCGGGTCATAGGGCATCAGCGCCGAGGCCTCGCGGATCGCGCGCGGGCCGAACCGCGTCCCCGACCGGTGGCTCACCGCCTGGTCGAAGGGAACGCCGGTGATCGCCAGATCAACCCCGGTCAGGTCCTTCGTGTAGGTCCGGCGCAAAAAGCTTGCCGCCCCGCCGAAGGCATTTTCATAGGAGTATCCCCGGTGCGTAGTCCGGGTGAACGCAGTGTCGACCTGCGTCTTCGCGTCTTCAAGTGCCATGATGATCTCGGGTCATGCAGCGCGCAGTCGTTGCCCACACAGGGGCCGGAGACGCGCGGATCCGGGTGCGTACAGAAAGCAGATACGCACCCGGCCTGTCAAGCGTTTGATCAAATCACCCGATTCTGAAACCTTCACGAACCAGTTCGTCCGTGACCTGGCGGATTGACCGTTCCAGCACGTCCACCACGAAATCGACCTGCGCTTCGGTAATGACCAACGGCGGCGACATCACGTTCAGATGGCCAAGGGGACGCACCATCAGACCCATCGCCTCGGCCGCGTTCGAGATGCGCTTCGATTCGTTGGCCTCGTCCGGCAGCACGCGCTTCGTCGCCTTGTCGGCCACGTTCTCCACGCACATCATCAGCTTCCGGCCCCGGACCTGCCCGACCAGCGGCAGCGCCTCCAGCGTGGCAAGCCGCGTCTCGAAATAGCTGCCCACACGAGCGGCATGGCCCATCAGGTCCTCGCGCTCCATGATCTCGATGTTCTTCAGGCCCGCCGCGCAGGATACAGGATGCCCCGAATAGGTGAACCCCGCGGTGAACCAGCGCGCCCCGTCCGCCGCCATCGCCTCCCAGATCCGCTCCGACAGGATCAGGGCGCCCAGCGGCACATAGCCCGAGGTCAGGCCCTTCGCGGTGCAGATCATGTCGGGCTGAACGCCGAATTCTTCCCACGAGGCGAACCAGTGCCCCAGCCGTCCGAAAGAGGTCACCACCTCGTCGGCGATGAACAGGATGTCATGCCGCTGGCAGACCTCCCACATCCGCTTGAGGTACCCCTCCGGCGGCACGATCACCCCGCCACTGGCCTGGATCGGTTCCGCGATGAACCCGCCGATCCTGTCCGCCCCGACGCGGTCGATCAGCGCTTCGAACTCGGCGATCAGCCAGTCGCAGAACTCCGCTTCCGTCATCCCCTCGGGCCGCCGGTAGGGGTTCGGCACCGAGAGGTGATGGATGCCCGTCTCCTTGTAGCGGAACTCCGGCACCCGGTCGCCGGGCCGCTTGCCCACGCTTTGCGCAAGGTAGGTCGAGCCGTGATAGCTGTAGTCCCGCGCGACGACATGTGTCTTCCCCGGCCGCCCCATGCAGGTCTGATAGTAGCTGATCGTGCGGACCGCCGTGTCCACCGCCGTCGAGCCGCCGGTGGTGAACATCACCCGGTTCAGATCACCCGGCGCCAGCGACGCCAATTTCGCCGCCAGCCGCGCCGAAGGGTCGTTCGTCATGTCGACGAAGGTGTTGGAAAACGCCAGCCGCTCGGCCTGGTCGGCGATGGCCTGCGCCATCTCCTTTCGCCCCAGCCCGATGTTGGTGCACCAAAGGCCCCCCACCGCGTCCAGATACTGCCGCCCGTCGGCATCCCAGAGATGACAGCCCTCGCCGCGGCTGATCACCAGCGCGCCCTCGGCCGCGAACGGGCCAAAGTTGGTCCAGGGATGCAAGCTGTGCGCGCGGTCCATCTCCCACAGTTCGACGGGCGATGGCGAGTTCGGCTTGAAGGCGGCGGTCATGACTTGCTCCGATTGACTGTTCGGTCAGTGTAGCAGTTTGATCAAATTTCCACCAGCCCCACCCGGCCCCCAAAGGTTGGGGCCCAGCAAGATATGGTGTCCAAAGGTTGATCGCTCACGAAATCCGCGCCCGACACAGCTGACAATCCGTCATCGCCCGATTCGTTCCCTTCCCTTGGCGCGCAGTTGGCGCAAACTGGACGAACCGACCAGCAAGCAGGATGAACGCACATGATCCTGAAACCCGCCCTCGCCTACTTCGCCGTGGTCTTTGCCGCCGCCTTCGCCTTCGGCGCGCTGCGCGTCACCCTGATCGCTCCACAGATCGGCGCACTGGCCGCCGTGGCACTCGAGGTGCCGCTGATCCTTGGCCTCTCCTTGCTCGCCGCGGGACGGGTGCTGCGCCGCTGGCCCCTGTCCCAGGGCCAAGCCCTTGCCATGGGCGGGCTCGCCTTCGCATTTCTGATGCTGGCCGAGTTCGCGCTGGCTTACCTGCTGTCGGGCCAAAGCCCAGGTGCGTACGCCGCGACCTTCACCGAGGCCCCCGGTGCGCTCGGACTTGCCGGCCAGGTCGGCTTTGCCCTGATCCCGGCCCTTCGGCGTCAGCTCAGAGGCTGAGCCCGCTCCACCAGCCGCGCGAAGAAGCTTGCCCCGACCGGTGCCGCCTCATCGTTGAAGTCGAAGGCCGGATGATGCAGCCCCGCCCCGGGTCCGGTACCAAGGAAGAGGTAAGCCCCCGGCCGCGCCTCGAGCATGTAGCTGAAGTCCTCCGACCCCATCTCGCGGTTGGCCCGCGCGTCCACCGCGTCCGGCCCCACCACTTCGCGCGCCGCTTCGGCCGCGATCCCGGTTTCCGCCTCATGGTTGATCGTCGCCGGGTAGCCCCAGTCATAGTCGATGCGCGCCTTCACCCCATAGGCCAGCGCATGACCCTCCACGATCTCGTGGATGCGCTTCTTCAGAAGCTCGCGGACATCCGGCTTGAAGCAGCGGATGGTGGCGCAGAACATCGCCTCTTCCGGGATGATGTTGCTGGCCGTCCCGGCATGGATCATCGTGACCGAGATGACTGCCTCTTCCAGCGCATAGACATTGCGCGGGATGATCGTCTGGATCGCGCTGACCATGCCCACGACAGCCACCACCGGGTCCACCGTCTCGTGCGGCGTGGCACCGTGCCCACCGCGACCGGTGACGAAGACGGTGGCGGTGTCAACGCTGGCCATGATCGGCCCTGGCGTGGTGTTGAACTGCCCGAAGGGCACGTTCGGCGCGTTGTGGATGCCGTAGACCTGCGCGATGCCGAAACGGTCCATGATCCCCGCCTCGACCATCGCCTGCCCACCCGCCCCGTCTTCCTCGGCCGGCTGGAAGATCAGCGCCACCGTCCCCGCGAAGTTCCGCGTCTCGGCCAGATACTTCGCCGCCCCCAACAGCATGGTCACATGCCCGTCATGGCCGCAGGCGTGCATCTTGCCCTTGATCGTGCTGGCATGCTCCGCCCCGGTCATCTCCTCGATCGGCAGCGCGTCCATGTCCGCGCGCAGCCCGATCACCGGTCCCTCCTTCTGTCCCCGGATCAACGCCACGATCCCGGTCTTGGCGATCCCCTCGTGGATCTCGTCCACCCCGATCTCGCGCAGCCGCTCGGCGATGAAGGCCGCCGTCTGGTGACACTCGAACGCCAGCTCGGGATACCTGTGCAGATGCCGCCGCCACCCCTTCATTTCCTCGGCATATGAGGCGATACGGTTCAGGACGGGCATGGCAGACTCCTTCGGCTTGTCCTTTGATCAAATCGCAAAACCCCGGTGGCCGCAATGACCGATGCCCGACGTGACGACCTGCCCGCCGATGGAATCGACCGCCTGCTTGCCATCATGGCGCGTCTGCGTGATCCGAAGACCGGCTGTCCCTGGGACATCGAGCAGACCTTCGCCACCATCGCGCCCTACACGCTGGAAGAGGCGCATGAGGTTGCCGATGCCATCGACCGTCAGGCCTGGGGCGAGCTGAAGGGAGAGCTTGGCGACCTCCTCTTCCAGACCGTCTACCATTCGCAGATGGCTTCCGAGGCCGGACATTTCACCTTTGCCGACGTCGTCACCGCGATCTCGGACAAGATGGTCGCCCGCCACCCGCATGTCTTCGGCGACCAGTCCCGCGACAAGACGGCCGAGCAGCAGACCCGGGACTGGGAGGCGCAGAAGGCGGCTGAACGCGGGAACGCCCGCACCCTCGATGGCATCGCCGCCGCCCTCCCCGCCCTGACCCGCGCCCTGAAACTCCAGAACAGGGCCGCCCGCGTCGGTTTCGACTGGCCCTCGACCGGAGAGGTCCTCGACAAGTTGGTCGAAGAAGCGCGCGAGGTGGTCGAGGCCCGAGACACCCTCACGCACGCGGCCCTCACCGAGGAAATCGGCGACCTTTTCTTCGTGATGGCCAACCTCGCCCGCCATCTCAAGGTCGATCCCGAAGCCGCCCTCCGTGCCGCCAACGCCAAGTTCACCCGCCGCTTCGCCCGGATCGAGGACTGGCTCGCCGAGACCGGCAAGACCCCGGCCGACAGCGACCTGGCCGAGATGGACGCGCTCTGGAACCGCGCAAAGGCCGAAGACAAGGCGCGGCCCAAGGCCAGCGACAAAATGTCGAGTAAATGAGTCACCCTCTTGACCCAAGTAAAACACTCAGGTTTAAGCGCACCATAAACCTGACAAAAGGAGTCGGCCAATGTTGCGCCTCACCACCCTCGCCCTTCTCGCCTGTTCCACCCCGGTGCTCGCCCAGGAGATCAACGTCTACTCCCACCGTCAGCCCGAACTGATCCAGCCCCTCGTCGACGCCTTCACCGCCGAGACCGGGATCAAGGTGAACGTGGCCTTCGTCGACAAGGGCATGGCCGAGCGCCTGCAGGCCGAGGGTGACCGTTCCCCCGCCGACCTGGTGCTGACCGTCGACATCGCCCGCCTGATGCAGATCGTCGAGGCCGATGTAGTCCAGCCCGTCCAGTCCGACGTGCTTGAGGCGAACATCCCCGAAACCCTGCGCGACCCCGAAGACAAGTGGTTCGGCCTTACCTCCCGCGCCCGCATCGTCTATGCCTCGAAGGACCGCGTTCAGCCCGGCGAGATCACGACCTACGAAGACCTCGCCTCCGAGAAATGGCGCGGCCGCATCTGCTCGCGCTCGGGCCTCCATGATTACAACGTCGCCCTCCTCGGCGCGATCATTGCCCACCATGACGAAGCCTATGCCACCACCTGGGCCGAGGGGCTGAGGGCCAACCTCGCCCGCAAGCCCGACGGCGGCGACCGCGACCAGGTCAAGGCCATCGCCGCCGGCGAATGCGACATCGCCATCGGCAACACCTATTACATGGGCCAGATGCTTGCTGACCCCGAACAGGTCCCGGCCGCCGAATCCGTCAACATTGTCTTCCCGGTCTTCGAGGCCGGCGGCACCCACCTCAACATCTCGGGCGTGGCGATGACCAAGTCTGCCCCAAACAAGGAAAACGCGCTGAAGTTCATGGAATGGCTCTCCGGCGACGCCGCGCAGAAGATCTATGCCGAGACGAACCATGAATACCCGGTGAAGCCCGGCGTCGAACGCTCTGCCCTCGTCACGTCCTGGGGCGAGTTCTCCGCCGACGCCACCCGGCTTGCTGACATCGCCGCACAGCGCCCCGCAGCGGTGAAGATCATGGAAACGGTGAACTTCGACGGCTGATCCAGCCTATGTGCCAATGATCTTGCGCCCTCCCCCGACCGGGGAGGGTGCCTCATTTCGGGCTGCAAAGGTCTTTGGGCATCCACCCGGGCTCTCGCTTTGCCATTTTCCGCAGTTCTGCTGTATCGTTCTGCCAGAACAAGAACAGGCAGAGAGTCGAGCCCGTGGAGATAGACCTTATCCCGCCGTACCTTCAGGACTTCCTCGCGAATATCCGCTACGTCCTCCTCTCTCCCCTCCAGCCGGGCAGCAGGATCTACGTCCTCTACCTCGCAACCTCCGCGCTTGTTGCCTTCTTCGTCTACCTCGCCCTGCGGCGCGCCCGGTCACCCGAAGCGACGTCCTTCCTGGGCTACCTTTTCCCCAAGCGGATCTGGAGCCACCCCTCCGCATGGCTGGATGTGCGCTACTTCTTCTTTCACGGCATCACCGGACATTTCATTGCGACCAGCGGCGGGGTTGCCGTCACGCTGGGGGTCTTCACCCTCCTGACCGGCCAAAGCGTCGTGCCCGACGCCAATAGCGGTGTTCAGGTCCTTACCGGCTGGCAAGGCGTTGCGGCCACCATTGCCTTCATGGTCGTGGCGATCGTCGTCTCGGACTTCACGGCCTTCTACATGCACTACCTGCAACACAAGATCCCGCTCCTGTGGCAGTTCCACAAGGTCCACCACAGTGCCGAGGTGATGCATCCCCTGTCGAACTTTCGTGAGCATCCGATCGACAACTTCGCCTATTCGATCACGATCGGCGCGACCTACGGCGTGGTCCTTGCCCTCATGGTCCATGCCTTCGGCTACGTTCCCCATTCCCTGACGCTTCTGGGCGTGCCGGTCTTCATGTTCCTCTTCAACGTCACCGGCTACAACCTGCGCCATAGCCATGTCTGGCTGCGTTGGCCGGGGCGCTGGTCGGTGATCTTCCCCTCACCCGCCCATCACCAGGTCCACCACAGCTGCCACCCCGACCACCTCGACAAGAACTTCGCCTTCATGTTCCCGGTTTGGGACGTGCTTTTCGGCTGCTACGTGATGCCCGAGGACAACCGCGACGTGAAATTCGGCGTCACCGAAAAGGACCGGGGGCACGAGCTGAACAGCTGCGTCAGGATGTACGCCCTGCCCTTCCGCGACGCCTGGCGCGTGATGACGAAGGGGCGCGCCGCCGTTCCCCCGTCGCCCGCACCCGAGGCGGTCGAACGGGCCGAGGTCGACCGGCCCGCCGCAAACCCTGCGCCTTGAGCCGCCACTCCCCCAGCGCACCCCGCCCGTAAGACCCGATCAGTTGCAGGTGATCAACCGCGTGAACCCCTGCGCGGCTTCCGCCAGGTCTTCGGGGGCCACGGCCGGAGCGGTGCTGGCTGTCAGCCCTCCACCTCCGGATGCCACCACTTCGGCCGCGCCCCCTTGTAGGAATGGCTTTCCGGCTTCAGCTCCTTCAGATGCGGCTTGTCGAAGGCTCCGGTCAGCAGCGCCACCACCGGCGCGTCGTCGATGGCCCCAAGCGAGCTGCCGCAGACCGGGCAGAAAGCACGCGAGGACCTGTCGGACGACCGCCACACCGCCGGCGCGCCACCCGGTCCGGTCCATTCCACCGCATCGCGCGGAAACTCCACCCAAGACGCCGTCAGCGCGCCCGTGTGACGCCGGCACATCCCGCAGGAACAGGTGTGCGGAAACCCCGGCAAACCGCTCGCCCTGAACCGGATGTTCCCGCAAAGGCAACCGCCCTCAAACTCCTTCATCGCCTCACCCTGCCATTCTGCGCCCACTGCGGGACAGAAGGATGCATCGGACCCCCAGGCCGTCAAGGGACCCGCCGCGACGGGGTCGGCCCGGACGTGGACCGCCGCGCTCCAGCCAATCCATGATATCTGTCAGACAAGTTATTCTGACCACGGTCGTCCCCTCAGGCCGCCCACCCGCGCGCCCTGAACCCTGCCGCAAAGGCTATCGCCCTCCGGTTCCTTCATTGCCTTAGCCTGACCTCGCGCCCCCGCCGCCGGACAAAAGGGACGCACGGGACACTCGGTCGTCGAAGGACCCGCCGCAACGGGGTCGGCCCAAACGTCAACCACATCCCGGGCGCTCTGCCCACCCGATGATTTCCGTCAGACAAGTTGTTCTGACCAGGATCGTCCGCTGACGCCCTCAGCCAGTCACGGTCCCACCGATACCCCGCCGCGGCCTCCCCGCCATTCCCCGAATCCGTGGCTCCAAACCCTTTCCAAATCCCTAATGTCCACGGCCAGCCATTTGTTTGCATTATATAATCGAAAAGTGACCACTGTGGTCACCTCAGCCCATGAACTCCACCGACAGGACCGTCGGCAGGTGCCGCGCCACCTCGTCCCAGCTTTCCCCCTCGTCCCGGCTCAGGTACACCGACCCCGAGTTCGTCCCGAAGGCCACCCCCCCGGGGCAGGAGGCCATCGCCTGCCGCAGGACGGTGAAGAAGCAGTCCTTCTCCGGCAGCCCCACGCCCTTGCCCGCCCAGGTCTCGCCGCCGTCCTCGGTCTTCCAGACCAGCGCCCGCGCCCCCACCGGATACCGCCCCGCCGAATCCCCGTTCAGCGGGAAGACCCAGGCCACCCCCGGCTTCACCGGATGCGCGGCGACCGGAAACCCGAAGGTCGAAGGAAGCCCCTCCGTCACCTCTTCCCAGACCGCTCCCCCATCCCGGCTCCGGTAGACCCCCTGATGATTCTGCATCCAGATCACCCCCGGCTCCGCCCCGAAGGCCAGGTTGTGGACGCAGGAGAAGATCTCGTCCTCGCGCCGGAACTCCCCCTCGCCCCAGTCGCGCGGCAAGGCCCCCGCCGGACCCGGCCGGTTCCCCCGCCGGTTCCGCTGCGTCCAGCTCATCCCACCATCCCGGCTTTCAAACACCCCGGCCGCCGAGATCCCCACCCAGATCCCGCCCTTCTGGTCTGACAGGATCGTATGCAGCGTCAGCCCCGCAGCCCCCGGCATCCACTGATCCGCCCCCGGCTGGTCGGTCAGCGCGTCCAGCCGGGCCCAGGTCTCCCCGCCATCCCGGCTTTCAAAAAGATACGCGGGCTTCGACCCCGCCAGGATCCGCTCCCGGTCCAGACACAGCGACCAGAGCTGCTCTGCCCCCTCGAACGGCCCCTTCGACACCGCCCACTCCCCGCCCACACGCCGCCAGACCCCCGCGCCATGCCAGCCACTACCCCCCGCCGCCCAGATCTCGCCCCCGCGCCCCACCGCATGGTTGATCGGCCAGCCCTCGCAGAAGGGCCCCGCCACCCGGCCCCCCTCAAGGATGAACAGCCCCTTCGTCGTCCCGACCAGGATTTCCATGGCATCACCTCCCGCGTGCAGCCAGCCCCCAGCCTACGCCTCCCGCCCGCCGCCGAACACTTCTTTCCGCGCACTGGACAATTCCCGCCCCCTGCCCCTAACTCGCCGGCAAAGGAGCCCCGCATGCCCCGCAAGATCATCATCGACACCGACCCCGGCCAGGACGACGCCGTCGCCATCCTCCTCGCCCTCGCCTCCCCGGAACTCGAGGTCCTCGCCCTCACCGCCGTCGCCGGCAACGTGCCGCTCCCCCTCACCCAGCGGAACGCCCGCATCATCGCGGACCTGTCCGGCAAGGCCGTCCCCGTCCACGCCGGCTGCGACGCACCCTTGAAGCGCAAGCTCGTCACCGCCGAGCATGTCCACGGCAAGACCGGCCTCGACGGCATCCCGCTCCCCGACCCCGTCACCCCCCTCCACCCCCAGCACGCCGTCGACGCGATCATCGAGGCGCTCCGCCAGCACCCGCCCGGCACCATCACCCTCTGCCCCCTCGGCCCCCTGACCAACATCGCCACCGCCTTCACCCGCGCCCCCGACATCGTTCCCCGCGTGGCCGAGATCGTCCTGATGGGCGGCGGCTATTTCGAGGGCGGCAACATCACCCCCGCGGCCGAGTTCAACATCTACGTCGACCCCGAAGCCGCTGACATCGTGTTCAAATCCGGCGTGCCGCTGGTGGTGATGCCCCTCGACGTCACCCACAAGGCCCTGACCTCGCGCGCCTGGGTGGAGGAGATGCGGTCCTTGGGCACCCCCGTCGGCCAGGCCGTCGCCTCCTGGACCGATTTCTTCGAACGCTTCGACACCGCGAAATACGGCTCAGAGGGCGCCCCCCTGCACGACCCTTGCGTGATCGCCTACCTTCTGGAGCCAGGCCTCTTCCACGGCCGCCACATCAACGTGGAGATCGAGACGAAGGGCGAATTCACCCTCGGCATGACCGTCGCCGACTGGTGGCGGGTGAGCAAGCGCGAGCCCAACGCGATGTTCATGGGCGGCGTGGACCGGGAGGGGTTCTACCGGCTCCTGACGGGGCGGTTGGGGAGGTTGTGAGGGGTTTTTGCAGTGTGGATACACTGACTCATGTTAGTTGAATTCTGCTTGGGCGGAAGCATATCGAATGCCTGGATGGCCTTTGGGTGGCGAGAGTTTGACAGATGAAAATCTTTTATTCATGGCAAATGGACGCTCCGCGCAAAACAAACAAAGATTTTATCCATGATGCTTTGCTTGAAGCTATAGCTAAACTGGGTGAAGATCCTGATCTTTTCGAGGCTGAAAGGGATAGCATAGATCTTGACCAAGACACACAGGGGGTCTTGGGTTCACCTGAGATTTCACGGGTCATTTTTGAGAAAATTTCAGCATCTAAAGTGGTGGTCGCAGACGTATCGTTAGTTGCTAGCGGTCCGAACGAAAAGGCGCACATTAACAGCAATGTTGCTATCGAACTGGGATATGCCTACGGCAAGATTGGTGACGGTGCAGTGCTAAAAATAATGAACACACACTACGGACAACCATCGAGCCTACCTTTCGACCTACGTATTCGCAGGCATCCAGTGCAGTATGAACTGCCTCCAGATGCAGACAAGCAAAGGATAGCAGGGGAAAAAAGGCGGCTGGTTGATTCCCTTGCTAAGATAATCCGAGACTATCTGACCCGCAAAGAGGTGAATAAGACTGACTCTCACATTGAGACTCCCTTCGTAGACTTGCGTGGGAAATACTGGAATGCAGCTGAGGTTCTTGTTCCTCGGGACCCGAATAGTCGCCATAGGGTTGATCTATTCTGGCACGGGGCAAGTATTCTGTACTTTCGATGCATCCCCTTGACTGCGCTTCCAGAAATATCATCGCTCGAAGCAACGAAATTCGCCACCAAGATAAAACCACTTGTTTACAGGAGTGGGTATTCACATGCAAGAAACAAGTGGGGGTTGATTATATTCGATCGGAGCACAATGGGTGATTCCTTAATTGGGTCAACGCAATTGTTTAGGAATCGTGAACTCTGGGGACTGGATGCCATCTACTCTGACGCTGAAACGCATCCGCATGACGAAGAAGAGGAGTCCAAGCGTTATATTCCGGTTGACGCAATACAGCGCGACTATCCGAGGGCTATCAACAGTCTCCGTGAAGCGGCACGTGACTTGGGCTATGGAGACCGATACATAATCGAACTTGGTCTTTCGGGGGCAGAGGGCATTCACCTTGCAATTGACCGGCGCTACTATGAAGCATATCCAGGTCCGTTCTTTGTTCCAGAAGTTTTCATCAGGAAGACAGTATCCACTAGTTACTCAACGACGCAGATCATGAATGACTTTTGGGAGAAGCTGTTCTCAGAAGTGGGACGCGAAGTCCCTTCTGAGTTGCTCGGGACCGTTTAATGGCCGAACGCAGAGCGTGATATGCGTTAGGTTGCGTGTACTTGCGCTCCCACCACCCCCACCGGCAACCCCAACGTCCGCCCCCCGCCGGGAACTCCAGCCACTCCGCCTGCCCCGGATACCAGGCCCTCGCCCCCTCGTCCTTCGCCTGGCAACCAGCACCGCCGCGATGCCGATGCGCTTCGGCCCGTAGGGTGCGCATTCATGGCGCACCACCACCGCCAGCCACCGCGCGCGGCGGCATCCGGTCTTGCCTGATCGGCCTCCGCGCGTCATCGTGCGCCATGAATGCGCACCCTACGGGTCGTTACCCACCCCCTTAACAAACCCCTAACGCCCGCACGCAACCCATTGCTTCCAAAGCATAATCCGAAATTGACCACTGTGGTCACCCGGAGTCCTTTGCGGCCCTGAGCCTCATCCCAGGGGCAGGACGACCGAGAACCGGCTCCCCTCGCCCTTCTCGCTCTCGATCCGCAGCCAGCCCCGGTGGCGGCTCACGATGTGCTTCACGATGGCGAGGCCGAGGCCCGTCCCCCCCATCTCGCGGGACCGGTGGCTGTCGACCCGGTAGAACCGCTCCGTCAGCCGGGGAAGGTGGACGGGATCGATCCCCTCCCCCTCGTCCGCGACTTCCACCCGCACCGCCGGCCCCCGCACCGTCTCCTCCGGCGAGAGGGTGACCCGCACCACCTGCCCCGCTGCCCCATATTTCAGCGCGTTCTCGATCAGGTTGGTGAAGACCTGGACCAGCTGGTCGGCATCCCCCGGCACGGTCACGGGGTCGCCCGTCAGCTCCACCCGGTCCCCGGTCTTTTCCGCCACCCCCTGCAGGGACGAGATCACCCCTTCCAGAAGCGGCACCAGCTCCACCTCGCCCTTCGGCCGCACCCTCTCCTCCGCCTCCACCCGGGAAAGCTGGAGAAGGTCGCGCACGAGCCGGTTCATCCGCCCCGCCTCGTGTTCCATGATCCCGAGGAACATGTCCCGCGCCTTGGGGTCGTCTTTCGCGGCGTGTTTCAGCGTCTCGATGAAGCCCATCAGCGCGGTGAGTGGGGTGCGGAGTTCATGGGAGACGTTCGCCACGAAATCCCGCCGCATCGCCCCGGCCTTCTCCTCCTCGGTCACGTCGCGGAAGACGAGGAGGACCATCCCCTCCCCCTGCGAGGAGACGGTGACCTGAAAGAGCTGCTCCTGCCCCTCGCGGCGCAGGGTCATGCGCGCCTCGCGGACCCCGCCCTCGCGCCCGACCGCCCCGATCGCCTGCAGGACCCCCGGCGTCCGCACCGCCATCGCCGGGTTGCGGCCGAGGATCGCGGGGCCGAAAAGCGCCTGTGCAGGGTCATTGCAGGCTTCCACGCGGTCCTCTCCCGAAACCAGCAGGGCAGGCATCGGCAGGCCGGAGAGGACGGCTGGCCATGTATTCTCAGTCATTCACAGGTTCCGTCACAAAAGCGTGAGGGGCACACCTTGCAACTGGCAGAAAGCGCGTTAACATTTGTGCGTCCGTAAAGTGGTTTGCATCCGACCGTTGGATGGAAGGTCGATCGGCCGCTTCGGGGTGCCGGATCATCCGGCAACCATAGGTGCGGCTTTCTTCGGAATAGAAGGTGCGGTCAAGCCCGTGTCCGACATGTTGCGATGCCTTGTCATCGGGATCCCCGATGCATCCTTCCCGGATCGACTGACCGGTACCGGCCAGGCAAGGAACATCGCTCTGGCCGAACTTTCCGATCTCCTTCCTCTGCCTGCCTCGCTCGAACTGATCGTCGTCCCGCTGTTCTGCGGGGACTTCGACGCGCTGGAGATCATCGAGACCCTGGGGGCGGCCGGGTACCGCGGACAGCTTCGGGTGGTGTCGCCCAAGCTGCCCAACCGCCAGATCGTGCTTCGCGAACTGAGGTCCTATGCGGTCCGTCAAGGGATCACCCTGGAGCTGAACGATAAAGGCTGACCTTCATGCCGGGCGCAGGCCCGCAGCAAAACGGCGCGCGTTGGCGCGGTAGCCGGCGGCCGAAAGCAGGAGCCGTGCCCGCGCCGCGTCGTCGAGGGTCCGCACCACTTTGCCCGGCGCGCCCATGACAAGGCTGCCGTCCGGGATCTCCTTGCCCTCGGTCACCAGGGCCGAGGCCCCGATCAGACAGCCCTTTCCGATCTTCGCACCGTTCAGGATCGTCGCCCCCATCCCGATCAACGAGCCCTCGCCGATCGTGCAGCCATGCAGCATCGCCTTGTGACCGATGGTGCAGTTCGCCCCGATCACCAGCGGGAACCCCATGTCGGTGTGAAGGACGCAGTTTTCCTGCACGTTCGACCCTGCGCCGACCCGGATATCCTCGTTGTCGCCCCGGATCACCACGCCGAACCAGATGTTCGCCTCGGCCTCGACGACCACCTTGCCAATCAGTGTCGCTTCATCGGCGACCCAGGCCGACGGGTCGATCTGCGGACGAATGCCATCGAGCGCGTAGATCATCTGGCGTCAAACTCCTCGTTCAGGGCGCGGACGAAGGCGGAGAGCTGCGGCTGGCGGTCACGGCGCAGACGCTCGGCGGTCAGGATCACCTTCAACCGGTCGAAGGTATGGCCAAGGTCTTCATTCACCAGGACATAGTCGTATTCGGCCCAGTGGCTGATCTCGTCGCGGCTTTTCGCCATCCGGCCGGCGATCACCTCGTCACTGTCCTGCCCGCGGCTGCGGAGACGGCGGTCCAGCTCGGCGATCGAAGGCGGCAGAATGAAGATCGACACCACGTCGTCGCGCATCGCCTGCTTGATCTGCTGGCCACCCTGCCAATCGATGTCAAAGACGGTGTCCCGCCCGGCCTCCATCGCGGCAAGGACCGGGCCCCGCGGGCTGCCATAAAGGTTCCCGAAGACCTCGGCATGTTCCAGCATCTCGCCGGATTTCACCATGCTTTCAAACTCTTCGCGGCTGCGGAAGTAGTATTCGCGCCCGTCCACCTCGCCCGGCCGCGGGGCGCGCGTGGTGGCCGATACGGAAAACCGCATGTCGCGGTCCCAGTCCATCAGCATGCGGCTGAGGGTGGATTTCCCCGCCCCCGATGGCGAGGACAGGATCAGAAGAAGTCCGCGCCGGGTCATGCTTCATTCCACATTCTGGACCTGCTCGCGCATCTGATCGATCACGGTTTTCAGGTCAAGGCCGATGCGGGTCAGGGCCAGCGATTGCGCCTTGGAGCAGAGGGTATTCGCCTCGCGCATGAATTCCTGCATCAGGAAATCAAGCTTGCGGCCCGAAGGACCGGGGTCCGCCACATGGGCGCGCGCGGCGTCTACATGGGCGGAAAGGCGGTCAAGCTCTTCGGTCACGTCGGTCTTGACCGCAAGAAGCGCAAGTTCCTGCGCCAGCCGTCCTTCGTCCACCGCGTTGGTCGCGGCCAGAACCCGGGTCATCGCATCGCGCAGAGTGTCGGCCTGGCTTGCTGAACGGGCGGCAGCCTCGCGCTGTGCCTCAAGCGTCAGGGCTGCGATCCGGTCAAGCTGCGTGGTCAGGACGGCGGCAAGGGCGGCACCTTCGCGTTCGCGCATTGCGGCGAAATCGGCAAGCAGCGCGGGAAGGTCGGCCATGATCGCGGCCCGCAAGGGACCTGTGTCCTGATCCTGCTGGGTCTGGTCCAACACGCCGCGCAGCGTCAGCACATCGGCAGCGGTCGGCTGGCGCAGCGTCAGGCCGGCGGACATCGCGGCCTCTTCGACCTCGGCCAGGGCCGCCAGCGCTGCCGACAGCTGGTGCGGGTTCAGCCGGAAGGCCGCCGCATCATCGCCGCCGCCCTGCGTCACCTTCAGCGTCAGGCTGACATTGCCGCGCGTCAGCGCCTTCTGCAGTTCCGCGCGGACCGCAAGCTCCAGCCCTTCGATCCAGTCCGGCAGCCTGAGGCGCAGGTCGAGGCCCTTGCCATTCACCGAACGCAGGTCCCAGGTCCAGCCATAGCCAAGGCCCCCGCCGCGCCGTGCGGCAAAGCCGGTCATCGAGATCATGCGCACCCTTCCCTCGCTCTGCGCGAGCGACGTTTACCATTTGAATAGATTTTCGTCCGAATCCCGTGCATCGGCGCTACCGTCCTACATGGCGCGACGGGCGCTTGGCCCGCAAGGGGCGCATGAAGGGGGGCAAGGCTGATGCATGGGTTTCTTGACCGGCTTCGCCCGCACGGGGCCACCGTCCTGCCGGTGGAGCTAGCAGGCCCGTCGCAGGTGCGGGCCTACTGGGAAAGCGTGAGGGCCGGGCAAGCGCTGCCGTTACGGTCCGCGCTTGATCCCCGAGGTCTGGCCGGCGTGCTTGACCGGGTCTTCCTGGCCGAACGGATCGGCACCGGGTTGGTGCAGGTCAGGGTCGCGGGATCGGCGCTGGCCGACCTTGCCGGGACCGAATTGAAGGGCCTGCCGCTCTCCTGCCTTTTCACGCCCGAGTCCCGGCCGCTTCTTGGCCAGGCAGTGGAAGAGGTCTTCTCGGCCCCCGCCGTGGTCGAGCTTGACCTGGGATCGGACCGGGGCAGAACCGGCCTTGCCATTGCCCGGCTGGTCCTGCTGCCGCTGCAGGATGAAGGGGATTGCCGCCAGCTTCTGGGGGTGTTCGGCCTTGCGGACGGCTCAAAGGCGGGAAAGCTGCAAGTCCTCGGGCGGCGCAGCGAACGGCTGACCGTCCCGGAGTTGCAGCCCGTCGCGGCAAAAAGAGGCGCGGCCCAGCCGGTGCCGGAACCTCGCAAAGGTCACCTTCGCCTGGTGCATTTCGACGCGGACTAGGAAGGGCCCGCACAGGTCAGCAGCCGCGCGCCGCGCCTTCAGTCCTCGAAGAGCTCGCTTTGTCCGCTCGCGGCCTCGTCTTCCTCGTCGCCCGAAGGGGCCTGTCCCGGCGGGGGGCGGTTGTCCAGAAGCCCGGCCGCGCGCAACTCCTTCAACCCCGGAAGGTCACGCGCCGATTCCAGCCCGAAGTGATCAAGGAAAGCCTCCGTCACCACGAAGGTCACCGGCCGTCCCGGCGTCATCCGGCGGCGGCCGAGCCGGATCCAGTCCAGCTCCAGCAGCTGATCGATCGTGCCCCGGCTGACCGCAACCCCCCTGATCTCCTCGATCTCGGCCCGCGTGACCGGCTGGTGGTAGGCGACGATCGCCAGCGTCTCGATCGCGGCCCGGGAAAGCTTCCGCGTCTCCATCGTCTCGCGCCGCATGAGATGCCCCAGATCCGGTGCGGTGCGCATCGCCCAGGCGTCGCCGACCTTCACCAGGTTCACCCCCCGCCCCTCATAGCGCTTGCGCAGATGGACCAGCGCCTCGGCGGGGTCCGACCCATGCGGCAGCCGCGCGGCAAGCTCGGCTACGGTCACGGGTTCGGCGACAGCAAAAAGGATCGCTTCGACCATCCGCTCCTGCTCGCCCATCGGGGGGGCGTCGAAGAGGCTGTCCCCGGTGTCGGCCTCGACCGCCATCAGGCATCCCTCCGCCGCAGCTCGATCGGTGCAAAGGTTTCACCCTGGCGCAACGCGACCTGCCCGCGCTTGGCCAGTTCCAGGACAGCGGCGAAATGCGCGGCCAGCGCCGACCGGCGCGCCATCGGGGTTCCGGTCCAGCCTTCTGGCAGGAAGCTTGTCAGCGTCGCCCAGTCACCGGCATAGCCGATCAGCCCCCGCATCCGGTCCAGCGCCTGTTCCATCGTGTAGACATGGTCGCGGTCCAGCACGAAGGGGCGGAATTCGTCGCGTGTCCTGATCCGCGCATAGGCGCGCATCAGGTCAAGCAGCGTCGCAGTATAGCGCACATTGCGGTGATGGGTGATGGTCTCGGGCAGCCCGCGGGCAAAGAAATCGCGGCCAAGCTGGTCGCGCGCCATCAGCCGGGCCGCAGCCTCGCGCATCGCGGCCAGCCGTTCCAGCTGGAAGGCAAGATGCGCGGCAAGGTCTTCGG
The DNA here is from genome assembly GCF_057219895.1 of Tabrizicola sp. T46. Classification (NCBI taxonomy): domain Bacteria; kingdom Pseudomonadati; phylum Pseudomonadota; class Alphaproteobacteria; order Rhodobacterales; family Paracoccaceae; genus Tabrizicola; species Tabrizicola sp. T46. The sequence goes on from NZ_JBXVVV010000003.1 coordinate 484,501, forward strand.
CACTTGGCCCCTCTTCGCCCGGCTCGGGCGGCAGAAGAAGCCGTGACTTCAGGAAGGCAAGCCAGGCCGCCATCACCAGGTAATCCGCCGCCAGTTCGATACGCAGGCTGCGCGCCTGTTCGACAAAGCCCAGATATTGCTCGGCCAGTTTCAGGACCGAGATCTTCCGCAGGTCCACCTTCTGGGTCCGGCTGAGGGTCAGAAGAAGGTCCAGCGGACCCTCGAACCCGGCCACGTCCACGATCAGCGCCTCCGAGGCAAGCCGGTCCTCGGTCGTCAGCCGCTCGGGACGGTCCCAGTCGTCCTCAGCCATGCGCAAGGCCCGCAAGGGCGTCGTCCAGCGCGACACCCGCCTTCGGACGCGCAGCGACCGCCGCCCGCGCCCGGGCCTCTGCCGCCGGGGTCATCTCGCCTGCCGCCGCAGCGACTTCGACCATCTCGGCCATATCGCCCTTGCAATGCAGCGCGATATCGACGCCGGCCGCAATCGTGGCCCGCGTCCGGTCCCCGAGGCTGCCCTTCAGGGCCTGCATGTTCAGATCGTCGCTCATCAACAGGCCCCGGAAGCCGATCCGGTCGCGTATCAGCCCGATCATCTTCGGGCTTTGCGTCGCGGGCAAGTCCGGATCGATCCCGGAAAAGACCAGATGCGCGGTCATCGCCATCGGCAGATCGGCCAGTGCCCGGAACGGGGCAAAGTCGATGCGGTCAAGCTCTTCCAGCGGCTGATAAACCGTCGGCAGATCGTGGTGGGTGTCGACATGGCTCAGCCCATGCCCCGGCAGGTGCTTCATGACCGGCAGGACACCGCCCGCCATCAGCCCTTCGGCCACGGCCCGGGCGATCCGGGTCACCGTCTCGGGGTCGCTGCCATAACAGCGGTTCCGAAGGAACGGATGGGTCGCGGGCCGGGCGACATCGCCCAGGGGGGCGCAATCCGCGTCGATTCCCACGGCCCGGAGTTCCGCAGCAATCACCGTGGCGCGGGCGCGCATCGACGCCTCGGCAGCCTCGACCGATCGGGCGGAGGCGACGGTGTCAAAGGGCGGCTCCCATTCACGCCAGTGCGGCGCCCGCAGGCGCTGGACGCGACCACCCTCCTGATCGACAAGGATCGGCGCATCACGCCCGACAGCCGCGCGAAGGTCGCCCGTCAGGCGGCGCAGCTGGTCCGGCGTCTCGACATTGCGGGCAAAAAGGATGAAGCCGAAAGGGTCGACGTCGCGGAAGAAAGCTGCTTCTTCGGGCAGAAGCACGGGACCAGCGCAGCCGAAGATCACCGCCCCGCGGCCGATACCGCTCATCTCTGCGGGACCGGAATGCAGGTCATGTCCTGAGCGACGAAGGCCGCGCAGAAGCGGCGCGCGTCATCCTCGCCCTCAAAGCCGGTGGCACGCAGGCGAAAGAAGGTGCGCCCGCCACTTGTCGCCGGTTGCAGGACAAGGCCCTTGTCGGTCATCAGTTCGCCAAAGCTGCCCTGCAGCCGGACCCATTCCGCCCGTGCCTCGTCAGCCGTGTTGAAGGTCCCGAACTGGACCAGCCGGGTGCCGACCGGGATCGTGGCCGGATCGATCTCGGCAAGTCCGGCAAGCGCCTCGGGAGCGACGGTTTCCGCCGGGGCCGAAGCAGTGGCTGCGGTGACCGAAGGACGTGACCGCGGGCGAGGTGAGACAACGATCGCCCCCTCGGGCGCCGGTTCGGCGGCAAGGTCTTCCAGCACCGGACCTTCAATGGCATCGGCGGCGGCCATCTCTCCGGCCACGGCCAGATCGTCGGCAACGCCCACATCCTCGGGTGTCAGCCCCAGCGCCTCTGCAATCGCCGCATCGACGGCAAGTTCGGTCGGACTGGCGCTTTCGGTCTGCGGTGCCGCCGCCAAGGCAAGGTCCGCCCCGCCCGGCTCCACCTGTCCGGGGGCCGAGACGGGCAAGGCGGGCTGGGCCATCCCGGCAAGACCGGGAACGTCTTCTTCGGTCAGGTCCTGCGGGCGGGGGGCCAGCGTAAGGCGCTCGGGCAGCGGGGCTGCGATGCCAACGGCCGCCACGTCGTTGACCGCAAGTCCCTGGTGATCGGCAATCTCTCCGCCGGGGTCCTCCGGCGCGATCCGCATCGGCCCATCCAGCGCCTGGATCACCGGCACGCCCATCACGTCGCGCACGGCAAGGCGGTAGCCCCAGACGGCAAAGCCCGCAACCAGCGCGAGCGAGCAGACACCCCCAGCAAGACGCAGGTATCGCTCTGTCTTTTCCGCTGTCAGGAAAGGCTCGCGCCCGTCGTGCGAGACACCACCCCGAAGACCGTCATAGTCTGCATCCGCCATTGTCGCTGCCCCTGCCTGCGAGGCGGTTCGTCCGCCCCTGCATTCGCGCCTCACCTCGGGCGGGGCGCCTTGCGTCAGCGCATTTCCTCGACCGGGGTGACGCCAAGGATACCAAGACCTGCGCAAATGACAACGCCCACGGCCCGGGCAAGCGCGATTTTTGCCGCAGAGATTGCAGTATCGCCCTGCAGGAACCGCAAGCTGTCGTCATCGTTGCCCTTGTTCCACAGGCCGTGGAAGTCCGAGGCGAGCTCGTAAAGGTAGAAGGCCACCCGGTGCGGCTCATGCCCCTTGGCGGCGATTTCCACCAGCCGCGGCCATTCACCCAGCTTGCGGATGACCTCAAGCTCGGCCGCGTGGCCCAGATGGCCAAGATGTGCCTGCGCCAGTGCCGCATCCGACACGTCCAGCCCCGCCTCGCGCGCCTTCCGCAGGATCGAGTTCACGCGGGCATTGGCATACTGGACGTAGAAGACCGGGTTGTCCTTCGACTGCTCGGTCACCTTGTCGAAGTCGAAGTCGAGCGCGACGTCATTCTTCCGCGTCAGCATCACGAAACGCACGACATCCGGCCCCACCTCGTCGATCAGGTCGCGCAGCGTGACGAACGTACCCGCCCGCTTCGACATCTTGACGATCTGGCCGCCCTTCAGAAGCTTCACCAGCTGGATCAGCTTGATATCGAGGCTCACCCTGTTGTCCGACAGCGCGCCGACCACGGCCTTCAGCCGCTTCACATAGCCAGAATGGTCCGCGCCGAAGATGTTGATCAGCTCGTCGAACCCGCGCTGCACCTTGTTGTAGTGATAGGCAATGTCGGGCGCGAAATAGGTCCAGGACCCGTCCGACTTCTTCACCGGCCGGTCCACGTCATCGCCGAAGTCGGTCGAGCGGAACAGCGTCTGCTCGCGCGGCTCCCAATCCTCGGGCGCCTTGCCCTTCGGCGGCTCGAGCACGCCCTCGTAGATCAGCCCCGCCGCGCGCAGCCGGTCGATCGCCGCCTCGATCTGCCCCGTGCCGTAAAGCGCCTTCTCGCTGGAGTAGACGTCCATCGTCACCCCGAGCGCCGCCAGATCCTCGCGGATCACCTGCATCATCATGTCGGTGGCAAAGGTCCGCACATCGGCCAGCCAGTGCTGCTCGCCCTTGTCGAGCAGGCTGTCTCCGTACTTTTCCTTCAGCGCCTCGCCGACCGGGATCAGGTAGTCGCCCGGGTAAAGCCCCTCGGCGATCTCGGGCGAAAGGCCATGCGCCTCGCGGTAACGCTCATAGGCCGACCGTGCCAGCACATCGACCTGCCCGCCGCCATCATTGATGTAATACTCCCGCGTGACCGCATAGCCCGCGAAGTCCAGGAGTGCCGCCAGCGCATCGCCCACGACCGCGCCACGCGCATGCGCCACATGCATCGGCCCCGTCGGGTTGGCGCTGACGAACTCCACGTTCACCTTGCGCCCCGCACCCAATGAGGACCGGCCATACCCGGTCCCCTGCTCCAGCACCTCGCGCACGAGGCCCTGCCAGGCCGCAGGCTCCAGCCGTAGGTTCAGGAACCCCGGCCCCGCCACATCGGCCCCCGCCACGCGCGGATCCTCCATCAGCCGCGCCGCCAGTGCATCGGCGATCGCTCGGGGGGCCATGCCCGCCGGCTTCGCCAGCACCATCGCGGCATTCGTCGCCATCTCGCCATGGCCCGCATCGCGCGGCGGCTCGACCGCCACCTGCGCAAGGTCCAGCCCCGCAGGCAGCACGCCATCGGCCATCAGCGCCTCGACTTCGGCCACCACAAGCTCACGGATATCGGCGAAGAGGTTCATTTGATCACATCCTTTCACCCGGAAGGCCATGCCAGAGCCCTTGGTCCCGGTCAAGGATGCGTCACGCGCGCCGCCAATCCTCCAACGCCGCATTGCCTTCCGGCGGCCCCGCCGCCCCGGCAAAGGGCGACACGACCGCCCGGCTGCGGAAGTAATGCGTCTCGCGCGCGCCGAAGTAGAAGGCGACGATCGCGCCCAGAAGCCACCAGAGCGGCTCAGGCACCGCATTCAGGCCCACCATCCGCTCCGCAAAGGCCCGCGGGTCGACCATCGCATAGACGAAAAGCCCCAGCGTCCCGAAGGCCAGCAAGGGCCGCGGCAACCGGTTGAGGCCGTTCACCATCCGGTCGAACCAGCTGAGTGCCGGGTGCTGGTACTCCTCACCCAGCTGGCGCAAGGCCGCCATCTGCGCCTCGGCCGACAGCTCCATCCGCCGGGTGGCCGAGGGCACGAAGACCTCGGCCAGCCCTTCCGCCGCCTCGCCAAGGGCCGTCACCGCCCCGGGTGCGCCCACCAACTTGCCGATCACGCCCATGCGGCCACCCGCGCGCGATGCTGGGCCTCGGTCAGGTGATAGCGGGGCGAGATGAACTCTTCCGCCCGCGTGATCCAGCCGCCCTTGCCGCCATCCCTGCGCCGGGCGAACTTCCGGCTGGCCGGACGCTGGTCGCCAAGCGCGTAGTAGTAATTCCGTCGCGCGATCCCGTAGGCATCGGCAAGATGCGACGGCGCTGCGTCGAAGGCCAGTGCCGCGGCGCGGATCGTCTGCGGCCCGATCTGGCCGTCCGGGTCGCAAGGAAAGCCCATGTCGGTCAGAAGCCGCTGCAGGATCTTCACCGCATTGGCGCCCGCGTTGACATGCATGTCGAAGACCGATGCCTGCAGCACCTCGGGCAGGGCCGCGATCCCAGGGCGCCTGAAGTAATGCTCGAGGTAGATTTCCACCGCCTGCGTCCGGCTGAGCGCCCGCACATCGGCCACGTCGATCCGCGTATCGCGGTTCACGTCGATCCCAAGACGTCGCAGCGTGTGGATCGTGACCCCGTGGTTGGTGGCCCCGCCGGGATCGTCGGGGTCGTTCACGAAACCGCCCTCGCGGGCGACGATCTCTTCGGCAATCTGACGAACGTCCGGCATGCGGCCTCTCCCCTCTGGCGGGAAAAGCCTGCCGGAACGCGATTAACGCTACCCTGCCCGGGCGCGCGCCGGGCAAGACCCCGATTTTTCGGAGAAAAATCGTGCCCTAGCGCGATCAGCTTTCCGGCTGGGCGTTCGGGTCCTTGTAGACGCCCTGTTCCTTCAGCGCGTCAACAACCTCCTTCGGCATGTAGGTCTCGTCATGCCGTGCCAGGACCTCGGAGGCAACGAAGGTGTCGCCTTCCATGCGGCCAAGCGCCACCATTCCCTCGCCTTCGTTGAAAAGGTCAGGCAGCACGCCCGTATAGGTCACCGGCACGCTTTCGTTGCGGTCGGTCACCTCGAACCGCACGGTGGCACCTTCGCCCCGCACGATCGACCCTTCAAGAACCAGCCCACCGATGCGGAAGACCTCTTCAGGGGGCGGCGGCGCGGTCACCACTTCGGTCGGACTGCGGAAGAAGTTGATCGCCGACGCCGGCACGAAAAGCCAGATCACCGTAAAGGCGGACAGCAGCGCCACGGTCGCAAGCGCGATGATCTGGATGCGGCGCTGTTTCTTCAGCCCCTTCATCCCCCGGAATTCCTGCTTGCCTGCCATGTCTGTCGTCCCTCTGCGTCCGGGCCTCTCTATCTCGCCCCTTAAGTGGGCATGCCTTGATCCCGGTCAAGCCCCGCGCGACCCGTAGGCCGGGCTTTAGCCCGGCTCCCCATCTCTCACGGAAAGACCGGCGCCAGCATCAGTCCGGCGGTCTCCGGCAGTCCCAGCATCAGGTTCGCGTTCTGGATCGCCTGCCCCGAGCTTCCCTTGGTCAGGTTGTCCAGCACCGCCACCACCACGGCGCGCCCCGGAAGCCGGTCCCCGATCACGCCCAGATGGCAGAAGTTCGATCCGGCGATGTCGCGGGTCGACGGCAACGCGCCGAACGGCAACACCTCAAGGAACGGCTCGTTTTCATAAGCCTTTTCAAGCGTCTGATGGACGATCTTCGCATCACCCTTGACATAGACCGTGGCAAGGATCCCCCGGTTCATCGGCAGAAGATGCGGCGTAAACTGCACCTGCACCGGCCGCCCCGCGACCTTCGAGAATTCCTGGTCGAACTCGCCCAGATGCCGATGCTTGCCACCCGCCGAATAGGCATGCGTGCCGCCGGAGAGTTCCGCGTGCAGCAGGTTCTCTTTCAGGCTCCGCCCCGCGCCAGAGACGCCCGCCTTCAGGTCGATCAGGATGTCATCAAGGTCGATGACGCCCGCTGCGATCAAGGGCCGCAGGGCAAACTGCCCGGTGGCCGCATTGCAGCCGGTGCCGGCCACCAGCCGCGCGCTCCTGATCTCGTCGCGGTAGAACTCAGTCAGCCCGTAGACCGCCTCTTTCTGCAGATCGACCGCCGCATGGGGCTGGCCGTACCATTTCGCGTATTCCGCCGGGTCGCGCAGCCGGAAATCGGCGGAAAGGTCGACGATTCTCAGGTCGCGCGGCAGTTTCGCGACGACTTCCTGCGTCGTCGCATGCGGCAGGGCGCAGAAGCAGAGGTCGACGCCCGAAAAGTCGATCTCGTCGATCTTCACGAGCCTCGGCAAATCGAGGTGCCGCAGGAACGGAAAGACCTCCGCCATCGCCATGCCCGCCTTCCGGTCCGCTGACAGGGCCACGATGCGCATGTCGGGATGGGTGGCGATCAGGCGCACCAGTTCCGCGCCCGTATAGCCCGAGGCCCCAAGGATTGCGATACGGTGGGTCATGGCGAAAGCTCCCCAGAAAGAAACGCGCCCTCTTTGCGCCCATGCCGGACCAAGTGCAAGACCGGACCGGCCCGTCCTTCCTTTCTGTACAAGTATCCTCGGGGTATGCCATTGGGTTCGCCACTGGTTCGAGAAACCAATGGCATGGGGGGGCGAAGCGCCCCCAACTGCCGAGGAGGAGGCGAAGGCCGACGACGAGACAAAAGGCTCGCGCGTCAGCGCTCATCCTGCTTCCGGATCACGCGGTCAAACGTTAAGGAAACCCTAAAGGAAACCTACAAATATCTGATATTGCACAGTTATCCGAAAATGACCACTGTGGTCAGCTCACGGCACCGGGGTCCACATCACGTCGTCGATCCGCGGCGCCCCCGTAGCGAGCATCACCAGCCGGTCGAACCCGAGCGCGATCCCCGAGGCCGGGGGCATTCCTTCCAGCGCCGCCAGGAAATCCTCGTCCAGAGGATAGGTCTCCCCATAGACCCGCGCCTTTTCGGCCATCTCCGCCTCGAACCGCCGCCGCTGCTCCCTCGGGTCGGTCAGCTCCCCGAACCCGTTCGCAAGCTCCACCCCGCAGGCATAGACCTCGAACCGCTCCGCCACCCGGGCGTCCCCCGGCACCTTCCGGGCCAGCGCCGCCTCGGCGGCGGGGTAGTGATCCAGGATCGTCACTTTGCCCTGCCCAAGGTGCGGCTCCACCTTCTCCGACAAGACCCGGCTCAGCATGTCCGACCAGGTGTCATCCTCGGCCCGCCGGACGCCCGCCCGGTCCAGCGCGGCCCCGAGGATGCCCGCATCCGTCGACCCATCCCCCCGGATTGAGGCCAGAAGGTTCACCCCCGCATGCCTCGCGAAAGCCTCGGCCACCGACAGCCGTTCGGGCTCCTGAAAGGGGTCGCAGGTCCGGTCGCGGAACCGCAGGACCTCCGCCCCAGCCTCCCGCGCCGCCAGGCGAAGGAAGGTCATCGTGTCGGCCATCAGGGTCTCATACCCCTCGCCCGCCCGGTACCACTCAAGCATCGTGAACTCGGGGGAATGCAGCGCCCCCCGCTCCCGGTTCCGCCAGACGTGGGAGAAGGCATGGATCCGGGTCTCCCCCGCAGTGAGCAGCTTCTTCATCGCAAACTCGGGCGAGGTATGGAGGTAAAGGGTCCGGGGCAGCCCGTCGTTCCCGATCGCCTCGGTCCGGAAGCCGTGCAGGTGGGCCTCGTTCCCCGGGCTGATCGCAAGGGCGGCGGGGTCGACTTCGGTGAACCCCTCCCCTGCCAGCCACCCCCGGATCGCCGCCTGGATGCGGTTGCGGGCCATCAGGACTGGGCGGCGGTCGGCGTGGCGGGAGGGGTTCCACCAGGAAGAAGAGGGATTCATCTGGAAATTCCGGTCGGGATGGGTTACGGGCGCGGGCAGATGCCGGTCCCCGGGACCGGTCCCCGATATAACAAGGACCCGACCTTTGAAAGTCATCGCCTCCTCGCTCCGCAAGGGCAACGTCGTCGAGATGGACGGCAAGCTCTACGTCGTGCTGACCGCCTCGAACTTCCACCCCGGAAAGGGCACCCCGACCACCTCGGTCGACATGCGCCGGATTTCGGACGGGGTGAAGGTCTCGGAACGCTGGCGGACGACCGAGATGGTCGAGAAGGCCACCGTGGACGAGCGGGAATATGACTACCTTTACGAGGACGGCGAGGGGTTCCACTTCATGGAACCAACCACCTACGAGCAGGTCGTCGTCACCGAGGACGTGATGGGGGCGAACAAGCCCTACCTTCAGGAAGGGATGCGCTGCTACGTGAAGACCTTCGAGGGGGTGCCGATCGCGCTGGAAGTCCCGCAGAAGATCACCGTCGAGATCGTCGAGACCGAGCCGGTCACCAAGGGGCAGACGGCATCGTCCTCCTACAAGCCGGCGATCACCGACAACGGCCTGCGGGTCATGGTGCCGCCCCATATCGGGCCGGGCACGCGGATCGTCATCAACACGGACGACGACTCTTACGTTGAACGCGCCAAGGACTGAGGTGACCACAGTGGTCAGTTTCTGAAAGTCGAATGATTACAGAAACTTGAGCGTGGACATTTAGGACTTGGAAAGGTTTGGAAAGGCACGCCGCAGGGCGTGCCTTTTCGCTTTGTTGGCGGGAGCAAAGGCCTATGCTGGCCCCGGGGGGATCCGTGATGCCAACAGAGAGCAATGACGCCTACAAACCCGCCGAGATAGCCGCGCTGATCGAGACGGCGGGGGTTGCCAAGGCCGCCCTGCCCCTGCACCGGATGGCGACGCTGGCGATGCTGGCGGGGGCCTTCATCGGGTTCGGGTCGGCATTCTGGTGCGTCGCGATGGCGGGCGCCGACCCCGCCTTCGGCCCGCAACGGGTGTTGGGAGGCGTAGTCTTTTCGCTGGGGCTGATCCTTGTCGTCGTGGGCGGTGCCGAGCTTTTCACCGGGAATGCGCTGATGGTGATGGCGGCGGTGGACCGGCGGATCACGCCAGGTGCCCTGATCCACAACTGGGCGGTGGTCTACCTTGGCAACCTTGCCGGGGCGGTGGGACTCGCGTTGGCCTTCGGCCTCTCGGGCCTCTTGGATGGTCCGATGGGCGAAAGCGCGGCCCGGGCCGCGACCGCCAAGGCGGGGCTGACGCCGCTGGAGGCATTTGTGCGCGGGGCCTTGTGCAATGCGCTCGTCTGTCTTGCGGTCTGGCTGAGCTTTGCGGCGCGGACGGCAACGGACAAGATCCTTGGGGTCCTCTGGCCGGTGACGGCCTTTGTCGCCCTGGGACTGGAGCATTCGGTGGCGAACATGTTCCTGTTTCCGGCGGGGCTTTGGGCCGGGTCGGAGGCAACGATGGCCGGGGTTGTCGGGAACCTCTTTTGGGTGACACTGGGCAACATCGTCGGCGGTGCGGGCGGCGTGGCGCTGGCCTATCGCTTTGCGTATGGGGCGATGCGGGGGTGAGGGTGGTGCGCTGTAGCGCACCCGGTCTTGGGTCGCTCGCGCCGCGTCCCGGTGGAGAAGCGAGTCGATCTGAAGCCCGACCTACGGGGCCAACTCGCCAGCTTCGATGCGGAACGGCAGGATGTTGCCGGGCGGCGGCAGGGGGCAGACGGCGAAATCGGTGAAGGCGCAAGGGGGCGAGATGGCGCGGTTGAAGTCGAGCGTGATCTCGGTTTCCGACGGATCCTCACCATAAAGGAAGCGGCAGGCTGGGTAGGTCTCACCAGCCGTAGCGTCGCGGAAGACGAACATCGGCTTTCCGGATTTCACATGCGTCGGCGTCAGATGGACGGATGCGCCCTGATGCTGGAAACTGGCCCGGTGGGTGATGGTGACGGAGGCGACCGTGCCGCCTTTCATCGCGATTTCAGTCGTTTGCGGGGCAAAGCTTTCCCACTTGGCGCGGATGATCCAGTCCGGGTTGTCCGGAAAGGTGCGAAGCTGGACCTGCGGTTCAAGGGTCAGATCGCGGACCCGCAACGCCGGGATGCCATCTACGGTGTGCAGTTCCAGGATGAACGGATCGACGCGCAGCTGAGGGAAAGCATCGGGGACGGGTTGGAAGGGCTGCGCGTCCTTACCCGGGCGGGCGAAGGTTGCGCCGGTCGCGGTTATCTCCAGCGTCCCGAGAAGGTCGGGGCCGGAGGGCAGTTGCACCTCTTGGCCCTTGCCAACCTGAAACCGGCCGGGGGCAAGGTCGATCCGGGCGACGAGGTTCAGCCAGCCATCCGGGCCGGTCAGATCGGCAATACGCTCGGCACGCCAGGCGGCGAGAGAGAGCATCAGGCGGCCTCGAAGGTAATCCTGCGGCGAAGGAACTGCGTGGCCTTGTTCGAGACAGAGGCGGGATCGCCCGTGGTCAGGAACTTCGACTCCGTCCCGGTACCGGCGAACTGGGGCCGGCGGACGAGGTAGTCGGCAAGCGATTCAGCCACGAGGTTGGCCTGGGAATAGACCCTGACTCCCTGCCCCAGCGCATCCTGGAAGACCTTTTCCATCAAGGGATAATGCGTGCAGCCGAGGATTGCCGCCTCGGGCATCGGCATCCGGCGCTTCAGCGCCTCGACATGGCTGCGGACGAGGGCTTCGGCAAGGATTTCGTCGCCCTGCTCGATCGCATCGACGACACCGCCGCATGGCTGCGCCTCGACATCGACGCCGATCGCGCGGAAGGCCAACTCGCGCTGGAAGGCTCGGGAGGCGACGGTGGCGGGCGTGGCGAAGAGGGCCACGTGTTTCACGGCGACCTCGCGCGGGGGGGAGTTGTCGCCCCACTGGCGTTCGGTCAGCGCCTCGATCAGGGGCACGAAGACGCCGAGGACGCGCTTGTCGGCCGGAACCCAGGTTTCCTGCATCCGCTTCAGCGCGGCGGCGGAGGCGGTGTTGCAGGCGAGGATCACGAGGTCGCAACCTTCGGCCCAGAGGCGTTCGGTGGCGGCGCAGGTGAGGTTGAAGATGTCGTCGGCGGTGCGGACGCCGTAGGGCGCATGGGCATTGTCGCCGAAATAGACAAAGGGCACGTCAGGAAGCCGCTTTGTCACCGCATCAAGAACAGTCAGGCCGCCGAGCCCCGAATCGAAGATGCCAACCGCCATGCCTGCCCCTTGTGCCCCGACCCCGCGCCCATGCCCGTGCATGAGGCATCACCGGGATCATAGGACGGAGGCGAGAGCCGCGAAAGGCCCATGGCGGCCAAGGAATGACGGAGGCGTGTCTTTAAATGCGTTCGGATTTCCTTATCTGCGCGAGGGCATGCTAGTGTGGCGGCGCATTTCGAGGGGACGGTCATGGATTGGGACAAGCTGAGGATCTTTCACGCAGTGGCGGAGAAAGGCAGTCTGACCCATGCCGGGGATGTCCTGCACCTGAGCCAGTCGGCCGTCAGCCGGCAGATCCGGGCGCTGGAGGAAAGCCTGTCGGTCACGCTGTTCCACCGCCATGCGCGGGGGCTGATCCTGACCGAGCAGGGCGAGCTTCTGTTCGACGCGACGCAAGCCATGGTGAAACGGCTGGATGCCACGGCGGCGCGGATCCGTGACAGCGAGGACGAGGTTTTCGGCGAGTTGCGGGTGACGACGACCACGGGGTTCGGCACGCTGTGGCTGGCCCCGCGGCTGGCCCGGCTTTACGAGAAGTACCCCGCGCTGAAAATCGACCTGATGCTGGAAGAGCGCGTCCTTGACCTGCCGATGCGCGAGGCGGATGTGGCGATCCGGATGAAGGAGCCCAGCCAGGCCGACCTGATCCGGAAGCGCCTGATGAACATCAAGATGCGGCTTTACGCGACACCGGAGTATCTGGCGGCGAATGGCACGCCCCTGACCATGGATGATTTTTCCCAGCACCGGCTGATCAGCCAGCATGCAGGCACGCCGCAGGTGGCGGCCGGCGCGCTTCTGGTGCAGGAGCTGATGAGCCATGACATCCCGTCCACCCTGACGGTGAACAACTATTTCGGGGTGCTGCAGGCGGTGCTGAACCACCTCGGCATCGGGGTCCTGCCCGACTACATCACCGAGGATTTCCCGAACCTGGTGCGGGTGCTGGAGGATGTGCAAAGCGCGGAAGTGCCGGTATTCCTGGCATACCCTGAGGAACTGCGGCATTCCAAGCGCGTGGCGGCCTTCCGGGATTTCGTGACCGACGAGATCATGACCTACCGCCGGCGGCAGCAGGAAGAGGCGGCCTGACGGCTGTGGATTGCTGCCATGCAGCATTTGCATATCAGGATTGCCGAATTTGCGGGCGGCCAATACTTGTTTGCGTAAACACAGAGCACTATCTGAGCGCTCGAAGCGACGATGAGCCTGCTCTCGTTTCTTCGTACCTCCCTGTTGGACTTGGCCGAGCGAAAGCTCGGCCTTTTTTTTACGATAGCAGCCGGTCGCGTCGGCGGGTCAGGAAGGCCGCGTCGGCGCGTGAGGCGGCGAGGTCGATGGCGCGGGCATAGGCTTCGAGGGCGGCGGCGGTCTGACCGGTGCGCGCGAGGAGATCGGCACTGGCGGCGTGGTAGGGCTGGTAGTCGGCAAGGTCGGGGGCAAGCGCGGTCAATATCGGCAGGGCGGCAGCAGGATCGCCTGATTCCGCGAGGGCGACGGCATGGTTCAGCCGGACCACCGGCGTCGGCTCGTGGCGATGGAGTGCTGCGTATAGGGCGGCGATCTGCGGCCAGTCGGGCGGGACCTGCGACTGGCAGGCGGCGATGGCGGCCTTGATCTGGAAGGGGCCGGGTGCGGCGCGGGTCAGGGCGAGATCAAGCATTGCGCGGCCTTCGTCCTGCATGGCGTGATCCCAGAGCCTTGGGTTCTGGCCGGTCAGGGCGATGGTCTCGCCATCCGCACCGATGCGCGCGGCGCGGCGGGCGTGGGTGAGGAGAAGGAGGGCAAGGGCGCCCTCGACCTCGGGTTCGGCGGGGCGAAGATCGTTGAGCATGCGGGCAAGAAAGATCGCCTCGTCGCAGAGATCACGCCCGGCGCCGGGGCCGACGGTGTAGCCGGCGTTGAAGATCAGGTAGATCACGGTCAGGACGGAGTTGAGCCGGTCGGGCCAATCCTCGGGGCCGGGCACGCGGAAGGGAATGCCGGCGGCGGCGATCTTGGCCTTGGCACGGGAGAGGCGCTGGCCCATCGTTGGCTCGGCATCGAGGAAGGCCCGGGCGATCTCGGCGGTGGTGAGGCCGCCGAGGGTGCGGAGCGTGAGGGCGACGCGCGACTTCGGGTCAAGCGCCGGGTGGCAGCAGGTGAAGATCAGCCGGAGGCGGTCGTCGGGGATCATCTCGGGCTCAGTGTCATCGGCTTCGTCCCTGGCAAGAAGGGCGAGATCGGCCGTCTTGCGGGCGGCGCGCGCGGTGCTGCGGATCCGGTCGATGGCCTTGCGCAGCGCGACCTTGAGGAGCCAGCCCTGCGGCGAGGCGGGAATCCCCGACCGGTCCCAGTGAACCAGCGCGGATTCCAGCGCCTCGTGCAGCGCATCCTCGGCGAGCTGGAAGTCGCGCAGACGGGCGATCAGTGCCGCCAGAAGCCGGCCCCGGTCCTGGCGCATGACCAGGTCGAGGGTTTCCTGGATGACGGGGTCGACCCCGGCGGCACCGGGCATGTCAGGCGACCCTGTTTTCCATGACCGTGGTTTCCACGACCGGGCGCACCTCGACCGTGCCGAAAGGGGCCGAGGGCACGAGTGCCGCGTAGCGCAGGGCGGCGTCGAGGTCGGGCACGTCGATCACATAGTAGCCGCCAAGATGCTCCTTGGTTTCAGCGAAGGGGCCGTCCATCGTCTCCACCTTGCCGCCCCGCACACGCACCGAGGTGGCCGTGGCCACCCCTTGCAGGCCAGAACCGGAGGCCGGGATGCCGTCTGCAGCGAGCTTGGCATTCAGGCTGCCATAGCCTGCAACCCAGGCGTCGAAGGCCGGGGTGCCCCAGGCGGGTTCGTTCGCGGGATCGGCGTAGATCAGGATCATGTATTTCATCGGTTCGTTCCTTGGTTGCGTGGGCGCGGCAGAGGCCGCTGGCGATGCGTTCAAGGCTGCTGGTGCCTGGCGTTTGCAGACCTGAGGGCAGTCATGACCACATCGATACACAAAGGACGTCGGCACTTTGCCGTTTTCGACAGACGCCTCAAAATTTTTATCGAAAAGTTTTTGGCCCGGTTGCAGGTGCTTCCCCTGCCCGCCCGCATCGCCTATGAGGCTGGCCAAACCTGACGGAGGCCTGCCCCATGTCCGAACCCGCGATCACGCCCGAGTTGGTTGCCGCCCATGGGCTGAAGCCGGACGAATACGAGCGGCTTCTGGGGATTATCGGGCGGGAGCCTTCGTTCACCGAACTTGGCATCTTCTCGGCGATGTGGAACGAGCATTGTTCCTACAAATCCTCCAAGAAGTGGCTTCGCACCCTGCCGACGACCGGGCCGCAGGTGATCTGCGGGCCGGGCGAGAATGCCGGGGTCGTTGATATCGGCGATGGGCAGGCGGTCATCTTCAAGATGGAGAGCCACAACCACCCGTCCTATATCGAGCCTTATCAGGGCGCTGCGACGGGCGTGGGCGGCATCCTGCGTGACGTATTCACCATGGGCGCGCGGCCGATCGCGGCAATGAACGCGCTGAGCTTTGGTCTGCCGGATCACCCCAAGACCCGGCGTCTGGTGCAGGGCGTGGTCGAGGGTGTCGGCGGCTATGGCAATGCTTTCGGCGTGCCGACGGTTGGCGGTGAGGTGCGGTTCCACGCCAGCTACAACGGCAACTGTTTGGTCAATGCCTTTGCCGCAGGCCTCGCCGATGCGGACAAGATCTTCTATTCGGTGGCGTCGGGCGTGGGCATGCCGGTGGTCTACCTTGGCGCCAAGACGGGCCGTGACGGTGTGGGCGGGGCAACAATGGCGTCCGCCGAGTTCGACGACACGATCGAGGAAAAGCGCCCCACGGTGCAGGTCGGTGACCCCTTCACTGAAAAGCGGCTTCTGGAGGCGTGTCTGGAGCTGATGGCCAGTGGCGCGGTCATTTCCATTCAGGACATGGGAGCGGCTGGTCTGACCTGTTCGGCGGTCGAAATGGGCGACAAAGGCGGCCTTGGCATCAAGTTGCAGCTTGACGACGTGCCCCAGCGCGAAACCAACATGACCGCTTACGAGATGATGCTGTCGGAAAGCCAGGAGCGGATGCTCATGGTGCTGAAGCCGGAGCTTGAGGAAACCGCGCGGGCGATCTTCCGTAAATGGGACCTCGACTTTGCCATCGTCGGCGAGACGATCCCCGAGGACCGCTTCCTGATCCTGCACGGCAACGAGGTGAAGGCGGACCTGCCGCTGTCGAAGCTCGCCTCGTCCGCGCCGGAGTATGACCGCCCGTGGATCGAGACCCCTGCCCCGGCGCCCCTGGGCGAGGTGCCGGAGCTTTCGGCGCTGGCGGGGCTGCTGGCGCTGATCGGCAGCCCCTCTTACGCCCACAAGTCCTGGGTCTGGGAGCAGTATGACAGTCAGGTGGGGGCCGATACGGTGGTGGCACCGGGCGCGGGTGCTGGCGTGGTGCGCGTGCATGGCACCGGTAAGGCGCTGGCCTTCACCAGCGACGTGACCCCCCGCTATGTGAAGGCGAACCCCTTCGAGGGCGGCAAACAGGCGGTGGCCGAGGCCTACCGGAACCTCTGCGCCGTCGGCGCGCGCCCCTTGGCCACGACCGACAACCTCAATTTCGGCAACCCGGAAAAGCCCGAGATCATGGGCCAGTTCGTCGGCGCGATCAAAGGCATCGGGGCGGCCTGTGCCGCCCTGGACATGCCGATCGTGTCGGGGAACGTGAGCCTTTACAACGAGACGGACGGCAAGGGCATCCTGCCGACCCCGACCATCGGGGCGGTGGGGATTCTGACCAGCCTGGACGAGTTGATCGCCGGGCGGCCCGCGGAGGGCGACCTTGCCGTTGTGATCGGCGCGACGAAGGGCCATCTGGGCCAGTCGGCGCTGCTGGCCGAGGCCTTCGGGATCGAGGCGGGCGACGCCCCGCCCGTCAGCCTGCAAGCCGAGCTTGCCCATGGCGAATTCGTGCGGGCGAACCGCGCGCTGATCCGCGCCTGCACCGACCTGAGCGACGGGGGCCTTGCGCTTGCGGCCTTCGAGATGGCGGAAGGTGCCGGTCTTGGCGTGACGCTGGAGGCGGGCGATCTGCCGACCCTCTTCGGTGAGGATCAGGCGCGTTACCTTTTGGCCCTGCACCCCGCGGACCTTGCGGCGCTGCAGGCGGCAGCCAGTACAGCCGGGGTTCCGGTGACAGTAGCGGGCCGATTCGGTGGCGCGACCCTGGGCCTTGGCCATGAGACGGCACCGATGGCCGAGCTTTCGCAGCGCTATCGCACCGCCTTTGCCAAGGCGCTTGGCGTCTGATGCTGCGGCAGGCGACGGGAGGGGACATCGCGTTCATCCGCAGCCTGACCACGCGGTCGGACTATGCGCCCTTCATCGGCGACAGTGACGAGGCGGAACTGATGCACTGGATCGACGCGGCGGATGCCGAGGTGCTGATCTGGGAGGGCGGCTCGGCCCGGGGCTTTGCGGTCTTTCGCCAGATCGGCAAGCCGGGTGGCGTCGTCGAGCTGTTCCGCATCGCGCTGGACCGGGCGGGAGGTGGCAACGGCGCAGTCTTCTTTCGCGCGCTGGTGGACCATGCCTTCCAGAAGCTTTGTGCGGCGCGGGTCTGGCTCGATGCGAGCGCCGAGAACCCGCGTGCGATCCGGCTTTACACCGCGGCGGGCTTTCGCGAGGAAGGGCGGCTTCGCCAGCATTGGTTCCGCCCCGCATTGGACCGACCGGTGGACCTGGTGCTGATGGGGATGCTGCGGGCGGAATGGGAAGGCCTTGAACCGGCCCGGGCTCGGGCTTAGGTTCAGCGTGCAAGGAGAGTGCCCATGCCCATCGAAGCCCGCGACATCGAAGCCCTGATCCGCGAGGCCTTTCCGAAGGCCCGGATCAACGTGCAAGGCGACGATGGCCAGCATTTCGCCGCCGAAGTGATCGACGAAAGCTTTCGCGGGATGAACCGGGTCCAGCAGCAGCGCGCGGTCTATGCAGCGCTGAAAGGCCGGATGGACGGTCCGAACGGGGCGCTCCATGCCTTGGCGCTGACGACGAAGGCTCCGGACTGAGATGGCGACGGGCGCGGGACTGAACGGGATCGTGACGGCACTTCTGCCGCTGATTGGGCTGGTGACGGTGCTTTCGGCCCGGCGCAAGCGCAGGAAGGGCATCGAGACGCCGGTCGACGCGGAGTTCGAGCGCCGGCAGGCCGAACGGGCCGAGATGGAGCGGCGCATGGCCTCGTATCTTGCCACCCGCGGGTCGGCGGGCCATTACGCCGCAGATGACGATAGCGAACAGGAGATCCGGCGATGAGCGCCCATGACATGATCAAGACCACGATCGAGACGAACGATGTCGTCCTTTTCATGAAGGGCACGAAGATGATGCCGCAATGCGGGTTCTCGTCCCGTGTGGCGGGGGTGCTGAACTATATGGGCGTGGAGTTCCAGGATGTGAACGTGCTGGCCGACCCCGAGGTGCGGCAGGGCATCAAGGACTTTTCCGACTGGCCGACGATCCCACAGCTTTACGTGAAAGGTGAGTTCATCGGCGGCTGCGATATCGTGACCGAGATGACGCTGTCGGGGGAGCTGGACCAGCTTTTCGAGGCGAAGGGCGTAGCCTTCGACAAGGCCGCTGCCGACAAGATCCGCGAAGCGAACGCCTGACGGGTCAGGTGCGGCAGTTGGTCAGGACGGGCGTGGTCGTGCCGCGCTCGCCGTCGCGGTAGCTGAGCGTGCCGGTCCCGTTTTTCAGCGCCCAGATGTGATATGAGCCGTCCGAGGGCCAGGAGTATTCCAGGCCTTCGGCAACGGGGAAGGAGATGAGGGTCTCGTTCCCTTCTCCCGTCGGGTTGATTGTGATGATGTCGTCGTCACCCTCGCGCCCGTAGGTCACGGCCAGGGTGCGCCCGCCGTCGCAGGTATAGGTGACGGTTCCCGAAGCGGGAGGCGTGGCCCGCGCCGACGGTTCAGTCTCCATGGAGACACAAGCGCAAAGGCCCACGAGCAACAAGAGACCACCGGTCAGCCGGAGGTGGATCACCGTTGTTCGTCCATCCGGGCGGCGACAGCCTCGGCCCGGGCGGCGATCTCGGCGAGGGTTTCGATCACCTGGGGCGGGATGACGGCCACGTCGCGGGTGGCGGTCGGCCGCGCCTCAAGCTCGGCGATCCGGGCGCGGAGGCCGCGCAGCTCGTCCTCGACAGCGGCGGTCTTGTCGGCCAGCATGAGGCCGGCGGTCAGCAGCATCTTGACGTCGGTCGGGCGCGCGGCGGTCTGGCCGATAAGCGGCGCCACCTCGGCATCGAGCATGGCGGCGGCGGAGCGCAGGAAGTGTTCCTGCCCGTCCTGGCAGGTGACCTTGAACCCGCGTCCACCGATCTGAACCTCAAGCTCCGGCATGTGCGGCCTCCGCGATATGGGGATCAAGGGCGGCTAGGATCTCGTCGATCTCGGCCACCTCGGTCAGGCGCTGCGCGCGCAGGGCGTCAAGCTCGACCGCCATGGCCTTGTTGATCAGGCTGGGGTCGGCGACCTTGGCGGCCTCGGCGGCGCGCAGGGCAGAAAGCTGGTCACGGAGCGCCGCGGCCGTGCGGCGCATGCGCTGAAGCTCCAATCCCTGGACATCAAGCTGCTGGGTCAGGCGGTCGATCTTGTCCTGGAGATCGCCCTTCGGTTCACGCTCCTTAGCGGCGCGGAGCTTTTCCTGCAGCTGGGCATTCAGCGCCTTTTCTTCCTCGAGCCGGGCCTTCAGCGCGGCCTCGCCTGCCCCGCTGGCCTGAGATGCGGATCGCGTGGGCTGCGCCAGCCGGTCGACACCCTTGCCGATCCGCTCCAGCGCCGCCGTGATCCGCTTTTCAAGTTCGGTAATCTCCTGCATCCACCCACTCTCCCCGCGTCGTCCCCGACCGCACCGACCAATCCCGAACGTGGCTGCGAATCGTCCGACGCAGTCCCCGCGAACGATCTTAACGTGAAACGAGGGAAAGGCGACCGGCCTTTCCGGCCAATACCTTGGGGTGCAAGCTTGATCTTGCCTGTGGCGCTGGTTAGACGCGTGTGACGCCGCCCAAAGACCAAAGGAATCCCGCCCGTGGACATCCAGACCCTTCGCACCCGCCACCCCGACCACTGGATGCGCGCGACCGCGATCCGCGCGCTGGCGCTGGATGCCGTGGCTGCAGCGAATTCCGGGCATTCCGGCATGCCGATGGGCATGGCGGACGTGGCGACGGTCCTGTTCGAGAAGCACCTGAAGTTCGACCCCAAGGCCCCGCGCTGGCCGGACCGCGACCGGTTCATCCTGTCGGCCGGCCACGGGTCGATGCTGATCTACAGCCTTCTCTACCTGACCGGGTACGAGGACATGACGCTGGACCAGATCAAGGCCTTCCGGCAGTGGGGCGCGATCACGGCGGGGCATCCCGAATACGGACACGTGGCAGGCGTCGAGACAACGACCGGCCCCCTGGGCCAAGGGATTGCCAACGCGGTCGGCTTTGCGATTGCCGAGGAAAACCTGCGCGCCCGCTGGGGGGCGAAGGTGCAGGACCACTACACCTGGGTCATCGCGGGCGACGGCTGCCTGATGGAGGGCGTCAGCCAGGAAGCGATCGGTCTGGCGGGCAAACAGCAGCTTTCGCGGTTGATCGTCCTTTGGGACAACAACGGGATCACCATCGACGGGAAGGTTTCGATTGCCGACGTGACCGACCAGAAGGCGCGCTTTGCGGCATCGGGCTGGGATGTTTTCGAATGTGACGGGCATGACCCGGTGGACATCGACCGGGCGCTGACGGCGGCCAAGGCCAGCCACCGCCCTGCCCTTGTGGCCTGCACCACGCATATCGCGCTGGGACATGCGGCCCAGGACACCTCGAAAGGCCATGGCGCCCTGACCGACAAGGCGCAGCTGCAGGCGGCGAAGGACGGCTATGGCTGGCCGGGCGGCCCGTTCGAGGTGCCCGGCGACGTGAAGCGCTGGTGGGAGTCGCTGGGCGCGCGGGGCGCCAAGGCCCGAGCCGAGTGGGACGCGCGTCTGGCCGCCCTCTCCCCGGCCAAGCAGGCGGAATTCGCCCGCATCTTTTCCCGCGAGGCGCCGGCCAAGCTGTCCTCGACCATCCGCGCGGTGAAGAAGCAGGCCGTGGCCGATGCGCCGAAGATCGCGACCCGTGCGGCCAGCGAAAAGGTGTTGGCGGCTGTGAACCCGGTCTTGCCGGAAACCATCGGCGGGTCGGCCGACCTGACCGGCTCGAACAACACCAAGACGGCAGATCTTGGCGTCTTCACGCCCGAGGACCGCAAGGGCCGCTACATCTATTTCGGCATCCGCGAGCATGGCATGGCAGCGGCGATGAACGGGATGGTTCTGCATGGCGGTGTAAGGCCTTACGGCGGGACCTTCATGTGTTTCACCGACTATGCCCGTCCCTCGATGCGGCTTTCGGCGCTGATGGGTGTGCCGGTCGTTTACGTGATGACGCATGACTCGATCGGTCTGGGCGAAGATGGCCCGACCCACCAGCCGGTCGAGCATCTGGCGATCAGCCGCGCGACGCCGAACACGCTGGTGATCCGTCCGGCGGACCTTGTCGAGGTGGCCGAGGCCTGGGAGATTGCGCTGACCGAAAAGACCCGGCCGACCGTGCTGGCGCTGTCGCGGCAGAACCTGCCGGCGGTCCGCAAGGCCCATACCGCGCAGAACATGGTTGCCAAGGGGGCCTATGTGCTGGCCGAGGCGACGGGCAAGCGGCAGGTGATCCTCATCGCGACGGGGTCCGAGGTCGAGATCGCGCTGAAGGCGCGCGCTGCGCTGGAGGCCGAGGGGATCGGCACCCGCGTGGTGTCCATGCCATCGATGGAGCTTTTCGCGGCGCAGGACGAAGCCTGGCGCAAGCGCGTGCTGCCTGCCGGGCCGGTGCGCGTGGCGATCGAGGCCGGTGTCCGGCAAGGCTGGGACCGCTGGCTTCTGGGCGAGCGGGGGCGTGAGGCGAAGGCCGGTTTCGTCGGCATGTCCTCTTTCGGCGCCTCGGCCCCAATGGAGCGGCTGTACCAGGAATTCGGCATTACCGCCGAAGCCACCGTGGCAAAGGTCAGGGCCCTTCTGGGCTAGATCCCCTGCCCTTCAGTCCGGTTCCGGCACGTCCAGCGGCTCGAGAATACCGGCGATCAGGCCGCGCATCCAGCGATGCGCGGGATTGGCCGAGGCGCGCCGGTGCCACGCAGCGACAATCAGGGGATTGGGCATCGGCATGGGCGGCGCATGGAGGTCGAGGCCAAGATAGCCCGCCACCGCCTGCGCGAACTGCAGCGGCACCATGGAGACGCAGTCGCTGCGGCTGACGGTCCGGCAGACACCGGCAAATGTCGGCAGAGACATGACCACCCGGCGGCTTCGACCGATGCGGGCCAGGGCGGTGTCGGTCATGGCCTTCATGTTGCCCTGCGGTGAGAACAGAACATGCGACAGGTCGCAGAAGAGGTCGAGCGGCATGGCATCGCCCGGGCCAAGTGCGGCCCGGGTCAGCGCGGGGTGGTCCTTTCGCGAAATCACGGTGAACGGCGACCGGAAGAGCGGCCGCTTTTCCAGCCAGTCCGGCAGGTCTTCGTCGGGGATCAGCGCGATGTCGGCCTCATAGCGTTCCAGCGAGTCGACATACTTGTCAGGCACCAGATCGACCAGTTGTACACCCACGCCGGGTGCGGTTGTGGTCAGCTGCGGCGCGAGGGCGGGCATCAGGAGTTCGCCGAAGAAGTCGCTGCCGGCAAGGCGGAAGGTCATCATCGCCTGCGACGGGTCAAAGGTCGGTGGCGGGGCCAGAAGCGCCTCCAGCCGATCCAGTTCGGCCCTGAGGGGCATGGCGAGCGCCCGGGCAAAATCGGTCGGAACCATCCCCTGCCCGTGGCGGATGAACAGGGGATCATCCAGGGCATGCCGAAGCCGTGCCAGCGCCGCAGACACCGCCGGCTGCGACAGGCCTACCCGCTCGCCCGCCTTGATGGTGGAGCCTTCGCGCAAGAGCGCATCGAGCACCAGAAGCAGGTTCAGATCGAAGCTGCGCAAATTCATCGGATGGATACCTGATATAGGAACAATCGATTTATCATATGTATCGCGGTCACGTAGTCCTGTCAGCAGGGATCAGGCGGTTGATCCCATTCTCAAGGGGGAGGAAACCCATGAAGGATACCATCCGGACCGGAGACGTGTTGGAGTGGCTTGGCGTCACCTACCAGACGATCCTGACGACCGAGGCGACAGGTGGCACCATGTCGATCGTCGATACCACGGCGCCCGCGGGCAGCGGTCCGCCACGCCATGTCCATGAGCGCGAGGACGAGGTCTTCATCTTGCTGACCGGTCAGTGCGAATTCTGGCTGGAGGGTGCGCACTTTGTGAAGGGGCCGGGCGAGACGGCGTTCGTGCCGCGCGGAAAGGAGCATACCTTTCGCGTCATCGGCGACCAGCCGAGCCGCCATCTGGTGATCCTGACGCCCGGAGGATTCGAAGGCTTCTTCGCCGACATGGCGCGCGGACAGTACAGCATCCCCGAGGACATGGCAGAGATCGAGGCCTCGGCCCGGGCGCATCACCTGAAATTCACCGGCCCGCCGCTCGGCGCGGAGTAAGGACTGCAGGCAATCAAGGAAAGGCACCAGAGATGTCCGAAAAGCCCATCGTCCACCACATTCCCGTCTGCCCCTTTTCCCAGCGGCTGGAGATCCTGCTTGCGCTCAAGGGCCAGCCGGACGCGGTAGAGTTCCGCGTGGTGGACATCACCAGGCCGCGCGATCCCGAACTCTTGCGCAAGACGCAAGGCACGACCGCGCTGCCGGTGCTTGAGCTGCCGGATGGGCGCATCCTGAAGGAAAGCCTGGTGATCCTGAACTACCTTGATGAAACCGTGCCGGGCGGGGCCCTGCGCCGCCCGGACCCCTATGAGCATGCGGTGGAGCAGCTGCTGATCTCGCGCGAGGGGCCCTTCATCGCGGCGGGCTACATCTTCGTGATGAACCAGGACCGCGACAAGGCCGAGGGCCTGAGGCAGAAGCTTCTGGACCTTTACGCCGAGATCGACCGGTTCCTCATGCTGCACAACCCGCAGGGGACGTTCCTGTTCGACTGTTTCGGCCTGGCCGAGGCGGTCTATACCCCGGTGTTCATGCGCTTCTGGTTCCTTGACTATTACGAGGGCTTCGATCTGCCGCCAGACGGCCGGTTCGACCGGGTTCGGCGCTGGCGGGATGCCTGCCTCGACCATCCGGCTGCCCGGCAGGTCAGCCGGGAGGAAATCATCAAGTGCTATTATGACTACGCGCTTGGCGCCGGAAACGGAGCCCTGTTGCCCGGCCGGACCCGGTCAAGCTTTGCCTTCGAGCCGGACTGGCGGCAACGGCCCTGGCCCCCTGCCGAGAAGTATGGAGAATCAGCCAGCGACGCAGTGCTGGGGCTGGTCTGAGCGGCCAGGGGGCGGGCTGCCGCTGCGGGGCCTGCCGATCTAATGCGCGCCCGAGGCCTTGCCGCCTAACCGGCTGACGAGGGGACCGATGATCCTGGTGGCAAGCGGGATCAGGGCGAGGCCGAGGATCAGGCCGAAGATGCCGTCCAGCGTGGCGGTGACCACCCAGGAGACGAAGCCCTGCGCCGCCGGGACGGCATGGGCCACGGTTTCGGCGAAGTGGTGGATCGTCTCATAGGGCCAGGCCCATAGATGCGTGACTTCCAGACCGTGGATCACGATGTTGCCGCCGACCCAAAGCATGGCGGCCGTGCCCACGGTTGAGAGGAAGGCCATGAGCTTCGGCATTCCCTTGACGAGCCCGCGCCCGAACGCCCTGCCCCAGCCCGTCCGGCCTGTGGCGGCAAGATGCAGACCCACGTCGTCCATCTTCACGATCAGCGCCACCGCGCCGTAGACGGCGAAGGTGATGGCCGCCCCGACCACGGCCAGCGTCGCGGCCTGCAGCCAGAAACTGGGGCTTTCGATCGTGGCCAGCGCAATGGTCATGATCTCGGCCGAGAGGATGAAATCGGTCTTGATCGCGCCCCTGACCTTGGCCTCTTCCAGATGGGTCGGGTCCTGTGTGTCGAAGTCGGCCTCGACCGCGTGGTCGGCATGGGGGGCGAAGGCATGGACGACCTTCTCGGCCCCTTCGAAGCAGAGATAGGCACCGCCCAGCATCAGAAGCGGCGTGATCGCTTGCGGCAGGAAATGATCCAGCGCGAGGAGCGCGGGCAGAAGAATGATGAGCTTGTTGAAAAGCGAGCCGCGGGCGATCCGCCAGATGATCGGCAGCTCACGGTCGGCGGAGAAGCCGTGGACGTATTTCGGGGTCACCGCAGCGTCGTCGATGACCACCCCGGCGGCCTTTGCGCCCGCTTTCGTTGCTGCGGCGGCGATGTCGTCAACCGAAGCTGCCGCCACCTTGGCGATGGCGGCCACGTCGTCGAGAAGGGCGAGTAGTCCGCTCATGCGATTGCTCCCGGGCAGCGGCCGACGCTGGCACTTTGCTGGCCATCACGCGTCACGGCAAGCCCTTCACCCGATCTTCGGATTTGGCGTATAGATGGGCGACTGGGCCGGTCGGGAAAGGGTGCCATGTCCAATACCGTCGCTCTGTATCTTGGGCTGGTGATCCTTACCGCAGTGGGTCTGGACATCGTTCTGAACGAGGCGTCGGCGCTGGTCTTCTTGATGCAAAAGCTTGTTGCCCTGATCGAGTATATGGCCTTCTGGCGCTAAGCGCGTCAAACTGTGGTTGCAATCGGCGGGCATCGGTGGATGTTACCGCTAACAGAGCGACCTGAGTCGCATCCTACGGAGGAAAGATCATGACGGTCAAAGTCGCCATCAACGGGTTCGGTCGCATCGGCCGCAACATCCTGCGGGCCATCGTGGAATCGGGGCGGACCGACATTCAGGTCGTCGCTATCAATGACCTTGGGCCGGTGGAAACCAACGCGCATCTTCTTCGCTACGATTCGGTGCACGGGAAGTTTCCGGCGACGGTCACCACGGGCGCGGACACGATCGACGTGGGCCGTGGGCCGATGCGGGTGACGGCGATCAAGAACCCGGCGGAGCTGCCGTGGTCGGACGTCGATGTCGTCCTGGAATGCACCGGCATCTTCACCTCGAAGGAAAAGGTGCAGCCGCACCTCGAGAACGGCTCGAAGCGGGTGCTGATCTCGGCCCCCGGCGATGGTGCGGACAAGACCATCGTCTACGGCGTGAACCATGGCACGCTGACGAAGAACGACATCGTGGTGTCGAACGCCTCGTGCACGACGAACTGCCTCGCCCCGGTTGCGCATGTGCTGCACAACGCGATCGGGATCGAGAAAGGGATGATGACCACCATCCACAGCTACACCGGCGACCAGCCAACGCTCGACACCATGCACAAGGACCTGTACCGCGCCCGCGCGGCGGCGCTGAGCATGATCCCGACCTCGACCGGGGCGGCGAAGGCGGTGGGCCTGGTGCTGCCCGAGCTGAAGGGCAAGCTTGACGGCTTTGCGATGCGCGTGCCGACGCCGAACGTCAGCGTGGTGGACCTGAAGTTCATCGCCAAGCGCGCGACCACGGTCGACGAGATCAACGCTGCGATCAAGGCCGCAGCGGATGGTCCGCTGAAGGGCATCCTTGGCTATACCAACGAAAAGCTGGTGTCGTCGGACTTCAACCATGACCCGCATTCGTCGGTCTTCCACATGGACCAGACCAAAGTGATGGACGGGACCTTCGTGTCGATCCTGAGCTGGTATGACAACGAATGGGGCTTCTCGAACCGCATGGCTGACACGGCGGTTGCGATGGGCAAGCTGATCTGAACGGCTTGAAATACATGGGATCGGGCGCCTTCGGGCGCCCATTTCGTTTGGAGAAGCCATGCAGCCGGCGCATGGCCGCATCACGGCCGTGGTCGTTGTTTGCGCTAACGCAACCCTTATCTTCACATCATCCGGAGAGGACAAAGAGACCCCGGACTGAAAGGAAGAAAGTGATGATTACCGTGTTCGACATGCTGAAGACCGCCGCCGGCAACTATGCCCGCTATCGCGCGACGCGTGACGAGATTGCCAACCTGCCCACGGATGTGGCGCTGGATATCGGCATCTACCCCGGCGACGCCGAGAAGATCGCGCGTGAGGCTGTCTACGGCAAGGCTGCCTGAGGGTAGACCAAAGCGACCGACGACGCGGGGGCCTTCGGGCCCCTTTTGCGTTTCAGGATCGCGGTGCGCTGTGGCGCACCCTACGCGAACTTGCGGGCCAGCGCCTCGACCACCGGGGGCGTCACGAACTTTGACACATCGCCGCCGAGGCGGGCGATTTCCTTCACCAGTTTCGAGGCGATGGCCTGCCGCCGCGCATCGGCCATCATGAACACCGTCTCGATGCTGGAATCGAGCGCCCGGTTCATGCCGACCATCTGGAATTCGTATTCGAAGTCCGCCACTGCCCGCAGGCCGCGGATAATGATGCTGGCCCCTACATCGCGGGCGCAGTCGATCAGCAGGTTCTCGAACGGGTGGACGACGATTTCCCCCCCAGTCCGCGGGGTGATTGCGCGGATTTCAGCCTCGACCATTGCAACGCGTTCTTCCAGCGAAAAGAGCGGGCCCTTGTCGCGGTTGATTGCCACCCCGATCACCAGCCGGTCGACCAGTGCCATCGCCCGCTGAATGATGTCGACATGGCCAAGCGTGATCGGATCAAAGGTGCCCGGATAAAGCCCGATGCGCATGAATATCCTCCGGTAGCCCCGCCCTATGGCGCAAGCAACAGCATCGCCCTGCCCCGCGCAAGGGGGAAGCGGTGCCGTTGCCTGGCGATCAGAACCCCTTGATCATGCCTTCGAGGGCTTCCTTTTCCATGGCGAGTTCATCCAGACGGATCTTGACCACGTCCCCGATCGAGATGACGCCGACCATCTTTTCGCCCTCCATCACCGGGAGGTGCCGGAAGCGGCCGTCGGTCATCTTCTGCATGACATCGGTCAAGCGATCGCCGCGGGTGCAGGTCACGAGTTTCGATGTCATCACCCCGGTCACCTGGTCGGACATGCAGGTGACACCCCGCCGCCCGAGTTCGCGCACGATATCCCGTTCCGAAAGAATCCCCAGCGGATGGACGCCGTCATCCGATACGACCACGGCACCGATACGCCGCGCAGACAGGACTTGTGCAACCTCGGACAGCGAGGCCGTCGACGGCACCGTCACCACGGGCGCATCGCCCTTGACCTTAAGGATCTGCTGAACTGTCATCTTGGCCCTCCTCCAGAGCGGAGGGTCAGGGTCGGACCGGGGCCTGAGTCTGTCAAGAGACTGTCATGAAGTCGGTTCTTCCGACCAATCCCAGGTCTCGAGCCGCTGGATCTCGGCCCGGACCTCGCGCAGAAGCTGGTCCGAAAACCGGTTCAGGCGCTCAAGCCGTGCATCGTCCTGGTGCCGGATCAGCCAAAAGGCGCGGGTCAGGCTGATCTTGTCCGGCAGGACACGCACCAGTTCGGGCGCTGCGGGCAAGGCGAAGTCATGCACGATGCCCACCCCTGCCCCATGGCGCAGCCAGTTCAGCTGGACCGAGACCGAGTTCGAGGTCAGGGCTGCCGGTCCGGCACCGATCTCGGCCAGGTAGTCGAGTTCCTTGTCGAAAATCATGTCGGGGATATAGCCGACAAAGCGGTGCTGGCGCAGGTCGGCCGGGTCAGTCAGCGGGTGGCGGTCAAGGTAATCGCGGCTGGCGGCCAGGTGCAGGCGGTAGTCGGTCAGCTTCTGCACGGTCAGGCGGCCTGCCTCGGGACGGCTTACGCCGATGGCAAGGTCAGCCTCGCGCTTCGACAGGTTGAAGACGCGGGGCAGTGCCACGATCTGGACTTCGAGGCCGGGGTTCGCGTCACAGATCCGGGCGAGGACCTGCGGCAGAAGATAGTTCGCGCATCCGTCGGGCGCGCCAAGCCGGACGAGGCCGGTCAGGCCACTTGGGCCAGAGAGGCTTTCGCCGGCGGCGAGGGCCGCGCGTTCGGCCATTTCGGCATGCGGAAGCAGGCGCGCGCCCGCCTCGGTCAGGGCATAGCCCTGGGGTGACTTGCTGAAAAGCCGCGCGCCCGTCACCTCCTCCAGCCGGGCGATGCGGCGGCCGACGGTGGCGGGGTCGATCTTCAGGCGTCGACCTGCCGCCGACAGGCTTTCCGTGCGGGCCACGGCAAGGAACACGCGCAGGTCATCCCAATCCATGAAAGCTCCTCATGCGCTTCGCTTTTCGTCGCTCGCTGCATTCCTGCAAAACACTTTTGAGGATTTGCCGCTTTGTCTGGCGTTTGTGCAAGAGTAAAAGCCGGGCAGCACATTTGGGAGGATTCCATGCAGGACATCGGTCACTGGATCAACGGCAAGCTCGTCGCAGGCACGTCGGGCCGCTATGCCCAAGTCTTCAACCCGGCCACGGGTGAACAGCAGGCGCGAGTGGCCCTGGCGACGGCGGCAGAACTGAACCACGCTATCGAGGAAGCCGCGAAGGCCCAAATCGGCTGGGCCGCGACGAACCCGCAGCGCCGCGCAAGGGTGATGATGGCCTTCGGCGCGCTGATCAACCGCGACATGGACAAGCTGGCCGAACTGGTCGCGCGCGAACACGGCAAGACCATCCCGGACGCCAAGGGCGACGTGCAGCGTGGCCTTGAAGTCGTCGAGGTCTGCATGGGCGCCCCGGCGATGCTGAAGGGCGAGATGATGGATTCGGCCGGCCCCGGCATCGACCTTTACGCGATGCGCCAGCCCCTAGGCGTGGTGGCGGGCATCACGCCCTTCAACTTTCCTGCGATGATCCCGCTTTGGAAGATGGCTCCGGCCCTTTCCTGCGGCAACGCGATGATCCTGAAGCCGAGCGAGCGCGTGCCGTCGACCTCGCTTTACCTTGCGCAGCTTCTGCAGGAGGCGGGGCTGCCGGATGGCGTGCTGCAGGTGATCAATGGCGACAAGGAAACGGTTGACGGTATTCTGGACCACCCGACCATCCAGGGCATCGGCTTTGTCGGTTCGACCCCGATCGCGCAGTATATCTATGGCCGTGCCGCGACGAACGGCAAGCGCGCGCAGTGCTTTGGCGGGGCAAAGAACCACATGATCATCATGCCGGATGCCGACCTCGACAAGGCGGCGGATGCGCTGGTCGGTGCGGGCTACGGGGCGGCGGGCGAGCGCTGCATGGCGATCTCGGTCGCGGTGCCGGTGGGTGACAAGACGGCGGACGCGCTGATCGAACGGCTGGTGCCGCGGATCGAGAAGTTGAAGGTCGGCCCCTATACCGCTGGAAATGATGTGGATTTCGGCCCCGTCATCACCCAGGCGGCGAAGGATCGCATTCTTTCCCTCGTCGATTCGGGTGTCGAACAGGGCGCGAAGCTGGTGGTCGATGGCCGCGGCTTCAAGATGCAGGGCTACGAGAAGGGCTTCTTCGTCGGCCCGTCGCTGTTCGACCACGTGACGCCCGAGATGGAGATCTACAAGCAGGAGATCTTCGGGCCGGTCCTGTCGACCGTGCGCGCCAAGTCCTACGACCAGGCGCTGAAGCTGGTGATGGACAACGAATACGGCAACGGCACCGCGATCTTCACTGCCGATGGCGACACGGCGCGCGACTTTGCGTCCCGCGTGAACGTGGGCATGGTGGGGATCAACTTCCCGATCCCGGTGCCGCTGTCATACTTCAGCTTCGGCGGCTGGAAGCGGTCGGCCTTCGGCGACCTCAACCAGTATGGTCCGGATGCCTTCCGGTTCTACACCAAGACGAAGACGGTCACGGCCCGTTGGTTCAGCGGTATCAAGGAAGGTGCCAGCCTGAACTTCAAGGCGCTGGACTGAGCCGTCAAAGCCAAGCACTGTCGGTCCCATGTGGACCGACAGCCTGCCGATCTCAGCCGAAAGCCGCACTGCCCTTGCCGCCCTGCCCGCGCGCGACGTTCCGCGGGGGGCGGTTCTGTTTCGTCCGGGCGACATGGCGCAGGGCTTCGTCATTGTGCTTTCCGGCCGGATCGAGGTGCGGCTGACCTCGGCTTCGGGGCGCGAGATCCTGCTTTACGCCGTCGAACCCGGTGAAAGCTGCGTTCAGACGACGCTGGGCCTGATGGGAGGTGAGCCCTATTCGGGCGAGGCGATGGCCGCGACGGACGCGCAGGTGGCGCTGATCCCGCGGCCTCTCTTCCAGCGCCTGCTTGATACCGACGAAGGTTTCCGCCGCTTCATCCTGTCTGCGTTCGGACAGCGCATGGCGGAGCTGACCCACCTTCTGGAACAGGTCGCCTTTGGCCGGGTGGAGGTGCGGCTGGCGGGCGCCCTGATCGACCTTGCCGCGAATGACCTTGTCGAGGCGACGCAGGCCGAGCTTGCCGCCCGGATCGGCAGCGCCCGCGAGGTCGTCTCGCGCCGGCTTGAGGCCTTCGAGCGCCTGGGCTGGGTCTCGGTAGAGCGTGGTCATGTCCGGCTCCGTGAACCGGAGGAGCTGCGCCGGCTGGCCGAACAGGCTGTGTGACCACGTCACAGACCGACTCGGGTCCGTCAGGGCAAAAGGGGTCACAGAACATCCAGACCTGAAAGGACAGATCATGTTCAAGACGAATGTCGGAACCATCGACCGGGTTCTCCGCGTGGTGGTGGGCGCTGCCCTTCTCCTGTGGTTCTTCGTGGATCAGGGCAGCGGCTTCTGGCACTATGCCAAGCTGATCGGGATCGTGCCGATCCTGACCGGACTTTTCGCCACCTGCCCGGCCTATTCCGTTCTGGGCCTGTCCACCTGCCCGATGAAAAAAGCCTAAGGCCCCCAGCCCGCGCGGATCGCCCGGGAATAAGCCAGGCCATCCTCGGGCCATGGGCCAAAGACGGGCAGCACAGCCTTCGCCTCGACCTCGGCCAGACCGAGGTCGGGGCGGAGCACGCCCAGGTCGAAGAGGTAGGCCGGCAGACGACCCGAAGCGAGGATGCGCCAGTCAAGCGGAACCCTGTCGCTGAGGGTTCGGACAATACGCAGGGGCACGGTCGTGCAGTTGTCCAGAACCGTGTTGTACCACTGCGGCTGCCGTTCGAGGTCATCCGCGAAAGCCGCGAAGGCGAGGAAGAGCTCTCGCCGCATGTCCGGCGTCAGGGTCAGCGGGAAGATCGACACCCGTTCTTTGCGCAGGTCGGTACGCAGCCAGATCAGGTCACGCTCATCCGCCGCAAGAAGCGTCAGTTCGAACTCGCGGACAAAGCCGCCGAAGGTCGAATAGACCTGCCCCACACGCCGCCGCGTCTCGGCGGAAAAGGCGATGTGCTGGCCATCGGCGAAGCCGAAGCTGACCATGACATGCGCGATGTTCGGGTTCCCCCAGACCGAGGTGAAGACATCGACCGAGGTGATGGCCGAGGCATCGAACACCCGCGTCTCCCAGGATTCTTCGGCTTTATCAATGGTTTGCCAGCGGAAATTGCGGACATTCTCCAGCGTGACACGATCGCCGTCGATCGTGGCGGTCAGTGTCCGGGCGTACTCGGGCGCCCAGTCACGGTCGTTCAGGGCCGGCACGAACGACCACCAGACGGTCATGATCAATGCGATGCCCGCAGCGACGCCGAAGGGGATGGATGGCCGCCACTGCCAGACGCCCCAAAGCACCCAGAAGAGCGAAAGGACCACCGCCCCTTTCGCCAGAACCTGCCAAGGGCCGGAAACATGGACGCCGATCGCAAGCCAGATGAAGGCCAGCGCCAGCAGAGCCGCGAGAACCCCGACGAGCATGAGGAGCGCCTTGAGGACCTTCACGGCGTCACTCGGCCGCCATCCGGCGCGGCTTCAGCATGGGCTTAAGATAACGCCCCGTATGGCTTGCCTCGACCCTGACCACGTCCTCAGGCGTCCCGGTTGCCACGATCCGCCCGCCGCCATCGCCACCTTCGGGACCGATGTCGATCACCCAGTCGGCGGTCTTGACCACGTCGAGGTTGTGCTCGATCACCACGACGGTATTCCCCTGTTCCACAAGGGAATGAAGCACTTCCAGCAGTTTCCTCACGTCTTCGAAATGCAGGCCGGTAGTGGGCTCGTCGAGGATGTAGAGCGTGCGGCCCGTGGCCCGGCGGCTCAGCTCTTTCGACAGCTTCACCCGCTGCGCCTCCCCCCCTGAAAGCGTAGTCGCCTGCTGGCCGACCTTGATATAGCCAAGCCCCACCTCGCAGAGCGCGTCCATCTTTTCCCGGATCGCCGGGACCGCCAGGAAGAAGTCGCGCGCATCCTCACAGGTCATGTCAAGAACGTCGGCTATGCTCTTGTTCTTGAACTTCACTTCCAGGGTTTCTCGGTTGTAGCGCTGTCCCTTGCAGGTCTCGCAGGTGACATAGACGTCGGGCAGAAAGTTCATCTCGATCTTGAGGACCCCATCGCCTTGACAGGCCTCGCAGCGCCCGCCCTTGACGTTGAAGCTGAAGCGACCCGGTTCATAACCGCGGGCCTTGGATTCCGGCAGGCCGGCGAACCAGTCACGGATCGGCGTGAAGGCCCCGGTATAGGTCGCAGGGTTGGACCGCGGCGTGCGCCCGATGGGGCGCTGGTCGATGTCGATCACCTTGTCGAGATGCTCGAACCCCTTGATCGTCTCGCAGGGCGCGGGCGTCTCATGCGCGCCGTTCAGGCGCATGGCGGCGGTCTTGAAGAGCGTCTCGATGGTCAGCGAGGACTTTCCGCCCCCCGACACGCCGGTCACGCAGACGAACTTGCCCAGGGGGAACTCGGCCGTCACGTTCTTCAGGTTGTTCCCTGTTGCGCCCACGACGGTCAGCGTCTTGCCGTTGCCCTTCCTGCGCGCCTTGGGCACGGCGATCTCGCGCGCCCCGGAAAGATACTGCCCGGTCATGCTGGCGGGGTCCGCGGCCACCTCGGCCGGGGTTCCGTGGCTGACCACGCGCCCGCCGTGGACCCCGGCACCCGGCCCCATGTCGAAGACATAATCGGCCTCGCGGATCGCCTCTTCGTCATGCTCGACGACCAGCACGGTGTTCCCCGCATCGCGCAGGTTCTTCAGCGTGGTCAGAAGCCGGTCATTGTCGCGCTGGTGGAGTCCAATCGAGGGTTCGTCGAGGACGTAGAGCACGCCAGTCAGGCCGCTTCCGATCTGTGACGCCAGCCGGATACGCTGCGATTCGCCGCCTGAAAGGGTGCCCGCGGCGCGGCTCATCGTCAGGTAGTTCAGGCCGACATTCACAAGGAATCCAAGCCGTTCGCGGATTTCCTTCAGGATCGCCCGGGCGATCTCGTTCTGCTGTTTCGTCAGCGTATCGGCGACGCCCTCGACCCAGGAGAAGGCCTCGGTGATCGACATCTGGACCACCTGCCCGATATGCAGCCCCGCGATCTTCACCGCCAGCGCCTCGGGCTTCAGGCGGTAGCCGCCGCAGGCGCCGCAGGCGCGGTTGGATTGGTAGCGCTCCATTTCCTCGCGGCTCCACGCCGAGTCGGTCTCGCGGTAGCGGCGTTCCATGTTGGGGATGATCCCCTCGTAGACCCGCTTGACCTGGTAGACGCGGCCGCCTTCGTCATAGCGGAACTGGATCTCCTCGCCCTTCGACCCGCGCAGGAAGAGGTCCTTCACGGTGTCGGGCAGGTCCTTCCACTTCGTCTTGAGGTTGAAGCCATAGTGCTGGGACAGGGCCTCCATCGTCTGGGTCAGGTATGGCGACTTCGACTTGGACCAGGGCGCGATGGCGCCTTGCAGAAGGGTCAGGTTCTGGTCGGGGACAACGAGCCGTTCGTCGAAGAAGAGCTCCATCCCCAGCCCGTCGCAGACCGGGCAGGCGCCGAAGGGGGCGTTGAAGCTGAACAGGCGCGGTTCGATCTCGGCGATGGTAAAGCCGGAAACCGGGCAGGCAAACTTCTCGGAATAGGTGATGCGCTGCGGGTCTTCGCCTTCCTTCGAGTCTGCCAGTTCGACCACGGCAATCCCGTCGGCAAGGTTCAGCGCGGTGCGGAAGCTGTCTGCAAGGCGGGTCTCGATCCCCTCGCGCACCACGATCCGGTCGACCACCACGTCGATGTTGTGGCGGAACTTCTTGTCCAGCGTCGGCGGCTCCTCCAGCTCATGGAAAGTGCCGTTCACCTTCACGCGCTGGAAGCCCTGCTTCCTGAGATCAAGGAACTCTTTCTTGTACTCGCCCTTCCGGTCCCGGATGATTGGAGCCATCAGGTAGGCGCGGGTGCCTTCCGGCATCGCCATCACGGCGTCCACCATATCCTGCACCTGCATCGCGGTGATCGGCAGACCGGTGGCGGGGCTGTAGGGCGTGCCGACGCGGGCGAAGAGCAGGCGCAGGTAATCGTAGATCTCGGTCACCGTGCCGACGGTCGACCGGGGGTTCTTCGAGGTGGTCTTCTGCTCGATGGAAATCGCGGGCGACAGGCCGGAAATGTGATCGACATCGGGTTTGCCCATCATGTCGAGGAACTGCCGTGCATAGGCCGACAGCGATTCCACATAGCGCCGCTGGCCCTCGGCATAGATCGTGTCGAAGGCAAGGCTGGACTTCCCTGACCCTGAAAGCCCGGTGATCACCACCAGCTGATCGCGCGGTATCGAGACGTCAACCGACTTCAGGTTATGCTCGCGGGCGCCCCGCACCTCGATGAACTTCTGTTCCGCCATGACCGACCCCTCAGGTGCAGGGGCAAGACATAGGGCGTTTCCGGTGAGTCTCCAATCGGAATTTGTGAACGAAAAGTGAACTAGAAATGGTGACCCGGCCACATTGTATTGTCACCTTTCAATCCGTATATCTGTGTCGTTCTAGAAAGGAGTCCTCATGTTTTCCATGTTCCGCTCGCCTGCCCCTGCCGCCACGCCTTCAGTTGCCGAGGTTGCAGCCCAGGTCGCCGACGAGAAGATGCTGCTGATCGACGTCCGCGAAATCGCCGAGGTCCAGGCCTCCGGCAAGGCGGCTGGTGCCCTTGTACTGCCCCTGTCGGTCCTGCCCCTGAAGGCCGATCCCCGTCAGCCCGACGTGGCGATCCGGAAGGGCGTGCCGATCGTCGTCTACTGTGCGTCGGGCGCGCGTTCGGCGCGGGCGGCGCAGCTCTTGTCTGACCTTGGCTACGGGCCGGTCAGCAACCTTGGCGGGCTTGGGGATTGGAAATCGGGCGGCGGCAAGGTCGTTCCGTTCTGATCCTACCTTAGCCCAAACGTGCGCGCCGGCCCGCTTGCCAAGCGTGCACGCCTATACCGGCGGCGCATAGCCCGACGGCAGCAAGCGCCCATGCTGGCGGCCCCGCAGCTGCCAGCAGCGCCGCCAGGACTGGGGTGCCGGTCGTCGTGCCCAGGTTGCCCAGCTGCGCCACGGCACCGGAGGCACGGGCGCGGTCATCCGCCGTGGCGTTCAGCTCGGGGATCGAGGCAAAGCTTGCCCCCTGCACGATCCCGAGCGCTGCGGACAGGATGAACCCTCCCGCCACCATCCCTGCCCCCTGCCCCCAGAAGGCCCAGAGGATCAGGAAGCCCGGGATTGCCGCGGCATAGCCCAATTGCACCAGCCGCACCGCCGACATCCGGCTCAGGAGGCGCACCCCCAGCGTCAGGGACACGGCGATGGAAACCAGCGGCATCCCCGTCGCGATCAGCGCGCGGTGGCTCTCCGGCGTCTCGGGCGGCAGAAGCGTCAGGACAGCGACGTAAAGGAAGGTATAGCAGCAGAAGCCCATCGCCGGGGCGGCAAGCCGGGGCGAGGCGTAGATCCGCGCGTGCTGGTGCAGGATGTTGTCCATTGCCGGCACTTCACCGCGCGGGTCGGGCGGAAGCGCCAAGGCAAGGATCGCGGCCAGAGCAGCAAGATAGGCAGCATGGCCGAGGAAAAGGCCAGAAGGCGAGGTCACCGGGCCGATCACCGCCAGAACCGCATAGGTGACGCCGAAAAAGCTGGACCAGAGCGTCATCGCCAGCGGACGCCGCGCCTCGGGCGCAAGGGCGGCGATCATCGTCGGCCCGACGACCACGATGGCAAGATGCGACACGCCCTCGACCACGCGGGACGCAAGCATCAGGGGATAGGCGGGCATCAGTGACTGCACGGCCGACATGGCCGCCCCGGCAACCAGCGCCGCCACGATGGCCCGTCGGGGGCCGATCCGCGCCACCAGAAGCCCCGCCGTCGTGCCGAAGATCAGCCCGACCATGCCCACGATGGAAACGACCAGCCCAAGCGCGACCTCGCCATGATCGCCATAAGTGCTGCGCAAGGTTTCGAAATGGATCGAGATTTTCCCGAACTGTGCCGCAGCGCCAAGGCCGGCGCACCAGAGGAGGAGGACAAGGATCATCGGGGGAAGCGGTCGCATGGCGCTGTGGTAGCCTGCCCGCCCCGGCAAGGCCAGCCGTCATCCGCCCTTGCCGCATCCGCACCCCGGCCCCATCTGCCCCGGCAGGACCCCGTTGGAAAAGGCCCGGACGCGTGAACGAGTTTTGGACGATGCTTGAAGGCTGGCCGGTTTCTCGAGCGGTGCGCAGCTCGATCCGGCTCTACCCGGCGATCTCGGCCCTGCATGTGGCGGGGCTCGGCACAGTTTTCGGCGCGCTGATCGTCCATCACCTCGCCCTCTGGCGCGGGCAGGCGCTGACCCTTGCACTTCCGGTGATCCGCTGGGGTCTGGTCGTCGCGGTGACGAGCGGGGTGTTCCTGTTCCTGCCCCGCGCGGGATTCTACGCCGCGAACCCGGCCTTTCAACTGAAGCTGATCCTGATCGGCACGGCCTGCGCGAACGCCGCCGCCTTCCACCTCTGGCACCACGCACCCCAGCGGCTGATGGCCGCGTTATCCCTTGCCCTATGGTCCGGGGCGATCCTGGCCGGGCGCTGGATCGCCTATACCGGATTGTGAATGGCCGGCTGCGCCCTACCGCCTAGCTCTAAGGCAAAAGGAGTATCGTCATGCCCACCCGACGCGCCTTTCTTGCCTTTGTCGCCACCCTGCCCGCCCTGCCCGCTCTTGCCCATCACGGCTGGCGCTGGACTGCCGACGGAACCTTCGAGCTGACCAGGGTCATCGAAAAGGCCGAGCTTGGCAACCCCCATGGCCTCCTGACCGTGACCGCCAATGGTGAAGCCTGGATTGTCGAGGTCGGCCAGCCGTGGCGAAATGAACGCGCCGGGCTGATGGATGCGATGCTGGCCCCGGGGGTCGAGATCACGGTGCGCGGCAAACGCTCCGCCGACCCTGCCGAGCTTGTGGTCAAGGCCGAACGGGTGCTGATCGACGGGGTGCTTTACGACCTCTACCCCGACCGCCCCTAGATGTGCAGTGCGCGGCCGTAGGCGTCGAGCACTGCCTCGTGCATCATCTCGGAAAGGGTCGGGTGCGGGAAGACCGTGTTCATCAGGTCTTCCTCGGTGGTCTCCAAGGATCGGCCGACAACGTAACCCTGGATCAGCTCGGTCACTTCGGCGCCGACCATATGCGCGCCCAAAAGCTCGCCGGTCTTGGCATCGAAGATGGTCTTGACCAGACCCTCCTGTTCCCCAAGCGCGATGGCTTTGCCGTTGCCGATGAAGGGGAAGCGGCCGACCTTGATCTGGTAACCCGCTGCCTTCGCCTTTTCTTCCGTCAGGCCGACGCTGGCCACTTGCGGATGGCAATAGGTGCACCCCGCAATCGAGTTCGGCTTGATCGCATGCGGATGCTTGCCGGCGATGAGCTCGGCAACCATGACGCCCTCATGGCTCGCCTTGTGCGCCAGCCAGGGCGCGCCTGCGATGTCGCCAATGGCATAAAGCCCCTCGACCCAGGTGCGGCAGTACTCGTCGGTGACGACATGGGTGCGGTCGATCTTCACGCCCAGGGCCTCGAGCCCCAGGTTCTCCACGTTGCCCACGATACCGACAGCCGAGATGACGGTGTCGAAGTCCTGCGTGGTGACCTTTCCGTCCTGCTCGATATGCGCGGTGACGCCGACGCCCGGCTTGCGGTCCAGCTTCTTGACCGCGGCCTTCTCCAGGATCTTCATCCCCTGCTTCACGAACTGCTTCTTGGCAAAGGCGCTGATCTCGGCGTCTTCCACCGGCAGGATACGGTCCATCACCTCGACGACGGTGGTGTCCGAGCCCAGCGTGTTGAAAAAGCTGGCGAATTCGATGCCGATCGCGCCCGAACCGATGACCAGCAGCTTCTTCGGCATCCGGGACGCCACAAGCGCATGCTTGTAGGACCAGACGAGATCGCCGTCCGCCTCCAGCCCCGGCAACTCGCGCGCACGGGCGCCGGTGGCAAGGATGATCGACTTGGCGGTCAACTCCTCGGTCCCCTTGTCGGTCTTGACCGAAACGGTGCCCTTCTTCGGCAGGGTCGCGGCCCCCATGAAGACGGTGACCTTGTTCTTCTTCATCAGATGGCCGATGCCGCCCGAAAGCTGCTTGGCCACGGCACGGCTGCGCGCGACGACGGCGGGCAGGTCGTAGCCGATGCCGTCGGCCTTCAGCCCGAATTCCTTGGCGCGGTGCATGAGGTGGAAGACCTCGGCGCTGCGGAGCATGGCCTTCGTCGGGATGCAGCCCCAATTCAGGCAGATACCGCCCAGGTGCTCACGTTCGACAATGGCGACTTTCAGGCCAAGCTGGCTGGCGCGGATGGCGGCGACATAGCCCCCCGGTCCTGCGCCGATCACGATCACGTCGAAGCTTTGGCTGGCCATCTGTCCCCTCCCAGGAAAAGTAGTTTGCCCTTAAACTATTCTCTAAGGCCAAGCAACAAAGGCCTTGCCGTGGCCTCATGCATCGGGTGCATGGCTTTGCCCCGACCCACTCATCGCCTTGACCAGCGCCATGTAGCCACCAGCATCCAGATAGGCCTGCTCCTCGGGCGTGCTGACCCGCCCGAGTTGCTCGTTGCGCGTCGGAAAGCGGCCGTAGCGCCGGATCACTTCCTGATGCGCCCGCGCGTGCAGCGCCATCTCAGGGTCGGAGGACAGCCGTTCCGTCAGGTACTGGACGGCCAACGCCTGATCGGCGGGGTCTTCGGAATGCTCGAAGGGCATGTAGAAGAACTGCCGTTCAGGTTCCGGAGCATTCATGTCCCAGCCTTCGGCGACAGACTTCCGCGCCGCCGCCAGTGCCTTTGCGTCAGTCGCAAAGGCCAGCGCCGTTCCCCGGTGGATGTTGCGCGGAAACTGGTCGGTCACGATCAGATAGGCCAGCGTGCCGACCGTACCGTCGACCCAGTGCTCCAGCCCCCCGTCGTGCGCCGCCTGCCAGAGATCGGCGAAACGTTCGCGACAAAGGCCGTCGATTTCGTCGCCCCCCGCATACCAGGCGTCCGGGCCGACCTCGTGCAGCCAGAACTCAAGCACCTCGACGGGATCGGACATCGGCACCTCCTTCTTGGCAAGAAGCCTTGCAGGGAAACGCCCTCGCCGCAACCGCTGATCTCAGGGCTTCGCTGCCTCGTCCAGAACCGCGCCGACGGCCAGCGGCGAGGCGCCTTGCGTGACCCCCCGGAAGGCACCGCTGACGCTGGGCGCGGCCCGGCGCGACATGCGGTAGACCGCATAGGCGGCCAGAAGGATGTAGAGGATGCCGATGAAGAGGAAGAAGCCACGAGGGCCGACCGTCTCCATCATCCAGCCGGTGATCACCGGGCCGAAGATCGCGCCGAATCCGTTCAGGAAGATCAGCCCGGCGCTGGCGGCAGGCATCTGCTCCCGCGTGAGGAAGTCGTTCGTATAGGCGATCAGCAGCG
This sequence comes from Tabrizicola sp. T46, assembly GCF_057219895.1. Classification (NCBI taxonomy): domain Bacteria; kingdom Pseudomonadati; phylum Pseudomonadota; class Alphaproteobacteria; order Rhodobacterales; family Paracoccaceae; genus Tabrizicola; species Tabrizicola sp. T46. Next base: position 524,832 of record NZ_JBXVVV010000003.1, read on the forward strand.
CATAGACCGGGTTCGTGATCCCGCCCAGAAGCACCGCCACCACGATCAGGGCGACGAAGGGCAGCGAGAGGAAGGTCGCGACCAGCATCACCACGGCGGCAAGCGCGGAAAGCGCCATGATCAGCATCCGCCGGTCCACCCGGTCCGAGGCCCAGCCGATCGGATATTGCAGGATCAGGCCCCCGACATACAGGCTGCCGACGAAGACCGAGATCTGGTAGACGCTCAACCCCTCCTGCGCCCCCCAGACCGAAGCCATGCCGAACATGGCCGAGAATACGCCGCCGGTCAGGAGCATGCCGACGCAACCAAGCGGCGAGATGCGGAAGAGCTCGCCGAACCCCAATCGCCTGGTGCTGTCAAACGCGGGGGCTGGCGTGGGTGCCAGCAGGATCGGCATGAAGGCCAGCGAGACCAGGACCGACGGGATGATGAACAGCGCAAAGCCGGTCGGATCGGGAATGTTCAGCAAGACCTGGCTCGCGATGATCCCCAGCATCTGCACGATCATGTAGGCCGACAGCGCCTGCCCCCGAGTCTCGTTGGTGGCAGTGTTGTTGATCCAGCTTTCCGCCGTGATGTAGATGCCGGAAAAGCAGAACCCCGCGAGGACCCGCAGGACCGACCAGGCAACCCAGTCGGGCATGACCGGGTAAAGCACCAGGATCGCCGAGATGAACGACCCAAGTGCTGCAAAGACCCGCACATGCCCCACCCTGCGGATCATCCGGGGGGCGGCCCACGAGCCGAAAAGGAAGCCCACGAAATAGGCCGCCATCACGTAGGACAGCTGGTAGGTCGTGAAGCCCTCGACATTCCCGCGGATGCCCAGAAGCGTGCCCTGCACGCCGTTCCCGACCATCAGCAGCATGACGCCCATGAGAAGCGGCCAGGAATGGGCAAGGACTTTCAGCATCAGTCGGGGTCCGGGATCAGAAGCGAACTGTCGCCGTAGGAAAAGAAGCGATAGCCCTGTGCGATGGCATGCTGGTAGATGGCCCTGATCCGCGTCTCGCCCATAAGCGCCGAGACAAGCATCATCAGCGTCGATTTCGGCAGGTGGAAATTCGTCATCAGCGCGTCGGTCACCCGGAAGCGGTAACCGGGATAGATGAAGATATCGGTCTCGGCCTCGAAGGGATGCAGGGTGCCCTTCGCATCCGCCGCACTTTCGATCAGCCGCAGCGCCGTGGTGCCGACCGGGATCACCCGCCCCCCTGCCCGCTTCGTCGCGTTGATCTCATCCGCCGCGGCCGCTGTCACCCGGCCCCATTCCGCATGCATCCGGTGGGTCGTCACATCCTCGACCTTCACCGGCAGGAAGGTGCCCGCGCCGACATGCAGCGTCACTTCGGTGAAATCGACACCCTTGTCCGCCAGCGCCTTCAAGAGCGGCTCGTCGAAGTGGAGCGAGGCCGTCGGCGCGGCGACCGCCCCGGCATGACGGGCAAAGACGGTCTGGTAATCCGTGCGGTCCTGGTCATCCGCCGCGCGCTTGGCCGCGATATAGGGCGGCAGGGGCATCACCCCGGCCTCGGCCAGGGCCGCGTCGAAATCATCGCCCTGAAGATCGAAGGCCAGCGTCAGGTCGGTCTCGGACTTCGCTGCCACACTGGCCGACAGCCGGTCCGAGAAACGGATCACCTCTCCCTCATTCACCTTGCGCAGCGGCTTTGCCAGCGCGCGCCAGCCCTCGGGGCGCGGCTCCAGCAGCGTGATCTCGACCTTCGCCACCGCCTCGCCCCGTTGGCGCGTGCCGAAGAGCCGCGCGGGCAGAACCTTGGTGTTGTTCAGGACCAGCCGGTCGCCGGGCTTGAAGATGTCGATCAGGTCGAACACATGCCGGTCGCTGATCCGGTCGCCCTCGGCCAGAAGCAGCCGGGCCGAGGTTCGTGGACGGGCGGGCCGGGTGGCGATCAACCCCTCCGGCAGGTCGAAGTCGAAATCGGAAAGCTTCATCAACCGGCATCCCCGCGCAGGTCGTTCAGGTTCGGCGGCGCGGTCCGGAAGATCTCGCGGAACATCCCGGGAGTCAGCACCGACAGGGGATTGACCGACACCACCGGCGCAGAGGCCGATCCGGTCAGCGCATAATTGAAGCCGAAGAACCCCTCACCCCGGCGCGAAAAGATCTGTCCCAACCCGTTCACCAGATAGATCGGCGAAATCACGCCCTGCAGGTTCAGCCGCCCGCCACGGCTGTCGTAAAGCCCCGCAAAGGAAATGCCAAGCGAGGCCCCGACGGCTGAGCCTTGCGTGATCTCCACCGCCTCGGGCGTCAGGATAAAGGTGACCTCGCCGTTGTTGAACGCGAGCCCCTCGCCGTTCAACTGCTCCAGCAGCCCCACGACCGAGACCGCCGAGAGAAGCTCGGCCAGCGCCGGGGCGTCCTGTACCCGCATGGTGGAAAAGCTGGCCCTGCCGTCGAAGTGTCCCTTCGGCCCCCGCGGGACCAACGTCAGGTCAAGGCTGCCACCCCGCCCCTTGTCGAAAATCCCGGCCGAGGCCATCACCGCGCCGGCATCCCGTGAGGTGATGCGGATCACGTCGCCCCGGTCCGACGGGGTGATGCTCCCCTCGATCGCGCCGCCCCCGTTTATCCGGGCGGCAAAGCGGCCATCCAGACCGCCGCGCGTATCGAACTCCCCGCGAAAGTCGGTCATGGTGATCCCGGCCGAAATCGTCAGACGGTCCAGGGCCAGGCTGACCGGCCCGCCCTTGCCGCCGCTCTCGGGCATGGCGCGCAGGTCGATCCTGCCCCCCGTCACCGCAACCTCGGGCGCGCCACCCGGGCCGGTGCCGACCAGGGTGACCGACCCGTCCAGCCAGTCGCCGGCCCTGACCCGCGTGAACCGCGCCTCATCCAACCCGCCGCCCTGACGGGTGGCAATCTCGCCTTCCACCTCAAGCCCGGGGCCGGACAGAGCCAGCCGCTCGACCACCGGGGTCCGTGTCAGCCGGGCCTCGATATCAAGGCTGCCCTTCGTCCGCGCGGGCTTCGACCAGCCCAGGGCCTCAAGGTTCAGGCCCAGTCCGGCAAGGTTCGAGGTCAGCGTCAGCACTGGCGGACGTTCGTTCTCCAGCGCGATATCAATCGCCGCCGGACCTTCACCGCTGACCGCACCCTCCGGCAGCTCGATCCCGAAGGCACGCAGCGCCTTGTCCGACAGCAGCACCGTGCCGTTGACCCGCGCCTTGCCCTTCTGGTCGGGGCCAAAGCCGCGCCGGTAGGTCAGGTCGATCGGCAGGATGTCCAGCGTCCCCTTGCCGGACAGTGTCAGCCCCTTGGTGTCGACCGCGACCGAGACCTCCGGTGCCCGCAGGATACGCCCAGGCACCAGTGCGGGTGAGGTCAGGTCGACGATCCGCCCGGATACAACATAGGTCACCTCTGGCAATTGTACCTTTGGTTTCAATGGCATGAAGAGTGTTGCCGTCAGTTCCGCCCGCCCATCACCCAGGTTCACCGGCTGCCCGGCCTTGGAAAAGAAACTGAAGGGCGGCTGATCCAGAAGGGACAGAGCCGCGGTCAGGCTGGACGAGGTATGCAGGGTGATCTTCGCCGTCGCCGGGCGCTCGGTCACGTCCAGGACCTGGAAGACCGACCCATCAGCCGTAATGCGCCCGCCTTCCGGCGGGACGATGTAGCCGCGTTCCAGTTGGACGGTATAGACCTTGTCTTCCAGCGTGGCATGCCCCCGCGCTCCGACAACCTCGGGAAGCGTGCGGACCACCCGCACTTCAGCCTCAGCGAATTCGTAGGCAAGGGTCAGTCGGGGTGCCGCTCCAGGCGTCAGCCGCAGGGCAGCCTGCACATCCGTCAGGTTGGCCTGCCCCACATTCTCCGCGAACCAGTTTCGTGTCTTCGGCACGGCCGAGACCGGCCACAACTTGAGCAGTCGCTTGGCATCGGTCCGGTCCAGACTGACGTCCAGTGCCGCGGCCCAGCCGTCAGGCTTGGCTTCGAGCCCGCCGTTCAGCGTCAACCGGTTGTCCGAGTCATCGACGAGCGACAACTGTCCGATGTCCAGCCGGAAAGGATCAAGCCGCAGCCGGACATCAAGTGCGCCCTTGGGAAAGCGGACAGGTTCCTGAAACAGGCCGTCCGGGTCGACGATCACCTCGGAAAACGCGATCTGCGCCAGAAGGTGATCGGGCATCTTGCCCGGGGACAGAGGACTGCCCGAGGCCTCCATCAGGTCGCCATGGCCCGCCGCACGAAGGCGCAGCGACTTGCTTTGCACGTCAAGGTCAGTCAGGCGCAGCCGCGCCGTCGCCTGGTCGTAGCTCAGTGACAGGCTGGCCCGATCAAAGGCGATGTCGGCCGCGCCCGTCCCGGGCTGGATGCTGCCCTTCGCCAGCGCCAGTTCCGCCCGCATGTCGGCCAGGGTTCCGCTGTCCGAGATCCTTGCCGCAAGCGATCCCGAGATCGGGGCGGATACTGACCGAAGCCAGGCTAGAGGCGGTGACACGGCGGCAAGGTCCGCCGAGGCCATGTTTGCAAGCCGCGCCTCCAGCCGCGCGGCCCCGTTCAGCTTGTCTGCAGTCAGCCGCAGTGTCGCCTGTGCCGGCACTTCGGAACCGATCAGCGTCAGCCCAAGTTCCGAAGCAATCTCGCCAGGGCGGTTCTCGATCATCAGCCTCCCGTCGCCCAGGGTCCAGGACCTGGCCGCGCGATCATCGATCACCGTGAGCATCAGTCCTTCGGCCTCGATGGTCCGCAGGGTGCTGAGGCCAGGCGCGGAAAAGACCCGTCCGACAGTATCGAGAACCTCCTCCACCGTTTGGGGCCCGGCACCGCCTGTTCCGGCGAACTGAAGGTCGAACCGTCCGTCGATGCTGCGCCGAACAGAAATCCGGGCGCCGACGAGCCGCACCGATGCAGGCCGCAGCCGGCCGGTGAAGGCTGCTTGCGGGTCGAAGGAAACATAGGCTTCGGGCAGGGAAAGAAGCGAGCGTCCCCCGGCGTCCATCAACCGGATATCGCCAAGCCGGAAGCGAGGCACGAAGTCATGGTCGACGGCAAGTTCGACAGTTCCAAGAGAAACGGCGGTCCCCGGCGGCAGCCGGGCGGCGAGGCTTCCCTGGTTCAGGCGGTCCTCGATCTCGGCCACCATCGGCGTGGGCAGTTTCAGGCTTGTCCCAGTATGTGCCAGGGTGAGGTAGAAAAGTCCCAGCCCCAGGACCAGCAGGGTCAGGACGACCGTCAGGCTGAACCGGACGGGCCTCGCCCGGCGGTCGCGCGCACGGACCGGCGGTGGCGCGGCGGGCGCATCCGCCTCGGCCCTGCCTGTCTGGCCCGGCTCTTCCTCCGCCATTGCTGCCCGTGTGTCCTACTGCCCTTGTCTGCAAGCCCCGCCCGATCCGAAGACGGTCCGACAGAAGGTTCGGCACTTGCTGCCTTTATCTTTGCCGCAAGACAACTAGAACGGAAATCACAATCCCTGACAAGGCAAGGAGCCGCCCATGATTTCCGCAGGTCAGACCGCCCCCGACTTCACCCTGCCCCGCGACGGCGGCGCGACCGTCACGCTGTCGGCGCTGCGTCCGGGCAAGGTCGTGCTTTACTTCTACCCCAAGGACGACACCCCCGGCTGCACGCTGGAAGCCCAGGACTTCAACGCCCGCCTTGCCGACTTCACCGCCGCGGGGACCACGGTTATCGGGGTCTCGAAGGACAGCGTGAAGAGCCACGACAAGTTCTGCAAGAAGCACGGGCTTTCGATCATCCTTGCCTCGGACGAGGGCGGGCAGACTTGCGAGGATTACGGCGTCTGGGTCGAGAAAAGCATGTACGGCAAGACCTACATGGGGATCGAGCGGACCACTGTCCTGATCGACGGGACGGGCAAGGTGGCGCAGGTCTGGCCGAAGGTCAGCGTCAAGGGGCATGCCGACGAGGTGCTGGCAGCGACCAAGGCGCTGGGGTGACCACAGTGGTCAAAATAGGATAATTAAGCTAGCTCAATATCTTGAACGTGGAAGTTAGGGATTTCTTTACCTCTTGACGACCACGTGCACGGGCAGTTTCTGTGTCCTTGCGGACGATCCCTGAGGTGGGTCAGCTTGGTAACCCTTGCGGAAATGGCGGTCGAGGTGCTGACGACGGGCGACGGGCGCGCGAAGACCGCGCTCGGTCTGCGCCATGCGGCGGCCTGGTTTGCGGCCCGCGAAGCAGGCTCGCCCTTGCAGATCGGTCATGCCGTCCCACCGCTTCGCCCTTCACGGCCGGAACGGCCCGAACTTCTTGCACCGAAGGATGTCCCCCGCCGCCGTCCGGGCACCCCGGCCGGACGCATTGCCCTGCTGCACGCGGTTGCGCATATCGAGCTGAATGCCGTGGACCTCCACTGGGACATCATTGCCCGCTTTACCGACCAGCCGATGCCCCTTGGCTTCTACGACGACTGGGTGAAGGCCGCCGACGAGGAAGCCAAGCATTTCAACCTGATCTGCGATTGTCTTGAGGCGATGGGCAGCCATTACGGCGCCCTTCCCGCCCATGCCGGCATGTGGCGCGCAGCCGAAGACACCGCAGATGACCTCCTTGGCCGCCTTGCCGTCGTGCCCATGGTGCTGGAAGCGCGGGGCCTTGATGTCACGCCGGGCATGATCGAGATTTTTGCAAAGGCTGGCGAGACCCGGGCCCGCGCGGCGCTGGAAGTGATCTATGCCGAAGAGGTCGCGCATGTCGCCTACGGCTCGAAATGGTTCAACTGGCTGTGTGGGCGCGAGGGCAGCGACCCGAAAGAGGTATTTCATGCCCTTGTCCGCCGCTATTTCCACGGCAGCCTGAAGCCGCCCTTCAACGAGGCGAAACGGGCCGACGCCGGCCTGCCCCCGGATTTCTACTGGCCGCTTGCCGAAGCGGCGGACTGATCGGCGGTTTCTTGCCGAAAGACCGGCGCCAAAACGCAGGAAAAAGCTGATATTGGTCAAATTTCTTGCGGGGTCGGAAACCCTTGGCTAATCAGTCAGCACCCGCTGGGGGGCGGTACATGCTGCGCCGCATGGTTGTGGCATTGTCGATTGGGGAAACTGCCGGATGAACAGAACGTGCTGAACCGTCTGACCTATCGGTTCCATCAGACGCTGGAGCATTACTTTCCGGAACAGCGTCTGTTCCTGAAATCCGACACCGAGACACGCTTTATCCGGCTGCGGTCGGGAACGCAGGTCCTGGCGCTGGTCGGGGGCACGCTTGGCCTTGCCTGGACGATCGTCGCGACCGCGCTGATCATGATGGATTCGATCGGGGCAGGTTCGGCGCGCGAGCAATCCGCCCGGCAGCAGGCGATGTACGAAGAGCGGCTTAACGCTCTTTCGGCTGACCGCGACATGCGCACCGAGGAAACCGCCCGCGCCCATGAACGCTTCAATATGGCGCTGGAGCAGGTTTCAGAGATGCAGGAGCGCCTGCTCGCCTCTGAAGATCGGCGGCGCGAGCTTGAGACCGGAGTCGAAGCGATTCAGGAAACGCTTCGCCGCACGATCAAGGAACGTGACCTGGCGCGGGCCGAAGCCGAGCAGGCCAGGCTGGCCCTGAACCAGCAGTCCGGCGGCGCCACCGAAGTTGGCCGCGCCCAGGATGCGATGGCCACGCTGGAAATCCTGGTCAACGCCCTGGGTCTGACCGCAGAAGAGCGGGACGAGATGCTGGCCGAAGCCAAGGCCGCGCAGGAGGAGGCCGCGCTCATCGCCGATGCGAAAGTGGCGATGGAACAGCGGAACGACCTGATCTTCTCGAAGCTTGAAGAGGCGGTCACGATCTCGATGGAGCCCCTGGACAACATGTTCCGCGATGCCGGCATGTCGCCCGAAGACCTTCTGGACGCCGTGCGCGAAGGCTATTCCGGCCAGGGTGGCCCATTGTCGCCGATCTCGTTCTCGACCTCGGGTTCGGTTCCGACGGCCGAGGAACTGCGCGCCAACGCGATCCTCGGCGGCCTTGACCGGATGAACATGTACCGGATCGCGGCATTCAAGCTTCCCTTCGCGATGCCGGTCAAGGACCGGTTCCGCTGGACCAGCGGCTTCGGTTACCGGCGCGATCCCAAGGGCGCTGGCACCAGGTTTCATGCGGGAACCGACATGGCAGGTGCCTATGGAACGCCCATCTATGCGACCGCCGACGGTGTTGTGACCCATGCAGGATGGGATTCGGGCTATGGGCGACAGGTAACAATCCGGCACGACTTCGGTGTGTCGACGCTTTACGGACATCTCTCTGACATCGACGTCTCGGTGGGCCAAAGGGTCTCGCGCGGAGAACAGATCGGTGATATGGGCAACTCAGGCCGGTCCACCGGCACGCACCTTCACTACGAGGTTCACCTGAATGGCACGCCGGTGAACCCGATGACCTTCATAAAGGCAGCGAACAATGTTTTCTAAGAGCCGCATCAATGAACCCGGCCCCAAGGCTGACGCCGAAAAGCCCAAAGCCCCGGAGGCCCCGATGACGAAACCCAGCATGGACTTCACCCCCTCGGCGCCGAAAGGCAAGGCGGCGGTGTCGGTGCTGTCCTCGGATCTGACCGTCGTGGGCAACCTGCGCACCACGGGCGACATCCAAGTGGAAGGCACCGTTGAGGGTGACATCCGGGCGCATCTTCTGACGGTGGGCGAAAGCGCCACGATCCGGGGCGAGATCGTGGCTGACGACATCGTGGTGAATGGCCGGGTGGTCGGCCGGGTGCGCGGGCTGAAGGTGCGCCTGACCTCGACCGCGCGTGTCGAGGGCGATATCATCCACAAGACCATCGCGATCGAGAGCGGGGCGCATTTCGAAGGCTCGGTCCAGCGCCAGGAAGACCCGCTGGCCAATGGCCGCGGCCCCGCAGGCGCTGGCCGTACCGACAGCGCGCCGGCTGCGGAAGACGCCGTCTGAGCCAGGCTTGATGCGAAGATCACGGGCACCGGAGGGAAAGCCTTCGGTGCCCTTATACTTCAGCGGGACGGCAAGAACGCTCAGTTGCCCTGGCGGGTGAAGGTGCCGCGGTTGTCGGGGCCGGTGCCCAGCCAGCCGGCGATGGTCTTGGCGACATGGTTGGTGATCATGGATTTCTGCGTGACGCCGCGCTGCCGCGCCTCGCGCATCTGCTCGCCCGAGAGGGCCGGAAGCTCGGCGCGGATCATGGTGGCAGGCACCAGCACCTCGCCGGTGCGCGCATCCGAGACCTGGGCGGTGAACTGGATGTTGTGGACGCCCCAGTTCGGGCCGCGCTGTTCGGCTTCGAAGGTCAGGGCGTGGAAGCGGGCGACGGTGATGTCGATTGCCACCGGGCGCGATCCGCGCAGGCCCGAGGCACCGCGCGTCACCGCCTCGCCCATGATGCTGGCGACCTGGGCATAGCGGTCGCCCAGAGGATCCTCGCGCCAGACGATGTCGGCCCTGGGCAGCAGCGACTTTTCTTCCGAAACGGTCAGGCTGCGGGGCACGTCGACGCGGACATCAGCGAGCCGCCACGTCCGGCTGACGTCGGCGGGCAGCGGATCATAGGCGGTTTCGAACGTGCCGCCGCCGACGCAGGCGGAAAGAAGCAGGGCGGTGACGCCCAGAAGGGCAGCACGACGGGAAAGCGACATGGGCGGTTCCTCTTGCAGACAAAGCAATTGACGCAAGGACGCTAACCTGTCTCTGCGTTCGGAAAAAGGACCAGTCGTGGCAGAATCCCGGTAAAGCCTTGCCGTTTCCTTACGGCCGTGCCTTTTTGCCCGCAGTGCGGGAGGCGGGAATGGACCACGAGGACTTGCGGCTCTGGGCGAAGCGGGCGGCGGATTGGGGGGCCGACTACCATGCGTCCTTGCGCGACCGGCCGGTGCGCGCGCCGCTGGTTCCGGGGGCGATCGCCCGGCAACTTCCCGGCGCGGCGCCGGAAAGGGCCGAGGCGATGGAGGCGATCTGGGACGATTTCGAGCGGATCGTGCCCGGCGGCATGACCCACTGGCAGCATCCCCGGTTCTTCGCCTATTTCCCGGCCAATGCCGCCCCGGCGAGCATGCTGGCCGAGCAGCTCGTCAACGCTATGGGGTGCAATGCGCTGATCTGGCAGACCTCGCCCGCTGCGACCGAGATCGAGACGGTGATGGTAGACTGGATGCGCCAGGCCGTGGGTCTGCCCGAGGGTTTCACCGGCACGATCCATGACACGGCGACGACCGCGACGCTGTCGGCGGTCCTGACGATGCGCGAGCGGGCGCTGGGGTTCCGGGGGCTGGAGGAGGGGCTGGCGGGCGGACCCGTCCTGCGATTCTACGCGAGTGCCGAGACGCACAGTTCGGTCGACAAGGCGATCCGGGTGGCGGGGATCGGGCAGCGGAACCTCGTCAAGGTGCCGGTGGACGACAGCCGCGCGATGACGGGCGCGGCGCTGGCGGCGGCGATCGCGGCGGACCGGGCGGCGGGGATGCTGCCGGCGGGGGTGATCCTGTGCGCGGGGGGCACGAGCGTGGGCGCCTTCGACCGGATCGGGGAGTGCATCGCTGCGGCCCAGGCTGCGGGGGTGCCGGTGCATGTCGATGCAGCCTGGGCCGGGTCCGCGATGATCTGCCCGGAGTTCCGCACCCTCTGGGAGGGCATCGAGGGGGCGGATTCCATCGTGCTGAACCCGCACAAGTGGCTTGGGGCGCAGTTCGACTGCTCACTCCAGTTCATGCGCGACCCGGGCGCGCAGGTGCGGACGCTGGGCCTAAGGCCGACGTATCTGGAGACGGCGGGGCGCGAGGAGATCATCAACTACAACGAATGGACCGTGCCCCTAGGCCGCCGGTTCCGGGCGCTGAAGCTGTGGTTCGTCCTTCGCGCTTACGGGCTGGAAGGACTGCGCGAACGGATTCGCAACCATGTGGCCTGGGCACGGCAAGCGCGGGATCAGCTGGCCGCACTTCCCGGGGTCGAGATCGTGACCGAGCCCCGGCTGTCGCTGTTCAGTTTCGCATTGGGCGACGATGCGGCCACCGAGGCGCTTTTGTCGCGGATAAATGAGGATGGGCGCATCTATCTGACCCAAACGCGGGTCGATGGACGGATGGCGATCCGGGTGACCGTCGGAACATTTGACTGCCGTCATGAAGATGTCATGCTGATCGCACCAACGGTGAAAGAACTGCTTGCACGATGACCCTGCGCCTGCCTGTACCGGTCGTTCTCGGCCTTTATCTTGCCCTATTGCCTGTCGCAGTAGCGGCCCAGGAACTGCCCTCCGCCCCTGAAGGCCATGTCCTTGATCTGGCTGGCGTCCTTGACGCGACCACCGAGGCGCGGATCGAGCGTGTGCTGGCCGAAACTCGCGAGGCGACGGGCGTCGAAATGGATGTCGTGACGCTTGCCGATGGCGCCGCGCAGGGTGTCGCAAACCGGGACCTAGAGGCCTATGCCGGCCAGCTGTTCGAGGCCTGGAACGGCGAAACCGATGCAGCTGACGATGGGCTTCTTCTTGTCGTCTCGACCGAACCGGCCGATGCAAGGCTTGCGCTTGGCACCGACTACCCGCCCGTCTACGGCGCCCGCGCCGCCCGCGTGCTTGGCATTTCCGTGCTGCCGGCTTTCCGGGAGGGCCGCATAGCCGACGGGATAGAGGCCGGTGTCGTGATGGCGCGCGACCAGGTGATCGTGCCGTTCCTTGCTGGTGCGCCGGTCACCGCAACCGAAGGGTTTCCCTCCGCAGAACAGCGACTTCCCGCGAGCCTTCCCTATCTCCTTGCTGCGGTTCTTCTTCTTGGCTCGGTCGCCTATCTGTTCCAGCGCCGTGCGCGCGCGCGGAAGACCTGTCCGCGGTGCGGGGAACTTACGCTAAACCGGACGTTCGAGGTGATCGAGCAGCCGTCCCGGTCGTCGCCGGGGTCAGGGATTGAGCATCAGCTGTGCAAGTCCTGCGGCTTCATGGATCGGGAAGTCTACATGCTGCGGTCCGGTATCGGCAGCGGATACCGCAAGCGGCGGATCAAGTAGGCTTGGGGCCGGGCCAGGACAGCCCGGCCCGGCCGGACTGCGCGTCAGAACCGGAAGCTGACGCGGGCGGTCGCGGTCAGTGCATCGAAGTCGACGCCCGAGCCATCGAAGTTGCCGAAGTCGTGCTGTAGAAGCTCGCCGCCCAGGGTCCATTGGTCGCCGATCGCATAGGTCAAGCCGGCACCATAGAACCAGCCGTCATCCGACAGCGAGTCCGGGCCGACACTGGCGGTGGCATAGGCGTAACCGGTGGTCGCATATAGTAGGCTGCTGCCAAGATCGGCACCGCCGACCAGCTTCACCCGGGTGACGTCATCCAGGGTGCCGGTCGTGCCGCCAAGGTCGATGTCGATGGTGTCGTAATCAAGTTCGGTACCGAAGACGAACTGGCCGAAATCCCAGCGGTAGCCGCCGTGGATACCGCCAAGCCAGCCGTTGCCGTCAAGACCGGCGCCGTTGGAATCGATGTCGCCGTAGCCGAGCTGGCCACCGGCATAGAAGCCCGACCAGTCAGGTGTGGACACAACGACCGGAGCCACGGGTTCGACGACCGGTTCCGTCGTGACGACGGTTGGGCCGCCCGCCAGGGCTGGACTGGCCACCAGGGCGGCTGCGAAAAGTGCTGCGATAGACTTCATGTTGTTCTCCTTGTTCCGGCTGCCCGCAGAGGTGCCACGGGCGACACGCGCTCAAGGCTGGGGATACAACCCGGACGGGACAAGGGTGGTTCACGGCAGCTTGAAAGCCATCGAGGATGGTCGGCGGAGGCGCGCCCACCGCCGATGGCAGTTTGGGCCTCTTTCCGCGCAAGAAGACGCGTCAGGCGCGATCGGCAAGCTCCAGCCACTCGGATTCAGCGGCATCAAGGGCGGCTTGCCGTTCGGCCAGTGCCTCGGTCGCCTTGCGAAATTTCACAGGCTCGCGGGTGAAAAGATCGGGATCGGCGAGGAGGGTGCCAAGCTTGGCAATCTCGGCCTCAAGCCGGGCGATCTGGGCAGGCAGGTCGTCAAGCCGCTTCTTCTCGGTGAAACTGAGGCCGGACGGACGCGGGGGTTCCGCCTTCGCAGCCGCCGGCTTGCCGGTGGCCTTTACGGCGGCGGCCACATCCGGTGCGGGGCGCTGGGCGGCATAGTCGGACCAGCCGCCGGGATAGACGGTGGCCTTGCCCTGCCCTTCCAGTGCGACGGTGGCGGTGGCCACGCGGTCGATGAAATCGCGGTCGTGGCTGACGAGAAGCACGGTGCCGTCATAGTCGCCGAGGATGTCCTGCAGGAGGTCCAGCGTCTCGACATCAAGGTCGTTCGTCGGTTCGTCGAGGATCAGCAGGTTCGAGGGCTGGGCCATCAGCTTGGCCAGAAGAAGCCGCGCCTTTTCGCCGCCCGACAGGCTGCGGACCGGAGCGCGAGCCTGGATGTCGTCGAAGAGGAAGTCCTTGAGATACCCCACGACGTGCCGGGGTGCGCCCCGCACCATGACCTGGTCGGCCGAGCCCGAGACGCGCATCAGCGGATCGCCGGTCAGGTTGTCCCAAAGGCTTGCCTCGGGATCGAGCCGGGCGCGGGTCTGGTCGAAAACCGCGATCTCGAGGTTCGTGCCAAGGCTGACACGGCCGCTGTCCGGTTGAACTTCACCGGTCAAGAGCTTGAGAAGCGTTGTCTTTCCAACTCCGTTCGGACCAACGAAGGCCACCCGGTCGCCGCGCAGGACACGCAGGGAGAAGTCCTTGATGATCGTCTTTCCGCCATAGGTCTTGGAGATCTTCTCGGCCTCGATGACTTTCTTGCCGGAGGTGGGGCCGGACTCCAACGCCAGCGCCGCAGTGCCCTGCCGCCGGATCTGCGCAGCGCGGTCGGCGCGAAGCTGCTGGAGCGCGCGGACCCGTCCCATGTTGCGCTTGCGCCGTGCCGAAATGCCTTCGACGGCCCATCGCGCCTCGGCCTTGATCTTGCGGTCAAGCTTGTGGCGGGCCTCGTCTTCCTCGGCCCAGACGGTCTCGCGCCATTCCTCGAAGCTTTCGAACCCGTTCTCGCGGCGGCGGAGCACCCCACGGTCAAGCCAGAGGGTGGCCTTCGTCAGCGCGCGCAGGAAGGCGCGGTCGTGCGAAATGAGGACAAAGGCCGCGCGGGTAGCGGAAAGCTCGGCCTCGAGCCATTCGATGGCCTGGATGTCGAGGTGGTTGGTGGGTTCGTCCAGAAGCATCAGTTCCGGCGCTTCGGCCAGAAGTTTCGCCAGCGCGGCGCGGCGGCGTTCACCCCCGCTGGCAGTTGCCACCGGCACCGTGGGGTCGAACTTCAGGCCCTCGGCCACCACGGCAAGGCGGTAGTCCTGGCCTTCGGGCAGGCTGGAGGCGGCGAAATCGCCCAGGGTGGCGAAGCGGCTGAGGTCCGGATCCTGCTCCATGTAGCCGACCGTCACCCCCGGCGGGATGGTGCGGCTGCCGGAGTCGGGATCGTGGAGGCCCGCCATCAGCTTCATCAGCGTGGATTTGCCCGACCCGTTCCGGCCTACGAGCGCGATGCGGTCGCCCGGCTGGACGGTCATCGAGACCCCGTCAAGGACAGGATTGCCGCCGAAGGTCAGCGAGACGTCATTGAGTTGCAGAAGCGGTGCGCGTGCCATGCCGCGCGAGGTAGCGGGCGGCTTGATCCGCGTCAACGCCCGGCGTTCCGTGGTCTGACATGGGTTTCTGAAGGAACGGGCGCGGGAGTTCAAGATGGCACCTCTGGACGGCATAACGATCCTCGACCTCACGCATGTTCTGGCCGGGCCCTTCGCCACGCATACGCTGGGCGATCTTGGCGCGCGGGTGATCAAGGTGGAGCGTCCGGGGACGGGCGATGACACGCGGTCCTTCCCGCCCTTCGTGGACGGCGAAAGCGCCTATTTCGCGACACTGAATGCGGGCAAGCAGTCGATCGCGCTGGACCTGAAGTCCCCGGACGACCGGGCGATCCTTGAGCGGCTTCTGGCGCGGGCGGATGTGCTGGTCGAGAATTACCGTCCCGGGGCGATGGAGCGCCTCGGCTATGGTTGGGAGGCGCTGTCAAAGCGCTTTCCGCGGCTGATCTATGCGGCCGTCTCGGGCTTTGGCCAGACCGGGCCGGACGCCGGAAAGCCCGCCTATGACATGGTGGTGCAGGCGCGCGGTGGCGTGATGTCAATCACCGGTGAGGCTGGCGGGCCGCCGGTCAGGGTGGGGGCGTCGATCGGCGACATCGTGGCGGGGATGTTCCTGACACAAGGGATTTTGGCGGCACTTTATGAGCGGGAGCGGACTGGCAGGGGCGCGCTAATCGATGTGGCGATGCTGGATTCGCAGCTGGCGATCATGGAACATGCGATCGCGATCACCACCGCCACCGGCGTGCCGCCGGGCCGGACCGGGGCGCGCCATCCGACGATAACGCCCTTTGCCACTTTCCGGGCGGCGGACGGGTTCGTGGTCATCGCGGCGGGGAACGATGCGCTTTTCGCGCGGCTTTGTGCGGTGCTGGGGCTGGCGGTGGCGGATGACCCGCGCTTTGCCACGAACGCGGCGCGTTGCGACAACCACGCGCTTCTGAAGCGGCTGATCGAGGCGGTGACGCTGGGCGAAACGGTGGATCACTGGGTCGCGGCGCTGGAGGCTGCGGGCCTGCCCACCGGGCGGGTGCAGGACATGGCCGAGGTTCTGCGCGACCCCCAGCTTCTGGCGCGGGGCATGGTGCAGCCGGTGGCTCCGCGGAACGGCGGGCCCGGTTTCTTCGCGCCCGGGAACCCGATCAAGCTCTCCACTCTGCCGGAAATGGCAGGCCGCCCCCCTGCCCCGGCGCTGGACGGCGACCGGCAGGCGATCCTTGGCTGGCTGGAGCGCGGCTGATAGACAAGGGCTATGCCGTTTCGCAGCCTTGATCCGCAGAAGATCCTTACCACCACCGAACGGCTGGAACGCCGGATCGTGGAACGCTTTCCCGACCGCGGCCTTGCCGAAGTCGCCCGGGAAGTGACGGCGCTGGCCCGCACCGTCGACCGCGAGGTCGCCACCCTTGAACCGCCGATCTGGGGCCTGCGGCTACTGGTCGGCGCGGTGGTGCTGGCGGGGGCGGCGGTGTTCCTGTGGATCGGCTCGATCATCCCGCTCAATCAGGTCGGGCGGGAAACGTTCGACTCGGTCGAGGGGGTCGAGGCCGCCATCAATACGGCGCTTCTGGCGGTACTCGGGCTGATCGCGCTGGTACGGCTGGAGGCGCGGGTCAAGCGTCAGCGGGTTGCGAAAGGCCTCCACGCGCTGCGGTCGGTCATCCATGTCATCGACATGCACCAGCTGACCAAGGACCCGGTGACCTTGTCGCCCGATTTCCAGCCGACCGAAGCTTCGCCCGCGCGGACCATGACGGCAGTCGAAATGTCGCGCTACCTCGACTACTGCTCCGAGCTGCTGGCGATCACCGGCAAGCTGGCGGCCCTTTACGCGCAGGCGGTGCCCGACGAAGGCGTGGCAAGCGCGGTCAATGACATCGAGGTGCTCGGCTCGTCCCTGTCGCGGAAGATCTGGCAGAAGATCACACTGATCGACCAGCCCGCACCGGCGCGCAAGCGGCGCATGCCGGAATAGGCGCGGCACCTGCCGCAATCCGGCATTGCCCTTGGTCTGGCGCGGTTTACAACCGCGGGACGTGACCCAGACCGACCGGAATTCCCATGACCGACGACGCTCTCGTGATCTTCACCCCCTCGGGCAAGCGGGGGCGCTTTGCCTTGGGAACGCCGGTCCTGACCGCCGCGCGGCAACTGGGGGTGGACCTCGATTCCGTCTGCGGCGGGCGGGGCATCTGTTCCAAGTGCCAGATCACGCCCGGCTATGGCGAGTTTCCGAAGCACGGTGTCACCGTCGCCGAGGATGCGCTGAGCGAATGGAACGCGGTCGAGGACCGCTACAGGCGCATCCGGGGCCTGATCGACGGGCGGCGCCTGGGCTGTCAGGCGAAGGTGATGGGCGACGTTGTCATCGACGTGCCGCCCGAAAGCCAGGTGCACAAGCAGGTCATCCGCAAGTCCGCGACCGAGCGGGTCATGCAGATGGACCCCGCGACCCGCGCTGTCTATGTCGAGGTCGAAGAGCCCGACATGCACGAACCCACGGGCGACCTCGAGCGTCTGGCCCGCGCCCTTTTCGCGCAATGGCAGGTCGAGGCGATCACGGCGGACCTTGGCGTCCTGCGCCGGTTGCAGCCGGTCCTGCGCAAGGGCGATTGGAAGGCGACGGTCGTCCTTCACAAGGGAAACCATGATACGGTGACCCGCGTCCTGGACATCTTCCCCGGCTTCCATGAAGGACCGCTTTACGGGCTGGCGGTCGACCTTGGGTCTACGACAATCGCGGCGCATCTCTGCGACCTTTCGGACGGGCGGGTGCTGGCGTCCTCGGGCCTGATGAACCCGCAGATCCGCTTCGGCGAAGACCTGATGAGCCGCGTCTCCTACGCAATGATGAACCCCGGCGGCGATGTCGAGATGACCCGCGCGGTGCGCGAGGCGATCAATTCGCTTGCCACTTCCATCGCAGGCGAGGCGGGGGTGGAGCCATCGTCGATCTATGAGATGGTGATCGTCTGCAACCCGGTCATGCACCACCTGTTCCTTGGCATCGACCCGGTGGAACTGGGCCAGGCCCCCTTTGCGCTCGCGACCTCGAACAGCCTGTCGATCGACGCGCGCGAGGTGGAGCTTGCGGCGCTGAATGCCAGCGCCCGGGTCTATGTCCTGCCCTGTATCGCGGGCCATGTGGGGGCGGATGCGGCCGCCGTGGCATTGTCCGAAGAACCGAACAAATCCAAGGAAATGGTGCTGATTGTTGACGTCGGGACCAATGCCGAGATCCTTCTGGGCAACCAGTCCCGCGTGCTCGCCTGTTCCAGCCCGACCGGCCCGGCCTTCGAAGGCGCACAGATTTCCAGCGGTCAGCGCGCGGCGCCGGGGGCGATCGAGCGGATCGAGATCGACCCCGTGACGAAGGAGCCGCGCTTCCGCGTGATCGGGTCTGACCTCTGGTCGGACGATCCGGGGTTTGCGGCAGCGACGGCGGCGACCGGGGTAACCGGCATCTGCGGATCGGGCATCATCGAGGCGGTGGCCGAGATGCGCCTCGCGGGGCTTCTGGACGCAGGCGGCCTGATCGGCGGGCCGGAGCAGACCGGCACCGCGCGCTGCGAGGCGACGGGCCGGACCTTCGCCTACCTTGTCCATGACGGCAGCGCCGAGGGCGGGCCGCGGATCAGCGTCACGCAGGGCGACATCCGGGCGATCCAGCTCGCGAAATCGGCGCTGTACGCCGGTGCGCGGCTTCTGATGGACGAGATGGGCGTCGACACCGTTGATAAGGTGACCCTTGCCGGGGCCTTCGGCGCCCATATCAGCCCCAAGCATGCGATGGTGCTGGGCATGATCCCCGATGTGCCGCTGGACAAGGTCGTCAGCGCCGGGAACGCCGCCGGGACGGGCGCACGGATCGCCCTTTGCAACGTGGCCGCGCGCGACCAGATCGAGGCGACGGTGCACCAGATCCACAAGGTCGAGACCGCGATCGAACCCCGGTTCCAGGAGCATTTCGTCAACGCCAACGCGATCCCGCATGCGGTCGATCCGTTCCCGAACCTGAACGGCATCGTCACCCTGCCGGATGTCAGCTTCAACACCCAAGGCTCGGGCGGCGACGGCGGGCGGCGGCGGCGGCGGGGCTGACCTAGAAGGTCATCGTCACCCGGTGCCCCGGTGCGTGGGCAAGCCGGACCAGCGTGACCGGCCCCCGCGTGCCATGCGTCGTGCGCTCGGCGACCAGCAGCGCCGTGCCGGCGGGCACCCCCAGGACTTCGGCCTCGCGCTGGCCTGCCGGCTCAGCGGTAAAGGCGATGTCGCCGGAGACGAGGCTCACATGGGTCACCAGCCATTCGTTCGCGCTGACGAGGGCGAAGTCCGGCGGTGACGCAGGCAAGACCTCGGGGTTCAGCCAGCGCGTCTCGTGGACGTAAGGCCGCCCCCCGGCACGGTGGAGCGTCTCCAGGAACCGCATCTCCTGCCCCTCCGGCAGACCAAGCCGGGCGGTCACCGGCACCGGGGCCGGGGCCAGCCGGTCCGCCAGCAGCTTGAAGTCGTAGACAAGGCCCCGCCCCAGCACATCCAGTCGGATCACCGGCACCTCCAGCCGCGCCCGCCGCACCGGAAGCTCTGCAACCCGCGTTCCGGCGCGCTTCTTCCGCTCCAGCACCCCAGCATCGGCCAGGTCGCGCAGGGCCCGGTTGACGGTGGCTCGGGCCACCTGGAACTCGCTCGCCAGCGCCTCCTCACCCGGGATCAGCGCGCCGGGCGGCCAGTCGCGGGCGCGGATCCGGCGCAGGACCTCGGCGCGGATCGTCTCCCACCCCGCACTCACAGCGTGCCCCGCAGGCTGGCGAGCGTGGCCTTGAAGCGGGCTGCGATCCGGTCATGCGCGACGTGGCGGCCCTCCCGCACGATGTGGCGCCCGGCGGACCAGAGGTCGCTCACAAGACCATCGCGCCCAGCGAAGACAAAGGCATCGAGGATCTGGTCCGCTACGAGACCCTCCAGCCGCAGATCCGTCATGGCCGGGGCCACAAGGTCGGCCCAGTTCCCCACCGCGATCGCGCCTGACGCGCGCCCCGCCGCCTGCGCCCCGCCCCGCGCGGCACCCTCCCAGAGCCACCGCCCAGTGGAGCAGTCGGCCGTCGCCATCACCGCCCGGGCCTTGAGGTGAAGGCGCTGGGAATACTCCAGAAGCCGCAGCTCTTCTGCCAGAGAAATCCGCACGTTGCTGTCTGTCCCCACCCCGAAGGCGCCACCCGCCCCCAGCCAGCCCGGGGCATCGAAGATCCCGTCGCCAAGGTTCGCCTCGGTCACCGGGCAAAGACCGGCCACCGCCCCGGTCCGGGCCAGCGCCTGCGTTTCCGCCGGGGTCATCTGGGTCGCGTGGATCATGCACCAGCGCGGGTCGAGAGGCAGGTTCGCCACCGCCCATTCCACCGGGCGGGCACCCCAGGCGGCCAGAACCTCGGTCACCTCGGCCACCTGCTCGGCGATATGGATATGCACCGGCGCACCCGGCCGCATCTCCGCGACCTCTGACAGCGTCGCCCGGCTGACCGCCCGCAGCGAATGCGGTGCCACCCCCAGGATGCCATCCGGCAGCGTCGCCACCGACCGCCCTGCCCCGTCCAGCACTGCCCGGTAAACCTCCGGCGTCGAGCCAAAGCGCAACTGCCCCCCGGCCAGCGCCCGGCCATCCACCCCGCCCTGTTCATAGATCACCGGCAGATGCGTCAGGCCAAGGCCCGTCTCTTCCGCCGCCGCGACGATGCGCGCCGACATCTCGGCAGGGTCGCCATAGGTTCCCCCGCCCGCCGGATGGTGCAGATAGTGGAACTCGGCCACTGCCGCGAACCCCGCCTCGGCCATCTCCACCATCGCCTGCGCCGCGATCGCCCCGACGTCTTCGGGCGAAAGCGCCTCGAGGAACCGGTACATCAGCGCGCGCCAGGTCCAGAAACTGTCCTGCCCGGCGGTCCGCCCCTCGGTCATCCCGGCCATCGCGCGCTGGAAGGTATGGGAATGGAGGTTGACCGGCGCAGGCAGCAGGCAGGCCAGCACCAACCCTTCCCGCGGCGCATTGGCGGTGACCTCGACGATCCGCCCCTCGGCGATCCTGATACTGACATCGGTCGCCCAGCCTTCGGGCAAAAGCGCGGTTTCAGCGTGCAGGATCATGTCGACTCACTTGACTTGAATTATGTCTAGACATATTAGCCAAAAGCCAAAGCATAAGGCAAGCGCATGCTCCTGACCCACGCCACCCTTGCAACCATGACCGGCGGTTACGGCCTGATCCCTGACGGGGCGGTCGCGATTGCCGGGGACCGGATTGCCTGGGCCGGACCGATGGCCGACATCCCGGAGGAACACCGCGCGCGTCCCCGTCACAGCGTCGAGGGGCGGCTTGTCACCCCCGGCCTCATCGACTGCCACACCCACACAATCCACGGCGGCCACCGCGCGGTCGAGTTCGAACTGCGGCTGAAGGGCGCAAGCTACGAAGAAATCGCCCGTGCCGGCGGCGGGATCCTGTCGACCGTCAGCGCCACCCGCGCGGCGACCGAGGAACAGCTCTTGGCTACGGCCCTGCCCCGGGCGGATCAGCTGATCGCCTCGGGTGCCACGACCATCGAGGTCAAGTCCGGCTATGGCCTGACCATCGATGACGAGCTGAAGATGCTCCGCGTCGCGCGCGCCATCGCCCGGCACCGCAAGGTCGGGGTCCGGACCACCCATCTTGCCGCCCATGCCATTCCGCCGGAATTCAAGGGCAATCCAAAGGGCTACATCGCCGAAGTCGCGCTCCCATCGCTCCGTGCTGCGCATGCCGTAGGGCTGGTCGATGCGGTCGATGCCTTCTGCGAGACCATCGCCTTTTCGACCGACGATCTGGCCCCCCTCTTCGCCGAGGCGAAGGCGCTTGGCCTGCAGGTAAAGCTCCATGCCGAACAGCTTAGCGATCAGAAGGGCGCAATCATGGCCGCACGGCACGGGGCGCTTTCGGTGGACCACCTCGAATATCTCTCGCCCGAGGGCATCGCGGCACTGGCCGCTGCCGGTACGGTCGCCGTGATCCTGCCGGGGGCCTTCTACACCTTGCGCGAAACGCAGGCCCCACCGATCGCCGCCCTTAGGGATGCGCGCGTGCCGATGGCCGTCGCGACCGACCTCAACCCCGGCTCCTCGCCGCTCGCCTCGCTGACACTCGCCATGAACATGGCCTGCACGCTTTTCCGGATGACCCCCGAAGAGGCGCTTCTTGGCACCACGGCCCATGCCGCGCGGGCCCTTGGCCTTGCCGACCGGGGCCGTATCGCTCCCGGCCTTCGCGCCGATCTCGCCATCTGGAACGCCGACCATCCGGCGGAACTTGGCTACCGGATCGGGGCCACCCCTCTTCACGCCCGCATATTCGGAGGCCGGCTTGACGACTGAAATCCTGATCCCCGGGCAGGTCACCCTGGCCCAGCTGGAGCGTATCTTCCGCCTTGGCCTTGCGGCGCGCCTTGACGACAGCGCCCGGGCCGGCATCGCCGCCGCCGCCGGCCACATCGCCACGGCTACCGGCGGAACCACTGCGGTCTATGGGGTGAACACCGGCTTCGGCAAGCTCGCCAGCGTGAAGATCGCCCCGCAGGACACTGCAAAGCTTCAGGAAAACCTGATCCTCAGCCATTCATGCGGGGTCGGTGACCCGATGCCCCGCGATGTCGCAAGGCTGATGATGGTGCTGAAGCTGCTCTCGCTCGGCCGTGGCGCCTCGGGTGTCCGGCCCGAGGTTGTCGCGCTGATCGAGGGGATGCTCGCCGCCGATGTGACCCCGGTAATCCCGGATCAAGGCTCGGTCGGCGCCAGCGGAGACCTCGCCCCCCTTGCCCACATGACCGCCGTGATGATCGGGCATGGCGAGGCGATGGTGGACGGTCAGGTGAAGCCGGGGGCCGAAGCCCTTGCTCGGAAAGGGCTTTCCCCGATCTCTCTCGGCGCCAAGGAAGGCCTTGCCCTGATCAACGGCACCCAGTTCTCGACCGCCTATGCCCTAGCCGGCCTCTTTCACGGCTGGCGCGCGGCCGGGGAGGCGCTGGTGATCTCGGCCCTCTCGACCGATGCCATCATGGGCTCGACCGCGCCCCTGGAGCCGGAAATCCACGCGCTCCGCGGCCAACCCGGCCAGATCGACGCAGCGGCCACGATGCGGGCCCTTCTTGCAGGTTCGGAGATCCGCGAAAGCCACCGCGAGGGCGACACCCGCGTGCAGGACCCCTACTGCATCCGCTGCCAGCCGCAGGTCACGGGGGCGGCGATGGACATCCTCCGCATGGCCGCCCGGACGCTGGAGATCGAGGCGAATGCCGCCACCGACAACCCGCTCGTGCTTTCGGACGGCCAGATCGTCAGCGGCGGCAACTTCCACGCCGAACCCGTTGGTTTTGCCGCCGACATGATCGCGATGGCCCTGGCCGAGATCGGCGCCATCGCGCAGCGCCGGGTCGCGCTGATGGTCGACCCCACGCTTTCCTCCGATCTTCCTGCCTTCCTGACCCCGAAGCCGGGGCTGAACTCCGGCCTGATGATCGCCGAGGTGACGACCGCCGCGCTGATGAGCGAGAACAAGCACCTGGCTCATCCGACGGTGATCGACTCGACCCCCACGAGCGCCAACCAGGAGGACCATGTCAGCATGGCCGCGCACGGCGCGCGCCGGCTGGGGCGGATGGTCAGGAACCTGAACGTGATCCTCGGGGTCGAGGCGATGTGCGCCGCCCAGGGGGTGGAATTCCGCGCGCCGCTTCGGACCTCTGGCCCCCTGCAGGCCGCCCTCGCCGCCTTCCGGGCCGAAGTTCCGGCCCTCGCAGACGACCGCTATCTCGCCCCCGATCTGGCAAAGGCCGCTGCCCTTGTGGCTGACGGCGCGCTTTCCAAAGCGACCGGCGTGCCCCCTCCCGACCTCACCTCATTCTTCGTCTGAAAACATCCTCTGGGGGTCCGGGGGGCGAAGCGCCCCCGGGGTCTCCACCAGCACCGGAGCCCGACCATGACGAACCCCCGCCACAACCTCCGCGACGTCTACCCGCCGACCGGGCCGGAAAAGACCGCCAAGACCTGGGCCGGCGAGGCCGCGATGCGGATGCTGATGAACAACCTCCACCCCGACGTGGCCGAGAACCCGCACGAGCTCGTCGTCTACGGCGGCATCGGCCGGGCGGCGCGGACCTGGGATGACTTCGACCGGATCGTGGCCGCCCTCAAGGACCTCGAGGCCGACGAGACGCTGGTCGTCCAGTCGGGCAAGCCCGTCGCCATCGTCCGCACCCATGCCGATGCGCCCAGGGTGCTGATCGCCAACTCCAACCTTGTCCCCCACTGGGCGACCTGGGCGCATTTCAATGAGCTCGATAAGAAGGGCCTGATGATGTACGGCCAGATGACCGCGGGGTCCTGGATCTACATCGGCACGCAAGGGATCGTGCAAGGCACCTACGAGACCTTCGCGGAGGCCGGGCGGCAGCATTACGGCGGCAACCTCAAGGGCCGCTGGATCCTGACTGGGGGTCTGGGCGGCATGGGCGGGGCGCAGCCCCTTGCCGCGGTTATGGCCGGGGCATGCTGTCTGGCGGTCGAGGTTGACGAGACCCGGATCGATTTCCGCATCCGCACCCGCTACCTCGACGCGAAGGCGAAGACCCTGGACGAGGCTCTGGCGCTGATCGCCGACTGGACCGCGAAGGGTGAGGCGAAGTCGGTCGGGCTTCTGGGCAACGCCGCCGAGGTCTTCCCCGAGCTTCTCGCCCGCATGAAAGCGGGCGGGGTGCGCCCGGACATCGTGACCGACCAGACCAGCGCCCATGACCCCCTGCACGGCTACTGCCCGGCGGGCTGGTCGGTGGCAGAATGGCGGGCGAAGCAGGAGAGCGACCCGAAGGGCGTCGAGACGGCCGCCCGACATTCGATGCGCGCCCATGTCGAGGCGATGGTGGGGTTCTGGAATGCGGGCGTCCCGACGCTCGACTATGGCAACAACATCCGGCAGGTGGCGAAGGAGGAGGGGTTCGAGAACGCCTTCGCCTTCCCGGGCTTCGTGCCGGCCTACATCCGCCCCCTCTTCTGCAAGGGGATCGGTCCGTTCCGCTGGTGCGCCCTTTCGGGGGACCCGGAGGATATCCGGAAGACCGATGCTGCGATGAAGAAGCTCTTCCCGGAGAATGCCCACCTTCACCGCTGGCTCGACATGGCGGGCGAAAGGATCGCTTTCCAGGGCCTGCCGGCGCGGATCTGCTGGATCGGGCTGGGAGACCGGCACCGGGCGGGGCTGATGTTCAACGAGATGGTCGCTTCGGGCGAGTTGAAGGCCCCGATCGTGATCGGGCGGGATCACCTGGATTCGGGGTCGGTGGCGAGCCCGAACCGGGAGACGGAGGCGATGAAGGACGGGTCGGACGCGGTCAGCGACTGGCCGTTGCTGAACGCCCTTGTCAACACCGCCTCGGGGGCGACCTGGGTGAGCCTCCACCACGGCGGCGGGGTCGGGATGGGGTTCAGCCAGCATGCCGGCGTCGTGATCCTTGCGGACGGGACGCCGGAGGCGGCGAAGCGGCTGGAGCGGGTTCTCTGGAACGACCCGGCCTCGGGCGTCTGGCGACACGCGGATGCGGGGTATGAGACGGCCATCGCCTGCGCGAAAGAGCACGGGCTGCGGCTGCCGGGAATCCTCGGGAACTGACGGACGGAGGGGGTCCGCGCCCCTCCCCCCCTGTCGCGCCCCGTCTGACCACGGCGTGACCACAGTGGTCAAAATCGTTTTATATAATGAAACCAGTTACTTGCGCGTGGACATTAGGGATTTCTTAACCTGCGATAGAAAGGAGTCGGGGTGAACCCCGACCTACACGTCAGCGTTCGGTTGCGCCCTTTCCTGCAAGGATCCGGGGGCGCGATCTCTCGATCCGGGTGAGCCTTGTTGACTGTCCCTTGGCGTCGTTCAGGTGCAGCACCCAGCTTTTCCGGCGGCCCGGGGTTAGGGCGTGGAAAGCCTCGGCAAGGTCGGGGTCGGCATCAAGCGCCTCGACCAGTTCGGTGGGCAGGTCAAGCTCGGTGACCTCTTTCGGCGGGAGGATTCCGGCCTGAGCGTAGCCCATCGCTTCGGCCAGGTAGGACCGGATCAGGCTTTCACGCGCCGCGGGGGCGGCAGTGTCGGTGAAGCGGAGGCAATCGGGATACCGGGTGTTCGGGCCCTGCTTTTCCAGCACGCCTTCGGGATCTTTCAACAGTCTGGCGTTGAAGAAAGTCAGCCGGAAATCGCCGCGAAAGGCGCCGATGATGGCGATGTTCCGGGCGGCATGGATGTAGGTCGGGTGTCCCCATTTGGCGGTCTCGGTCAGCCCGGTGCCGAGAAGGATGCGGCGCAGGGTCAGGAGGCCGGGAAGCCAGAGCCGGCTCGAGCAGTCGGCGGTCGCAAAACGGTCGCAGCGACCGCAGCCGAGCGTGAAGTAGTCCTCGACCTCGGTGATCATGGCGCGCTCGGACAATCGTGGCTCCTTTCGCGTGGCTGACCCGGCGTCGGTTGCGGTCGATGAAATGCCCCAACGCCCGATGGGTTCCGCCCGGCCCTAGCGCCAGATCGGATTCGACCAGGCCCGCTTGCCCGCGGCGTCGATCACGGCCACGCGGACCCAAGGGCTGTCGTTCAGGCGCTGGAGCGGAACTTCCGTGCGGGTCATGCTGTGGCCATGCACGGCCTTGGCCCCGGTGCCCTTGCCGATCGCCACGGCGGAGACGACGGCAGAGCTTTCGACCACCACGTGGTCCCCATCAAGATAGATATCGCGCAGTTCAGGGCCCTGGCTGGAATAGAAGGCCCCGGCCTTCAGCGCCGCAAGCAGCGCCTCGGGCGTGTTCGCTTCGGCCTTTACCATGACCCAGCCGCCGAAATGGTCGGGCTCGTAGAAATGTGCGTCATCGGTGGCGATGAGCGACAGGTTGCGGCCTTCGGTCAGCAAGAGGTCGGCGATGGCAAAGCCGTCCGGGCGGTCGCAGCCGGTGGCGCAGCCGTGATTGTAGATCTCGACCGCATGAGCGGCGGTGATCCCCCGGGCATCGGCCAGGGTCAGGCCCGACCACTGCGGATGAGCGATGGCGACGAAGGCCCCGGCGGCAACCGCGCGGGCTGCGATCTCGGCGGCCGTTTCCTGCCCAGGCTTGGGATGAAAGTCCGGGCTGTCCGACGGTGCGAAATCAGGCGGAAGGCCCACGGCGAGGATATGCCAGAGCTCACCATTTGCCATCGCGCCGGAGTGAAGTTCGGCCCCGAGGATGGTGGTGAAACTGTTGGTGCGGAAGGGCACGGTATCGACGATCGGATAGCCGTAGCTGCCGATGAAATGGTCGGTCAGGGCAAGGAAATCGTAGCCTTCGGCCCGATAGCGGCGGCAGACCTCTTCGGGGGACAGCACACCGTCCGACCGGGTGGAATGTGTGTGCAGGTTCCCGCGCCAGAATCGTCCGGGGGCGGTGAAGGCAGGCAGCCGCGTCATGTCTGGTCCTTTCCAGCGAAACAAGGGCCCCCGGGCCGAAGGATGCCTGGCGCGGCCCGGGAGTCGGCGGGACTCTGCCTTTCCACGCCAGACTCGACAAGGGCTACCTCGCCGCGCTACTGATCAGGTGTTAACGAACTGACCTGCAGTTCGGTGTGAGGTACCAGTATGTCCCCTTTAACCTCCGGGCCGGGGATCTCTCTGCCCAACGGGATGCCGGAATCCGGGAATGTCGAGCCTCTTGCGGCCCGCGCGGTCGAGGCTTCGGATTTCCTGAAAGTGCTGAGCCATGAGGGGCGGCTGAAGATCCTTTGCTACCTTGCGACCAGCGAACGCTCGGTCACGGAACTGGAAGATCTGCTTGGCGCGCGGCAGGCTGCTGTCAGCCAGCAACTGGCACGGCTGCGGCTTGAGGGGCTTGTCTCGACCCGGCGTGAAGGCAGGACGATCTTCTATGCGATCAGCGATCCAAGGGTCTTTCGCCAGATCGCACTGATGCTGGAGATATTCGGCATGGCAAGTACGGGCTGAGCCCGACCCGCAGTGTCAGCCGCGCCCGAGGAAGGGCATGTCGCGGGCCATGATTGTGACGAAGGGGGTATTCACCTCCAGTGGCAGGCTGGCCATGTGCAGGACCAAGCGCGCGACGTGGTCGACATCCATCACCGGCTCGGCGCGGATGCTGCCGTCGGCCTGTGGTACGCCCTTGGTGAAGCGGGCGGCCATGTCGGTCAACGCGTTGCCGATATCGATCTGCGCGCAGGCGATGTCGAAGGCGCGCCCGTCGAGGGCGAGCGTGCGGGTGAGCCCGGTCACGGCATGTTTCGACATGGTATAGGGGGTCGAGCCGGGCCGTGGCGCATGGGCCGAGATCGAGCCGTTGTTGATGATGCGCCCGCCCTTTGGTGACTGGCGGCGCATCAGGCCGAAGGCGGCGCGGGCGCAGAGGAACATGCCGGTGATGTTGGTGCGGCTGACGTCAAGCCAGGTGTCGACCGGGATTTCGTCGATCGGTGCCGCGGGGGCGGAGATGCCGGCGTTGTTGAAGAGGACGTCGAGGCGCGGCAGGGTGGCGAAGGCGGCCTCGACCCCGGCCGGATCGCCGACATCGCAGACGAGGATGCGGGCGGCGTGGCCGGCGGCGGTTTCCTCCAGGGGCCCGGCGCGGCGGCCAAGAAGCGTGACCTCCCACCCGTCGGCAAGGAAAGCGCGGGCGGTGGCGCGGCCGATCCCGGCCCCGGCGCCGGTGACAAGGACGGAACGGGTCATGGCGGCACCTCCTGCAGGAAATCGTATTTGAGCAGCCAGAGACTGGCCCGGGCGGTGGCGTCAGGGGAAAGGCCCGAAGCTGCCGCCGCCTCGCGGATCGTCTGGCCGGCGCGTCCGGCAGCGGCATAGGCGGAGAGAAGCCGTTCCAGTTGCGCGGGCGCGTCGACGAGGCGGCGCGAGTCGGCGTAGCGGCGGAGCGCGAAGGTCTCGGCAATGCCGGGCCGGGGGCCGGTGTCCTTGGCGGCAAGGCGGCGGGCAAGGACGTCGGGCGCGGGCGCGGTGGGATAGGCGCGGAACATCTGGTCCGGGGCCGGACCGACCGGCAGGAGGGCCGGGTTCCGCGTCTGGACCGCGCGGCCACCCGTCTTGCGGGCATGGGCGAGCATCGCGGCCTGTTCGGCCCAGAGTGCCTGCATCCGGGGGATGACGGCGGCCCAGTCGTAGAGGGTGCGGGCGCGGGCCTGCGCAGCCTTGCCCATTCGGCGGCGGAGGTCGGGGTCGGTGCCAAGGGTCACCAGCGCGCGGGTCAGGGCGGGAATGTCGATCCGGGTCATGGCGGCGAGTTGGCCGACATATTGCCGGTAGCTGTCGGTGCCGCCGAGATAGCGCTGCGCAAGATAGGTCGCGATCCCGTTGCCCGGCATCTCGGTCGGCACGCGGATGCCGACATCGGGCGAGACGGTTTCCTTCAGCCCGTCCCAGTCCGAAGCAATGACGGGTAAGCCTGCGGCCATCGCCTCGACCGGGGCGAGGCCGAAGGTTTCCTGCACGTTGTCGATGGGAAAGACGAAGATGTCAGCGGCCGAGAGCGTGGCCTTGCGGAGTGCGGGGTCGCCGCCGTCCAGGTGGTGGTAGCCGACCGAGGGCATGAGGCGGGCTGCCGCCTCGGCGAAGGTGGCTTCCCATCTCGGCGCGCGGAACTGGCCGCAGAGGATGAGGTGCTGGCGCCCGCCCCTTGCTGCAATGTCGGGCGCTGCGGCCTCCATCGCGAGGAAGAGGGGTAAGGGATCGAACTTTTCGTCCGGATCAAGCCGGGCGATGGTGGCAGAGAGGATATCGCCGGGGGCGATGCCCAGCCGGTCGCGGAGCGGCTTGCTCGCCGAAGGATCGGGCAGGAAATCGGCGGTGTGGATGCCGAGGGGGATGACGGGCAGAAGCGGGCGGGCGGGCAGGACCGCGCCGGGAAAGCGGTCGGCTAGGTGCGCCTCGGCCAGTTCCATCAGCCGGCGGAGCGAGGCCTGCACCGCTTCGGACGTGCAGATGACGGCGTCCCAGGGCATCTGCGGCGCGGACCGCAGGTCGTAGAGTGCGCTCATCACCGGTTGCGTGGCGGTTGTATGGGTGATCCCGCAGAGCGCCCAGGCCGCTGGCCCATGCGGGGCGCGGCGCCAGCATTCGGCAGGGTTGAGTGGCGCGGGATAGTAGAGAACCTCGACCGGCGCGATCAGCTGCGGCTGGTGCAGAGGGACCGGACGAAGGGGCGCGGTCACCCCTTCAGCGGCAGCGCGGGCGGCGAAGTCGGCGTGATCTGCGCTGCTGTGGGCAAGGCTGACGAACTCACTGACACCGCTGTGGCGAAAGAAGCCGCGCAGGAAGCTTTCCCCTGCCACGCGCCGGCCATTGATGCCCCTGCCCTGCGGGTCATAGCCGTCGGCCCCGTACCAGATCGCGGCATTCGGGCGGGCGGTCGGCTGTGCGGTCTGGGTCATGGGGCCGGGGTCTGTTCGGGACGCGTCCACCTTGCGTAAGGGCTTGGACGGCGTCCGTAAAGCCGGGATCAACTGGCCCGGCTGGCAAGGCTCCGGCGCAGGAAGGCCAGGAGGAACATCGCGGTCAGGATCAGGATGATCGTCGGTGCCGGTGCGCTGTCGAGGTGGAAGCTCGCCCAGATGCCCCCGACCATCGCGACAAGGCAGACCAGCGTTGCGGTGACCAGCATCGCCCCGAAGCTGCGGGCGACCAGAAAGGCAATGGCCCCCGGCGCGATCAGAAGGCCAATTGCCAGGATCAGCCCGACCGAGGAAAGGGTGGCGACGATGGTCAGGGAGAGGATCGCCAGAAGCCCGTAGTGCAGGAACCCGGTCCGCAGCCCCGAAACCTGCGCCTGCGCCGGGTCGAAGGCATGGAGCATGAGGTCACGCCACTTGAGCACGAGAAAGAGGGTAACCGGTGCGGCGATGGCGAAGGCGGTCAGAAGGTCGGCCGTCCCGACGCCCAGCATGTTGCCGAAGAGGATGTGGTCAAGGTGCAGGTCGGTCGGGAAGGCCGTAATCAGCACGATTCCAAGGGCAAACATCGCCGAAAAGACCACCCCCATGACCGTGTCCCGCTTGACGCGGCTGTTGTCGGCGATCCAGCCCGTCAGAAGCGAGGTAGCAAGGCCTGCGACAAAGGCCCCGAGCAGAAGGGGCAGGCCCGCCATATAGGCCAGAACGATGCCCGGAAGCACCGCATGACTGACCGCATCGCCCATCAGCGCCCAGCCCTTCAGGACCAGAAAGCACGACAGCAGCGCGCAAGGCGGCGCCACGATCAGCGCAATCAGGAAGGCGTTCTGCATGAACGGGAATTGGAACGGCTGGAGAAGCGTCTCGATCATGCCGGCCGCCCCCCATCGCTTGCCCGGGCGCGGGCCGCGAGCAGCCCGTGCTTCGGCGCGAAAATGAAGGCCAGCGCGAAGAGGGCCGCCTGCAGAAGGACGATGACGCCGCCCGTGGCCCCGTCAAGGAAGTAGGACAGGTAGGCACCTAACCCGCCCGTCACCGCACCGATCCCCGCAGAAAGGGACAGAAGGCGCGGGAAACGGTCGGTCAGAAGATAGGCCGTGGCCCCCGGCGTCACCACCATTGCGACCACCAGGAACGCTCCCACGGTCTGCATCGCGGCCACCGTCGAGGCAGAAAGGAGGGTGAAGAACACGGCCTTCAGTAGGTCCGGCCTGAGACCGATGGTGCGGGCATGCGCCTCGTCAAAGAAGGTGACCATCAGGTCCTTCCAGAGGACGAGAAGGACAACCGCCGATATGCCTCCCATCAGAAGAAGCTGGAGCGTGTCCCCCGGCGAGATCGCCAGGATGTTGCCCATCGTGATGGTCTGGATCGAGACGCTGGTCGGGTAGATCGAGATCAGGAAAAGGCCAAGGCCGAAGAAGGAGGTGAAGATCAGCCCGATCACTGTGTCGGTCTTCAGCCCCGTGCGGTTGGTCAGGAACAGCATCGCCGCCGCGGCCAGCCCGCCTGAAAGGAAAGCCCCCAGCGCGAAGGGAAGGCCAAGGATGTAGGCCCCGGCCACGCCCGGCACGACCGAATGCGAGAGCGCGTCGCCGATCAGGGACCAGCCCTTCAGCATCAGGTAGGCCGACAGGAACCCGCAGACCCCGCCGACAAGCGCGGCGACCCAGATCGCGTTCGTCATGTAGGCATAGGCGAAAGGTTCAAGCATGCTTTGCCCTTGGGTTGGCCCTGCACCCAGAGAGGAGCCCAGGAGTTTCCGGCCAAGATTTCCGGGCCGGCGCCGGGGTTGGCTTCAGGAGGGCCATCACTTGTCGCCCTTCCGTCCGTACTGGACGAAGGGACGTTCGTCGTCGGTCAGGATCGACACCTCGCGGGCATCGTCGTCATCATGCAGGTCGGTGCCGCCCAGCGTGTAGTGGCGCAGGACGCCGCCAAAGGCGCGTTCCAGGTTGTCGCGGGTGAAGATCGTCTCGGTCGGCCCGTGCGCGAGGACCGTGCCCTTCACAAGGATCGTCCTATCGCAGAAGTCGGGGACCGAGCCGAGGTTGTGGGTCGAGACCAGCATCACATGCCCTTCGTCGCGCAGCGCGCGGAGCAGGGCGATGATCTGTTCCTCGGTCGTGACGTCGACGCCGGTGAAGGGTTCGTCCAGAAGGATCACCCGGCTTTCCTGCGCCAGCGCCCGGGCGAGGAAGACGCGCTTCTTCTGGCCACCGGAAAGCTCGCCGATTTGGCGGAGGCGGAGGTCCGAGAGGCCGACCCGTGCCAGCGCCTGATCGACCTTCGTCCGGTCTGTGGCCGACGGCCGCCGGAGGATTCCCATATGGCCGTAGCGGCCCATCATCACCACGTCCTCGACAAGGACAGGAAAGGACCAGTCCACCTCCTCGGCCTGAGGGACGTAAGCGACAAGGTTCTGCCGGAGCGCATCGCGCACCGGCAGGCCCATCAGGCGGATCCTGCCGCGGGCAAGCGGCAGGAAGCCCATGATCGCCTTGAACAGCGTGGACTTCCCCGCCCCGTTCACGCCCACAAGGGCCGTGATCGTGCCCCTAGGGATCGCAAAGCTCGCGTCGGTCAGCGCGGTCAGCCCGTTGCGGTAGGTGACGGTCACCCCTTCGGCGAGGATCCCCTCGCCGCCGGTTCCGACTTCGCCGGTGCTGTCGCGCATGATGCCCTCAACTTGCCGGGGCAAGCCCCTTGGCAATGGTTTCGGTGGTGACCCGGAGAAGGTCAAGATAGGTCGGGACCGGGCCGTCAGCCTCGGAAAGGCTGTCGACGTAGAGGACGCCCCCGAAGGCGGCGCCGGTTTCGCGGGAAACCTGTTCGGCCGGATCGGAGGAGACGGTGCTTTCACAGAAGACGGCCGGGATGTTGTTCGCGCGAACGCCGTCGATCACCGCCTGCACCTGGCGCGGCGTGCCTTGGCTGTCGGCGTTGATCGGCCAGAGGTAAAGCTCCTGCAGGCCAAGGTCACGGGCGAGATAGCTGAAGGCGCCTTCGCAGCTGACCAGCCAGCGGCGCTCTTCCGGCAGGGCGGCGATCTGGTCCTTCAGGGGGCCGACGGCGGCGGAGAGGCGGGCCTTGTAGGCCTCGGCATTCGCGGCATAGGTGGCGGCATTGTCGGGGTCAACCGAAGACAACGCCTTGGCGATGTTGTCGACATAGATCAGCGCCGGGCCGAGGCCCATCCAGGCATGCGGGTTGGGCTTGCCCTCATAGCTGCCCGAGGAGATCGCGATCGGTTCCACCCCTTCAGACAGCGTGGCCGAGGGCACGTCGCCGAGGTTCGCGAGGAACTGTTCGAACCACAGTTCCAAGTTCATCCCGTTCCAGAGGATGAGATCGGCGTCCGATGCGGCAACGATGTCCTGGGGCGTGGGTTCGTAACCGTGGATCTCGGCCCCGGGCTTCGTCACCGAGACGACTTCGACCCCCTCGCCAGCCACGTTGCGGGCCATGTCGGCGATGACGGTGAAGGTGGTGACGACCTTGAGCCGGTCCTCAGCGAGGGCGGTCATGGGCAGAAGCGAAAGAGCTGCGGAAAGAAGAAGCGCGCGGCGCGGCAGGTGCATGTCGTGGCTCCGTTGGTGGTGACAGTAGAATGCAAATGAGAACCATTTGCAAGAATTCAAGTGCAACCTCCGCAGATTTCGCGGCTTTGAAGGGCAGTTGACAGACCGCGTGCAAGGCATGACGGTGTCTGGACATTTTCATGATGCGAGGGCGCCGATGAGGCATGTTTTGCTGCCCTTTTTCCTGGGGATCGTTTGCCTCACCGGCACGGACCGGGCCGAGGCGCAGTTCCTGGACTGCATGACCGAGGGCTACCTTGCCAGCTTCCCCGATGCGCCGACGGCCGAGGGGCTGGCCTGCCTTGAGCTCTTCCGCTTCGAGGTGCCAACGCCAGAGGGAACCAGGCATGTCCGCGCGGTCATGGACGCCGGGGCGGACTGGGCCGTTCCCCCGGACATCGTGGCCGAGGTCGAGCGCGGGGCACGACTTGCCGCCGACGCCTTTGCCGATCTGGGGGCCTTCCGGGTCGACAACATCACGCTTCTCATCCTGGATGACGTCTTCGAGACCGCCGATCTGACCGGCCCGGATGACGGAAACATCCTTGGCATTGCCCTGAGCGACCGGGACCTGCCCGCCGGGGCGACACCGGAATGCCTGCTGACGATCTATGCGCTTGCGCCTGCCGCGACCGACGGTTCGATGGCGACGACCGTGGCGCATGAGATCTTCCATTGCGTGCAGGGTGCCACGTACGGCGGGCCGAAGTATCAAAGCTACAACGATGGCGGTGCCTGGTGGATCGAAGGGGCGGCCGAGGCCTTCGCCGCCAGTGCCGTTCCCGAAAGTGCCGCCTACACCGACCGCAGCATCGATTTCGACGCGGCGGTCGACGCACGCACTGCCCTGAACGACATGGAGCACGAGGCGGTTCAATTCTTCTACTGGCTTATGCAGACCCGTGGAGGCCGAAGTGCACTGATGCCCTTCCAGGACCTGATGGCCCCGACCGGAGGCATAGAGGCGCAGCAGACCGCGATGCGCAAGGCGATGTCGCCCGAGGAATGGGCCGATTTTGCCCGGGCCTATGCCGACAGCACCATCCGCCACCCGCAAGGCGGAATGCTCGGGTCGGTCCCACCGGAGGGCGAGGTCTTGACGGTCGACGCGACGCGGTTGCACGAGCTGCCGATGGACCCATTCACCCTGACCCTCGGCCGCGCCGAATTCGCCTGCGGGGTCTGGGGCACAACGCCCCGCCCCCCTGCCCCGGGCCTGAGCTGGAAGGAAGCAGAAGAGTGGGAGGCGCTTCCGTCCGAGATCGACACGCGTGAAGGACTGCGCACGAGCTGGCGGCTGGTGGCGATGCCGGTCGAGGACGGGCCCGGATCGCTTCAGGCCGAGCGGCGGCGGGGCTGCACGCCCTGCCTCGGGTCGGACGAGATCGACGCCTGCCTTGTCGGAAGCTGGGAGCTATCCGGCGGCGGCCCTGAGGAATGGATGCGCGCGCAAGGCATCCGCGCCGAAATGTCGGTCGGAGGACCGCGCCAGATCACATTCCGCGCCGACGGGATGCTGTCGACTGGCGCGTTCGATGTCGGGATCAGCCAGGCCGAGGATGACGTGCAGATGGATGGCCAGGGCACGGTCGCCGCGGCAAGCGGCGCCTGGTCGGTGGCCGGAGGACAGCTCAACATCTGCATCGGCGCGGGCGGCGGCATGCAGGGAGAGGTGACCATCACCACGCCAGAGCAAAGCGGCACTATGAATACGGGCGCACCGGGGGGCGGTTCGATGGCGATGGGCTACAGCTGCGGACCGACCGAATTCTCGACCACGCTGCCGATGCGCGGGATGCCCGACATGGTGACCACCTACCGCAGGATCGGCGAGTAGGCAGCGGGAGCGGACGTCCCGCCGGACCGAGCCACCGCCCGCCATCATGCCGATCAAGGGCCACCACTCTGCCCGCCAGCGGGGGCGCGGCCCGACTGCCGACGAATGTCGGCGACATGGTGTGACCGGTCTGACTGGCGCACCCGACAGGATTCGAACCTGTGACCTCTGCCTTCGGAGGGCAGGTACAGGGCATCTGTTCACGTCAAGTTCTCCCTTTAGACCTGTTTTCGACCTGTTTCAGGACCCCTCAATCGGCTCATCCTGCATCCAACCTGCATCCCAAGTCACGTTTGCTACAAGGTGTCCCGTCGACTTACTCCGGGAGCGAGGTTTATGGGCCAGATGGACCATGTTCTGCTGCTGGCGGCGCCCGGAAGGCCGTTCCTGCCAGGTGAAAAAGCCGCTCCGGCCGACCTCAAGGGCGCGACATATCAGGCGAATGGGAAAGATGGCTTTCTTCGCCTCAATGAAGCCGAAGGTCATCCGTGGCGGGTTCTCTCGAACCGGTGGCGTTAACCCGCAACTTCCCTCTTTCGGGAAAAAGGCCGCGACTTTGTTTTTTGAGGATGTCGCGCGCCTCGGTCACCCGCGCTAGTTCTCGCTTCAGCCGCCGGTTCTCGGCCTCGTGGTCCACATCAAACGCTGTGGGGGCAGACTCAGCAAAATGCTTCATCCAATCATAAAGCGAGTGCGAGCTAACGCCCAAACGTCGGGCAACCTCGCGAACCGGGTATACCCGAACCGTGATCTGCTGCCCTGCATCCCGCTTGAACTCGTCGCTGTAGTTGCTCGTCCCCATGTCGGCCTCCTAGCCTCAAAGCTAGGGGGCAAAGCGTCTACAAATCCAGAGGCACCTCATAGAGATTACCTGCCATGCGATGGTCATCGCATGGCATACATAATGACGAAAGGCCGCTTTTTGCCCCTTGCGTCAGGTCGATGCACATTGACACACTCGGCCCAAAGCGGACGTTCAGCTTACCCGAGGCAAATGGTGCCTATGGGGCACGGAAACCAGCCCGTTCAAGAATTCGATGAAGCATCAAGCAAAGGAAAGCGGGACAGCGGCCGGACCTGCTACACCCGTGAATTGATCACACACGGTACGCTACTGCACATGCTCGCGGGAGAAGGCGCGCTCACCCGGTGCGCGCAAATGCACCCAGTGCCGCCGCGTCGAGGATCTTGATCCGCCCATAAGATACATCGAGCCACGCTTTGGCCTCGAACCGTTTGAGCACGCGATTGACGACTTTTCGGCCTGCATTGGCCATGTCGCCCAACTGCGCCTGAGTTACCGAGGCTGTTTCGGTCGGCAATCCGTCCTGCCCGGGTCCCGCGATCTGAAGTAGCGTCGTCGCGATCCGCCGGTCCACGTTGCGGATCAACAGCGTCTCGATAACACGGAGAGCGATGTCCATCCCGTACTCGCTGATCGAGAGGAGCGCGCGCTGATGGGCGGGCGACCGTTGCATGATCTCTTTCGCCGAAGCGAGCGGCAGATGGAACAGCAATGTCGGTTCGACCAGCGAGAAGGATAGGCTGCGCTTTTGCGGCCGTACCATAGGCCCGTACCCGAACCAGGTCCCGCGGCGTACGATCTGCACCAGGATCGCATCGCCGGTCGCGGTCGGCAGATGGATGCCCACGCCGCCGCTGACGACGCCGTAGATGCCACCTTCCTCGTCGCCGGCATGAAAGATGAACTCGCCTGCCGGAAAATGGACCAATCGCGCGACCTTCAGAACGGTGCGCCGCAACTCTTCCGGCTGGTCGGCAAGCCAGCCAGTTGTGAGTATGGACCTCTCTGCTTCTGTGCGATCGATCACCTGGGGCCCTCTGCGAGTTTGGTCATGTCGTCATCAAATTGACGATGGCACATGTCTTCAGCAAAACTGTCCCGATCGGGACAATGTTCGTCGCGCGGATGTTCTATCCGTGATGCCAGAAGAAGCAGCATTCCTTAAAGGCCAAAGCAAAGGCCGGCTGGAACGAATTTCCAAGGGAGGCACCCGAATGACCACATATCATTTCACCCGTCGCACGGCACTCGGCCTTCTGGGCAGTGTCTCTGCCGTCGCCCTGTCTGGCGGAGCGGTCCTTGCCGAAGGTCTTAGCCTGCAGGATGTCGGGCGGCAGGCAGAAGCCTTGCCGACTGTCACCATCTACACGGCGCGCCGCGTCATCACGATGGAGGGCAATGACCCCGGGATCGACACTGTCGCGGTCGTTGGCGATCGCGTGCTTGCTGCCGGAAGTCGGGCAGACATCGAAGCCCGGATCGGGGATCAGCCTTTTGTCGTCGACGACCGTTTTGCCGAAAAGGTCATCATCGCCGGCCTGATCGACCAGCACGTGCATCCTGTGCTTGGTGCCCTGACGATCACCACCGAAGTCATCGCCATCGAGGACTGGGACCTGCCGACAGGCTTCTCCAAGGCGGCCCTGACGCCTGAGGACTACATTGCCCGACTGACCGAGGCCGAAGCAGCGATGGGCGAGAATGAAACGCCCCTTCTGACCTGGGGCTACCACCACTATTTCCATGGCCTGATCCGCCGCCCAGACCTTGATGCGGTCAGCACAACGCGCCCGATCATCATCTGGCACCGCTCGGCGCACGAGTTTATTCTCAACACGCCTGCGCTTGATCTGCTCGGGATCAAGGCCGAATTTGTCGACTCTCTGACCGGCACCCCACGCGAACAGTCCGACCATGCGCTGGGGCACTTCTACGAGCAGGGCGCTTTCGCGGTCATGCCGCTTCTTGCGCCGGTGATTGCAACGCAGG
>NZ_JBXVVV010000004.1:0-193046 GCF_057219895.1 Tabrizicola sp. T46
CGCGACCCACCAGGGCCGCAACTCGACCAGGCCGAACAGGCCAAGCGTCGCGGGGTGGAGCAGCCCGGTAGCTCGTCAGGCTCATAACCTGAAGGCCGCAGGTTCAAATCCTGCCCCCGCAACCACCTTCACCGAACTGCCGAAGGGCCCCGCAACCGCGGGGCCTTTTGCATTCTGAGCCAAGCCAATCAACGC
The DNA here is from genome assembly GCF_057219895.1 of Tabrizicola sp. T46. NCBI lineage: Bacteria > Pseudomonadati > Pseudomonadota > Alphaproteobacteria > Rhodobacterales > Paracoccaceae > Tabrizicola > Tabrizicola sp. T46. The sequence goes on from NZ_JBXVVV010000004.1 coordinate 196, forward strand.
CGTCAGCGCCCCGTCCAAGGCGACGACCGCCTGCCGTCCTGGACGATGTCCTCGATCACGAGGTTCCCATCGGCGAAGGTCGCGGCAAAGCCCGGGATCATCTGCTTGAAGCCTTCGCGGCCAGGACCCTGGCCCGGATTGACCGGGATGTTCACCCAGTCTTCGACGATAACCTGGTCCAGCAGGTTCGGGTCGTTCGTGTTGAAGGTTTCATAGAAGATGCGGATCTTCTCCTTGTAGTCGTCCTGGGCCATGGCGGCCCCGGAGAAGAGCGACAGGGATGTGGCGGCGGTGGCAAGGGCCAGGGTGGCGCGGCGGGTGATGGACATGTTGGTCCCCTTCTCTTTCGTTCTGGGTTGAGGTCACCGGATCGTTGCCGCGCATCTTGCGCGGCCCGGCGGGCCGTTCGTGTTTCGGGTCTTGCTCGAGAGCCGCTTGCGCCATCAGGTGGATCGCGGTTCGATAAGGGGAACCTAGACCTTCACCTGCAGGAGATCATCCGGCCGATTGTTGATCCTGTGTTTCGCGATGCGACATGAACGCGTCAGTCTCCCCGGTTTGAGGGTGCACGCCTGGACGCGGCGCATGGAATGATTTTGGGCGCGCCGGTGGTCCGGCGCGCCCTGTCTGCCTGTTGTCTTGGGCTGGGATCAGTTGATGCTGTCGAGATAGCGGGCCACCAGATCGGCGGTGGCGTGCGCTGCGGGGTCCAGCCCCAGCGAAGCCGCCAGTTGCGATTTGCCGGGGGTCACCACTCCTATGTCGTTGCCGGTGTTGCCGCTGTCGCTGCCACCCAGGATGAAGGCAATGGTCTGGCGGTCACCCTCGGTGATCGCCGCCTGCAGGCGGATCATCTCGTTGACCGAATAGGCGCCAGGGGTCACGCCAACCAGAAGGGCAAGTTGCTCCGCCCCAGCCGAGACAGATGCCGCGTCGGACTTGTCGCTGCGTGACACGGCCACATCATTGCCCTGAGACAGGATGAAGGCTTCTGCATTCTTGTCGCCCTCGCGCTGCGCTTCCTTCAGCTGGATCATCTGGGCCACGGTATAGGCACCGGCCGGAACGCCGACTTGCTTGGCAAGCTGGTCGGCGCCTTGGCCGGCGATGGCCGTGCCAGCAACAGGAGCGGTCAGGGCGACCACTGTCAGGGCGAGGATGGATTTCTTGAACATGATGTCTTCCTTTCTTTGCGGCCCCTCGGGGCGGCGGGTTTCGAGTGAGCGATCCCGGTCGGTGCCGCAGCATTGCGGACCGGAGGATCAGGTTTGGTTTCAGTCTTTCCCGGGTTTCGCTGGTACCTTCCGGCGTCTTGCGTCCCGATGAGATGAAGTTAGGCGTTCATCAAGAAGAGATCATCAGGTGATTCGTTGATGGTCGATTTCGCCAGAAGATATGATCGCGCTGCCTTGGGAGCCTTTACGCCGCCTATAGCGCGCCAAGCGGGCCGCCGAAGCCTTCCGGGCCGGCGAGGAAGTCCAGGAAGCTGCGCGTTTTGGCAGGAAGGTAGCTGCGGTCGGGGTAGATCGCCGACAAAGCCACGGTCGGGGCGGGCAGGTCTGGCAGAAGCCGCTCCAGCCGACCCGTGGCCAGATGCGCGCGCGCGACGAGATGGGGCATTATGGCGATACCCATGCCTTCCAGCGCGGCCTGGAACAGCACGGTCTCGTTCGCGCTTTGCAAGACCGGTGTCATCCGGACCTCCGGAGCGCTCGGGCCCAGGCCCAGGCGGACGCGCCCCCCGGTGCTGATCGGGCTGTAGGCCAGGAATGGCCCGCCGTTCAGGTCGGCGATGTCTTTCGGCCGCCCGATCCGGTCAAGAAGAGAGGGCGCGGCAACGATATGGAAGGTCACGTCCGCCAGCCGCCGCGCGATCAGCCCCTCGTCCAACGCCGGACTGACGCGCAAGGCCAGGTCATAGCCGTCCTCGACCAGGTTCACCTGCCTCCCGGAAAGGTCGAGGTCGAAGGTCACTTCGGGATAGCGCACGCGATAGGCGGCCAGCACGTGGATGAAGCCGGGTTCGGCCAGCCAGACCGGCAGGGACATCTTCAGCGTTCCGCGCGGGTCGATGGTTGATTGCGCGAGGCGCGCGCCGGCCTCGTCCAGCCCTTCGAGCAGCGGGCGCACGGCGGCAAGGTAGATGGCGCCGGCCTCGGTCAGGCTGACACTGCGGCTGGTGCGGTTCAGCAGCCGCGCGCCGACCTCGGCCTCGATGTGCTGCACATGCTTGCTGGTCATCGCCGCCGAGATGTCCATCCGCTCGGCGACGGTGGCGAAGCTTTTCGCCTCGGCCACGGCGGCAAAGACCCGCAGGCTGAGAAGGCTGTCCACGATTTCCTCCTGTTGAACCACGCCGCGCGGCGAGCTGGGCAGAATAGTCCGGCAAGCAACGTAAAGGCGCCGAGATTGCCGATCAATGCAGAATACCCCCGATAACGCCGAAGATCATCAACTGACAGGAAAGACAGCCTTCACCCGCGCGCCAATGATCCAGGGCGGCGGACCGGGTACTTCTTGGGGCACAGCAAACCGGGGCCGATGCCCCCGAACCCGAAGGGACAGACCATGACGATGACCTCGACCGCCTCCGCCACCCCCAGCCGCGGCTGGAACGTTGCCATCTGGGGGGGCCAGATCGCCCTTGCCGCGCTTTACGCTATGGGTGCCTGGTTCCACTTCCTGCCCCCGGAAGAGGCCGCCAAGATGGGCGCGGTCTGGATGACCGAAGTCCCGATCGCCCTCCCGCGCTTCATCGGCATCATGGAAGTGCTGGGCGTCCTCGGCCTGATCCTGCCGGCCGCGACCCGCATCATGCCGCATCTGACCGTCTGGGCCGCGGCAGGCCTGCTGGCGATCCAGGCACTGGCCATTCCGTTCCACGCCATCCGGGGCGAGTTCGAAGCGCTGCCCTTCAACCTGATCTACGTAGTCCTCGCGGTGTTCGTCCTCTGGGGCCGGGCCCGCAAGGCGCCGATCGCGCCCCGCGCCTGATCCTTGTGAACAGGAGACCGACATGGACACGCCCGCCCTCGCCCTTGCCCGGCAACGCGCAGCCGACAACCTTCCCGAACGGCTGACCTGGGGCCCATTGACCCTGTCAGTCACCGACCTTGACCGCGCAGGTGCGTTCTGGACCGAAGTCGTAGGCTTCGTCCGTCGCCCCGAGCCGGGTCCGGGCCTCGCGCTCGGCACCCCGGACCGGACGCTGGTGGTGCTTCAACCCGGCGCCACCAGCCCGGTCGCGAAGGGTTATGCGGGGATGTACCACGTGGCCTTCCGCATGCCATCGCAGGCCGAGTTCTCGCGCCGGATGCAGCGCTTCATCGACCTCGGCCTCCCGTTTTCACCCGTCGATCACTTGATGTCGAAGGCGATCTACATAAGCGACCCCGATGGCCACGGCATCGAGATCGCCTTCGAGACGCCAGAGCGCTTTGGCCGGTTCAGCTTTGACGGCGGCCGCTTCGCCATGGTCGACGCCGCGGGCCGCCCCCATAGCGGGCGCGAGCGGCTGGACCTGCGAGCAGAACTGGCAGCGGCCGATGGCACCGACCCCTCCTTGCCACTGCACCGCGATGCAAGCGTGGCTCACCTGCACCTGCATGTGCCCGCCCTTGACCCGTCGCTGACATGGTTCGAAGGCCTTGGCTTTGCCCGCAACCTGAACCTGCCCGACTTCGGCATGGCTGACATGGGGGCAGGGGCACCTTACACGCATCGGCTGGCGATGAACCTGTGGGCCGGTCCGGGCGCGCGCCCTGCGCCTGCCGCCTCGGCCCGGCTTCTGACCTACCGGCTGGAGACGTCCGACACCGACACCTTCGCCGCCGCAAGGGTTCACCTGACGGAAACTTCAGGCTCGGGCGTTCTGACCGGGACAGACCCCGCAGGCGTCACCCTGACCCTGGCCCTGCGCGCCACCGAACACCGGAAGGAGAACGCAGCATGACCCTGCAAAGCCCCATCGCAACTGCCCCGGCGCCGTCGCTGTTGAAAAGCCTTCTCTACCCCTACGGCCTCTGGGCGCTGTTCGCGCTGCCCGGTGTGGCGATGACCGTGGCGATTTTCACCTCGGCCACGCCCGCCACGATGATCCACGAGATGGTCCATCCTTCGGGCGAGTTCTCGGCCCGCTTCCTGATCGTCGCGATGATGGCGACACCCCTTGCCATGCTGCTCCGCGGCTGGCGTGGGCCGCAGTGGATGAAGCGGAACCGCAGGTATCTGGGCGTTGCCGCCTTCGGCTATGCACTTCTTCACACCATCCTCTATCTGATCGACAAGGCCGCCCTCGACCCCGTGCTGTCGGACCTGCCGAAGTTCTACATCTGGACCGGCTGGGTTGCCTTCCTGATCTTTTTGCCCTTGGCCATCACCTCACATGACTGGTTCGTGCGCCGCATGGGCACATGGTGGAAATGGCTGCAACGCTGGACCTATGCCGCCGCCGTGCTGACGCTGGCCCATTGGGCCGCGCTGAACGACTTGGGCGGGATTGCCCCCGCGCTTGTGCACTTCGGCCCGCTGATCGCGCTCGAGGCCTACCGCGTCTGGTACCGGTACCTGCGCCCCCGTCCCACCGCCGCCTGACCGCAGCCCTTCAACCGGAGCCCAATCATGACCTCCACTCCCACCACCTACCGCCCCGCCCAGATCTGGCTGCATTGGATCGTCGTGATCGGCGTCATCCTGCAAATAGGCTTCAACGAAGCGATCGTCGCCGTTGTTGAGGCGCGCGAGGCAGGCCAAACTGCCGCCGACGCCGACATCACCTGGGCCATGTTCCACGTGTCCATCGGCTTCGTCATCCTTCTGGCCGTCATCGGCCGCCTTTACCTTCGCTTCCGCCATGGCGTGCCCGGCCATGCCCCCGGCACATCGCCCGCTCAGGCGAAGGTCGCAACCCTCATGCACAACGCGCTGTACGGCCTTCTCCTGGCGATGGTCGTCACCGGCATGCTGACCTGGAACGAGATCGCGCCCTTGGGCGGCCTGCACTTCGCGCTTTCCACCGCGCTCTTCTTCGCGGCCATCGCCCACGGCCTTGCCGCCATCTTCAACCAGGTCGTGCGCAAGGACGGAACGCTGGCGCGGATGATCCCCGCGCTGCGGAAAGGGTGAGGCATGTCCGCCAGCGTCACGCAGTCCCGAGCCTGGTCCATCGCCCTCTGGGTCATCCGCGTCCTCGTGGCGATCCCGTTCTTCATCGCTGCCTGGCTGGAAGAGATGTCACCCCCTGAGACTCTGGCGGCACTGGATCTGGTCTGGATCTCCGACGCGCCGCTGTGGCTGGTGCGGCTGGTGTTGATACGGGAAGCAATAGCGCTTCGGAGCGTCTACGCTTGACCACCCATCCCCACCCTCGGCGAAAAACCCCGCGCCAGGCCACACGATCTGTAGCTGGCCGCACGAAGGTCATCGAATGGTTGGAGTTGATAGAGAACCTCAGGGCAGGCCATCCCAACACGGCCATGTGCGGGTATGGCTTCGGCTGGATGTGGGAAGAGCTCGGCCTAGAGAGCCATCACAAGGGATCGTGGCAAGTGCCATTCGCGATCACCCGGACGGGGAGCGCGGCGCGCTACACCGGCCTGTAGTGCGCAGAGCCCCAGATTTTGTTGGACATGGGAATGAGGTCGGCCCATCCTCGGGTTCGCCGCTTTGGGCGAACCTTCGTCCGGATCGGCAGGGGCCCGCGCCCTCGGGCCGATCCGCAAGAGGACGCCTTCATGGCCAATGTGACTCAGCCTCTCACTGGCACCGGTTCCAAGGACCATCACCCGTCGAGCCGCAAGGTCACGACACCGCTGCACCTGATCCGCAAGTCCCTGCCGTTGCGCGTCCTGTCGTCCAGTGATTGGGAGCATTGGACGACGCGCGGCTATGTCATTGTTCGGAACGCAGTGCCGCCAGAAAACGTCACGCGGCTGAAGAATCTGCTTTGGCAGTTCGAGGAGAAGGACCCAGACAACCCCCTTACCTGGCACACGCCGCAGCGCCGCGATCACATCATGACTGAGTTGAACGACACCGGTATGGTGGAGATCTACAACCATCAGTACCTTTGGGACAACCGGCAGCACCCTCGCGTGTACGACGCTTTTGTCGACATCTGGGACCGGACCGACCTCTGGGTGACCATCGACCGGGCCAACATGAACATGCCGAAGAAGGTCCCCGGCAACCCCGACGGCTTTATCCATTGGGACGTGGACACCTCGCTCGTCCCCCTGCCAATCGGCGTGCAGGGCGTCCTCAGCCTAGTGCGGCAGGACGAGTCGATAGGGGGGTTCCAGTGCATCCCCGAACTCTTCTCCGATTTCGAAAATTGGGTTAAGACGCAGCCGGCTGACCGTGACCCTATGCACCCCGACCTCACAGGTCTTCGTATCACGAATATCGAGATGGAGGAGGGCGACCTCCTAATCTTCAATTCGCTCCTTGCTCATGGCGTCCGACCGAACCATTCGGGCGACCGCGTACGAATGGCCCAGTATATCTCGATGCATCCGGCCGAGCAGGACGACGAGCCTCAGCGCTCCGAACGCATACGGCTCTGGCGTGAGCGCGACCATCCACAGCGTTACGCCTTCCCGGGCGACCCGCGCGAGTGGGAAAAGAAGAACGCCGAGACGGCGCGGCTGACGGATCTTGGCGAGCGGCTTTTGGGCCTTCGTTCCTGGTGAACGGGCAGTGAATCGTCCAGCTAGCGACGTCGCAGCATCATGCTGCCCAGGTGCCAGCGTCAGCCAAATGCAGTCGCTGGGCGGACAATGAATCTTGCGGACCAGCCGCCCGGGCGTCCTCCAGTCCCGCGATGATCGGCAGGAGCGAGGATTTCGCACAACCCGAGGGCCCGACTAAGATGACGAATTCGCCTTGCTGAAGGGACAGCTTGATCTGCTTTAGACCCTCGATCAGACCGAAGTGCCCAGATATAGCCAAAAGCTAAAGTGACGAGACGCCAGGGACTTGCTGCACGGATTTGACCAGCACTTGCGATGCCTCTCGTCAAGCACGCTCGCCGGTCCAGTCGAAAACCTGCCCAATCTCTTCGGACATCTCTCCGGCCAGAAGGGCGGCGTAATGGGCGGGCGCGTCTTCGGGGCGCAGGATGCGGTCGGTAAGCGGCGCCACGTCCATGCGGCCTTGCGCCAGCAGGTCGAAGAAGACCTCAGTCATGCGGGAAGCGGTCCACTGGTTGAAGGGGGTGCCGTGTGCGGGGAACATGAAGCCGTGGATGCCGAGGATGGCGATGGAATGACCCACGACGCGGGGTCCCAAATGCTGGCGAGAGGGCGTCGGGCTGTCGCCCAGCAGCACGAGGCGACCGAGCTTGCGCAGGAGTTCCGTAGCAGGGGCAAGCACATCTGCCCTGCCCGTGATGTCGAAGACGACGTCCAGCATCTCACCCTGGGTGATTGCCTCCACTTCGGACCGAGCTTCCGCCGCGCCCTTGGCGATACGATGGGTCGCGGCCTGGGCGCGATCCAGCCTCCCGGCGACAGGGTCGATGGCCACGATCCGCCGCGCGCCGGCAACGGCAAGGTACTGCACGACAAGCTGGCCAAGGATGCCAAGCCCGATTACTCCCACGCTTTCGCCCAGTTCCAGCCCAGCCCGACGCACACCCAGTTGCGTCGTCCGCGCAAGCGTTGCCCAGGTTGCGTCGATATCCGAAATGCCTGCCGGAACAGGAAAGGCGTGCTCTGCCGGGGTCAGCGATACCTGCCGGTGCGGCCCCCAGGTGGTGATGCGGTCGCCCGGCCGGAAGCCGGCAACATCCTCGCCCACGCTTTCCACCTCGGCCACCATCGAGTAACCGGGGGCGAAAGGGAAGGCTATGTAGTCCTCCCAGAATGTCCCCGGATCACATTCACCACGGAGGCAGAAGCACTCAGTGCCCCGGCTTACGAGCGATTTCAGCGCCTGGCAACGCAGTTCCCCCGGCCCCGGTGGCGGGACAGTGTCTCGGGTTAGCGCGACCTCTGAGGGCGCTGGAAACGTAATGTTCAGGCTGTTCAGCGTCATCATAGGTCCACCGCCCACAACACGCGCATACTGTCGTCTCTTTCCTGCACGATTTCCAGTGTTTGGTGCTGCAGCAATCTCGCGCCGCATGCGACTGCTTTCCGGACCTTCCTGCCGTTTGCTAGGGCCCCTCTTTCACCACTCGCAGACGCACGATGACCGACCTGATGGGCGGAAAGCAGTCGTCCAGTCAGATTCAACGCATCGTCCGCTTCCCAAGCAAACTGTTCCGGCCACCCGAAGAGCTTCTCGACTGGGCTTTGCACAACTGCGCAACGAACGTCAGGTCGTTGTGTACCGGGGCGGATATGGCGACAGGACAGCGGCTGGTGGCCCATGAGAGGGTCTCGATGGCGCTGCAGGGAGCAAGCGGACTCGAGCTGGAAGCACTGCGCAGGGTGATCGAGGACTTTGCCGCCTCCCGCGGAGCCAAGATCCTGGCGCGGTTCACAGAGGTTGAGAGTGGACGCAAGGCGGACCGTCCGGAGCACTTGAAGGCGCTGCACCTGGCAAAGGTCACTCGCGCAACCGGCCCAGCGGTGGACGATACCAAAACCATGCATTTTCTTCTCCTACACGCTGCGCTAAAGCGCCGGCGTCTCGCGCTGCCGTTCCTTGGCGGGCCGTCGCTCGTTTGCAGGAGGTCGACTCCTAACGTCGCCTTATCGAAGCCCCAGACCCTGCGTCAGCCTTCGGGTAGAGCCAATAGATTGAAAAGGACATCTTCGTGGGCGTTGCGCCGCGTGGCCCAGCTTGACCTTGGCCAATCGTTTCAAGCCGAATAGCGTAGTAAGCTTGCTCACTGAATTGCGGGGCACTATCGATGGCTTTGTGGACGATGCGTCCTCCACCAGCTTAGTGTGCTACGGATCATGTTGGGATGGGATCACATTCCTGTTCAGTGGGTCCCATGCAGAATTGCGTAACGCCAAGGATCATCATGCCGCATGCCGCCTCAATTGCAACACTTGCCTCCGCACTTTTCCTTGCGCTGGTAGCCACACCGCCTGCTGGAGCCGGGATCAGCGCTGAATGCCGCGCGTCATTTGAAGGAGACAGACTGTCTGTCATCGTGCCCAACGGGCCCGGCGGTGGCTATGACACCTACGCCCGCGCCATGGCGCCCGTGATTGCCGAGACCACGGGCGCCCGCGTTTCGGTCGAGAACCTGCCCGGAGCCGGCGGCCTGATCGCAACACGCCGCATCATCGAGGCGGACCCTGATGAATGGGTTTTCCTCGTGCAAGAGGCGAATGACATTCTCTTTTCGATCGCCGAGGGCGATCTTGGGCCGGACTCCGGAGAGAAGCTGCAGCTGCTGGCGGTGTTTCACACCGAGCCGAGCGCCTGGGTCACGCGCCCGGGCTTTGATGTGCTCAACCCGCCAGACGGCAAGCTTGTCGGCGGGTCGTCGGCTGGAAACGAAGACACCGGCTACCGGCTGATGGCCATGGCGCTCGGTTTGGAGACCCAGACGATCATGGGCTATGACGGGACCAGCGCCATGAGCCTGGGTCTTCTTGGAAGCGAGATCGACGTGATCTCGATCTCGCTCGCCACGGCGCAGCGCACCACGAAGGCGGGTGATCTTGAGGTGGCCTTCGTCCTGTCCGATGGTCCTGACCCCGCTGCGCCTGACCTTCCTTACCTGCTTGGCGCGGGTGGCAAGCTTGAAGCCAAGCTCGCCGGTCTGGGCGAGGCCGAGCGGGCCGAGGCCGAGCGGCTTGCCGACATTGCGGTGAAAACCGGGCGTGTGCTGCGGATCGTCGTCGTGCCGAAGGCGATGCCGATCGACCGCATGGCTTGCCTTGAAAGCGCCGTGAAGGACGTCATCTTCAGCGATGCCTTCCGCACCGCGGCCGAGGCAGAAGGGCGCGCGGTCAATGCGCTGTCCCCCGAAGCGTCCGAGGCGGCGCTATCCGAACTTTCCGAGGCGATGGACGCCGCCCGCACCATCCTTGCAGACGCGCCATGATCGTGGTCCGGTTGCGGACAGCCTGACATCTTGTCCGAATACCTTGCCGCCATTGCCGAGGGTGCAGGCCACGTCCTGAGCTGGCCCAACATCGTCGTGCCGCTTCTGGGCACGCTGATCGCGATGATCTCGTCCTTTCTGCCGGGGATCGGCGGGACCAGCATTGCGACGATCGCGCTTCTGATGACGCTGCACTGGGACCCGATCGCGGTCCTGATGCTGTTCGGTGCCCTGACCGGCGGTGCGACCTTCATGGGCTCGATCACCGCGATCCTGTTCAACGTACCAGGCAATGCCTCGTCCGCGGCGGCGCAGATCGACGGGCATCCGATCTCGCGCATGGGCTATCCGCGCAAGGCCATTGCCGCTGCCGCGACCGCTTCGGCCATCGGATCAGTGATCGGGGTCATGGTGCTGATCTCGCTCTTACCGGTCGTGCGGCCATTCGTCCTGCAATTCGGCCCGCTGGAGCGGCTGCTTCTTGGGCTTTGGGGGCTGACCGCAATCATCGCCGTTCCCAATGCCTCGGCCTTGCGGGCGACAGCAACCGCCGTGCTGGGATTTCTTCTGGCAATGATCGGGGCTGACCCGGCGACAGGCGATCCGCGCTGGACCTTCGGCAGCCTCGGCCTCTTCGACGGGTTTTCGATCGTAGCGGTGCTGCTTGGATTCTTCACCCTGTCCGAACTCATGTCGTGGCGCACAACACACCGCCTTTCGGATCCCCCGCCGCTGGATGGCGACAAGGATGGCATCTGGCTGGGCATCAGGTCCGTGCGGCAGAACATGCCGCTGACGGTTCGATCCTCGATCCTCGGCACGGTTGTCGGGGTGGTGCCGGGCGTCGGCGGCACCGTCGCGGGCTTCGTTGCCTATGGTCAGGCCGTCCAGACCACTCCGGAAGATGACCGGGGCCAGTTCGGCAAGGGTGACATCCGCGGCCTGATCGCGCCCGAAGCGGCGGTGGACGCGAAGGACGGCGGTTCCCTTCTGCCTGCGCTGGCCTTCGGAATTCCGGGATCAGAGGCCGGGGTCCTTCTGCTGACCGTCCTTCTGATCCACGGCTTTCAGCCAGGTCTGCCGATGCTGACGGTCGATCTGTCGATGTCCTTCGTGCTGATCTTCGCGCTGCTTCTGTCCAACATCACGACGTCGCTGGTGGGCGTGGCGCTGACGCCTGTGCTGGGGAAGCTGACCACGCTCAGGATCGACCGCATCGTGCTGCCCGTCCTGATCGCCAGCCTTGTCACGCTGATCCAGTTGAACGGCAGCATCATCGACCTTTATGTCGCGGCAGCCTTTGGCGTGCTGGGCTATCTCTTTCGGCATTTCGACTGGCCGCGCATCCCCTTCGTGATTGCCTTCGTGCTGGGCGACTTCATCGAAGACAACCTGGCGATGACCGTCAAACTCGCCGACGCCGGACGCATCGACCTTGCAAGCCGCCCGGCCGCCTGGGTCTTGCTTGTGGTGATCCTTCTGACCGTGGCTTGGATGCTGCGCCGCATGGTCCGGTCAGATGAGGCGCCGCGCCGCATCCGGGGCGAACGCGGCTTTGCGCTGGCCATGACGGCCCTTCCCGCCGCTATGGCCGGGCTTGCCCTGATGCAGGGCTACACCACCCTATCGATCGTCCTGGCCCTGGCTGCGGCAACCCTTGCTGCGGCTGCGGTCGTGCAGCTGGCTCGCATGCCGGAGCCGGATGCCGCTGATCCGGTCCCTATCGACCATCGTCTTCCGCTTCTCTTGTTGACGGTGCTGCCGTTCTTCATCTGGGCCTTTGGCCTCGTTGCCGCCTCTGCGGCCTTTGCTTTCTTCTGGGTCCTGCAGTGGGAGAATGGACGCCCGAGGAACCTGATCACCTCATTAGCCGTCGCCGCAGCCGTGGCAGCCGTGACCGCCCTTTACCTCGACCGCTTCGCCGTGGTGCGTCTGCCGGATGCCGCGCTTCCGGGGCTGTTCTAGTCGGCCAAAGCTGCACGGACTGTTGGCAGATCCTGCACGCCCCGACGCACGAAGGCCCAGGCGCGCGGATCGCGTACCAGCGCATCCAGCGCCTGCTCGACCGGTGCCTGCAGGCGGCCACGGCGCTCGACCTGCGCCGGTGAGTGATCGGGACGCGTGGGGAAAAAGACCGACATTGAGGGATTGCATTCGAAAAGCACGTAGCGATCGCGCGCCGGATCGACACCGACATCCATCCCGCAGAGGTCCAGCCGGGTGCGTGAGGCCACCGCTGCGCAAAGTGCACGAAAGCCGGCCGAGGCTTCGAGCATCCCAACGATCTCAAGTTCCCGGTTATCGGCCAGCCGGCCCGATGCGCGGTTGTGGATCTGCCAGACGGCGGATGCCTTGACATGGCGGACAAAGAACTGTTCGCCAACGAAGACCACACGCGCCTTGAAATAGGTGCCATCGGCGGTCTGGCTGTCCTCGTACTGCACCATGAAATGCGGCTGTCCGAACCAGCGGCTGTTCATCGCGGCCTCCCAGCCCGCCGCGCTGTCTATGCGCAACTGGCCGATGCCACCCTGCGTGCTGCAGGGGCGGATCAGGACGGGATAGCGAAAGCCGTGATCGGCGAACGTCCCTGAAAAGGCCGCAAGGCTGTCGGCCCTGAACCGGACGCAAGGGGGTACGACCAGACCGGGCACGCCCGCCAGACGTCGGGCCGATAGGTCCCGCCGGGTCTGTGCTACGGCCCGAGGGTGATTGAAGACGGGGATATCCGCCGAAATCTCCTCATCCTGCCAGATCAGCGCGTGCCGATAGTCATCCGGGTCAGCCAGAAGATTCAGGGCCCAGGCAAAGCGTAGCTTCCTCACAGGGCCTTCGGGTGGGCACCACAGCTGCGGCGCGTTCTCTTGCCGCCAGCGCTTTGACATCTCTGGAAAAGCGATCCGGTTGGGAAAGTTAGTGATCAGGCGGCCGTTCGGTTCCAGGCGGATCCTCACTTTGCCGGACTGGGGCAAGGCCACCAGGCTGGCACCGGTTGATGCGGGTATGGCTCGGACTGTCGGTAGACCGGACATACCCTTACACCCCTTCCCGGTTGTCATCGGGGGACGGCGCAGGGATGGGTGGCAGACGGAATGCGTCTGTCCTCCAGAGCAACGTGTCCCTCAGAAGCGCGGAAAGGGGAGCCGCCAGCGCCGCACGGACCCGATGCGACGACCGTGCGATGGCAGCCGGTGACGCATCCGTCATCGGCACCGGCAGTCCGGCATCGATCCGTTCGACAACCGGTCCATCCGGACCAAAGCCCAGGACCAGCGAGGCGACATCGAGGGGAATGCACTGCCGGACCGCCTTCATGATGGCGCGCAGCTGGTCAAGGGGTACGGCGGGACGGCCAGGACTGCCTGAAGCATCTCTGCCGTAGGTCTCGAAATGGGCCTCTTCGCCTGCAATCCCGATCCTCATCTGCCACCGGCCCCGGTCCCGGGAATCCTGCGTCATAAGCCAGACGCGCTCTGACCACGGCGCATTGAAAAGCCCTGTCCACTCACCGGGATGGGTGATCTCGTGCCGTTCGGTCCCCTCTTCGGCGACAGCCGGTTCCAGCACCACGGGATAGCTGAAGTCTTCCGCCTCGAAGGTCGCCATGAAGTCCCGCGGCGTCTCGGGCAGAAACCGCCGCACCTTCGCGACGCGCAGGAAGGGAACCTGCGCCAAGACCTGGAAGGCCAGGTCACGTCGTGTCCACATCACCGCCCGCGGATGGTTCAGGACGGCGATCCCCGGTCTGAGCGCAGCATCCAGCGCCGCAAGCGACATGGGATAATGCTCGGATGAGGCACAAAGGTTCAGAATGGCGTCGACCCGCGGCGGCAGCGCAAAGGGCAGTGCGGGATCATGGATAAGCTGGGGCCAGGCCCGCACCAGGACTGGGTCGGTCAGCGCGGGCAGTTCCATCTCGCCCGGCCAACGCAGGAGAGGCACGCCTTTCGGGCCGATCCGGCCAAAGACGGTCCGGTCTTGGGGTATGGCTCGGAATGCGATACCCGAACGGGGCGGGCCACCGGTTGGCATCACGTCGCCCGAACAAGCACCGCTTCGATCCGCGGATGAAGGTCCGGCGCATCCTTGGTGGCGATCGGCGACTCGTCCTCTTGGCCGCCGTCCGCCGCCTCGCGCAGCACCACGAGGCCTGCGGCGGCGAGATATTCGCGAAACAGGCCAACGGGCATCTTCGGTCGCACTCCCGATTGATCCCACAGGCGTTCCGCCGCTTCTACAATCTTCACTCTTTCCCGGCCAGTTGTCCCTTGCGAGTCCAGCGAAGCAAGAACGCGCGTCAGTCGCGTTTTGCGTTCGTCAGGTGCGATGGGTGCCCGCCGGGCCACGCCTGGCTGTAGGAGCCGCTCCGACAGCAGGACGCGGCCCCCGGGTGCCAGATTGCGGTTCCAGTTTTCGAAAAGGGACAGGCGTCGATGCTCGGGAATAAAGCCGATGAAACTGTGGGCGATGATGGCATCGACCGGAGAGACCGCGACCTCGACAGCATCGGCCTGATGGATTTCCGCCCTGACGCCGCGCATACGGAGGAAGAGCCCCTGCTGTTCCAGCGTCGTGCGGCAGCGGTCGACGATCACGAATTCGGGCTCGATCCCATGTGGACGGAGCGACTGCAGGACCAGCGCAGCCTGTCCCGTATCTGCCGCACCCGACAACATGACGCGCAGGTACCCCGTGCCACGCTCTGCGGCAAGGTCCAGCAACTCGCGGCGGAAGAAATCCTGACCTGCCGGCAGCTTGCCGCCGGATTCAAGCAGGCGGACCATGCTCCAGCCCCGGTGATACACCATACACCCATGCGCCGGATCACAGAAATGTGGAGCGAAATCAAAACTGAAGCGCGCCAGTTCCCGTAATGGCTCATGCGAGGAGGCCGCCACGACGTCGTCACCGGATTTCATCTTCTGCCCCAACCATCGACCCGGAAACATTATCAATCTGATACAAGCGCTATCCGCAAGCTACTCTCGCTCGATCGAGGCCATACACGTCAGGTCAGAACACTTGAACGTGCATTTCTGTTAATAGCGGAGGCGCAAATCTGCTCCTGCAATCGTCCAGTCCACGTTCAGACTGCAGCTGGTATCCCTGACCGATAACGGTCATTCACCTTGCTAGATTGCAACGGCGGCTTAAGGCCGAAAGCACCCTTCTGATCGTTGACGGCGGGAACCGACCATCTGCTGCGTGATCCTTCAGAGTCCGCTCAGGGCCGAGTGCGTCGATGGCCATGCAGTCGCTAAGGGCGAAAGCGACCGTTCGGCGGTAATGCACCGGTTAGCTCCTACCTCGTTGCGCCCCGCTAGACCGTTCAGTAACCACGTTCATGAAAGCGAGAGCAGTTTCTTTATGCCCACCGGCGGTTCGGGAAGAAACGGTAGCAGAAACATTTGCTGCGCGAGCCCGTTCCTGATCCGCGCGATCTGCCTGACCTCACTGGCAACACGCCGCTGCAACAGTGGGTCAGTCGTCCCCGTCCGCGCAAGTGACCGGTTAACAACCCAAGCCCAAGGCTCGATCCTGGCCCGTCTCAAGTCGTCCTGAAGACTCGCCGCTTCCGACACAGGCGTTGTTTCTGGCAGCGCCACAAGGATTACCTTCGTGTAATCGGGATCCTGCAGCCGCATCAGGGGTGTCACGATTCGCCCCTGCGACTGCCCCATATCCTGCGTTATCTGGCGGTGATAGGCCCCCGTCGCATCCAAGAGGAGAAGGGTGTGCCCAGTCGGCGCAGTGTCCATGACGACAAAGGCTCCCCGTGCCTCGGCCACGATGCGCGAGAAGGCATGGAAAACAGCAACCTCCTCGGTGCAGGGCGAGGCGAGGTCTTCGCGCATCAAAGCGCGGTCAGCCTCGTCCAGATCGCGGCCCTTGGTGGCCAGCACCTTCTCGACATAGCGGGTCGTTTCGGCAACTGGGTCGATCCGGTCCACGACCAGCTCGTTAAGATTGCCGTCCACCACCAGCGACACATGCGCTGCGGGATCGGTCGTGGTCAAATGGACTTTATGCCCCCGTTTCACCAGACCCACGGCGACGGCAGCAGCGACCGTTGTCTTGCCGACCCCGCCCTTGCCCATGACCATGATCAACCCGCGTCCAGCTTGCGCCAGTTCGTCGACCATCGCGTCCAGTCCCGCTTCGTCGATCGATTTAGGCACGACTGTCGGCGCAACTGGCACTTCATCAACGAACAGGGCGCGCAAGGCAGGCAACCCCACCATATCGAAGGATCGAAGCGGGACCTCATCCCTCGGTAGTGATGCAAGGTTAGAGGGCAGCGCCGCGATCACTGCCGCATGGTCGCGCGCCAGACCGTCGGCCACGGCGTCGCCTTCTCTGGAGGCGTGGAAAACCCCGTTGATCACCAGCCGCTGGTTCCCCAAACCGAGAGCGCGCAGGTCATCCGACGTGCGTGCCGCCTCGCGCACGGCACCGCGATCGGCCCGCGTCACCAGCACGATCGAGGTCCGCGCGGGATCCGAAAGCGTTGCAAGCGCGATCTTGAACCGTTCCTCCTGCATCTTCAGGCCCGAATGTGGCCCGAGGCAGGACGCGCCACGGTCGTTGTCCTTCAAGAATCCCGTCCAGGCACGTGGCAGGCTGAGAAGCCGCAGCGTATGCCCGGTAGGTGCGGTGTCGAAGATCACATGGTCAAAATCATCGGCCTCGCCAGCCAGCAGGCCTACGAACTCGTCGAAGGCCGCGATCTCGATGGTGCAGGCCCCCGAAAGCTGTTCGCGCACCGTGGCCCGGTCCTCCTCTGTGGCATCTGGCTCCATCTGGTCAAGGACGCGCGCCCGGTAATCCTCGGCCGCCTTGTCCGGGTCGATGTTCATGGCCGAAAGTCCCGCCGCGCCCGGCACGGGCAGCGGCCTGTCTGACAGCGCCACGCCAAGCATTTCGTCTAGGTTCGACGCAGGATCTGTGCTGACCAGAAGCACCCGCTTTCCAGCGTCTGCCAAGGACAGCGCCACCGCGCAACTCAGTGAGGTCTTGCCCACACCGCCCTTGCCCGTAAAGAACAAATAACGCGTAGGATTGGCGATCGGGGAAACGGGCATGTCGGGCTCTCCTGGAAGCTGCGTCCAGACATCGCACAAAGACTGCGCGGCGCCCTGACCCAGATCAACGGCTCGCGGAAGCGTTTCAGTCTGAAACTGGCTCTCCAGCCTCTGTCATGAAACCTTCACTGGACGCTGAAATAGATTTCCTTTAATCAGGAAATATGGAACAGAAGGTCGCCGCTCATGCCTTTGCCACACTCGGTCATTCCGGCCGGTTGGCTGTTTTCCGTCTGCTGATGCGCTTTGCCCCGCAAGGGGTGCGCCCGACCGAGATTGCAGAGGCGCTTGGCCTGAAACAGAACACCCTGTCGCATCATCTCGCTGACCTCACCGCCTCTGGCCTCGTCGGCGTGGAACGACAGGGACGGTCCCTATACTACGCGGCCAATCTCGACGCGACCGAAGGGCTTATCGGATACCTCGCCCTCGATGTCGGCCGGGCCCGGCCCGACCTGCTTGCCCCCCTGCTTTCCGCTCAGAAGGATGCCGTTCAAATGACTGCCCAAGTTCCCGACACCGACTTCGATGTCCTTTTCATCTGTTCGGGCAACTCGGCCCGGTCGATCTTTGCCGAGGCCCTGCTTCGCGATCTGGGCAAGGGCAAGTTCCAGGCCTTTTCGGCCGGAACGCGCCCCAATACCGAACTCAACCCTTTCGCTTTGGATGTTCTGCAGCGCAACGGCCACGACACGTCGGGCTTGCGGTCGAAGCACATCTCGGAGTTCCAGAAGCCCGGTTCGATCATCATGGACTTCGTCTTCACGGTCTGTGACACCGCAGCAGCTGAAGAATGCCCGCCATGGCCGGGCCAGCCGATCACCGGCCACTGGGGACTGCCCGACCCTGTGAAGGCCACTGGCACCGACGCGGAAAAGGCGTTGGTCTTCGCCCAGACCTATGCCGCGCTGCGCCGAAGGATAACGGCCTTCGTCGAGCTTCCCTTTGACAGCCTCAGCCGCCTGTCGCTCCAATCCCGTGTGGATGCTATCGGCGCTGACGCCAAAGCCAGGATCTGACTGCCATGACCCGTATTGCCCTGAACGGCCTTGGCCGGATCGGAAAGCTTGTCCTGAGGGACTTGATTGATGCTGGAGCCGGAGGCGAGATCGTTCTGCTGAACGACCCTGCAGGAGATGCAGAACAGCACGCCCTTCTGATGGAGTTCGACAGTGTCCACGGCCGCTGGCGCACGCCCGTCAGCGCAACTGATCGTGCGCTGGTGCTGGCGGGCCAGACAATCCGCCTGACACATGAGAAGACCATCGAGGCGCTGCCGTTGGCGGAACTTGGCGTCGATCTGGTTGTCGATTGCACCGGCGTCTTCAAGACCGCCGTCAAGGTCGCGCCCTACTATGTGGCCGGTGTGAAGAAGGTCGTCGTCTCGGCACCAGTCAAGGATGGCGGTGCGCTGAACCTGGTCTACGGGGTGAACCATCACCTATACGACGGCTCGCAGGCCCTGATCACGGCAGCCTCCTGCACCACCAATTGCCTCGCCCCGGTGGTCAAGGTGATCCACGAGACGCTTGGCATCCGCCATGGGTCGATCACCACGATCCATGACGTGACCAACACCCAGACCATCGTGGACCGGCCGGCCAAGGACATGCGCCGCGCCCGCTCGGCGCTCATGAACCTGATCCCGACAACGACCGGATCGGCCACCGCGATCACGTTGATCTATCCGGAGCTCAAGGGCCGGCTGAACGGCCATGCCGTCCGTGTTCCACTGTTGAACGCTTCGCTGACCGACTGCGTGTTCGAGGTAGAGCGAGCAACAACGGCCGAAGAGGTGAACGCCTTGTTTGCCGCCGCCGCAGACGGACCGCTAAAGGGCATCCTCGGCTTCGAGACGCGCCCGCTCGTTTCCTGCGACTTCACGAACGACCCCCGCTCTTCGATCGTGGATGGCCCCTCCACCATGGTCATCAACGGCACGCAGGTGAAGATCTACGCCTGGTATGACAACGAGTGGGGCTATGCCTGCCGCCTCGCTGACATCGTGCGGATGGTGGCCGGATCACCGTGACCGACGCCGCAAGCCCGCCAATACCACCGCCGAACCCGCTGCGCGCCTATGCCGCTGTCACCGCGGCATACTGGGCTTTCATGCTGTCGGACGGCGCGCTGCGGATGCTGGTGCTTCTGCATTTCAACAGCCTCGGTTTCACGCCGATCCAGTTGGCTTGGCTGTTCCTGCTTTATGAGGTCGCTGGCATCGTCACCAACCTAGCGGCGGGTTGGCTGGCCGCACGCTTTGGGCTGGCTGCCACGCTCTATGGCGGATTGGCGCTTCAAATCGGCGCGCTGGTGGCGCTGGCGCAGCTTGACCCGGCATGGGGTGTCGCAGCCTCCGTCGCCTTCGTCATGGCGGTGCAGGGTGTGTCAGGCGTGGCCAAGGATCTGGCGAAGATGTCCTCGAAGTCCGCCGTCAAGCTTCTGGCGCCCAAGGAAGACGGAGGATTGTTCCGCTGGGTTGCCCTGCTCACCGGGTCGAAAAACGCGGTTAAGGGGCTGGGCTTCTTTCTTGGAGCGGCTCTTCTGGCGCTGGCAGGCTTCGAAGCGGCCATCTGGGGGATGGCCGGCGTACTGACGGCCATCCTGATCGCGGTGGTCCTGTTCCTTCCCGCGGGTCTGCCGGGGCGGATGAAGTCGGAAGAAGCCTGGGGCGGCTGGCGTTCCACGGACCCGCGCGTGAACCGCCTGAGCCTTGCGCGGATGTTCCTCTTCGGTGCGCGGGACGTGTGGTTCGTGGTGGGTATCCCGGTCTATTTCCAGGCGGTCCTGTCCGATGGCACGGCCGAGGGACGGCGCGAGGCCTTCTTCCTGATCGGCAGCTTCCTTGCACTGTGGATCATCGCCTACGGTGCGGTGCAGGCTCTTGCACCACGGCTGCTTGGTGGCAGGGATCAGACCGAAGCAGAAACGACCCGCAAGGCCGTTCTCTGGGCCGGGCTGCTGGTTCCGATCCCGTTCCTGCTGGCCGCTGCAGCGCTGGCTGCCGAAGGGCCTGCATCCTGGCTGACTGCCACGCTGATCGGCGGATTACTAGTGTTCGGCTTCGTCTTCGCGATCAACTCCTCGGTTCATTCCTACCTGATCCTCGCTTTTGGATCTGCCGAACGGATCACACGGGATGTTGGGTTCTACTACATGGCCAATGCAGCCGGGCGGCTGATCGGCACCCTGCTCTCCGGCCTCAGCTATCAGTTCGGCGGGCTGCCGCTATGCCTTGCAACCGCTGGAGCCATGGCGTTGGCCAGCTGGCTTTCGGTCCGGCGGCTGGTGCTGGCATAGCCCCGCGGCGGAAAGACCACTGGCAAGGCACAATCATTAATGTTGGCCTCGATCCATCAGTTGCCGAGACTAACCTCTTGGGCTGGGATCTCCAGGATCGACGCTATGAGGCTCCGGGTATAGGGGTCGGAAGGGTCTGCACAGAGCTTCTGAGCAGTGCCGATTTCCACGACTTTACCTTTGCGCATCACGGCGATCCGGTCGGCAATCGCGCGCACGACGGCAAGGTCATGCGAAACGAAGATGGCTGCAACGTCACGCTTTCTGGCCAGATCGCGGATCAGTTCCAGAACCGCCGCCTGCACCGATACGTCCAGTGCTGTGGTGATTTCGTCGCAGAGCAGCAAATCAGGCTCGGCGGCAAACGCTCGGGCGATGGCCACCCTCTGGCGCTCACCACCAGAAAGCTGGGCGGGCATCCGGTCCAGCATCGCGGCACCAAGGCGCACTTCGGCAAGGAGCTCGGCGGCCTTTGTCCGGAGCTGTGAACGGGCTACTTGTCCGTACAGCAAAAGGGGCTGGGCGAGAAGGTCGAGGATCCGATGTCGCGGATTCAACGAGGCATCGGGGTTCTGGAAGACCAGTTGGATTGCCTGGAGTTGGGACAAGGGGCGTTCGGTCGAGCGACCGGCAAGTGGCTCGGTCTGGCCATTGCGCATCAGGGAAATTCGGCCAGAGCCGGGAACTGCCAGCCCGGCAATCGCCCGCAGAATAGTGGATTTGCCCGACCCGGACTCGCCGACAAGTCCAAGGACCTCCCCCCTCTGCAAAGTGAAACTGACCGCTTCGACAACTGACCTTGGCGCTGTCCTGCCAAATCTCCCCTGCTTTGCGTAACCGACAGACAGCTCTTCCACTGCAAGAATCGGCGAGCCCGTCGCAAATGATGTGCCTGGCTGCTTGGCAAGGGGCGCGGGAGAGACCATCGGGCGGAGGCACGCGACCTTGCGGTCATGACCAACTGACTCCAGACCCGGGCGCTGAGTGCGGCAGGCTTCCTGAGCCAAGGCGCAGCGCGGTGCAAAGCGGCAGCCGGTCGGCAAATGAAGCAGCGAGGGAGGGCTTCCCTCGATGGGCAAGGGCAGACTGGACGCGGTGATGCGCGGGATCGCGGCTACGAGTGAGCGCGTATAGGGATGACTGGGACGGGTCAGGACCGGAGCCAGCGGTCCTTCCTCGACCAGTGCGCCCGCATACATTACCCCGATCCGGTCGCAGAGCCGTGCCAGCACGCCAGGGTCGTGACTGACGCAGACCATGCCGACCCCGGCGCGATGGCGCAGATCGACCAGAAGATCGAGCAGAGCGGCCTGCGTTGTGACGTCAAGGCCGGTTGTGGGTTCGTCAAGGAGCAGCACTTCAGGCTCGCCGGCAAGCGCCATAGCGATCGCTGCCCGCTGCACCTGCCCGCCTGAGAGCTCGTGCGGGAAGCGGCGCGCTATTCCGGCCGGTTCGGGCAGCCGGACCCGGGCCAGAAGGTCCAGGACACGCGCGTCCCGTCCCTGCCTGTCCAGCGTGCTGTGCAGGAGAAGCGCCTCGGCGATCTGCGTGCCGATCCGGCGACCGGGATTGAGCGCGGTGGCGGGGTTCTGCGGGATGAGCGCGATCTTGCCACCACGGACAGCGGCAAGCGCGGCATCGGATTGCCCGAGTATCGGGCGGCCGTTCAGCCAGACGGACCCGCCGATGTGCTGCAGGCCCTGGCGCATGCAGCCCATGAGCGACAGGAGAAGCGTGCTTTTGCCGGACCCGGATTCACCGGCGATGCCGAGGCTTTCGCCCAGGGCTAAGGCAAAGGAGACGCGGTCGACCACGAGGAACCCTGCCCCGCCGATCTCCAGCGCCTCGACTGCAAGCAGGGGCGGCGGCGCGGTCATGCCCCGGGGACCCGGCGGTTACGCTCGACCCCGGTGGCGCGGGCCCAGGCGTCGACGGCAAGGTTCATGCCGATGACCAGCGAACTCAGCGCCAGCATCGGCCAGACGAGAGCCCAGGGCGCGCGCTGCATGATACCCCGGGCATCGGCGATCATCTGGCCCCAGTCCGGCGTGGGCGGCGCGACCCCCATGCCGAGAAAGGACAGCGAGCTGACGGCAAGCAGGATCCAGGACCATTGCATGGCCCCCTGCACGGCAAGGCTGTCCCGGACGTTCGGCAGAAGCTCGGTCACCGCGATCGACCAGCGCGAATGGCCGCGCGCCTGTGCGGCAAGGACGAAATCCCGTGCCACGAAGTCGAGCGCGGCCGCCCGCGCGAGGTAGACCACCGAGAGCCCGTAGGAGAAACCGAGCACCGGTACGAGGGCGGCAGAGCTGCTGCCCAGGGCCGCGACGAAGAGCATGACCATGAGGATCCAGGGGATCGCCATCATCGCATCGACGAAGCGCATCACGATGGCATCGGTCCGGCCGCCGACCAGGGCGAGAAGGATACCCAGCGCCGATCCCCAGACCATCGCGATGATCGTGGCCAGTGTCGCGATCAGCATCGCTTCGCGCCCGCCGAGCAGGGTCCGACTGAACACGTCGCGCCCGAGCCGGTCGGTGCCGAACCAGTGGGCCGCCGAGGGGGCCTGCAGCATTGCGCTGGCGTCCTGGAAGGTGGGGTCCTTCGGGACGATCAGCGGAGCGGCCAGGGCCACGACCAGATGCAGGCCCACGATCGCCAGCCCGATGCGCCCGGCCCGCTGGGCCCAGACCTCGCGCAGGACCTGCGACAGGGGAGAGGCGGCGGCCACGCTCATCCCCGCCGCGTCCGGAGCCGGGGGTTGAGGGCAAGCGACAGGAGGTCAGCCCCGAGATTGGTCAGGACATAGATCACCCCGAAGAGAAGCGCGATGGCCTGGACCAGCGGCAGGTCCTGGTCGGCCACCGCATCGACCGCGAGGCGCCCGAGGCCGGGATAGTTGAAGACGCTTTCCACGATCACCACCCCGCCCAGAAGCCAGGCCATCGTGAGGCCGATAATGCTGATCGCGGGCAGAAGCGCGTTGGGCACCACATGGTGCCAGATGATGCGCCGCCGCGGCACGCCCTTTAGCCGCGCCATCTGGACGAAATCGCTTTGCATCACCTCGATCACCGAGGCCCGCACCATCCGCAGGATATGCGCCGCGAGGATGAGGACGAGCGTGGCTGCGGGGAGGATGGAGGCGCCGATCAGGTCGAGGGCCGGCGCCTTGTAGCCGATGGTCACCACACCGGCCGCCCAGCCGAGGAGGACCGAGAACACCAGGATCATCAGGGTTCCGGAGATGAACTCGGGCACCGTCATGGCAAAGATCGCGATGCCGGAGATCGCCATGTCCAGCGGACCGTCCGGCTTGAGCCCGGCCAAGACGCCGAGGCAGAGCGCCAGCGGAATTCCGATCGCGGCGGTGACCGCCGCAAGGATGAGCGTGTTGCGCAGCCGCCAGCCGACGATTTCGGTGATCGGCCTGTCGCGCTGCATCGAGACGCCGAGGTCTCCCCGAAGGATATCGCCAGCCCAGGCGGCAAACCGCCAAAGCGGTGGCTGGTCGAGGCCCATGCGCGTGCGGCAGACCTCGAGCATGCTGTCGGTGGCGCCGCGCCCGAGATGCACGGTGCATGCGTCGCCTGGCATCAGCTCCAGCGCAAAGAACACGACGACCGCAATGATCGCCAGCGTCAGGAGTGCCAGGCCGATCCGCTCGAGAAGGACCGCGACCATTGCGGGATATGCCGCTACTCGGTCATGCCGACCAGATGCCAGCGGATGTAGTCCTCGTCCTGCGGCTTGATCCCGGTCACGCGCGACGACATCACGCGGCGGCCGTTTTCCTGGTAGGCGATCAGGGTGCCGCCTTCGTTGAACAGGATTTCCTGCGCCTGGACATAGAGGCCGCGGGCCTTGTCGATATCAAGCGTCGCCCGGGCCTGATCGAGGAGGGCATCGAAGGCGGGGTTGCTGAAGTGGCTTTCGTTCCACGAGGCGCCCGAGCGGTAGGCCTCGTTCAGGATCTGGTCCGCCGGGCGCTGGCCCCAGGAGGTGACGGCGTTCTTCTGCATCCAGACGTCATCCCAGTAGCCGTCAGAGGGGGCCAGCGTCAGCGTGACGCGGATGCCGGCCTCGGCCACCTGCTGCTGGTAGACTTCGGCATATTGCACCATGCCGGGCTCCAGATCGGCGGTGAAGACCTCGATGTCGATCCCGTCGGGGAAGCCTGCCTCGGCAAGAAGCGCCTTTGCCCCGGCGATGTCCTGCGGGCAGTCGAGGTTCGCGCGGAACGGATCGCTGGCCATGACCGGCGTGTCGCAGCCGACGACCCCGTTGCCTTCACCTGCCATCAGGGCCAGCATCTCGTTGCGGTCGACCGCGATGCGCAGGGCCTTGCGGACTCGGGGATCGTCAAGCGGGGGCTGGTTGGCCTGGAAGGCGATGCCGAACCAGCCGCCTGCCGGATAGCTTTGCACTATGAAATCGGGATTGCCGGCATAAAGCGGTTCCTGATCGCGGGTCAGGCCGTTGTAGTCGAGCTGACCGCCCAGCATTGCCTGATTGC
The DNA here is from genome assembly GCF_057219895.1 of Tabrizicola sp. T46. Classification (NCBI taxonomy): domain Bacteria; kingdom Pseudomonadati; phylum Pseudomonadota; class Alphaproteobacteria; order Rhodobacterales; family Paracoccaceae; genus Tabrizicola; species Tabrizicola sp. T46. The sequence goes on from NZ_JBXVVV010000004.1 coordinate 25,109, forward strand.
GCGCCTCGGAATCCGGGATCGCGGTGAACTCGATCCGGTCAAGTTTCGGCGGACCTTCCCAGTAGTCGGCATTGGCGGTCAGGATCGTCATGCTTTCCGGGTCGAAGCTGTCCAGCTTGAAGGGACCGGTGCCGATCCCGAAAGGCTCGGCCGCCCCTTCCGGCAACATCCTGACCCGGTAATCCATCAGGAGAAGCGGCAGGCCGGCATGGGGCGTCGACAGGCGGATTTTCGCGGTCAGCGGGTCTACGACATCGACCCCTTCGATGAACCCCAGCACATCGGTCACCGGCGATTCCAGCGCAGGATCCTTGATCCTCTCCAGCGTGAACTTCACGTCCGCCGCATCGAAGCTGCTGCCGTCGTGAAAGGTGACACCGGGCTGCAGGGTCAGCGTCCATTCGGTGGCGGTGTCGTTCGCGGTCCAACTCTGCGCCAGTTCCGGCGCCGGCCGGCCATCGTCATCTTGGCGGATGAGCCGGCTGTAGATCAGGTCGTTCACCTCGTAGAACCGGTTTGCCGAGACAGGATCGAGGCTTTCGCTGCCGCCGAAGCTCAAGTCATTGGCCCGCCGCATGACGGATTCCGCCTCTGCCGTGCCGGCAATCGTCATGAGAATGACAAGGGGGGTTGCTAGCAGTCCGGCCGTCAATTGGCGTGTCATGGCGATATTTGTCCCCGTTTGCTGTCCGGGTCGAAACATGCAAGCCTGCCTGGCATGTCAGTCCCGGAGCGACCTATTCTGTGCAGTAGATTTCCCGAACATGAAGCCCGGATGACAAATCGACAAGGGTTTTGGCAGTCCCGCTGACGGAGGCATCATGCAGATCGTGACGTACAACATCCAGTGGGGCAAGGGTCAGGACGAGGTCGTGGACCTGTCGCGCATCGCCCGGACGGTTCAGGCGGCCGACGTGATCTGCCTGCAAGAAGTGGAGCGCAACTGGCGCGAGATGGCCGACAGCGATCAGGTCGCGAAGCTTGCGGCGCTGTTGCCGGGCCACCATGCGATCTTCTCGCCGACCGTCGACCTGCATGACCATCGGGACGGGGCCGGCAGCGGCCGCCGCCAGTATGGGCTGATGCTCCTGTCGCGCTGGCCGATCCTGTCGACGCGCACCTTTCCCCTGCCGAAGTATCCGGTGCAGGGCAGCCTGAACGACAGCTCGTGCCTGCAGGAGGCCGTGATCGCGCCGGGGGGAACGGGCCTTCGCGTCTACAACACGCATCTCAACTATCTGTCGCAGCGCCAGCGCCACCTGCAGATCGACGAGGTGATGAAGATCATCGCCGATGCCCCTCTGCAGGGTGGCGCCATCGTCGGGCCCGGCGTGCCGGAGGAGGAATATCGCCAGGACTGGATGGCAATCGGTCCCGAGGACGTGCCCGCCATGCCGGTTCCCGCGATCCTGACGGGAGATTTCAACATGCGGACCAATTCGCCGAACTACGACCAGATCGTGGGCGAGCGCGACCCGTTCTATGGCCGCCTGCCGGACCTTGCGCGGTTCAGCGATGTGCTGACACTGGTCGGGCAGCCAGAAGACATGGGGTCCACCCATCCCGAGGCTGACCCGGAAGGATACGCGCGGATCGACCACATATTCGTATCCGGGGAACTTGTCGAACACGTGACCCATGCCTGGATCGACGCTGAAGCTGACGGCTCGGACCATCAGCCGGTCTTTGCGGAACTCTCGTTTCCATAGGGCATTACACTGTCTTAACGCTTGCTGGCCTTGTCAGGTCCGCTTGCGGATATGTGGCTGTTACAACGACTTTTGGACTTGCCCGGCTTTTGTGGAGAGCGATTAGTTCACTTCCCGGGCCCTTCGCTCTAAGGCGACAGGGCTCTGGAAGCCGAGCGATGAATGTCGTCTGACGGGATTATGGAACCCGTCGATTTATCTGGCGACGGCGTTTTCGGCCTCTTGGCGTGATTGACAGGCGACGGGCCACATCAACTCCGACATGATGGTCATGAAGAACGTTTCCACCATCGAGTTGTCGTAGCAGTTCCCGCGCCCGCTCATCGAGATCAGGATGCCGCGTTTGCGGAGCGGCGCCTGATAGTCGACCGAGTAGTATTGCGATCCGCGGTCGGAATGGTGATCCAGTCCCAGCGCGGGGTTGCGAGCCACCAGAGCACGGCGCAAAGCTCCGACCGCCAGATCGCGTTTCAGGCGATCACTCGTCGCTCAGACAACTACATGGCGGGAGAACAGGTCGAGCACGACGGCGAGGTAGAGCCAGCCCTTCGCCGTCCAGATACAGGAGATGTCCGCCCCCCATTTCCGGTCCGGACCATCGGCCTTGAAGTCCTGCGCCACGAGGTTTGGTACGACGGGCCAAGCGTGCTCGCTGCCCGTTGTCCGCTTGAGCCGCCGTTTCTGCCGCGCGATCAACTGGTTCTCGCGCATCAGGCGTGCCGTGCGGTGGCGTCCGATCTCATCGCCCTCGTCGACGAGATCGCGGGTCTTTTTTTAATGATCTTTTGTTGCGAGGGCAGGATTTGGCTTACACCGAACAACCACAATGCTTGATCGAAGGGATAGGACCTTCAGGTCATGAGCCACAACCAACCTAAGCTTTGCGAGTTTGCGTGCTTGGCTTCGACAAGCCCGTTTTGACCGAAACAGCTTATTCACCGTCTAAACGCGTCCAGTTCAAAAGGAGTCCTGTCTGACATGGTCGCAATGGGTTGGGTTGTCAGCGTTCCGTCCGGAGTAGGATCACAGGTCTCCTTGGGCGCGTCTGAGGTTTCCAATCTGGTCGACCATGACATCAGAGTTTTCCGCTGACTCATCATTCGTTCCAGTTGACGACCTAACCTCCTGCCATGAAATTTTGCCGTGAGGGTCGATCGAGATCAGCGTGTAACTCTTCACCGCCGGTCCGTTACCACCGATGAGGGCCCTCGGACCGTTGCCAAGGCAGCCTTGCGCGATCTGAAGCAGTCCGCCAGAGAGACCGGGAAAAAAAGCGTGGTGGTGGCCGCTTAGGTAGGCCCCAACACCACCGTTATGAAGCAGGGCTTCGAACGACCTGTCTCCGATCACGTCGTTTTCCCGACCGACGGTTACCGGCCAGATCGGCAGGTGGCCGAAGACGACCGTCGAACGGTACTGCCCGCGCGTCTCGATCAGCATCTGCTTCAGCCAGTCGGTTTCCTCGACATCCAGCGGGCCGGTCCGCGTCACGTCGAGACCGATCAGGAGGATGCCCTCGCAGACGGCGGCGTAGCGGAAGGGAAAACGCTCGCCATCAAGGATCTCGACGTCCGGGGCCGGTCCGGTCCAGACCTTGTCGAACACCTCGCGTTCAAGCTCGAAGCCCGGATAGCCCGAAGCGTCATGGTTTCCCGGCGTGACGAACAGGGGAATGCCCGCAGCCCGGATGGGTTCAGTGACGACTCCGTGGAAGGCGGCCCACATGGCAGAGAGTTCCGGTTCGGTGAACTTGGGCGAGCGGCGCTGGCCGGCAATCATGTCGCCGGTGCAGACCACCATGTCCGGGGCCTGGGCAAGGATCGACGCCACCGCTTCTGCGACTTCTGGGCCGTAGACGGTCGAACCGTACGACCCGTTCAGATCGGAGATCACGGCGATCCGGACATCTTGCCCGGTCTGGCCACGTGCGGGCAGAGCGAGCGATGCCGCAGCGCTTGCAAGAAGGGTGCGACGGTGCAGCGTCACCCGTCGCAGCCCTGCTGAACCGGCGCCGCAGCACCGGTCAGAAAGAAGGTCTCGGGCTCGACATCGAAGAGAAGCTCGCCCCGCTTGCAGCCGTCCGACAGGATCTGTGCCGCCTGCTGCGTGTTCTTCACGATTTGGTCGAATTGCGGCGTCGAAAGGCCGAAGCTGTCGCGCAGGTAAGCGTGGAGCGGGCCTTGCGCCTGCAGGTCCGCGTTCAGTGCAATCAGCCTTGCATAGGTTGTCGCGGGGAAGTGGCGCATCCCCTCCAGCATCTTCGTAGATTTTGCGAAGTTGGCGTATTCGACCCGCCCGCCGGCATCGTTGTCGTTGAGATGCGTGCGCTTGATCAGGACGGCGCCTGAAGGCAGAGGATCGGTTTCCTTGCCGTGGCCTTTCGCCTTGCGGGTCTTGATCTCGCCGTTTTCGACCCAGTGCCAGTGCGGCACGAAGTCGATGTTGCCGACCCGGTCCTGCTGGCTGAAGATGAAGTCAAGCAGCACGATGTTGGCAAGGTCGTGCATCCAGAAGGCAATCTGGCGCGGATCGGTGTCATCCCCCATGTCTCGCCTGATCTGCGGGTCCTTCAGGGCTGTTGCCAGACCTTCCGCGATCGCTTCTGCCAAGGGTTTGTCCGAGCGCAGCGCAAGAAAGGGCGCGGTTTCCTGGAAATCAAGGTTCTGGCCCTTGCCCCAACCGGATTTCCGGGTGCCGTTGACTTCGGAGTTGTAGCGGTCGCCAGAGCTTAGCAGCATCACCCCGTAGAGGGCGGCGCGGTCGGAGGTGAAGAGGTCCGAGGTCGGGCTATAGGTTTCGGGGTCCTGATCGGCATCGACCAGCACCTGCCAACCCGCGATGTTCATGTCCGACGAATGGCTGTGTCCCGTCAGCGCCTGCCCCGGGCGTGCGACCTCGCTGAGATGCATCCCGCGGTCCATGCTACGCCAGACGGCGGGGGGGACGCCGATGTCGGCATCGAAAAAGCGCGACACGTGGTAGTAGAGAAGCGGCGAGGCCGAGAAGGTGCCGCTGGTGCCCTTGGCATTCATCGTGGGCTTGAACTTAGCGATATCGTCCCGGGCCTGATCCTTGGCGTCCTTGCCCAATGGGCAGGCCTTGCGTTCGAACCCCTGGCGGTCGTTGACGTAGGGTCCTTCGGAGATGTCATAGACGATCATGCCGGGGCTCGTGCTCCAGGTCTTGGGGCAGAGTGCCACGGCGGGATCGTAAAAGTCGATGGCGCAGAAGGCCGCTTCCTCCTTTTGGTCCTTTTCGGAGTAGATGGCGCCCGGCATCCGGGCGATCTGCACGCAGCGTTCGGTCACGCCGTTCGGGCTTTGGAAGGTGGTTTCCTCGCCGAGGATTTCGTCCGAAGCGGCCGCCGGAAGTGTCAGGGTCAGGGCGGTCGTGGCGGCCAAGGTGGTCATGCGCAGGAACATGGTGGCTTCCCTTCCTATTTCGGGCAGATCGCGGCCTGATCGGCAGCGGAAATCTTGAGGGACGGGTCGAACTCGAAGGTCTCGAAGTGATGGTCGATCCAGGCATCGCAACCATCCGAGCAATCGGCGTCGTTGCGCGCGTCATTCCAGTAGGCTTTGGCGCGGTCCTCGCTCCAGCCGCAGAACTGCACCAAGGCCATTGCGGAAATCGCGCCGGAGGAGTGCACCCCCCACATGCAGTGGACAAGCATCGGACCGCGCCCCGGGTTCTTGATGATATCATGGATCTCGCGCATCACGTCGGCGGGCCGGGTGGATTTGCCGGGCGCATAGCTCATCGAGCCGGCTGCGCAGCGCGTGGTGTCGTAGGTCGCGTTCTTGCCGAAGTCGATGTAGCGGGCAGAGGAGAACCCGGCCTCACACAGCTCGGTCTTCTGGGTCTGGGACAGGCCGGTCCGGTTCTTGTCGCCGCCTTTGAAGCCCGCCCGGTAGAGAACCCCCGACAGCACTGGACGCACGAAGGCGAGACCCTCGGCCGGGCTGTGGCCGGTGCGCGAGACCATCGCCGACTGCGAAGGACCGCCGTCGCGGTTTTCAAAGGCCGTCTCGGCCGTAGCGGCACCTGCTGCCAGAAAGCATATGGCAGCGGCGGAAATCCAGAGGTCGGGTCTCATCATTGCGGGTCTCCACTTGCAGGCGGATGCCTGGGATTGGTCGGACATTCATTCGATGGACAAGGTAATCATATGACTGTTCTTGCCGTTATCGGTGATGATCCGAAGCTCGGTCCCCGAGGCGTTCAAGGCGAAACCTTCGGTGTGCCTGAGGCGCTTTTCATGGTCAGAGGCGTTCGTGATCGGCACCTGTCCGATCACCCGCCCCGAAGCCGGATCGGCGATGAGGACGCAGGAACCGGTGTCGCTGAGAACCCAGAGGACCTTCCGCTGGCTGTCGTACAGGATGTCAGAGACGTCCAGTGTCGCGTCGTCGGCGCCGTCACAGGTGTAGCCAAGGTCGGCCGTCAGTTCGACCGCATCCAGAACGGTCGCAAGGTCCCACGAAAGCCGCAGAAGCAGGCGCGGATCGACCTGTTTTGCCAGCAGCACTTCGCCACGGTCTGAATTGTAGGCGATCCCTTCGATGCCGTCATTGGTCCGGAGCGGCCCGAAGGACGGGGCGATCCTGTCGAAGCCTTCCATCTGCGAAAGCGGGTGGCGGGAAACCTTGCCGTCGTCAGGATGGACCTGGATGACTTCGGACGTGTTCTCACGGACGGCAAGGATCCGACTGCCGGCCTGATCCAGCGTGATCCCCTCCAGCCCCTGGACATTGATGTCAAAAGACTTCTCCGGGACCAGCAGACCATCCGGGTCCAGCAGGAACACCTTACCGGCATCGTCACTTACAGCCCAGTACTGCAGATCGTCGGCTGACAGGATGAGGCCGGAAGGTTCTGTGAAGCCCAGGGACTTGTCGGCAATCTGCTTCGTGTCGATGATCCGCAGCGTGGGTACAGCGGTCTGGGCGAATGCGATGGGTTCGGGCATCACCGTGGCCCAGACGCCGAGCGCAGCCATGACGCCACACAAGCACCAGTGTCGATCGAGGTTACGGTGCTGATTTTCGTGTCCAAGATGTGCCATCAGTCGACGTGCCAATCGGAAATGCCGTGCAACCTTGCCGCCGAGATCGTTGTCATCTCGCGCATGATCGCGCTTCGGCCCCTGGGGCCGGGAACGGTGACGATGAAGTTGACGCGGTCCTTGAACCTTTCTTTCGAAGTCGCGACCACCTGATAGCCACGCTCGACAAGAAGGTCGCGCAACACGTCGGAGTTCAGTTTCAGAAGTTTCATGCTTTCGAACTCGACCTCGACCCTGAGGTGCATGCTGCGCCCGAGGAACCAGATGACTGCCCAGGCACAGGCGGTCGCTATGGTTGCCATCACCGGAAGGTTAAGCCCTACACTCAGGCAGATCAGGGTGACCAGGATCAGGCGGCGCGTGTTGCCGATTTCCTCGGTATCGGTCTTGAACCGCAACAGTCCGCCGATCCCGAAGATCACGAAGCCGATCAGGTATCCATGGTGCATCACCATAAACCCGACGAGCAAGCCGATCAGCCCGTACATGAAGAGGCTGCGCGGTTCCTGATAGTCTTCCGTGGTCCGCCGTTCGGACATGATGACCGGATGATAGGCGATTGCCGCGGTAAGGACCGCCGCCGTCACGACCGCAATGAGGAAGTCCAGCATCTCGGGCAGGTTCTGCAACTGCTGCCAGCCCTGGTCGCGCAGGAGAGCGGCATCATCGATCCCGGCCAAGCTGTCGATCCCCGAAACCGCGAAAGTGGCTTGGGGAAAAAGTAACAGCTCAAGGGCCGCCGTGACCGCGCAGCCTATGCGAAGTCGCGATAGCCTGGACGTGACTTTGCCGACTGCGGCGGCGATCAAACGAAAGTGCATGGATCTTCGACGTTTCTGGTGGACAAGGGTCATTGATCACTCTCATGGCTCATGCTGCCGTTTAGCAGGACGAAGCCGAGTTTCGGAGCTGCGCCGATGCAGCCCTGGTCGAGCCTCGCATCGGGGTCAAGAATGAAGCTGACCATCAGGCTGGCAGCGCAGGTGTTCACTTCTCCCAGCTGGACATGTGTGCCTTCGGGAAAGACCGCGAGCGTGGCGCGGGGAAGTTTCGCGGCCACTTCCTCGCTTCGGAACAGGGGCGTGCGGGCGTCGAGTGCCCCGGCGAGGATCAGCGTCGGCACATCGCTGATGGCGTCTTCGTCAAAGGCAGCGGGAAGAACCGGCAAGGCCAGGTCGGAGCAAAAGCCTTGGTACAGGTCATACATCGACCTGGCATAGGCCCGCGCAAAGGCGCTGGCTTCGGGCAGGATCGTCACATCGCCAGGGTCTGTCACAGGATCATCCGTGCAGATGATCGCTGCATGGGCCAGGGGCGCTATGTCTTGGGGTGCCGGGTCTCGGGCGGCGAGCAAGGCGGAGCCGAGGATTTCGCCGAGAGCGGACTGCATGGACCTTCGGCCATCGGCTAGAAAGCTGGACATCATGGCCGGCAATGACCGGATCGAGGTCTGCCCGGTCTGAAAATCGAAGATCAGATTGGCGAAATCCCCTGCGGTGACCTGAAACGCAAGGCTGCGGGAAGGATCGACCGGATCGGGAAGCGAACCCTCTATCGGGCTCGCGTCAAAGATCGCCATTGCCTCGTCGACCATTCCACGAAGATCGTAGGCTGCTGCGCATCTGGCATCGGCCTCGCAAATGTCATGCAGGCGATTCAGGGCGTCGTCGGCGTCCCTCGCACGATCCTGCACCCAGGACGTCGGCGACAGGGCATTCGCCCCATCCAGAACCACGGCTTCCAGCCTGTCGGGATGCATGCGCAGCATCTGCTGAGCGATTTGAGCGCCATAGGACGCCCCGTAAAGCGAGATGTGGTCGAAGCCGAAGGCCTGGCGTGCAGCCTCGATATCCCCGACGATGGCCTGCACGTTGTATTGCGCGAGGTCGATCCCCTGAGCCGCCACCCGCCTTGCGCAAACGGGGATCGCCTGACGGCGGAGGTCGGTTGCGGCTTGCGGGTCAAGCCCCTGCTCTGCCGCCGTCCAGGCAAAGGCGGCGGTTTCCGGGCAGTCAAGATGCGGATCGCTGTAACGCGCGCCCCGCTGCTCCAGAACAATGATGTCACGTCCGGCCAGCAGGGGGCCAAGGAACTGGTCGCTGAACAAGTAGAACATCGCCGGCTGGATCAGCGAACTTCCCGGCCCCCCGGCAAGCATGATCAGCGGCGGCCCGGACCCGCCACTGCCGTTCGAGACGCGCATGTAACCCAGACGGACCACACGTCCTGCGGGGCGCAACACATCCTCGGGTACAACAACATGGCCGCACCGGTAAGTGACGCCCGGCGTCAGGGCCGCATCCGGTTGTACGAAGCAGGTGTCCAAGGGCTCGATCCGGGGCATGTCGTCAGCTGGAGCCATGCCTGCACTGCCGACAGACAATCCGCCGAAAGCGATCAGAAGGGCTATCCGCGCAAGGTTCATGCGCGCCTGATCATCCGGATGAGGAGGAGGACAACGACCGCCCCAGCAGTCGCTGCAAGGATCATCCCGATCAGCCCACCCCCAAGCCCCACACCAAGCATGGGCAGAAGCCAGCCCGCCACCCAGGCGCCCGCGATGCCGAGGAGGACATCGCCCAGCAACCCCATGCCCGATCCTTTGACGATCAGGCTGGCCAGCCAGCCTGCGACGCCGCCAACGACGATGACGATGATCAGTCCGAAAAACGCGCCCATCCCGGTTCCGAAGGCCTGTTCCATTCTGGTCTCCATTCGATTTGTGGAGCGGCGATAGGGTCTTGTATGTCATTGCTGTGCCGCAGGTTCAGGTTGTTCTACGCGTGGCGCGCCGACAGATCAGCTACAGACTGCGATGATCACCCGCTATCCGGAACGAAGCATGGTAGGGCACCGGGGCAGACCGGCCCCGGTGCCCTGAGCACGGGTCAGCCGTTTGCGCCCATGAATTCGACGCCCGCCGTTGTTCCGTCGCTGTAGGCGATGCACTTCCAGGGCGCGCGGTTTTCGCCCACCCCAACCCGAACGGAAGTGCCGGCTTCCGAGAACTCCGAACCCAGGAGCACGACATCACCGTTGTTCGCGGTGCGCGAGACCGAGGCGAGACACGCTTGTTCTGCAGCGTTCGGTGTGGTGGCGACGGTTTCCTCGACGCAGCCCGAAACGAGCGCGGCGAGAAGGCCAAGTGCGGCGAAGCGGATCGTGGTCGTCATGGTAGCAAGCCTTTCTGTTGATGGTGGGTAATTGAGTCAGCCGCCATAGATGACGGCATCCGGGATGACGAAGCTGGTCTGGCCGATGAAGACGACATAACCGTCGGCTTGTTTCTGCGCATCGAAGGTAAGGTCGCCGTCAGCCTCGGACTTGTCAAAGTTCACTGGCAGGCCGCCGTCGTAGTAGATCGCGCGGGAGTTGCCGTCCGGCAGCGTGACGGTCACCGTGCCGGTGCCATTGCCGTCGCGGACTACCCCGAAATCGCACATCTGTGTTTCGGCACCCGGGGCGGGATAGCATTCGACCTTTCCCGTTGCGTTGAAGGCAGTGCCCGGCACCAGGGCATCTTCACTTTGCTGGACCGGCACGGCGTCCGGCAACTGGGTCGCCGTTTCGCCGCTGCCCTCGACGAGGAAGTCGGCTGCTGCCCAGCCTTCGAAGCCCGGGTCTGCCAGCGTCGCAACGTTGCACCAGGTGCGCGCCTCGGACATGCGGCAGCCGAGATTGCGGAGTTCAAGACCGTTCGGCAGCGTGGTCAGCACGGCTGCACCCGTCGACGGGGCATCGCGCAGCTTCAGCCCGCCCCCTGCGCTGACGCGCCAGAAGTCCGGGCCGCCTTGCAGCCCATCGGCAAAGTCGCCCTGGACCACGGCACCGGTCTCGCCGGTGATCGAGATGTCGATGGTGAAGTTCGAGGTCTCACCGTCGCGGGCCGCGTTTCGGTAAAGATAGACAGACACCGAATACACGCCTGATGTCGGCAGTTCGCCCGAAAACCGGTTCAGGTCCGGAACCATCGGCCCGGTCATCTCGCTGCTGGCCAGGGCTTCGTCCCCCGGGCCGCGTCCGGGTTCGTAGACGTTGAAGTATGTTGCCGTATTGTCCGAGGCGAGCGAGATCTCCATCCGCTGACCGGCCTCGGCGCCTATGCGGTAAAGGACGTATTCCCGTCCGGTGATGCTGTCGCTCAGCGTCACCCCGGTTGTCCCCGGGGCGAACCTGACGTCCTCGACCCGCTCGTCCTGGGCAAGGGCAAGGTCGCCGGTGCCGATGCACAGGAAAATGGCGGCGATGAGGGCGGTGCGAAGAGTCATGGGGTTCCCCTTCCTACTGCGCGACCACGGTGCAGATACCGTTTGCACCCTTCGGTCCGGTGAAGTCGACGATCAGGCCGGACTCCGTCGAGGAAAAGCCGAAGATCACGCCGTGGTATCCGGCCTGCCAGGCATCCTCGGCGACCTTCTCGATATTCACCTTGTGCCCGTTAATCCAAAGGTGGCCTCGGTCATCGGTATCGATGTTGTAACCGCCCTGGTTGACGCCCCCGGCACATTCGGCGGCGAAGATCGGGTAGGTTTCGGACATCGCGGTACCGGCTGCCGCTGCGGTCAGGGCGAGTGAGAGGGTAAGGGTCTTCATGGTGGCCTCCTGATGCCTGGGTTGGGATTTCTCGATGTCAGCCGCCGAATAGGATCGCCTCTTCGACGGTAAAGCGTTCGCTGGCGCCGACGTAGACAAGCGCCGCGCCGGTCCCGGTGTATTCCGCGTAGACCCCACCCGAGACGTTCGCACGAGTCGGGCGGCCCGCTTCGAACTCGATCCGGCGCTGGACGCCGAAAGGCAGGTCGACGACAAGCGTTGCATTGCCGCCGCCGCGCCGGATCACGCCGAAGTTGCACCGGGTGGCACGGCCCTCGGCGAGGCAGGGAAGCCTGCCGGTCGCGTTGAAGCCAGTACCGCCGACCTGCGCGTCACCCGGCAACTGGGTAGCACCCTGACTGCTTCCCGGCCTGGGTGCGGCCGAGGCGACAAGATAGCGCGCCGAAACCCAGCCGCTTTCGCGCGGTTTTCCTGGGCGGCTGACCTCGCACCATTGCGCCCCGGTCTGCGACAGACAACCTTCGTTCTTCACCACTTCGCCTTGCGCCAGTTGGTCGATCACCCGGAAGGACGTGCCGGGACCCGACCGCATGTTCAGCTTTTCGCCTGCTTTCAGGCCGGCCACTCGCCAGTACTCCGGCTCGCCGACCGGTGTGTCGCCGGGCAGTTGGGTCGCGGCCCCGTCATTGCCTGCCGCGCCACTTCCGGTGATCGCGAGGTCCAGCCGGAAGGCGGACTGGAGACCGGATGCTGCAACCTCGCGCAGATGACGCAGGACGATGCGGTAGTCGCCGGTGGCCGATAACCGGCCGGTATAGCGGTTGAGCTCCGGCAAGATGGCGCCCGCGACATTGCTTGTCGCGAGCGGCTTGCCGTTCGGCCATTCGCCCGGTGCGTAAAGGCGGAACTCGACAAGCCGGGTGGTGGAACTCAGCCTGAGGTCGAGGGTCTGGCCCGCCTTGGCACCGAAGCGATAGACAAGACTTTCCGCGCCAGTGACGCTGTCGCGAAGGGTCACTTCGCTTTGCCCCCGCTGGAACTCGACCCGGTAGGCCCGGTTCTCCAGCGTCTGTGCCACGGAATGATCCGTTGGCAAGACCAACAGAGAGCCGAGGATCAGCGCGCCAAGCATTCTGCTTATGGTCATTGCCGATCCCCGGTTTTCCCCGACTCCGACCGAAGGAAACGCAGGCAAATCGTTACTCCCGCGTGCCGCGGTCAGCGGTCCGCAGATCGAGGATCCGTTACTGCTCACTGCATCCTGCCGCCTGTCACGTCGACGACTTGGCCGCCATCACCCATGACGCAGGTCATGTACTTGTGGCCGACTGCCGCTTCGACGAGAAAGTCGTTCGGGCCGCGCTGCACCGTGCGGGTAATGTGAACATCATGGGTGCCGACGCCGAAGTTTGTCGCCACGACCTTGGCGCATCCCTGCATCGCCTGCGGCGGCACATTCGGCCCCTCGGATTCGGCCCGCGTCCGGTGGGTTGTCCGATTGGCGCGATCAGCATGGCCGGCGTCATAGCCGTCGCCGTAAGCTGCGCTTGAACGGGCGGAGTCGTAGTCGTAGCCGTGCAGACCGTCCCGATAGCCGCGCTCGAAGTCGGCCGTGCTCTGTGCACCGCTTGGCGCCTGACCCTCGCGGTAATGATGTTCGTTATGTGCCAGTGCAGCGATGCCAAGAAGCACAAGAGCGGCCTCGATGTCCTCCTGGCTCGGTTTGGCCAGGGCCGACCCGGCACCAAGTACGAAGACAAGGGCCAGAGCTGTTCTGTTCAGGTTGAGCATATCTGTCATCATCATCCATCCGTCGTTGCGCCAGAGTCAGAACTGCCCGGGCAGGTCCAAAGACTGGGCTGAGCGCAGAGGCTTGCCCTAACATGTTGAATCGGCTGTGTATCGGTGGTCGCGGCGGGCGAGTCTAGACCATGGCCTCGCACCTAGAATTGACACCGCGCAACTGTGCTGCACAATGAAGATTTTTTCAGAATCCTGAATCCTGCTCAGCATTCAAGTGCACTCCAGCCTTGACCTGTCGGGATCGAATCCAGTTTGGGCGTGCCCAATTACATTTGGTCGCAGACAGACTTCAGCCACTTCGCAAAAGAGCGAATGTCGGAATCGCCGCTGCGCGCGGCCTTGTAGCAAAGCTTGTATGTGCGGCCTGATAGGATCCTGGTCTCATGAACTGCAACCACTGCACCGGTTGCCAGGGCCTCGGCTGCAACGAAATCGGGAACAAGTGCATCGCCAAGCCCGGATTTCGCCAGCGACAGGGCCAGCAAGTAATGCGTGCAGCGGACAAACTGCAAGCCGGACCCGGCAGGCGCATTTCCTGTTTCTGCGTAGAAGTTCAGCCAGTCCTGCCCAAGTGGAGCAGGTGGAACGTCTGTAGTGATAAGCCGCTCTGCCGCTTCAGGCTGCGCTGCCGGACCAGCCGGGATCCCGACGGCAACCAGCCTTTCGTCAAACAGCTTGACAGCATCGAACCCGTCAGCCACCGGCCCGGCGGTGATGATGGCGTCGGAAACAGACTCGGTCTGTTCCGGGTCGCTCGCATACAGACGCAGTTCGATGTCGATGTTCGGATGCCGCGCAAAGAATGAAGGCAACCGTGGCGCCAACCATTGGGGCCCAAAGCTTGAGCATACCGCGACCCGCAACCGGGGTTTGTGTTCTCCCACGGTGTCGCGCAGCGCATGAGCCAGATCCGAAAAGACGGATGCGACCTGCAGTTGCAGGCGATGCCCGCGGTCCGACAGGACCAGACTGCGGCCCGACCGCACGAACAGGTCCTCTCCGACATAACTGGCAAGCGATCGCAACTGGTGGCTTACCGCACTTGCGGAAACTCTGAATTCATCAGCTGCCGCCTTGACCGAACCATGCCGCGCAACGGCCTCGAAATACTGTAGAGACCGCAGGATACGCGGGTCTTTTTCGAAGGATCCTCTTGGTAACTCCATGGCGACCACGCCTTTGCTACGGGGTGTCCGGTCTGCAACTGCAGCGCGACCTGCCCCACCGGCTGGGCATACGATGTGCGACCCGTGCACATTGCCTGTCACATTGGAACGCATCTTGGCAAGCCCCGGCAGTCCAGCAGTGTACCGCGCGCTGGCCGATTGCCGAACACTTCGCTGCATCTTGTGTTAGGATGCGCGGCTACACGCACATGTGAAGTGCGCGCTGAAACTGTCTGCGCTTTCGTTTTGGTGTCATCTCCTGATCGATGCGAATATTCGCTTTTTTGCTGGCCTATTGATGGCTGGTCGAATAGGGAGGCACCTGCAACCCTTTGGCGAGTGGAATGCATGCGGCACGAGTTTGTAGCGAGATATCTTGAGGAAACGGTGAGCGTGCTGCTTGCGACGAAAGACCTCGAGCCGCAGATTCTGAAGGCCGTAGAACTCTGGAAATCCGCACTTACGAAGAACCGCAAGGTGATCTTTTGTAGTAACGGAGGCTCGGCCGCAGACGCGCAGCATCTGGCTGCCGAGCTTATGGGGCGCTTCTTGGCCGACCGCGCGCCGATGGCTGCGGTGTCCCTTACTGTGGATACCTCGGCTCTGACCGCTATAGGCAACGATTACGGTTTCGAGGATGTATTCGCCCGCCAGCTTCGCGGCATTGGCGTTTCCGGCGATGTGCTCGTCGGCATGTCCACTTCGGGTAACAGCAGCAATGTTGTGAAGGCGTTCCAGACTGCTTCCGAAATCGGAATTCAGACGATCGGGCTTACCGGAGCGGGTAGGGGACGGATGGTGGAGCTTTCCGATGTTCTGATAGCCGTTCCGCATCTGAAGACCAATTTCATCCCGGAGGCGCATATTGTGATCGGCCATATGATCTGCGCCCTTGTCGAGGACTGTCCGCTGTCAGCGCCTATAGAACAGTTTCGTGTGATTGCGTAGGGGAGGGTTTGCGGCTCATCTTTACGCTACATGGATTTCAAGATGACGAAGAGACCCGTGACGACGAAGGCCTCTACCGAGCAGGCTGTGAAGATATTGTCGGAGGCAAACATGAATGTTCCCATCCGTTTCCTAGTCTCTGGGCCTGGCCTGATCGGAAAGAAACACTGTGCGCTCGTTCGCGACAGGAACGACTGCGCACTTGTGGCTATTGTTGCGCCGGATTCTACGGAGAACCGGGCAACCGCTGCTGAGTTCGGCGCGGCTTTCCATACCTCACTCGAGGAAGCGATTGGCAGTGCGCGTGATTCCGGCGCACCAATTGACGCGGTCATCATCAGTTCGCCAAATGCTTTCCACTTTGACCAGACCATCACATGCATAGAGCACAGTATACCCGTTCTGGTTGAAAAGCCGGTCACAAATACACTTTTAAGTGCGCGCGACCTCTCCCGCCGCGCCTCCGACGCCAAGGTGCCCGTGCTGGTTGGACATCATCGCACGTATAGCACACTGCTGTCCGTCGCAGATGATTTCCTGCGTTCTGAGCAGTTCGGGCAGCTGGTCTCGGTCATGGGATCGGCTCAGTTCTACAAGCCAGCCCATTACTTTCTCGATGGCGGCTGGCGGACCCGGATTGGTGGCGGGCCGATCCTTATCAACCTCATCCACGAAATCGGGCTGATGCGTCACTTCTGCGGGGAGATCTCCCAGATCGTGGCTCTGGCAAGCAGCTCTGTTCGGGGCTTCGAGGTTGAGGACAGTGTTTCGATCAGCATGCGTTTCGAAAATGGTGCTCTGGGCACCTTCTTGCTGTCCGACACTGCCGCCAGTTCGAAGAGCTGGGAGATGACCGCAGGAGAGAACTCCGCCTACCCGCACTTCCCGGATGAAGACTGCTACCATTTCGCCGGCACGCAAGGATCGCTTGATTTCCCCAGCATGCATGTGCGCAGCTACGCCAAGGATTCAGATCGATCTTGGTGGGTTCCTTTCATCTCTGAACGGCTCTCTGTAGGCCGAAAAGACCCGCTCGCTGCGCAGCTCGATCACTTCATCGCCGTGATCAGAGGGCAGGAAAAACCGCTCGTTACGGCGCAGGATGGCTACCGGAACATGCTCGTCATAGAAGCGATTGGCTGTTCTATCCGTGAGAATCAGATCGTTGATCTGGCTGAGTTGGAAGCTGAGTAAGAGATAGTCCGCATGAAAGTCCTGCTGCTCGACACAGCCTTCGCCGCAGCTCCCATTTACGATGCTCTTCTGGCGGCCGGCCATGAAGTCTGGGTTATGGGCAATCGAAGCTCGGACCTGCTTGCACAGCGCGCGCAAGACCGCTGGATCCAACAGGACTACAGCGATGTGACAGCTGTCGAGGCCCATGTTCGCGCCGCGGGATTCTCGCGGGTGGTTCCTGGCTGCACCGATGTCTCCATCGCCACCTGCGCCAGTTTGTCCGTGATGCAGGGTCATATGGACGCCAGCGATACCGACACGGCCATCTGCGATAAGGCCCGCTTCCGAGAGATCAGTGCCCGCATAGGGATGCGCGCTCCGAGGGTCGTGACCGCGGAAACACTTCCTGCTGCGGGCCGCCTGATCTGCAAACCTGTCGATGCCTTCAGTGGCCGTGGCATTTCCATCTTTGAAGCGTCAGACCCTGCGGCTCTGGAAAAGGCGCTGGGTATCGCGCGGGCGGCAAGTCCCTCCGGGCGATCCGTGATCGAGACCTTTGTGGAAGGCCAGTTGCACAGCTGCACCGGGTTCCTCGAGGAGGGGAGCCTTGTCGATACCTTTTATGTCATCGAAGGGTCGTCCGCCAATCCGTTCGCCGTGGACACGAGCTATGTTACAGACGCTGTTCCTCCGGCCTTTCGTATTGAGCTGGAGAAAAGCCTCGAGAGACTGGCCGCCGAGCTGATGTTGGCTGATGGGCTTATCCATACTCAGTTCCTGCTGGCGGAGGATGGCGCCTATGTTGTCGAGGTTTCGCGCCGCTGTCCGGGTGACCTCTACTCACTGCTCATCGAGTTCACGACAGGCTATCCATATGCCGCCCGTTACGCCTCCTTTTTCGTGGGGGACCGGATTGCCAGTTCAACGGGCAATCGCCGGCACATCCTGCGGCACACCGTGACGTCGGATGTCGACCATGTTTATGGCGGATTAAGACTGGATCGCTCCCTACACGTTCATTCGTTCTTCCCGCTGCAATCCGTGGGCCAGACACTGCTCGCGCGGCAAGGCAACCGGGCGGGAATCCTTTTCTGCGAAGCGACCGATCATCCTGAACTGGTCAAGACCTATCACCAGTTCCTAGATCGGCAGGCCTACAGGGTAACCTGAATCCAGCGCTTCCACTGCCCAGGTCGGGCAATCAGGCTATCTGAGCCAAAACTGCACAAGGATCATCATGACAAGACCCTTATATGTCACCCGGCCCCTACTGCCCGATCTCGGTGATGTGGATGTAATGATGCGCGAGATCTGGCGGACGCAGTTCGTGACGAACGGGGGGCCTTTCCACGAGCAGCTTGAAACCGCCCTGCAAGAGACACTTGGCGTGCCGACGGTCGAGTTGTTCAACAACGGCACAATCGCCCTGCTGGTGGCCTTGAAGCTCTTCGACCTGCCTCCGGGAAGCGAGGTCATCACAACCCCCCTCACCTTCGCGGCTACCGCACATTCCATCCATTGGAACGGGTTGCGGCCCGTCTTCGCCGATGTCTCGCCAGAGACGCTGACCATCGACCCAGCGTCGGTCGAGAAAGCGATCACCCCGCTGACATCGGCTATTCTGGGGGTGCATGTCTATGGCACGGTTTGCGACGTCGAGGCACTGCAGCAAATCGCGGACCGTCACGGGCTGAAGCTGATCTATGATGCCGCCCATGCTTTCGGCACGACCATCGACGGCCGCCCCGTTGCCGCCTTTGGGGACGCTTCGGTCTTTTCCTTCCATGCGACGAAACTCTTCACAACGCTCGAAGGCGGGGCGATTGCAACGCCGAGCGCTGCCGATCACGACATGATCTATTTCCTGCGGAACTTCGGCATCAAGAGCGAGGAAGAGGTAGTTTCGATCGGCATCAACGGCAAGATGAACGAGGTTCAGGCCGCAATCGGCCTGCTTAACCTGCCGAAGGTTCCTGCCGAACGGGATGCCCGTGCCCGTCTGCGGGCAAAGCTGGATGCAGCACTCTCAGGTTTGCCGGGCATAAGACTGCAGCCTGTGCAACCAGGAGTTGGACAGTCGGAACAGTATTACCCAGTCGTGATCAATGCCGAACTCTTCGGCCAGAACCGTGATGCGATCTACAGCGCCCTGAAGGACCGGGGCATTCTGTCTCGCAAATACTTCCACCCCATCTGCACGGACTTTGCCTCTTATCGGGGCTTCCCGATCATCTCGACCCGCAACACGCCCTACGTGTCAGAGGTGAAGTCGCAAGTGCTGTGCCTGCCGTTCTTCAGCGGTGTCACCGACGAGGATGTCGAAGAAATTCGGGCTGTGTTCCACGGTATGTGAGGCGCAACCGCAAAGGGATTGTCAGCGATCTCCGATGCGGCTTCGTAAGGCATGCTTCAGGTATTTCCACGGATAGAGACGGGCTTGGTCTCGCTCTGCCAGCGCGGCCTCAAGGGCGGTGCGCTCCTCGTCCCGTTCTGCCAATGCCACGGCAAGGGCAGAACGGACCTCGTCCTTCTCTGATTGCAGGGCGCCTATTGTAGCCTCAGCCGTCCTTGCCTGCAGCATGAGAAGCTCGTGGTTGACCAGAAGGTTCAGCTCTCGTTCATCAATCGGAACGAGAGACGGCCGGCTGTGGCCAAAGACAGAGGGCATCTTGCGAACAAGAATGTCCTTTCCGGTGTTCGCCAATCGAAGTGAAAGCGCGCTTTCGACGAAACGAAACTCCTCGTAGATCGATGCAATCAGTTCATCTGGCAAGGTCGCGACCACGGGCCGATCGTCGCCCGACCGGCAGGCTGTATACACTGCCTCGACAAGAGAGAGGTTGTAGAATGCCTGTTCTCCTCGCGATTGGACGGGCTTCCAGACAAGGGTAGACACATCACAAAACTTTCGGCTGCGACTTGGGTTGACGATGATCGGATCATCCTCTGGACCTCCGCCAGACTGATCCTCATGACGCGCTCCAAGAAGATTCAAAAAGTCTGACACAACATCATGGCCATAGAATTGGTGTTTCTCAAAGGGCCGCACCACAAGGTGCACTCCGGTGGCAAGAAAGCCGTCCAGGAAATCGAAGAACTCCCGGAATATCTTGCCGTAGAAGTAGCGACACTGCTCTATACCGATGTCGATTGGCACGGGACCACTCAGAAAATCAGGCGGGAAATCTGCAGGCGGATCAATCATGACATTGTAGGGCTCGGCATTTTACGCAGCCCATGACGCGATCATGGCCGGCGCTGTTGCGCAGGTATATGACGATGGTTTTCTCTTGACCCTCGAATACGGGGTGCAGGATTGAGCGCGGATTTCCCCAAAGCCCTTTTTCCGAGATCACGATCTGATCCGACGGAGATTCATCAATAAGTCTGTGGACCTCTTCGAATTTCGTGTCTGAATCGAAGAGAAAATCCGCATTTGCATATCTTGGCAGATCAATCCGGGGAGGCGTGATCTGTAGGTAGTCTATGCCTAGAGAACGAAGCTGATCACGGTTCTTCCAGAGGTGATGCTGGATCGCGGTTGACCCCGTCTTTACTGTTCCGACATGAAAGATGATGCTCTTTCTGCTGGGCACGGGCTGTTCTCCTTTCGAGGATGATGGCTGGCGTGAAGGCTCTACTTAACCATTTTTTGCATGTGCTTGGGCATGTCTGTCGTCGAAAGATTTTGACGTTGCCCCCAACTCTCGTCCAGCGTGAGCGAGACTCCGGGTTTGAGCTTTGCCTGCTTGGGCGGGTTGGGCAACGGGGGCTGGCCCGGAGCTTTGCGGGTTGCGCAGCGTCAGGTCCCGTTGCGGGGTGAAGGTTTGGGCGAACTGGGCAGGCGTCTGCCAGCCGAGGCGGGAGTGGGGGCGTTCGGTGTTGTAGTCCTTGCGCCAAACCGCGAGCGTGGCGCGGGCATGGTTCAAGGACGGCAACAGCGTCTCGTTCAAAAGCTTGTCGTGCAACCGACCGTTGAAGCTCTCGATGAAGGCGTTCTGCGTCGGCTTGCCGGGTGCGATGTAGTGCCAGTCGATCTTGCGGTCGTCGGCGAAGGTCAGGATCGCGTTCGAGGTGAACTCAGTCCCGTTGTCGCTGACCACCGTGATCGGCTTGCCGCGGGCCTCGAATAGGGTCGACAACTCCCGCGCCACCCGTGCGCCGGACAGGGACATGTCAGCGATCAGAGCGAGGCATTCGCGCGTGCAGTCATCCACCACGGTCAGCACCCGGAAGCGGCGGCCATCGGTCAGCTGGTCGGAGACAAAGTCGAGCGAACAGCGCTGGTTCGGCATCAACGGCGGGGTCATCGGAGCCCGTGTGCCGATGGCCCGCTTGCGCCCGCGGCGGCGGCGGACGTGCAGCCGCTCCTCGCGATAGATGCGGATCAGGCGCTTGTGTTCACCTCATGCCCCTCGCGCCTCAGGAACACGTGCAGCCGCCGATAGCCAAAGCGGCGACGCACCCGCGCCAGTTCCTTCAAGCGCTCGCGCAGCATGGGGTCGTCCTGCCGGATCGCCCCATACCGCATGGTCATCCGGCCACACCCCGATCACCCGGCACGCCCGCCGTTCGCTATCCCGTGGCCCGCCACCAGATGCGCGACCGCTTGCCGCTTTCCGGCGGGCGCCACCACTTTTTCCCAGGAGGTCCTTCAGCGCCGCATTGTCGAGCATCGCATCGGCCAACAGCCGTTTGAGCCGCGCATTCTCGTCCTCGAGCCCCGTCAGACGCTTCGCCTCGCTGACATCCATTCCGCCAGACTTGGCCTTCCACTTGTAGACGGTCGCATCGCTGACGCCGTGCTTGCGGCACAGATCTGCGACGGAAACCCCGGCCTCGTGCTCCTTCAGAATGCCGATGATCTGGTCTTCGGTGAACCTGCTGCGCTTCATCTCTGGTCCTCTCGGTTGGGCCAGAGTCTACCTCAAACTGGATTAGGCGCAGGGGGCAACGTCACGACCGATGATGCGGCATTCCGGGTCGGGAACAGATCGAAATCGCGCATCACGAGTTTCCGGACACAGCCGACATAGTCATCGAAGCTATAGAGCGCAGCATGCGCTTTCTTGTAGTCCCGGTTCAGGGACTTGTAGAGATCCGGCTCGGAGGCAAGGCGGCGCAGGCGAGTGGCAAGCTCTGCGACCATTTCTTCCTCAGATCGGAAGATGTTGTAATATCGTAGGAAATCCTTGGACGGGAAGAATTCCTCGCGGTACACCGTCAACCCGATACCGCCCTGCTGGATCGGTTGCGCGACGTATCCGTCAAATCCCTCGCCAAAAGAAATGGAGAAAAGGCACTCGGTCGCAAGCTGCATGTAGCGATCAAAGGACATGCCCCGGATCTCGACCCGCTCGTAGTCGCCGAACTCGCGTTCCAGAATGTCGAGGCAGGCCTTGCGATGAGGGGCTTCATCAAGGGAGTAAATGATGAGCTTGCGCTTCTCTTCGAAAGCCGATGCGGGATAGGCGCTCAGATCCGTGTAGGCTGGAAGGAGCAGGGTCGGAAGATTGTACCGATCCGCGAAATCCTGACCGAAGTATGCATGATGGGCGACAGATTGCGAAATTTCGGTGGCAAGTCCCCTCAAGCTCCGCAACGCCGGCGCCTCGGGCATCAGCTTCGTGTTCTGGTTCAGGATGTTGATGTAGAGCTTCCTGCGACTCTTAAGATACGTCAGCAACTCGGGCGACAGAAGATCATAGAATTGGGGTGTCGCATATTCAGGAACATGGAGATACAGTTCTTCGACCATGTCGCAGAGCAGGATCTGCTCGAACCGATAGACCGTCTCTGCATTACGGAACGCCGACAGTCTAACATAGGTATGGCCCGCTTCGTTCGGCCGTGTCATCACGAGTACATCATAGCCGTGGATGCGCTTCATCGAATGCATCTGGTTGGCGATCGAGAATAACGAGTAGATCCCGCCACTCATGTCGTTGTGCTCGGGGACGATCATGACCATGAGACGCTTGGACTCAATTGCTGTGACCGGAAACATGAAGTCCTGCGCCCGGGTCAGGATTGCCGACTCGCTGAATCTGGCCAGCGCGGCTGTCTCCTTCCGGACTTCGGTCACGGGATCGCCCAGAATACTACGCCTGATCTGACGGCGAGAGGCTTTTGTCGGGCCCACGAAAGCCGCGAGGTTGGCAAGGAACTTCATGGGTTTGCTGGGCATGCGTCTGTCCGTCGTCGAAAGATTTGGAGCGGCTGCGCTGATTTTGGATCGGAGGGCGCGGCCTCATCTGGTTGAGGTTATGCTGCCTGACGCTGGTGGTTCAAGCGGCGTTTTTGGATGGTCTGCTGTCTGATCCGCCTCCTTTCGGCCAAGATGCTTTCGCCGCGTCCGAAGTAGACGTTGGCCGCGGTCAGATTGCCGATGCTCTTTTGGTAGCGGTGGTGGTTGTGGTGATCGATGAAGGCGGCGATGGCGGCTTCCAGCTCGCCCTCCAGGAAGTAGTTTTCCAGCAGGATGCGGTTTTTCAGGGTCTGGTGCCACCGCTCGATCTTGCCCTGGGTCTGGGGATGCATCGGGGTGCCGCGCCCGTGTTTCATGCCCTTGCCTTCGAGGTATTCGGCCAGATCGCCGGCGATGTAGGAAGAGCCGTTGTCGCTGAGCAGGCGCTGCTTGTGCAGCACCCTGGCCCTGTCAAAGCCTGACGCGGCCAGGGCAATGTCGAGCGTGTCGGTGACACCCTCAGCTCGCATGTTGCCGCAGAGCTTCCAGCCTATGACGTAGCGTGAGTAGCGTGAGTAGTCATCGAGGATCGTGGACAGGTAAAACCAGCCCCAGCCGATGACCTTGAAGTAGGCAAAATCAGTTTGCCACACCTGGTTTGGCGCCGCGGTCTTGTCCTTGAACTCATCGGCGGCCTTGATGACGATATAGGCCGGGCTGGTGATGAGGTCGTGAGATTTGAGCAGCCGATAGACTGCAGCCTCTGACACAGAATTTTTTTTCCGTGTCATTGAACCGGACCGCCAGCCCGCGCGGCGACAGATCGGGCTCCTCAAGCGCCAGTCCCAGAACCCGATCCCGCACCGCTTCGGGGATCCGGTTCCAGACCCGAGAAGGGAAAGAGGGCCTGTCCTCCAACCCCTCAGACCCATGTTCGACGAACCGGTCATACCACCGGTAGAACGTGGTGGGCGGGATGCCGATCTTGGCCAGGGTGCGCCGGACCGACAGGTGTGACTGTGCCACCAACCGGATGATCTCAAGCTTCTCCGCAGCTGGGTATCTCATTCTTGGTCGCCCCCAGCCCCGGTCATGCTCATTAAGCAAGCGGTTTTCCAAGGTCAGATCGGCAACCAGCTCCTTCAAAGCCACAGCGTCAGCGCGCAAATCCTTGACCTCGCCGTTGCTGGCCTGGCGAGCGGTGTCTCCAGCAAGCCGCTTCTTGCCAGCCTCAAGGAACTCCTTCGACCAGCTGTAATACAGGCTTTGGGCGATACCTTCTTTGCGACACAGCTCCGCGATGCCGACCTCGCCACGAAGCCCGGACAACACGATCCGGATCTTCTCTTCAGACGAATGCAGCTTGCGCGTCGCGCGCCGGATGTCCTTCAAAGCCTGCTCGGCGGAGGCCTTCGTCGTCACGGATCTCTTCGTTATCTTCAACTCCATGTAGGTTAAAATGAGCCGCAAACCCTCCCCTACGCAATCACACGAAACTGTTCCATGGGCGCTGACAGCGGACACGGATAGCTGCACCCATCACTGCGCAAACTGTCGCTCGTACAGCTCCCGGAACTTCCCGTTCCGGGCGAGAAGCTCGTCCAGCCGACCGCTTTCGACAAGCTTGCCATTCTCCATGTAGCAGATGAGTTCCGCGCGCAGCACGGTGGACAGACGGTGCGCCACGACCACCGTGGTCACACCCTGCGTGACGTTCTGCAAAGCGTCCCGGACCAGGGCCTCGGAGTGGCTGTCCAGCGCGCTGGTGGCTTCATCCAGCAAAAGGACCTCGGGTTTGCGCATGACCGCGCGGGCGATGGCAAGCCGCTGGCGCTGGCCGCCGGACAGGAAGACCCCGTTCTCGCCGACCGGAGTGTCGTATCCTTTCGGAAGCGACCGGATGAATTCATCGGCATGCGCTATCCGCGCCGCCTCGACGATCTCGGCATCGTCTGCCTCCGGCCTGACCAGTCGCAGGTTCTCGCCGATCGTGCCGGAAAAGAGAAAGGTGTCCTGTCCGACATAGGACATCTTCCGGCGCAGGGCGGCAGAACGCACCTGCCGGAGGTCGATGCCGTCAAGCAGCACCTGTCCCTCGTCCGGGTCGTAAAGCCGGAGAAGCAGGTTGAGCACCGTCGACTTGCCACTCCCCGATGGCCCGACCAGGGCGGTGGTGCCGCCCACCGGGAACGTGAGGCTAAGGCCGTCCAGGACCCGCCGTCCGTCGGTGTAGCTGAAGCTGACATCGCGCAGCTCGATCCTGCCCGGTCCCGGCGGAAGATCCACGGCATCCGGGGCCTCGACCATGGTCGGGGGACGGTCAAGGAGTTCATACATCATCTGGACCCCGACCATCCCTGCCTCGATCGTGACCCGCATCCGCGACAGGCGCTTTGCCGGCTCATAGGCCATGAGGAACGCAGTGACGAAGGACATCAGCTGACCCGGTGTCCCCGCTGAGCTGCCGAACAGGTTCACGGTGCTCAGGACCACGATGGATGCAATCGCAAGTCCGGCGATCGTGTCCATCAGCGGCGCAGTGGCGGATTCCAGCCGCACCATCTTGTTGGCGCGTTTTTCCACGGCACGGACGGCGGTTTCCATCCGCTCGATCATCGGGCTTTCAAGCGCGAAGGCCTTGATCACGCGCGTGCCGATCGAGGTTTCCTGCACCACGCGGAACACTTCCGCCAGGCCTGCCATTTCCTGCGACATCACCGCCCGCACCCGCGACAGGATCGACCTGATCCCCCACAGTGCCAGCGGCCCCACGACCAGGCTGACCATTGACAGAAGCGGCTGCTGCCAGAACATCACGCCGATCAGTCCGACCAGGGTCAGCAGATCGCGGACGAAGCCGGTGACGATCGTGTCAATGACGTTCCGGGCCATCTGGGCGCTTTGCGTGACCCGGACGAGCACATCAGAAGACTCGGTGCGCGAGAAGAAGGCCATGTCCTGGTCAAGCAGCCGTCGATAGAGGTCCGCCTGCTTCTGCGCCACGATCCGGTTGCCGGCCCGGGCCATAAGGACCATCTGCGCGTATGAGGCCAGGCCACGCAGGATGAAGATGCCCGCCACCGCCCCGGCCACCAGCATGATCCGGGCGCGGTCTTCGGGGTTCGTCATTGAATCGACGATGGCCCCCATGATCCATGCGGTTGCGGCCGTCATCGCGGCCACGATCACCATGGCGAAGACAGCAGCCAGATAGCGCTTGCGGTGTTCTGGCAGATTCTCCAGCAAGAGCCGCCCAAGCGTGCTGCGCTGCGTTATCCGCTCGACCTTCCTGGCCCAGAGGTCTTTGAGGCGGCTGATCATGGCTGGCGCTGGGTGCCTTCGATTTGGAAAAGGGCGCTTCGGCTGCGTCCCCGGGTGGTTCTCAGGCAATAGACGGCAGAGCGGCCCCAAGCAAGAGTGCGCGCTCGCACCGGGCGGAACCCACCCGGCGCCTGCGATCACGGGTCGATCGGGCCCAGGGCATGCGAAAGAAGGGCAAGGGCGGCCGCACGGGCGCGGGATGGCGACAGCCGCTCGGGGTCGATCTGCGCTTCAAGCCAGAGACCGTCGATCAGTGCCATGACGGGCAGGGCCAGTTCGGCAGCATCGACGGAAAGGCCCCGCTTCTCTGCATGTTCGGCGATCGCCGCCTCGAGACGGGACAAGAGACCGGCATACTGCACGCGGTGGGCAGCCCGCAGCGTGGGGTTGACAGCCACTTCGCCCCAGAGCGCAAGCCAGATGTTCAGCGGATCGCGGCGGTAAAGGTCGGCTGAAAAGGCGGCGTCGAGCAAGGCTTTCAGGTCCGTGGCCCCCTCCGGCATCAGGATCGCCATGAAGTTGCGGTAGGCGGCCACATAAACTTCGGTCAGAAGCCCCTCCTTGCTGCCGAAGTGATGCGCGATCAGCCCGCGTGACGCCTTTGCCTCGCGGCAGATGTTGTCGACGGTGAAGGCCTGAATTCCGCCCTGCGCCAGGCAGGCAAGGCCCGCCTCGACCAGCATGGCAGACCGCTCCTCAACGGAATAGCGACGGAAACGGGGCTCCGACATCGGCGGCTGGCTTTCGTAAGACGGGCGCCCCTTGGGCAAGGGGCGCCGGTGGTTGGGTCAGATAAGCGTGAAGCGCACCGGGTCGGGATGCCCATCGGCCAGGATCACCGGCTTCAGGTTCGTGTCGTGCAGCGCCACGAAGGGCTCGAAGCAGATGAAGATGAAGCCTCCCGACTCTTCCATAAGGTCCTCCATCCGGTTGAACATCGCCTTGCGCTTCTCCACGTCGGTTTCCAGAAGCGACGCTTGGTAAAGCTCTTCGTATTCCGTGCTGTCGAAGAACGACCAGTTGTAGACCCCGATCTGGTCGGGCCGGAACCAGACAAGGTTCTCGGTCGGGTCCACGCCGCCGGCAAAGTTCATCAGCACAAGTTCAAGCGACAGGTAGGCATCACCAGCCGTTTTGTCGCCAAGCGACCAGTAGACCGCATCCTCGGTTGGCTGGATGTTCACCGTGATCCCCGCCTCGGCGAGCGAGGCCTGGATGATCTGGGCGATGGCCTGCGACGTGCCGTCCGTCAGCGCCACTAGGTTCAGCGTCAGCCCCTCCGCCCCCGCCTCGGCCAGCAGCGCCTTCGCCTTCTCCACATCCCGCGTCGCGATCAGGTTCGAGGCCCGCGAATAGGGTCCGGGCGGGACCACGCCGGTCGACCGCGGGACCAGCCCGTCATAGGCCCCGATCAGGACGGACTCGCCGTCATAGGCGTACTGGATCGCCTGCCGGACACGCGGGTCCTTTAGGGGTTCCGCGTTCATGTTGATGGTCAGCCAGGCATAGCGGGTGGACTGCGCCTCGATCAGCGCGGCCCCGTCCGGCAGCGCCTCGCGCAGGCCGGTCGCAGCGGCGACGGCGACGCGTGTATAGTCGAAGCTGTCCGCCTCAAAGGCCAGTTGCGCCGCCTGATCGTCGGTAACGATGTAGATCTCGATCGTCTCCCAGTTCTGCGGCTCGCCGGTCCAGGCGGGGTTCTTCTTCAGGGTGACCTTCTGGCCCTGCTCCCAGCTGTCGAAAAGGTAGGGGCCGCACTGGGCCGGGATTTCGGTGGTGTAACGCCCGCCCGCCGCCTCGACCGCCTTCTGGCAGACGATATGCCCGCCGTAGTAGGGCAGGGCTATCACCGGGAAGGGCGCGAAGGGTGCCGCAAGGTGGATCAGGCCCTGCCGGTCGTCGATGATCTCGACCTCGCGTAGCTGTTCGAACTGGTAGGCCCAGGCCGAGTCGCTGCCCTTGATGCGTTCAAAGCTGAACTTGACGTCGGCGGTGGTGACCGGCCCGAAGTCACCGGTCCATGCCAGCCCCTCGCGCAAGGTGAAGGCGATGGTCTGCGGGTCGCGCCATTCGAAGACCCCGGCGGCGTAGTTCGACAGCGTGTTCCCCTCGCGCATGTCCGAGATGCGGACGAGCGTGACCTGCGTCATCCGGGGGATGATGTCGTCAAGCTCGCCGATGATCCCGAACGGGTCGACGACCTGGAAGTCTGAGGTCACGCGCAGGCGCAGAGTGCTGCCCTCGGCCGCCCAGGCAAAGCGGGGGGCGGTGGCTGCGGCGGCAAGGGCGGCGCCTGAAAGCTTCAGGAACGCGCGGCGGTCAGTGGACCAGTGCATGGTGTTCTCCCTGTTCTTGGTTTGGGTAGTGGCAGGCAGCAGAATGGTCAGGGGCCACCTCGGCGAGGGCCGGGGCGGTCTGTCGGCAGATCGGTTGAACTTTGGGGCAGCGGGTATGGAACGGGCAACCCGTTGGCCGCCCGAGCAACGAGGGGATGTCGCCCTTGATCGCAAGGTCCGCGCGCCGATGGCGCGGGTCAGGATCGGGGGTCGCGGCAAGGAGGCTAGCGGTATAGGGATGCGCCGGGGTCGCAAAGACCCGGGCCGCAGGCCCGGTCTCCATCACCCGGCCGAGGTAGAGGATCATGATCCGGTCCGAGGTGTGGCGCAGGACGGCTAGGTTGTGCGAGATCAGGATCACGGCCAGCCGCATGTCGCGCTGCAGCGCGGCGATCAGGTTCAGGACCTCGCCCTGCACGGACACGTCCAGCCCGGCCGTCGGTTCGTCCGCCACAAGAAGGCGCGGGGAAAGCGCCAGCGCGCGGGCAAGGTTCACCCGCCGGGCCTGGCCGCCCGAAAGCTCGTGGGGGAAGCGCCGGGCAAGATCGGCGGGAAGGCCGACGCGGGCCAGCATCGCCTCGGGCGGTTCGGGCTTGCGGCCCGCGATGGCGAAGGGTTCGGCCAGGGCAGCCCCCACCGACTGGCGCGGCGAGAGGGCGGCGACAGGGTCCTGCAGCATCAGCGCCGCGTGGCGGCGGAGTGCGGCGGTGTCGGTGATGGGCTTGCCCTCGAACAGGATGCGTCCGTTGGCCGGAAGAAGCCCCATCAAGGCCCGGGCGAGGGTGGACTTGCCCGACCCGCTTTCGCCCGCGATACCCAGCGTCTCGCCGGCGCCCACGGCCAGGGTGACGCCCGACAGGATGTTCAGCTTCGGTTGGGACAGAAGGCCCGGCAGGGGCCGGTCCACCGCGACATTCTCCAGTTCCAGCACGGGGGTCATGGCCGGACCTCATGGCAAAGGACGGCGTGGCCGTGGCCCAGCGTCACCCGGGGCGGCGGGGTGATGCGGCAATGGGCCTGCGCGATCGGGCAACGCTCGGCAAAGGCGCAGCCGGCGGGTGGGGTGACAAGGTCGGGCACCCGCCCCGGGATCGTCGGCAAGGGCGAGACACGGCCCGGTAGCACAGCGGGATCGCAGGCCATCAGCGCCCGCGTGTAAGGATGCCGCGCCGCATGGTAAAGCGTGTCGACCGGCGCTTCCTCCACCACCTCGCCCGCATACATCACATAGACCCGGTCGCAAAGCTCTCCCACCACGCCAAGGTGATGCGTGATGACCAGGATCGCCCCCTGATGGTCGGCCCGAAGGTCGCGCAGAAGGTGCAGGATCTGCGCCTCCATCGTCACGTCCAGCGCCGTGGTCGGCTCATCCGCGACCAGCACGCGCGGGGTCAGCAAGAGCGCGGCCGCAATCCCCACGCGCTGGCGCATCCCGCCCGAAAGCTCATGCACATGCCGCCGCAGGATGGCCGCAGGGTCCGGCAGGCCGACCCGGGCCAGCATTGCGCGGGCCGCCGCTTCCGCCTCGGCCCGGGGACGGTGAAGGTTCACCTGCGCGTCCACCAGCTGCTCACCGATGGTCAGCACCGGGTTGAACGCGGTCATCGGGTCCTGGAACACCATCGCGATCCCCGGCCCGCGCAGAGGCCGCCGCGCGGGTTCCGGCAAGGATACGAGATCCCGCCCGTCAAGCTTGATCCGCCCGCCGGTGATCCGGGCGTTCTCCGGCAACAGCATCGGCAGCGCCAGCGCCAGCGTTGACTTTCCGCAGCCGGATTCGCCCACGATCCCCACCACCTCACCCGCCTCGGCATGCAGCGACACGTCGCGCAGCGCCTGAAGCGGCCCCCGGTCGGTGGCATAGCTCAGCGAAAGGTTCTCGACCCGGATCATCAGGCCCCCCGATGCCGCAAGCGCGGGTCCAGCGCATCGCGCAACCCCTCGCCCAGGAAGGTGAAGCCCAGGGTCGCCAGGATCAGCGGGATCCCTGCCGCGATGACCAGCACCGGCGAGTTCCGGATCGCCGAATAACCGTCATAGAGCATGTTCCCCCAGCTCGGCGTCGGCGGCGTCACGCCGAGGTTCAGGTACGAAAGCCCCGCCTCCAGCGTGATCACGACCGGAACGTCCATCGACAGGACGATCACCAGCGGCCCGACGACATTCGGCAGAAGGTGCCGGAACACGATCCGCGCGGGCGACGCCCCCATCGCCTGTAGGGCCAGCACGAAGTCCGCCTCGCGCAGCGAAAGGGTCTGCGCCCTGACCAGCCGGGCATAGGCGGGGACCGAGACGAGGACGATCACCAGGATCAGCGTCACCTGCCCCGGACCAAGCACCGTGATGACCGCCAGCGCGAAGAACACCATCGGCAGCGACGAGAGTGCGTCGAAGACCAGAAGCAGGATCCCATCCAGCCAGCGCGGCCCGTAGCCCGCGATCAGCCCCAGGATCAGCCCCAGCGCCCCCGCGATCCCGATCGCCGTCAGCGCGATCCCCAGCGCCGTCCGCGTCCCCCAGATCAGCCGCGACAGCGTGTCCCGCCCCAGCTGGTCCGTCCCCGCCCAGTGCTGCCAGCTTGGATCGGCGAACTTGTTGCGCACGTCCATCGCCACTGGGTCGTAAGGCGCGATGAGCGGGGCGAGAAGCGCCACAAGTACGAAGAACGCAACCAGCACCGCCCCGAAGACCCCCATCGGGTCGCGCATCAGCCGGCCAAGGGCGCCGAACGCGCGCGGTCGAGGCTCTGGCGCAGGCAGGGCGTCAACCGCGGAAGGCATCGCGCACCCTCGGGTCAAGCCGGGCGATCAGAAGGTCCGCCGCCGTCACGACCGCCAGGTAGAAGGCCGTCATGAACAGGACCGTCCCCATCACCACCGGAAAGTTGCGCTTTTCCACCGCCGTCGTCATCAGCGTCCCGATCCCGGGGCGCGAGAACACCGTCTCGACGAAGACCGCCGATGACAGGATCGCCCCGAAACCCACCGCGATGACCGAGATCACCGGCACCACCGCAACCCGCAGGGCGTAGCGCGCGACGATCACCCGCTCGGGCAGGCCGAAGGCGCGGGCGGTGCGGATGTGCGGCGTCGCCATCACCTCCAGCATCGAGGCGCGGACCAGCCGCGCAAGATACCCGATCCAGGGCAGGCCGATGGCGATGGCAGGCAGGATCAGCGCACGGGCCTGACTGGCGGGGTCTCCCGCATCGCCCGCGCCGATGGCGGGCACCCAGTTCAGCGTGACCGCGAAGATCAGCAGCAGGTAGATCGCGATGACGAAGGACGGGACCGAAATGAAACCGACCGACAGCACGCCCAGCACCCGGTCCCCCACCGTGTCACGCCAGACCACCGCAAGACAGCCAAGGATCAGGCCGAACAGGATCGCCCAGCCCATCGCCACCGTCCCCAGCATCAGGGTCTTGGGGAAGGTCTCGAGGATCATCTCGGTCACCGGACGGTTCGACCAGACGTCATAGCCAAGGTCGCCCGTCAGAGCCGCGGCAAAGAAGTTCCAGACCTGCGTCAGGATCGGCTGGTCCAGCCCCATCCGTTCGGTCAGCGCCGCCTTCAGGGCCGGCGAGGCGCGGGGACCAAGCGCCACCGAGGCCGGATCGCCCGGCACCAGGAACACCATCGCGTACATCGCCAGCATCACCGTCACCAGGATCAGGATCGCAAGGCCGATGCGCTTGACGGTGTAGGTCAGCATGGGGGTGATGCTCCGGGTCGCTCTTCCGCCCTGACGGGCGTCATCGCCGGGACCGCCCGCAGCGATGACGCCCGCAAGGGCGGAAGAGCGGATCGGTCAGAGGTGGTCACGCGGGATCCTCTCGTGCCAGTCGCGCCGGAAGATCGCGCTGCCGTTCTCGGTCACCGTCAGCTGCATCTCGACGATGAAATGCGTGGCATCGCAGGACAGGACCCCCCGGCTCTCATGGCCGAAGCGCCCGTCGCTGCGCTCGATCTCGACGCTGTAGTCGGTCTCGCAGCGGGCGCTCAGCGGGTCGCCGTCGGTGATACGGTAGCGCGCCATCGCCTTGCCGCGCGTGGTGGTGGCAATCTCCGGCATCTCGGCGAGGTAAGTCCAGCGCGGGAAGTCCACCACCATCTCGCCCGACAGAAGGTCATGCGTGACCCGGCGCTTTTCCGGCACGGGGGCGGCTTCCGACGGGGCAGGGGAGCCGCCGGTGACGCGCTTCCGTCCCGGCTCGGCCGGGGCGCATTCCGCCGGGTCGAAGGGGCGCAAGGTCGCATCCTCGGCCCTCGGCGGGCGAACCGGCAGGTCCAGGCGGCTATGCGCCAGATCGAAGGTCAGCGTCGCAAGCTCGGGCGACGGCCAGGCGATCGGCCAGTAGACGGTGGAGATCGACACGGCAATCCGGTGCCCCGCCGGGAAGGCGTGGCCGATGTCGTCGAGGTCCACCACCGCCTCGGTCCATTCACCGGGGATCAGCGCCTGCGGTGCGTCATGGCCAAAACGGTGGCAGAGGTTCAGATGCCCGATCGCCACCCGGGTCGATGCCCCATCCGGGACCACGTCGTTGACCCGGACCGAGATCAGCGCCTGCGGCTTGTCCGACCGGAACCGGATGCGAAGCTGCGGCGCGCCCAGGATTTCCGTGCGCTCGGGCAGCGGGTCGGTCGCAAAGACCAGCGACCCGCCATCGTCCAGCCGCTGGTCGGTCGCCCACTCCGCCTCTTCGCCATAGCGCCCAACTTCGCCCGCCGTCAGCCCGACCCAGAGGGGCGAACAGATCGAGGCTTCGCCCTTTCCCGGCGCATCGGCCAGCCGCCCGGCTTGTGCCAGGTGCAGCGGTCGCCAGTCTATCCGGGGCGAGGGCCAGGCATCCTCTGCCACCCACCGACCCGGCCGCTCATAGTAGCAGGTCCGGGGCGGCACGCTCTCCTGCATCCAGGCCCGGTAAAGGGGTTCATCCATGATCCCGGTCTCGCGGCCCTTCATCCAGTGGTCGCACCAACGGATCACTTCCTGCAGCCAGCCGATCTCGGGCTGCACGGCGGCGTCATGCGGAAAGGAATGCGCCCAGGGACCGATCAGGCCGCGCACCGGGACCGAAAGACCCGACAACAGGCGCGGGACACTTTCGCTGTAATTGTCTGCCCAGCCTGAGACGGCATAGACCGGCACCCTGATCTTCGAGAAATCCTCGCAGACCGACCCCTGCCGCCAGTAATCATCTCGCCGCTGGTGGCGTAGCCAGGTCAGGATCCAGGGCTCGTTGGCGCGCATCCGCGCCTCCCATATCTCGCGCCATTTCGGGCCGACGATGGCGGGGTCCGGCGGCAGGTCCTGATGGGCGAACATGGTGGCCGACCAGTCGAAGTCGTCCTTCGACAGACAGCCTCCCACGCGGTGGATGTCGGTGGCGAAACGGTCGTCAGTCGACCCGACCGTGATGATCGTCTTCAGCGCCGGGGGTTGGCGGGCAGCGATCTGCAAGCCGTTGAACCCGCCCCAGCTGATGCCGATCATCGCGACCTGTCCGTCGCACCAGTCCTGTGCCGCAAGCCAGGCTATGGCGTCGCAGCCGTCGACCTGTTCCTGCGTGCTGTATTCGTCGTGCAGGATGCCTTCGCTGTCGCCGGTGCCACGGATGTCCAGCCGGATGCAGGCATAGCCATGCCCGGCAAGGTAGCCGTGCATCTTCGCGTCACGCGACCTTGTGCCGTCACGCTTGCGGTAGGGCAGGTATTCCAGGATCACGGGCACTGGCCCTGCGCCTTCCGGCAGCCAGGCTCGCGCCGCAAGCACCTTGCCATCCGGCAGCGGAACCTTAAGGTCCTCGATCAGTCGCACGGGGTAAGGCAGGTCGTCGCGTTCCGTGGGCATCGGACCTCCGGGGCTTGTTGAACGAGCATGCAACAGGTCCGCGCGAGGCGTCAACCCTCTTGACCCGGGGCGCCTGCGCCTCCTACTGTACGCCTGTTCAACAGGAGCGCCCCATGCCCGGCCACCCGCGCGACCCCCGCAGCCCAGGTGCCCGCCCATGAGCCGCCGGTCCCCCCGTGGCACCCGGGTGCCGGGTGGGATCACCCAGCTCCCCTTCGGCCAGGTGCCCCGCCCCTACGACCCGATCCGCGTCCTTTCCGACGACC
The DNA here is from genome assembly GCF_057219895.1 of Tabrizicola sp. T46. Taxonomy (NCBI): domain Bacteria; kingdom Pseudomonadati; phylum Pseudomonadota; class Alphaproteobacteria; order Rhodobacterales; family Paracoccaceae; genus Tabrizicola; species Tabrizicola sp. T46. Next base: position 59,496 of record NZ_JBXVVV010000004.1, read on the forward strand.
AGGTAGAGGCGATCCATCAGGCCGCGCTTGACGTGCTGGCAACCCAGGGCCTGCGCGTGCTCGACGACCGGGCAAGGGGCCTCTACCGCAGGGCAGGGGCCGCGGTGGTGGAGGATATGGTCCGCCTCGACCCGGGGCTGGTGGCCGAGCGTCTGGCAACGGTCCCCGCCCGTTTCACCCTCGCCGCCCGCGACCCGGCGAAGTCACTGCGGTTCGGGGGGAACGACCTTGTCTTCTCGGCGGTCGGCGGACCCGCCTATGTGATGGACCTCGCCGGGGGCCGGCGGACCGGAACCTTCGCCGAGATGTGCGATTTCCTGAAGCTGATCCAGGTCCTGAACGTCGTCCAGCAGGAGGGCGGCTGTCCGTTCGAACCGCTCGACCTGCCCGCCAACACCCGCCACCTCGACATCTACCGCGCGCAGATCGGGGTCCTCGACAAGTCCTGGCAGACCCAGACCCTTGGCCATGCCCGCACGATGGACGGGATCGAGATGGCCTCGATCGCCTTCGGCATCCCGGTTCAGGACCTGCACCGGACCCCGATCCTGATGGGGATCATCAACACGAACTCCCCCCGGCAGCTGGACATCCCCATGGCCGAGGGGCTGATCGCGCTGGCCGAGCATGGTCAGGTCAACGTCATCACCCCCTTCACCCTTGCCGGAGCGATGGCCCCGGTCACTCTCGCCGGGGCCCTCGTGATGCAGCATGCCGAGGCCCTTGCCGGGATCGTGCTGACCCAGATCGTCCGGCCCGGCGTGCCGGTGATGTATGGGGGCTTCACCTCGAACGTCGACATGAAGTCCGGGGCACCGGCCTTCGGGACGCCGGAATACACCAAGGCGGCGCAGGCCTCGGGCCAGCTGGCCCGCCACATCGGCGTGCCCTTCCGGTCGTCGAACGTGACGGCGGCGAATGCGGTCGATGCGCAGGCGGCGTGGGAGAGCCAGATGGCCCTTTGGGGGTCGATCATGGGCGGGGCGCATCTGATCGAGCATGCGGCGGGGTGGATGCATGGCGGTCTGACGGCGAGCTTCGAGAAGCTGATCATCGACGCCGAGATGCTGCAGATGATGCAGGCCTACCTGACCCCCATCGACACCACCCCCGCCGCGCTGGCGGCCGAGACGATCGCGGAGGTCGGCCCCGGTGGGCATTTCTTCGGGACCGCCCATACGATGGAACGCTACGAGACCGCCTTCAACGCCCCCCTTGTCGCCAACTGGGACAGCTGGACGACCTGGGTCGAGCGGGGGTCGGTCGATGCCGCCGCCCGGGCCGCCCAGCTTTGGCCGCAGCTTCTGGCCCAGTACGAAGCCCCCGCGCTTGACGAGGCAAAGGCCGAGGCCCTGGACGCCTACGTTACCCGCAGGAAGGCCGAGGGCGGGGCGCCGATGAACTGATCCCACTCCTTGATGCGGGAAGTGACCACAGTGGTCAAAATCGGGATTCCGTTCAGGATCAATGGATTGGCGAAATTGATTCACCAATCCTTAACCCGTGACCACGTGGTCAGAAGAGGCGTTCAGGCGCGCAGTCGCTGGCCCTTCGGATCATAGGCGGGCTCGGACAGGAGCCGCGCGGGGGCAGGTTCGCCGATCACATCCACGGTCAGCCCCTCGGGGTTTTTCAGCGCCTCGATCTGCACCATCGCCATCGCAAGGCTTTCGCGCACATGCCAGCCGTAGCCGCCAGAGGTGACATGGCCCACGACCCGGCCCCCTTTCCGGACGGCGGTGAAGGGGGCGGCGTCGGCGTCCGTGCTGTCGACCGCAAAGGTCACCAGCCGCCGTGCGGGGGGAGAGGCGGCAAGCACCGCCGCACGGCCGATGAAATCGGCCTTGGTCATGTCGACGTGGCGGCCGAGGCCGGTTTCTGCGGCGGTGTCGTCGCGGGTGAATTCGGCCGACCAGATGCCGTAGCTCTTTTCCAGCCGCAGGCTGTCGAGCGCGCGGTTGCCGATGGGCAGAAGGCCAAGGTCGCGGCCTGCCTCGCGCATCGCGAGGTAGAGGGCGCGGTGATCTGCGGCGCGGACGTTGATTTCATACCCGAGCTCGCCGGTCAGCGAGAGGCGGGCGACCACAGCCTCGGCCCCGGCGACCGGCATTATCCGGCACCCAAGGAAGCCGAACCGCTCGTTCGACATGTCGGCACCCGTCAGCCGCTCCATCAGGCGGCGGGAGTTCGGCCCGGAGAGGGCAAGGCCGGTCCAGTCGTCGGAAAGGTTGGTAACCGTCACCCCGGTGGCGGGAAGAAGCCCCGCGAACCAGCGCATGTGCCATTCCTGAAGGTAGTAGGAGCCGATCAGCCAGAACCGGTCCGGCGCAAGGCGGCTGACCGTGAGGTCGCCCATCAGCCGCCCGTCATGGCCCAGCATCGGCGCCAGCCGGACCTTGCCGACTCCGGGCAACCGGCTGGCCACCAGCCGGTCAAGCCAGCCCTCTGCCCCCGGACCCGAGACTTCGTAGCGGGCATAGACCGAGCTGTCGAAGACACCTGCCGCGTGGCGGACGCCCTCAACCTCCGCCTCGACGAAGCGCCCGGCGTTCGGGCGGCGGAGGGTGGGGATCTCGGTGAAGGCCTCGCCCCCCGACACGAAGTACTGCGGCGTTTCCATCCCGTGCGTGACACCGAAAAGCGCGCCCTCGGCGGCAAGGATGTCGTGGCTGGGCGAGGTCTTCATCGGCCGCCCGGCGGGCAGTTCCTCGTTCGGGTAGGAGATGACGAAGCGCCGGGCGTAGAACTGCGCTGTCTTCGCCCGAAGGTAGTCGTCGCGGCTGGCGAAGGCCGGGTAGCGCGCGATGTCTAGGCCGAAGACATCGGTGCCGGGGTCGCCATGCACCATCCAGGCGGCGAGCACCTTGCCGATGGCCCCGCCCTGGCTGAAGCCGCCCATGCAACCGCAGGCGACCCAGTAGTTCCGCAGGCCGGGCACCGGACCGACGAGAGGGTTGCCGTCCGGCGTGAAGGTGAAAGCCCCGTTCACCCATTTCTTTATCCCTATGTCGCGCAGGGCGGGGAAGCGGTCGAAGCCGATGGAGAGCTCGGGCAGGATGCGGTCGATGTCGGGGGGCAGAAGGTCCATCCCGTAATCCCACGGCGCGCCGTCCGGCATCCAGTGCCGGGGCTCGCGTTCGTAGACGCCGAGAAGGATGCCCTTCTTTTCGGGCTGCATGTAGGTGAAGCCTTCAAGGTCGGTGACGCAGGCGATCTCACCCGGGAAATCCGCGAGTTCGGGGATGTCCTCTGTCACGAGGTAGTGGTGCGACATCGGCACGACGGGCAGGTCGATCCCCGCCATGCGCCCTACCTTGCGCGCCCAGAGACCGGCGGCGTTGATGACATGTTCGGCGGTGATCTCTCCCTGTTCGGTCGTGAGCCGCCAGCCTTCGGCCGTGGGGTGCAAGTCGGTCACGCGGTTCCGAAGGATGACCTTGGCCCCCCGGTTCCGCGCGGCAATGGCGAAGGCGTGCGTCGTGCCATGCGGGTCGACATAGCCTTCGTGATGGTCGTGCAGCCCGCCGATCACGCCGGTGACGTCGACGATGGGGCAGAGGGCGCGGATCTCTTCCGACCCGATGATGCGGGTGTCCATCCCCATCACGTCGAAGCGGGATTTCTCGGCCTTGAGCATCTCGAAACGGGCGGGGGTGGTGGCAAGGCTGATGCCGCCCATCATGTGCATGCCGATGCTCTGGCCGCTTTCGGCCTCGACCTCGCGGTAAAGGTTGATCGTGTAGTTCTGGAGCGCCGCGACGTTCGGATTGTCGTTCAGCACATGGAAGCCGGCGGCGGCGTGCCAGGTGGAGCCTGCGGTCAGTTCGGCCCGTTCGATCAGCGCGATGTCGGTCCACCCGGCCTTGGCGAGGTGGTAAAGGATCGCCGTGCCGACGATGCCGCCCCCGATGACCACGGCCCGGTAGTGCTGCGTCATGGCTGATCCTTTCGGCCGGGCCGGCGCTGTTGTTGAACGATAATACAACAAACCGGCGCGGGCCTGTCAATCGCCGGCTTCGCGCGCGCCTCTTGCCGGAGGGCGCGATCTGTGGCCTGAAGGTCGGAAAGAGCGGTGATCCTTGCAGGGAGAGGTTCCGATGCGCGTCAGAGCCCCGGGCGGGCAGGAATTCGGGCGGGTCGGATGAGCCCGCGGTCCGGCCTGTCGGCGGTCCTGCGCGAGCCGATGCTGCATTTCCTGGTGGCGGGGCTTGGCCTTTTCCTGGCCTACGGGCTTTTGTCCGACAGGTCGGCAGAGGTCACGCCCCAGGGCGGGGTGATCGAGGTGACTGCGGAAGTGCAGGAGCGTCTGGCGACCCAGTTCTCCAGCTCATGGGGCAGGCCGCCGACAGAGGAGGAGCTTGCCGGGCTGATCGAGGCCCATGTGCGCGAGGAAGTCTTTTACCGTGAGGCGCAGGCGCTGGGACTTGACCGCGACGATACGGTGATCCGGCAGCGACTGAAGCTGAAGATGGAGCTTCTGGGCGAAGGCGCGGCGGGCGCGATGGAGCCGACGGAGGCCGAGCTTGCGGCCTGGTATGCTGAGAAGGGGGCGCTCTTGGCGCCGCCGGGGCTTGCCGTCTTCGAGCAGGTGCTGCTGGCACCGGGCGACGATGCGGGGGCGGTGCTGGCGCAGCTGGCCGGAGGAGCCGATCCTGCCGGGCTTGGCGCGGGGGCGATGCTGCCGACGTCCGTTGAGGCTTCGGCCCCGGCGGTCGACGGGCTTTTCGGGCGGGGGTTCTTCGACGCGGTGGTGGCACTGCCGCCGGGGGAATGGGCCGGGCCGGTGCCGTCGGGCTATGGCGCGCATCTGGTGCGGCTGGAGCGGAGCGAGGCCGCGCCGGTGCCGCCGCTCAGCGAGGTGCGGGAGCGGGCGGTCGAGCTTTGGCGGCAGGACCGCGCGGTGGAGCTGCGCGAGGCGCACTACCAGGAGCTGCGTGCGCGCTATGACATCAGGATCATGACGGGCGGGGGGGAATGAGGCTGGTCCTTGCCGCACTGGTCGTGGTGCTGACGCTGGTGGCGGGTGGCGCGGCGCGCGCCCATGCGCTGGACCCCGGCTACCTAGACCTGCGGATCGTCGAGGGGCAGGCGTGGCGGGTCCTGTGGCGCGTGCCGCAGTCGGGCGGGCGCGCGCTGGATCTTGTCGCGGTCCTGCCCGAAGGCTGCTCGCCCCGCGAGCCGGGGGCGCTGGAGTTCGACGGGGCGACCTATCGCACGGTCTGGGTGGCGACCTGTCCCAAGGGGCTGGAGGGCGGAAGCATCGTGATCCGGGGGCTGGAGGCGACGCTGACCGATGTGCTTGTGCGTTATGAGCTTGCGCCGGGCGTGGTGGAGACCAGGCGGCTGACGGCGGCGGAGCCGGGGTTCACCATCCCCGAACCGCAGGGGCTGCGCGGGATGGCGGTGACTTATGGCGCGCTGGGCATCGGGCATATTCTGGCGGGGGTCGATCATCTCCTGTTCGTGTTCCTTCTCCTCCTCCTCGTGCGGGACCGCTGGCAGCTGGTGGGGACCGTGACCGCGTTCACGGTGGCGCATTCCCTGTCGCTGGCGGCGGCGACGCTGGGCTGGATCGTGGTGCCCGCCCCGCCGGTCGAGGCGGTGGTGGCGCTGTCGATCATGTTCCTTGCCGCCGAACTGGTGCGGCCCGAGGGCGCGGGGCTGCGGTGGACCGAACGCTTCCCCTGGACCGTCGCCTTCGGCTTTGGCCTTCTGCACGGGCTGGGGTTTGCGAGCGCTCTCCTCGACATCGGCTTGCCGCGGGATGACGTGGTGCCGGCGCTTCTCTTCTTCAACCTCGGGGTCGAGGCGGGGCAGCTGCTGTTCATCGGCTTCACGCTGGTCGCGGGGGCGCTGCTGGCACGGGTCTATCCCGGGGCCATCGCCTCGATCGCCTCGCGGGGGCGGACGGGCGCGCGGGTGATGGCTTACGGGATCGGGAGCCTTGCCGCCGCCTGGGTCATCGCGCGGGTCGCGGCGTTCTGAGTGCTTCAGGCGGGCAGGGCCGCGACCATCACGCCAATGGCGGCAAGCCAGGCCCCGGCGACCCGGGGGGCGAGGGGCGAGATGCGGCGGGCGGCGAGGTCGATGGCGCCCCAGAGGAAGAGGGTGCCGAAGGCGATCCCAGCTGTGCCGCCCGCAACCGACAGCACGGCAGGAAGACCGCCGCCCGCCCGGTCGACCGACAGGGCAGCCACCGCGCCGAGCAGGGCGGCGAGAAGTCCGGTCACCGCCGGTCCGGGCCGGAGCGCCAGCACGGCGATGGCGGCGGCAAGGACCGTCAGCACCGCGATCTCCGGAAGGCCGGGGTCGGCAACGTCCACTACGGTGCGGGCGACCAGCATCGAAAGGGCACCAAGGGTCAGCGCGGCAAAGGCCACGCGCAGCGACGCGACCGGTTGAATGGCCAGCGCAACCGCAGCCGCCGCCACGAGAAGTCCCTGCGCCGGATCGACCAGCGGATGGAGGAAGGCCTGATAGAATGGCCCGAGGTCACCGAAGGCGTCATGCGCGAGCGCGGCCCCGGGCAAGCTGCAAAGAACAGCCGGGAGGATGAGACGCCGGATCACAGCGTGCCGGTCAGAAAACCGAACCCGGCAAGGGCGATGACACCTCCAGCCGCACGCACAGCGGCCGTGCCACTGGGACTGACCGCAAGTCTGCCAAAGGCGATGCCGGCGAGGTGCAGAAGCCCGGTGCCCAGAACGAAGCCCACTGCATAGGCGATCGGATTGGCGGCGGTCGGCATCTCGGTGCCATGCGCGTGGCCGTGGAAGATCGCGAAGCCGCCGACGATCAGTGCCGCGATCACGACCGGCGGTCGCAGGGCAAGGGCAACGGCCAGCCCGATCACGACCCCCGAGGCGGCGATGCCGGTCTCGACCCACGGCAGGTCGATCCCCGCCACCCCCAGCGCGCCGCCGATGGCCATGACCAGCGGGAAGGCGACGGGCAGGACCCAGACCGCAGGCCGGCCAAGGATCGCGCCCCAGAGGCCGACGGCCACCATCGCCGCCACATGGTCAAGCCCGAGGATCGGGTGAAGGAAGCCGGTAAGGAAACCACCGCCCGCCCCGTCCCCGGTATGGGCAAGCGCCGGCCCGGCCACCAAAGCGACCAGCGGCAAGAGAAGGACGAAGTAAAGGCGGCGCGGCAATTGGCTCTCCGGGTTCAGGGCAGGGCCGTCGGGGCGGCTGCAGCTGCGGCGATATACTGGCTGACGACGAATTCGTCGGCAGGATCGGTGATAATCCCCCGGTCGCGCAAGCGGGCAAGCGGTTCGGCCAGCGACCAGTCCTCGCGTTGCAGAAGTGCACGGGAGAGGTAGCCCAGCACCTCGGGCCGCACCTCGGCAAGGCGGATGAGCGCGTCAAGGGCGGCCTCGCCCACCGTGTCGCGCCGCGTGGCGTGGTCGGCCAACGCGACGGCAAGAAGGAGGACGGTGTCCGGCGAGGTCGTGCCATCCGCCGGAAAGAGGCGTTCCAGCGCCCTGATGCCGTCTTGCCCGTCCATCTCGATCAGGGCGGTCGCCCAGGCGGCAAGGTGTATGTCATGTCCCGCACGGGCCAGACGTTCCACGGCGGTGCGGACAAGGCGGGCGTCGTAGGGGTTGTCGCTGGTGCCGAGCAAAAGGATCATCACCGGTGCCCATTCCGACCAGAGCGGGTCGGCGGCCCGGCGCAGAACCTGCTGCCGGTCGGGATGCACCCCAACCTGGCGCAAGACAGGATAGGGCAGGGCGGCAAGCTCGATCAGGGCCATTTCCTGCACGGCCGTGTCGGAATGCGCGGCAAGGGGGCCGAAGAAGGCCATGCGTGCCTCCTCGGTCGTAAGATCGGCGGTAAGGGCCGCAGCCAGCACTTCGCCCAGGGCTCCGGTTCCCTGGTCGTGAAGGCTCCAGCCCTTGCCCGGACTGAAGATGCCCACGGTGACGGCGGCAGGGTCTGCGTCAAAGACCGCCGCCGCCGGCCGGCTCACAAGGAAGGGCACCGGCGGAAGATCCGGGCTACCCTTCAGGACGGCGACCGGCGCAAAGCGGAACGGGTCTTCAGGCATGGGACGCAGAAGGGCCACTGCCTCGCCCGCATGGGCACGGTCGGCGAGGCTGTCCTCCGGCACCGCGATGCAGACAAGGCAGGCGGAGGCGAGCCCCGGCCAGAGGGCGAGGCAGGTCGCGGCCAGCGCAGGCCGCCAGTGAACGCCCGATCTCATTTCGCCGGGTTGAACCAGATTGGCGAGGTATAAGCGCGTTCCGTGATCTCCATCACCGTGCCAGGCAGGGGGGTATTGCCGAAGTACCTGGCGTCATAGGCCGTCCAGCGCGGAGTCGGGATCTCGATCACCCGGCCATAGTAAAAGGCGGGCTCGGTCGGGTCGAAATCGGGGTCGGTCCAGACGGCGATCAGTTCCGGCGCGCCGATCGTGTTGGCCCAGGTTGCGTTGGCGACATCGACGGTCGAGCCGACCGGGGGCAGCTTGCCGTCGGCACCGGCGACGCGGCCATCCGACCAGGCCACGTCGTAGACCTGTTCATGCGTCTTGCCGTCCGCGTCCATCCAGCCCTTGACGATCTGGTAGCGGTCGAGGTTCGCCCCGATCGGATCGCGGAGTGCGGCGACAAGGAATGAGGGTGCACGGCCCTCGGCATCGGGCGCAAGGTCGCCGCCCATCGGCACGCCCTTGGCATAGCCGATCATCGCCGGGTTGCGCGAATTGGCATCCTCGGCGGCAAAGTCGTAGCCCCCGAAGAAGCGCACGGTCATCCGGCTGCCGGTGGTGGCATAGGTCTCGCGCCGCTCCATCGCGTCGAAGATCGCGGCGCGGGTGTTGTCGGTGGCCCAGACGGCGGCATAGCCCGAGGACGAGACCTGCCATTCCATCAGCTTCAGCCCGGTGTCCTTGTCGGCGATGAAGGTGTTGGTCAGGCGTTCGGGGTTCGGCTCCATCGGGGTGACCTTGCCCCAGAAGTTGTCCTCCTCGACGGCCGAGAGGCCGGTATGCGCGTCGGTCGAGCCGATCATGCCGAACTTGTAGGGGTTGGTGCCGAACTTGCGTTCCAGCTCCAGCCCGAGCTTCAGGCCGGAGCGCGCGTATTCATGCGGCAGCATTTCGGGCGTCTTGGCCTCGGAGAGGTTGAGGTTGCCGAGGTCCCAGATCTCGAAATTCGCCAGCTCGTCGTTCGGCGAGAGGAGAGGGTGCGCCTCGCCGGTGCCCTTGGTCTGTGTGACCTCGTAAAGCGGCTCCCATTTCGCACGCGCCTCGACATAGGCGCTGTCCACGGCCTTGTCGGTGAGGGGCTGGTTCACGGTCGGAAACATCAGCCCGTTCGACAGGTTGCCGTTATGGGCGATGGCCAGGACGTCGCCGCCGGTCTTTTCCTCATAGGCTGCCATCCAGGCGTAGAGGTCGGGCTCATGCGGGCTGCCAAGAGGCGGCGAGACGGTGAAGGGCATCATCTGGCGCGCATAGCTGCCGCCGTCACGGTAGATCACGTTGCGGTGGATGTTGTAGGCGGCCTGCGAGGTCCATTCATAGCCGATGAAGGCGGTGAAGCGCCCGGGGTCGTTGAAAGCCTCGGCCGCGTCGATGGTCTCGTTCCAGACGTCGCTGAAGGCCTTGGAATCGGGCGAGATCGAAAGGGCGGCCGGGAAGGTGTTGGTCGACATGGCCTGGATGATCTCCAGCGTCGCGGCCATGCCCTTGCCGGCGGCCATCATGTCGTACCAGCGCTTGCCGGTGGGGTCTGCGAGGAAGGCCGGATCGCCGGACGACAGTTTGGGGAAGAAGCCCATGTTGTCGGAATGGTCGGCCACGACGAGGAAGTCGAGCGGGCGCGTCAGCTGGACCGGCTGGCCCGAGGAGGCGGTTATCCGTTCGCCCTTCGCAAGACGGTAGGCGTCGGACGGTGTCAGGCGCGCTCCGGCGGTGCCGGCGTCAAGCGACACGGCGGTGTGGAGGTGGGTGTCGCCGAAGAGGGGCCGGGTCGGGAAGTTCCGGCTGAGCGCGGGGGAATAGGGGGGCTTGGTGGCGACCACGCGACCCAGTTCGGCCTCGGAGACGCCGCCGACATCGCCGACTGCCGTGCCGCCTTCAGCCTCCTGTGCTGCGGTCAGGCCGGGTGCTAGCCCGACAAGGATGCTGATGGCCGCAACTGTCGTCCGAAGCCTGCTGGAAATGCGCATGGGACTGTCCTTCGCTGGGTGAGGCCTGCACCCGGTTGCGGCAGTTCCTGACGCCGAAACCGGGTAGGCCTGTGCGAAGCCGAGCCTATCACGAGGCCGTTATCGTTCAAGCGGTTTCGCTGGCGTACCCACGCCACCACCTGCCGGGAAAGTGGACGCGCCGCCGCGTCAGGCGGCGCGCGCGAGGTCCTCTGCCGCCTCCCAGACCAGCCCCGGGCGGTAGCGCGCGGCGATCCGGCCGTTCTTGAGCGCGAAGAGGTGGAGCCAGCCGTTGTCGAACAGGTCCCGCACCCCGGCGTGGCGGGCAAGGATTTCCGTCATCGCGGCCTCTGGCGCTTCGACGAGGACCGAGAGGCGGAGCGGTTCGTGCGCCGGCCTTTCCCCGTCGTGGACGGTCTGCCATGGCAGGCCGGGGCGCAGGCTGCCGCCGTTGCCCTGGACCACGCCGATGCCGCCCACCACGTTGTGGATCAGCTTGTTGCCGCCGCCGAAGGCCTCCGGCGCGACGGTGGAGCCGTAGTATTGCAGGCTGATCCAGCTGGCGACGACGACCGGCGCGGTCAGGATCAGTTCCAGCGTGCCGAAGCCTGCGTCTGCCTGCCAGTCGTAGCTGTGGAGGAAGGCGCGGCCCTTGAGGTCGGCTGATGCCGTGACCGCGCGCGGGGCGGCGATGAAGGCGGCGCAGCCCGCAAGGCCCCACTCTGGCCGGACCTCGGCCCAGTCTTGGGCGCGCTTTGCGACGGATGCCGCCGTGGCACCGGGAAGCCGCAGCGCGCGTTCCGCCCGTGCCCCCTTTGCCGCGCGGGCAAGCCAGTCCTTCGCGGTGGCGAGGTCGGACAGGTGATCCGGCGCGGGGGTGTCTTCATAAAGCGTGATCGTGTCGGTCGTGGTGTCGTGGAGACCGGCCACGAAATGCGTTTCCGCCGCAAGGTCAACGCCATGTGACGCAAGGCCCGCCCGCGTCTCGGAGTCGTTCAGGAGGCTGGCGAGAAGCCGCGCCGAGACCTCGCCGGTCTGGCCGCCGCAGGCGCCGCAGTGATAGGCGCTTTCGTGGGGGTTGTTGGTCACCTGCCCGCCATGACCCAGCAGCAGCACCAGCCGCGCATGGCCGGTGGTCATGCTCATCGCCTTCAGGACCGCCGCCCCCGTAGCAGCCTTCGCGTCGGGCGAAAGCGCCACCTCGAACTGCGGCGCGGGGCTGGCCTTGGGCGCGGGCGAAAGGCCAAGCGCATCCCTCACCAGCTTCGCCCCGTAGACCGGCCCTGCCGCCTCGACGAAGGCGAAGGAGGACACGGCGGCCTGGCGGAACCGGCCCCAGGCGCGCGCGCCGCGGGCGGCGATGCGTGTCGCCTCTTCCCGCGTGGGGCCCGCATGGCTGGTCGAGGTGAGGCCCGGCTTCAGGAGCACCGGCAGATGCGCCGCGACCTCGTCGGTGCCATGCGCGCGGTGCGCGAGCGGCAGTCCGAAGAACCCGGCAAAGCCTATGGTCGCGATGCCGGGATCAAGCGCTTCAAGCGCGCGGCGGAAGACCTCGGACCGCACGTCGATGCAGAAGGCGGCCTGAAGGGCGGGACGGCCCGCCTGCGCCTTCGGTCCGGTCAGGGCGGACGCCAGCCGCCGCTGATGCGCGCGTTCGGCCGCTTCCTGCAGGATCGCGTCAATCACCTGGTCGGGGGTCGGTGCAACCGGGGCGGCATGGGCGGCAACCGCTTGCCCCCAATGCTCGGCCACCTGCGGTACATGCGCCAGAAGCGCCTCTTCCCAGACCAGCCGGATCGCGAGAAGATCGGTGATCGTGGTGTCGCTGCCGCCGTTCAACTCGGCTTCCCACAAGAGCCAGCGCCCATGCTGCGCCCAGCCGCCAAGGTCCATCAACAGCCGGTGGAAGGCGGTTGACGCTGCCGCCTCGGTGATCCCCAGCCGTTCCGCCGCGCGCAGGATCGCGCGCTCGGCCGTGTCCGGGGCGGCCGCGACATGGGCGCAGAAGCCCGTGAGACCGGCGATTTCCGGGGTCAGGTCGTGCGAGGCCCATTCCCGCCAGGCGGCAAAGGCACCCTGTCCCGGCGCGGGTGTCCAGAGCGCCTGACCCAGGTCGAACCGGCCTGCGGCCCAAAGGCCGAAGGCACGCGCGACCACCGCGGGCCAATCCGTGCCCGTGGCGTTGGCGGCAAGGTCGGCCACCGTCGGCAAGGCGGCAGGGGAAGGGGACTTGACGTCGAGCTTGGCCTTGAGAAGCGCAAGGTCGGCAGGCTTCAGCGGCGAGCGGCAGGCCAGAAGGGCGGCGGCGAGGTCATCGTCTGTGATCCGGCCTGCTGCAACCTCTGCCGCAAAGTCGGAGCGTGGCCGGAGGATCGCCACCCCGGCAACGCGCGACAGCCGGGCGGCGGCGGTCGCAAGATCCTCGCCCGTCTGGCCGAGGAACGGGTTTACGGCGACCGTGGCAGAAAGCGGGAACGCTGGGGGAATGGCGCGCGCCGCGCTTTCTGCCGCCTTCAGAAGGCCCGAAATCCGGGCGGGGGCGATGTCGATCGGCTTGAGGAACATGGCTGTCTCCGCGATGTCGGGGGGTCAGAGGGGCTTTTGGGTCTTCAGGCCGCCGATCAGGCGATCAAGAAGCGCGTTGAGGTAAAGGCCGTTTGCCAGGTGCACGCGCAGGCCCGCGGCGGCCGGGTGATGCGACCAGAGCGGGAAAAGCGCCTGTGCGACCGCCACCAGTCCGAAGGACAGAAGCGCCAGCACGATCAGCGCCCATTCCAGCGCCCCGGCAACGGGAGCCGCAGGCAGCATGCCGCCCCAAAGGCCGCCCGCGATCTGGTGGAAGGCAAAATAGGCAATCGCCGCCCCGGCCGAGGCCGCCGCCGTCCGCTTCGTCAGCGCGGCGGGGGCGGCGTCGGCGAGCCCTTGCGCGACAAGGTAGGCCACACCGAAAACGAGGATCATGCCCAGGGCCAGCGCCTGCGGCGACTTTTCGCCCGCAACCGCGGTGAAGCCCGCCGCGATGCCGGCGTAAAGGAGGATCGCGATCAGGAAGGCGCGGGTGACGGCAGCAAGGCCCGGCACCGCCACCGGCCCCGGCCGCCGCACCGCCGCAACCGCCTGCACCGCGCCACCCGAAGACAGGAAGGCATGCGCCTTGTAAAGCGAGTGCGCCACGATATGCAGCATCGCCAGCGCCCAGAGGCCAAGGCCGCACTGCAGAAGCATGAAGCCCATCTGCGCGACGGTCGACCAGGCGAGCGCGGTCTTGACCGCCGACTGGGTCAGCATGACCACCGCCCCGAAAAGGGCGGTCAGTCCGCCGATCATCACCAGCGCGGCCATCGCGCCGGGGCTGGCCTGCACCAGATCGGCCATGCGGATCAGCAGGAAGCCCCCGGCATTGACGATGCCCGCATGCAGAAGCGCCGAAACCGGGGTCGGGGCCTCCATCACCTCGGTCAGCCAGCCATGCAGCGGGAAGGCCGCCGTCTTCAGGGCAGCGGCCAGTACCAGGAGTGCGACCGCCCCCTGCGCGACGAGGGGAAGGCCCGCCTCTGCCGCTGTGGCGATGGCCGCCAGATCAGCGGTGCCGAAGCCGGACCAGAGGAGAAGTGCTGCAAGCACCACCGCCACATCACCCGCGCCCCAGACCAGCGTGAACTTTGCCGCCGCCCGGCGCGCTTCGGCCCGCCCGGGGTAAAAGAGCAGAAGCTGCCGCAGGCCAAGCCCGGTCGCGACGAAAGCTGCGGCGAGCACAAGCAGGCTACCGGCCTGGACCAGCACCAGAACTGCGGCCAGCGTTGCCAGCATCAAGGCGTGGAACCGCCCCTCCCGCGCCTCGCCGTCAAGGTAGCGGCGCGAATAGCGCACCACGATCCAGCCGACGAAGGCGACCAGGAGGCCCATGGTCGCGCTTACCGGATCGAGCCGCAGCGTCAAAATCCAGGGACCGGATCCCAGCGATAGGGCCGCGGGCCCGGACAGGATCAGCCATGCCACTCCCGCCGCTGCCAAGGCAAGTGCGGCAATGGCCGCGCCCTCTGCCAGGTGCGGGATGGCGCCGGGCCGTAGTCCGGGCCGGCGGGCGGCAAGAAGCGAGACGGCCAGAAGCGGAAGCGGTGCAAGCGACAAGGGGTCCATCGTTCGGTCTCCGTTTGGGCACAGGGCGGTCCCGAGGCAGATAACGGCTGGCCATCAACCAGAAAAATACATATTTTCTGACGTATCATTTGAAAGAATAGAACGATGGCCCAGATCAACCTGCATCATCTCCGCCTCTTTCAGGCTGTCGCCACGGATGACTCGCTGACCGCAGCGGCCCGAGGGCTGAACCTTTCTCAATCGGCGCTGTCCACCCAGATCCGCACGCTGGAACAGACACTTGGCCATGATCTCTTCGAACGGCGGGGCCGTGCGCTCGTGCTGACCGAGGCCGGGCGGATTGCGTTGGACCATGCCGAGGCGATCTTCCGCACGGCCGATGATCTGGGTTCCACCTTGCGCGAGACGGGACGCAGCCGGCAGGTCCTGCGGGTCGGCGCGCTCGCCACGCTGTCGCGGAACTTCCAGCTCCAGTTCCTGCGCCCGCTGATCGGACGGGCGGATGTCGAGGTCGTGCTGCGCTCGGGCAGTCAGGCCGAGCTTTTGCGCGGGCTGGGGGCCACGTCGCTTGACGTGGTGCTCACGAACCTCGCGCCACCGCGCGATGCCGCAAGCCCCTGGCTGGTGCACCGGCTGTCGGAACAGCCGGTCAGCCTGATCGGCACGCCTGCCCGCATTGGTCCCGGCCCCTTGCGGCTGGCCGATCTTCTGGCGCGGGAGCCGGTGGTCCTGCCTACCCGGGAAACCGCGCTGCGCGAGGGATTCGATGCGCTGGTCAGCCGTCTTGGCGTCACCCCCGCCATCGCCGCCGAGGTCGACGACATGGCCATGCTGCGGCTTCTGGCGCGCGAGGATGCCGGGTTGGCCGTCATTCCGCCGATCGTGGTGCAGGACGAACTTGCCTCGGGTCTTCTGATCGAGGCCGTGAAGCTTGAAGGCATCGTCGAGACTTTCCTGGCCGTCACCCGCGACCGCCGCTTCCCCAACCCCCTCCTTGCCTCGATCCTTGATGCGGGACGCTAGCGTGCCAAGGGCATGAACCGCTTGCGGGCGGAGCCGTTAATGTCTTTCGCCGCGACATTCTGGCTGGAATCTAGGCTTGCCGAGCCATGCAGGTTGATGCATGCTTCGGGTGTTTAAGATTGCTCAGGTTTTTTTCATCACCCCTTGATTTCAGGAGAGAGCATTTTGCTGTTTCCAAGACTTACAGTTTCCGATGATCGCGCCACAATCAGTGAGGACCGCGATCTCATTTCCGGCAGTGTTCTGAGAGATGACCGGGGTCAGCAGCCCCTGTCCGTGACGGCCATTGACGGGCTGACCCAGAACGTGAACGGGCTTGTGTCAGGGGCCTATGGCATCCTGCGCATGAATGCCGACGGGACTTTCCGGTATGATCTTGATAATCGCCTGGAAGCCGTTCAGGGCCTTCGCGCGGGACAGACCCTGACCGAAAGATTTGCCTACACGGTCACGGATGCGGCGGGCGGCATGGCCTCGGCCACTCTTGCCATCACGATCGTCGGACGCAATGACCGGCCGCTTCTGGTTTCGGACTCCGCGGTGGCAACCGGTGGCGGGGGCCCGGTTACGGGCATGCTTCTGGCCAACGACAGCGACCCCGAGAACGACCAGTTGAGCGTGACGTCGATCCGGCGGGGCCGGGATGTGTTCGCGCCGGGCGACGCGGTGGCTGGGCGTTTCGGCGAGCTCACTGTCGCGGCAGACGGCAGCTTCCGGTACGAACTGGACGAAACCGCTCCGGGTTACGTGCGACTGGCCGCAGGTGCGTCGCGCACCGACACCTTCCGGGTGACGGTCAGCGACGGGAACGGCGGCTTTGCGACCCAGATTCTGACGATCACGGTGGTCGGCCGGAACGATGCCCCCGTGGCTAACGATGATGCCCGTGCAATGACCGAGGACCGCGACACGGTTTCGGGCATGGTGCTGCGCAACGACAGGGATGTGGACCGAGACCCGCTGCGGGTTTCGGAGCTGAACGGGGACAGCGGCCTGGTCGGGGCGGCGGTGCGGGGTGCATACGGCACTCTGACGCTGCAGTCAGACGGGCGCTATGTCTATGACCTCGACAACGCCCTTGCGGAGGTTCAAGGGCTTAACACGGGCGAAACCCTGACCGAAACCTTCGTCTACACGGTGGCCGATCCTTCGGGTGGGACCGATACCGCAACCTTGACCATAACCATTACCGGTCGAAACGACCGGCCGGTCACCGTTGCCGATACCTTCACGGTTGCCGCGGGACGGTCCGCTGTGCTGGACGTTCTGGCAAACGACCGGGATCCCGAGGGCGAAGCCCTGACGGTCGCGTCCCTTCGCGGGCCACGGAACGGGACTGTCTCGATCGATGGCGACGGCAACGTCGTCTACACGCCGCGGGCAGGGTTCATCGGCACGGACACCTTTTCCTACGCCACGTTCGACGGTGTTGCCTTTGGTCCCCGCGCGACCGTCACGGTCAACGTGGCTCCGCTGCCGCCTCCAGCCATCGGGTTTCAGTCGGCCGATGCCGGAAGCGTTCCCGAGGGCGACCCGGCCCCGGGCGCTTCCGGCAGTCTGACCTTCACCCTGACCCGCAGCGGCGACACGGGCCAGGTCTCGGTCGTGCGTTTCACCGTCGCGGGTGACGTTGCGGCCGATGACATCGTGATCGGCAACGCCATCCGGGTCGGCGACGGCCCGGTCGGCACGCTGGGGCTGTACGAAGCGCAGTTCAACGCGGGTGTCGCGGCCCTGCCGATCCTTGTCACCGCGGTCGGGGACAGGGCGGTCGAGCTGGATGAAACTCTGCGGCTTGAGCTGACGCAGGTCGTGTCGAACGGGACGCTGGGCGGCATCACCGTGTCGCAAGGCCGGTTCCTGAACGACGACGCCCCCCCGGCAGCAGACCTGAGCCTGACGCTGGAGCGGGCGGACGGCGGCAATCCGGTCGCGCCGGGTGGTGTCGCGATCTTCCGGCTGACCGTGACGAATGACGGGCCGGATGCGGGCGACGGCACCGCGCGCTTCGTGCTTCCCTCTGGCGCGACGGTTCAGTCGGTGGCCTCCGAAGGTGGTGCGCCGCCCCCGACGGTGACGGTGGACCGGACCACCGGTGCCGCCACCTGGGACTTTCCCGCGCTGGCGTCCGGCGCTTCGGCCAGCCTGCTCGTGACGGTCGCCCTGGATGCAGGCCTGACCTCGGGCGCGCGCAGCTTTGCGGCCGAGATCGTCACCGCGACCCTCCCCGATCCCGACAGCACGCCCGGCAACACCAACACGGCCGAAGATGACTATGCCGCGAATGCCGTCACCGTCGTCGCCCCGCCCCGGGCCGACCTGTCGCTGTCGCTTCTGTTCGACACCCCGGCAGACTCGGTCGCTTTCGGGACCGACGTCGATCTTCTGGTGCGCGTCACGAACAGCGGGCCGGATGCGGCCAGCGGCACGGTCTTCCTGACCGCGCCCGCCGGGGTGACCTTCAGCCCGGCCAGCGGCTTCGATCCGGCGACCGGCCTTCTGACCTTCGGCGAGATCGCGCCGGGCGACTTCATCGAGATTCCGATCAATGCGGTCCTTGCCGCTGCCGGCACGCTGGGCATCACCGGCGAGATCACCTCTGCCAGCCTGACCGACCCCGACAGCACCCCCGGCAACGGGACGCTGAACGGCGAGGATGACCAGAGCACCGCCGCGATCACGGTCACCGCCGCACCAAGCCTGCCGACCATCCTGTTCGGCGCGGCCGTGCCGTTGCGGGCGCTAGATCCGGCCAATCTGACCGTGAACACCACCACCACCGACACGCAGCAAACCGGTGCCGTGGCGGCCCTGGCCGGGGGTGGCCACGTCATCACCTGGGAGTCGCAGGGCCAGGATGGCTCGTCCTGGGGTATCTATGCACAGCGCTTCGATGCGACGGGCGCACCCGACGGGACCGAGTTCCTGGTCAATTCCTTCACGGCGGGAGAGCAGCGCAATCCTGCCATCGCGGCCCTCAGGAATGGCGAATTCGTCATCACCTGGTCCTCGGTGGGCCAGGATGGCAGCGGCGCCGGGATCTATGCCCAACGGTATTCCGCTGGGGGCACGCCGATCGGGGCCGAGTTCGTTGTCAACACAACGACGGCCGGTCCCCAGGTGGCCCCGCAGATCGCCGCGCTGGCGGATGGCGGCTTTGCGATCACCTATGAAGGCAGAAGCACTTCCGGCGCCAGCTTCGGGGGAACCTTCCTTCAGCGCTTTGACGCGGATGGTGACCGGATGGGTGGGGAAACGGTTCCGATTCCGGTCCGGGGCTACAATGCCGGCAGTTTGTTTCCGAATTTTCAGCTTGGCCACGAATACTCTTCCCTCGCGGGCCTCCAGGACGGTGGCTATGTCGTCGTGTCCAACGCATTCGTTTTCACCGCCAGCGGGCCGATGCATCGCTTCATCGTCGCCCAGCAATTCGACGCAGTCGGTGATCCTGTTGGCAGCCCACGGACGCTGGCAAGTTACTACCCCACGCTAGACGTCGAAATCGCCGGTGTGACGGCTTTGGCGGACGGCGGGTACGCGGTGGCCTATCAGGTCTCGAGTAACCAGGTCGAGGTCCAGGTGTTCGATGCGGATGGCAATTCCGCAGGCCCGACCATTCAGGTGCCCAACGCGAGCAACTTCGCCACCCCGGCGCTGGCGGCGACACCCACCGGCGGCTTCGTCGTCAGCTGGATGGAGTTTGGCCCCAACGGCCGGGACATCCTGGCCCGCCACTACGACAGCACGGGCACGCCGATCGGCGATGCGGTGCAGATCAGCGCCGATCTTCCCGGCGAACAGCTGCACAGGGCTGGCGCGGGCGGCAACCCGATTGCCGTCGCTGCCGACGGAACCCTGATCGCCACGTTCTTCGGTCAAGGCGAGATCGTTGCGCGGCGGTTCGAAACCGTCGTCCCCATCGGCGGCGACGAAGACACCTCGATCGCCATGCCCATCCGGGTGACGCCGCCGCCCGGCGGCACCCTGACCGAGGTCGTCCTCACCGGCCTTCCCGCGGGCAGCGTCCTGAGCGCCGGCGTGCCGAGTGCCAGTGGCACAACCTGGACCTTCGCCGGTGCCCCGCCAGCCAACCTTACCCTCACCCCACCGGCAGACTTCAACGGCAGCTTCGGTGTAACCGTGACCGCCACGAGTGTGGAAGGCGGCACCACCGTCACCGGCGCGGCCAGCCGCATCATCGTCGTGAACTCGGTCAACGATGCCCCGCGCGACCCGCAGGGCAATGACGCGGCGCTCGGCCTGACCACGGCCGAGGACACCCCACTGACCATCAGTATCGCCGATCTGCTCGCCGACGACACGCAGCCCGCAAACGAAAACCAGACCGTCACCCTGAACAGCGTGTCGAACTGGGGCGGCGGCACGGTCGTCGACAACGGCGACGGCACGCTCACCTTCACGCCGAATGCAGGCTTCAATGGTACGGCCAATTTCTACTACCGCGCGCAGGATGCCTCGGGCACCGTCGGCGACGTCGTCTGGGTGCCGGTCACGGTGACGCCGACTAACACCGCCCCGGTCGCGGTGAACGACACCTTCACCATGCGGGCCGGGCAGGTGCTGACCATCAGCGCGCCGGGGCTTCTGGCCAACGACACCGATGCCGACAACGACCCGATCCAGGCGACGGGATTCTTCGATCCTTCGAACGGCACGGTGAGCGTCGTGACGAACGGCAGCTTCACCTACACGCCCAACGCCGGGTTCGTCGGGACCGATACGTTCACCTACCGCATCTCCGACGGGGTCAGTGACAGCAACTTCGCCACCGTCACCATCGATGTGACGAACACCGCCCCGGTCGCGGTGAACGACACCTTCACCATGCGGGCCGGGCAGGTGCTGACCATCAGCGCGCCGGGGCTTCTGGCCAACGACACCGATGCCGACAACGACCCGATCCAGGCGACGGGATTCTTCGATCCTTCGAACGGCACGGTGAGCGTCGTGACGAACGGCAGCTTCACCTACACGCCCAACGCCGGGTTCGTAGGGACCGACACGTTCACCTACCGCATCTCCGACGGGGTCAGTGACAGCAACTTCGCCACCGTCACCATCGATGTGACGAACACCGCCCCGGTCGCGGTGAACGACACCTTCACCATGCGGGCCGGGCAGGTGCTGACCATCAGCGCGCCGGGGCTTCTGGCCAACGACACCGATGCCGACAACGACCCGATCCAGGCGACGGGATTCTTCGATCCTTCGAACGGCACGGTGAGNGTCGTGACGAACGGCAGCTTCACCTACACGCCCAACGCCGGGTTCGTAGGGACCGACACGTTCACCTACCGCATCTCCGACGGGGTCAGTGACAGCAACTTCGCCACCGTCACCATCGATGTGACGGCGCCCCCTGCCGGCCCACAGTTCGCGATCACCGCGCAGTCGGCGACGTCTGTGCTCGAGGGCACGGAGCCCGGCGCGGGCGGGTCGGTGACCTTCACGATCATGCGGACCGGCGCGCTGGATGCGGCGGACGTGATCTATTCCGTCAGCGGGACGGGCACGAACCCCGTCAGCCTCGACGACATGCTGCCCGGCCTTGGCAGTGGCAGCGTCAGCTTTGCCGAAGGCGAGACGGTCAGGACCTTCACCATCCTTGCAAGACCCGACTCGCTCTTCGAGGCCGATGAGAGTGTGCGCGTCGCCCTGACCTCGGCAAGCGTCGGCACGGTCGACACGACCGCGCGCGAGGTCACGATCCTGAATGACGACTTGCAGGCCGACCTGTCGCTGGCGGTGGTCCGCACGGACGGCACGGGCGCGATTGTCGAGGGCGGCACAGGGACCTTCCTAGTCACCGTCACGAACTCCGGTCCCGATGCCTCGGGCGGCACGGTCCGCTTCGGCCAGCCGTTTTCCGGGTTCACCGTCGAGGGCGTGACCCTGCCCGGCGGGGGCACCGTGGTCCATGAGCCCGCGACGCAACTCTGGACCTTCCCGTCGGTCGCCCCAGGGCAGTCGGTCGCGGCCGAAGTCACGCTGCGGTTCACCACCGCTGGGGCACTCAACTTCGTCGCCGAGATCGCAACCGCAGACGTCTTCGACCCCGACAGCACGCCGGGGAACTTCCTTACCATCCCCTTGGCCGAGGATGATACGGCAGGCGTGAACGTCACGGTCCGCGAACGGCAGACCGACCTCAGTCTGACCGTCGGCCGTCAGGGGCCGAACGATCCGATCAAGGTGGGTGAGACCTCGTTCTTCACCGTCACCGTCACCAACTCCGGCCCGGACGCCGGTGGTGGCACCGTGCAGATCAGACTGCCCGGCGGTTCCACAATCAGCGGCGTCGGGTTCTTCGGCACGGATGACCTGCCGGATTTCGACTTCGCGACGGGCACCTGGACGCTTCCGGTGATCCCGGCCGGCGGTTCGATCACGCTGTCATTCTCTCCGGTCTTCGACGAAGCGAGCATCGGCACCGCGAACGTCCTGGCCGAAATCATGACGGCAACCGAAACAGACCCCGACAGCACGCCGGGGAACTTCAACATCGAACCCACGCCGGAAGACGACGCGGCAAGCGTCGGCGTAACGGTGATAGCGCCCACGGCCGACCTGTCGCTGGCGGTGGTCCGCACGGACGGCACGGGCGCGATTGTCGAGGGCGGCACGGGGACCTTCCTTGTCACCGTCACGAATTCCGGTCCCGATGCCACGGGCGGCACGGTCCGCTTCGGCCAGCCGTTTTCCGGGTTCACCGTCGAGGGCGTGACCCTGCCCGGCGGGGGCAGCGCGGTCTATGATCCGGCGACGCAACTCTGGACCTTCCCGTCGGTCGCCCCAGGTCAGTCGGTCGCGGCCGAAGTCACGCTGCGGTTCACCACCGCTGGCGCACTCAACTTCGTCGCCGAGATCGCAACGGCCGATGTCGCCGACCCCGACAGCACCCCGGGGAACTTCTTCACCGGGCCCACGTCAGAGGACGACGCGGCCGGCGTAGAGGTCAGCGTGCGGTTCCCGGCGGCCGACTTTTCGGTCGCGGCCACCGTTTCGAACGCGGAGGTGTCGGCGGGCGGGACCAGCAGCGCCACCTTCACCGTCACGAACAGCGGTCCGGACGCCGGGGCGGGCACCTTCAAGCTCTTCACGATCTCCGGCCAGACCCCCACTGCCCCCGTCGTCGTCAGCACCGGAAGCTTCGACGCGGCGACCGGGATCTGGGACTTCGGCAACCTCGGCGTCGGTACCTCCGTCACGCTGACCGCGACCTACAGCTTCTCCGATGCCTATCTCGGCACGAACGCGATCATCGGCGAAATCCACACGGCAACCCGCTTCGACCCGGACAGCACGCCGGGGAACTTCCTTACCGCATCCGAGCTGGAAGACGATACCGCAATAGCCAACGTGACGGTGACGCCTCCCCCGCCTTCGGTCTTCACCATGGCCACGTTCACGGGGATCAATGCGTTCGTGCGCGAGGGTGTCTCGGCCACCTTCCCGGTCGGGGTCACGGTCACCCGGACAGGCGATCTGTCCGATTCGGCCACCGTCACCTACCGCGTCGAAGGCGGCCTGACCGGCATCAGCGCCAGCGCCGCCGACCTGCAGGCAGGCTTCGGCGACTTCACGATGGTCTTTAACGCGGGCCAGACACAGGCCGTCGGGCTGGTCTTCCTGACCGATGATCTGCTGCGCGAAACGGATGAGACCTTCCGCGTCAGCCTCGTCAGCAGCACGGTCGGCACGGTCGGCCCCGAGGTGAACGAGTTCACGATCGAGGATGACGACAGCGTCGGTCCGCCGCCCCCGGGACCGGGGAGCCTCTTCTTCTCGGGTGCTTCACCCGGAAGCGGGCGTGAGCTTTGGGCCTTCGACCCGGCGCAGGGCACGCCGCCTTCGGGCATACCGATCGCGCGCCCCGTGGCCTTGGCCGAGATCAACCCGGGCGCGGCGAATGGCAACCCGGTCGAGATCACCCAGACGGGCAATACGGTCTTCTGGCGCGGCGAAGCCAGCTTCGGGACCTCCTGGTTCAGCTATGCGCCAACCTCCGGCCTTGGCCTGCAGCAACTGGCAGGCCTGGGAGAGGAGGCCTTTGACACAGGGCTTGCCCTTGAAAACCGCACGCTGTCGGCCGTCAGCGATGCAAACGTCTTCCTGTCTGCCGGAAGCGGTTCTGACGTGCTGATGGTCTATGACCATAACGGAGCCTATTCCGGCCAGGTCGGCCTTCAGGGGCAGGACCGCAGCCTGCTGACCGGCATGGGGGATGGCGTGGCCTACGCGGCCTTTGTCGACTCCGCACTGGAGGACGGCAGCTTCGGCTTTGTTGAACAGCTGTTCGTCGTCCTGCCGGACGCGACGGCGGCAGACGGCTGGGTCTCGCTGGCGCCCACGTCCTTCATCCCGGCCTTTGGCGAACCCGATGTCGTGCAGGCGCTGGATATCCGCGAGATCGCCGGCTTCGAAACCACGCAGCGGAACTTTGCAGGTGTAACTCTGACGGAGAAGACTCTGTTCTTCTCGGGCGATTACCTGGACGGCTCCGGGTTCCGGCTTGACAACAGCCTTTTCCTTGTCACTGCGTCGAACAACGGCGTTATCTGGAGCTACAACTACGGCGAATTCGTGCCAGGTGGCACCGGCACCGCAGCCCCGCTTGCGCCGCGAGAGCTGACCGTGGCCGAAACCGGACGCGGCGAAACGCTGTTCTTCTTCGGGACCGCGGATGCAGGCGGCGGTGGCAGCGAGGGCCGCATTTTCGCGGTGACAACGCGCGCAGATGGGTCGCTGGAAACAGCGTCCTCGCTGGCCGCCTCGGGATCAGGCATCAGCCAGGGCATCGATATCGTTTCCTATACGGGCGGCGTCGCCTTCTCGGCCATCACCGCCGACGGCAGGGCGATCATCAACACGACCACCGACGCCGACGGCGACGGTGTCTTCTCGACAGCCGGGATCTTCGATGGCCTGGGCGGCACGATCGAGGACCTTGTCACCGATGCGGCGGGCAACATCGCCTTCACCTGGGACACGGGCTTCAACGAGACCCTCTACCTCTGGCGCCCCGATGACGGCTCCGGGACGCCCGAGTTGCGCGACATCATCATCCGGGGTGGCTCGTTCAAGGAGATCGACGAGCTGCGGCTGGAGGGCGGCCAGCTGACCTACCGCATGGACAGCACCGCAGGCGACTTCCCCACGCTCTTCGTCTACGACATCGCCGCTGGCGCGGGCAACGAGATCGGCACCGACGCCTTCACCGGCGGCACGGCGAACGGTGCCGTGGGCGGCGCGTCCCTGGTCGCGACGGAATTCGGGGTGGCCTTCCAGGCCGATCTCGGCTTTGCGGGCGTGCGTCTTGTCACGGCGCAGGGCGGCACGCTCCCCGCTCAGTCCTTCAACCTGACGGTGAACCTGACCGCAGAGCTCTTCCTCGGCCCTGGCATCGCGTTTGACGGCGCCTGGATCGGCACGGGCTTCGATAATGCAACCGGCGTGAACGGACTGCTCCGCGCCGATACTGCCGGGTTCCGGGCGCTTTACACAGACAGCACCAACTTCAGCGCGACGGTGGCGGGCCTGGGGCGTGAGGTCCTCTTCGGCGAGACGACGGATGCCACCAACGACATCCTGATCCACAACCTTGACGCCAGGACGACCACAACGCTGCTGGCCGACCATCTGATCGGCTCGGCCACGACGATCGGCAGCCAGATCATCTTCAGCGCGCTTGATCGGAGCGACCCGTTCAACAGCGATGTGGATCCGTCCAACGACATCTGGTCGCTCTACCGCTATCAGGGCGGGGTCGTCACCTTCCTTGCCGACCTGCCGAACGGCTACTCCGGCCAGTTTCAGGATGATCCCATCGTGCCCTTCAGCACGACAGGGGAAAGCTTCTTCGGCGAGGGCGACCGGATCTTCTGGAAGCAGTTGAACAACGCGGCAGACGCCGGGGCCGGGGCCGGGGTCGAGGTGCACAGCATCAACCTTGCCGCCGCCGACATCCAGGGCAGCCTGACCCTCTACGACATCGCCCCCGGGGCGACCTCGGGCGGCGACTTCAACAGTGCTGCTTTCTTTGGCGGGCGGTTCTACTTCGCCGCCTCGACCGACGGCTCCTTTGGGGGGGCGCGGCTTTACGCCACCGACGGCATCTCGGCGCCGGTCGCGGTGGCCGGTCCTGACCTGCCCGAAAGCTTTGCCTTCCCCTTCGAATTGACCACCGTCGGGGATGAGTTCTTCTTCACCGCCCGCGACGCGACGGACGGTCGGCAGCGCGTCTTCCAGCTTGACGACAGCGGCCTGACCGCGACGAAGCTGGACCTGCCCGGTGTGGGCGCCGGTCCCCTTGACGGCGTGGTGATCGGACTGGCGGACCTGAGCGACCGGGTGGGGGTGATCGCCTTTGAAAACGGGATCGATCAGGTGTTCGTCTTCACCCCCGGCGCCCAGCCGGGCGACCAGACCGGCGTGACGCAACTGACCAGCTTCACGGACTCGGCGAGCATCTCCTCGCTCATCCGCGGCGGGGATGACGAGTTCTACTTCACCCGCACCACGCAGGCCGAAGGACGCGAGCTCTGGGTCATCGACGGCACCGTCCCGGAAGGTGCGCGGCTGCTGAAGGATATCAACCTGACGCCGGTTCCGGCCAGTTATGACCCGCAGCATGTCGAAAGCCAGTGGTCCTGAGGTCTTCGCCGTGACCCTTTGCGCTACAGTCGCGTCAAATCGCGCAATGGCATCTTGACGGCAAGGCTCTGCAGGTGCGCATTGTCGACGACGCGCTGGGGGTCCGTCAGGCCCTGCCTGGCCGCCCTCTCGGACGGTGGGGCGGACATCCGACGTTAACGACCTCGGGCTAGACTGACGGGACGGACAGGGAGAAGACGGTGGCATCCGGGGGACTGAAGGAACTGCGGTCGGCGCGACGCGCCTCGAATGGGCTGGTCCTGGCGGTTCTGGTCTTCAGCGCCTTCGTCAACCTCCTCATGCTGACCGGGCCGCTCTACATGCTGCAGGTCTATGACCGCGTCCTTGGCAGCGGGTCCGAGGCGACGCTTGTCGCTCTGTCCCTTCTCGTCGTCTTTCTGTTTCTCGCCATGGGTGTCCTCGATTTCGTGCGCGGCAAGGTGATGACGGTGGTCGCCGCCCGCTTTCAGGAACAGCTGGACCGGCGCGTCTTTTCGGCGGCCATGGCGCGCTCTGCCGTGGCCCCGAACGACCCCGCCGCCGTCAGCGCGCAGCGCGATCTCGAGGCGGTGCGGGGCTTCATCGCCTCGCCTGTTCTGACCGCGCTCATGGACCTGCCCTGGACGCCTGTCTTCCTCTTCGCGATCTTCATCTTCCATCCCTGGATGGGCTGGCTCTCGGTGGCAGGCGGGGCGGTGCTGGTGACCATGACGGCGCTGAACCAGATCCGGTCCCGCCAGCCGCAGCTTGAAGCGAGCTCCGCCGCCCTCCAGGCCGAACGGACCGCCGACCAGCTGAAAGCCGAAGCCGAAACCCTGCAGGCTCTGGGAATGGCGGGGTCAGGCTTCGACCGCTGGCAGGTAGCCCGGCGCCTGGCCCTTGAAAAAAGCCTGACGGCCACCGGCATCTCCGGCGGGTTCAACGCCATGATCCGGACGTTCCGACTGTTCCTGCAATCGGCGATGCTGGGACTTGGTGCCTGGCTGGTTCTGCGGGGTGAGCTTTCCGCCGGTGCGATGATCGCAGGCTCGATCCTGATGGGGCGCGCGCTGGCCCCGATCGAGCTTGCAGTGGGCCAGTGGCCCGTGGCTCAGCGCGCTGTCGAGGGCTGGCGCCAGTTGGCCGACCTGCTGTCCCGCGTGCCGCCTCCCGTCCCCCGCACCGCTCTGCCCCGCCCGCGCGCGATCCTGGAGGTGGACGGGTTAAGCGTCGCCGCGCCGGGCGACACGAACGCGCTTCTGCGCCAGGTCAGCTTCAGGCTCGAACCCGGACAGGCCCTTGGCGTGATCGGCCCATCCGGCGCGGGCAAGTCGACGCTGGCGAAGGCGCTTACCGGGGTCTGGGCCCCGCTTGCCGGACGGATCAGGCTGGATGGCGCGGCGCTGGATCAGTACGCCCCGGACGAGCTTGGCCGGCTGATCGGCTATCTGCCCCAGCGCATTACGCTATTCGAGGGCACCATCGCCGAAAACATTGCCCGGCTTGAAGCGCAGGCTGACAGTGCCCTCATCATCGAGGCAGCGAAGCGGGCCGATGCCCATGACATGATCGTCCGGCTGCCGCAGGGATACGACACCCGCGTTTCGGCGACAGGCGGTCGGCTGTCGGGCGGGCAGATGCAGCGGATCGGCCTCGCCCGCGCCTTGTACGGGGATCCCCCGCTCCTTGTGCTGGACGAACCGAACTCGAACCTCGACAGTCAGGGCTCTGCGGCGTTGAACATGGCGATCCGGGCGACCAAGGCGGCGGGCAAAGCCGTCCTGATCATGGCGCATCGTCCGGCGGCAATCCAGGAATGCGACCTCCTCCTGGTTCTGGAAGCAGGGACGCGCCGTGCCTTCGGCCCGCGTGATCAGGTCCTGCGGGAAGAGGTGAAGAACCACACCGAGATTCTGCGACCGGCGCTTCCCGGGGCTCCGACATGACGGGTGCAGTCCGCACATGGTCGGCCGCGCGCCCGCTGTTTCTTGGGTTTCTGACGATCGCACTCCTTGTCGGCGGTCTCGGCGCATGGTCGGTCCTGACGACGGTGTCAGGTGCCGTCGTCGCCCCCGGACGGATCGAGGTGTCACAGAGCCGGCAGGTTGTGCAACATCCGGACGGCGGGGTGATCGAGGAGATACTGGTCGCAGAAGGCTCAAGCGTCATGGCGGGCGACGTCCTGTTCCGTCTTGATGGCAGTGCTCTTCGGTCCGAAAAGGCGATCGTGGCCGCGCAGCTGATGGAACTTGCCGCAAGGCGGGCGCGGCTTGAAGCGCAGCGCGATGACGCAGCTGCCCCGACCTTTCCCGACACGGTCATCGCGGCGGCAACCCAGCAGCGCGAAGTGAAAGAGATGATCGAAGGGCAGTTGGGCCTCTTCGAACGGCAGGCGGATGCCCTGGGGCAGGCCAAACAGCTTCGCCGGACCAGGATCGCGCAGATCAACAGCCAGATGGACGGCCTGCGGGCCCAGCAAGCCGCGAACGAGGCCCAGGTCAGGCTGCTGAGCAATGAGATCGCCGCACAACGCGACCTCCTGGAGCGTGGCCTGACCCAGGCCGCGCGCGTGTCCGAACTGGAGCGCAATCTCGCCCAGTTGCAGGGTCGCGCCGGCGAACTGACCTCCTCCCTTGCAGAGGCGGCTGGCCGAGTGACCGAAATCGAGATCGAGATCGCCGCGCTTTCCACCCAAAGCCGCGAAGCGGCAGAGGCCGAGTTGCGTGATGTCGTCGCGCGCCAGCTTGAACTTACCGAACGCGATAACGCCCTGACCGAACGCATCGCAAGGCTTGACCTGCGCGCGCCGACCTCCGGCCTCGTACTGGGCCTGACCGTCACCACTCCGCGGTCCGTGATCCGCCCCGCAGAGGCCCTGCTGCACATCGTGCCTCAGGACCGCCCGCTGTTCGTCGCGGCCCGGGTCCCTGTCACGCATGTCGATGAGGTTCACTCCGGCCAGAAGGTTCGCCTCATTTTCTCATCGCTGCCGAAAAGCAATACTCCCGAATTGACCGGAACCGTCACGCTCGTCTCGGCGGACACCTTGTCTGACGAACGCACAGGCGTTGCCTATTTCCGCACCGAGATCGCGATTGATGCCACGACCCTGCAGGCTCTTGGCGGCGTGGACATCGTTCCGGGAATGCCGGTCGAGGCCATGCTCAAGACAACAGACCGGACACCGCTTTCCTATCTTGTGAAGCCCTTCGCCGACTACTTCCGCGGGGCGTTCCGCGAGACATGAGTCGCAAACCCGGGGAACGGTGCAAGGCCACTGTTTCTCTACGGTCCGCCGCCACGGACATCGCAGCCGAGGGGCGGGCAGACCACCAGCTGCCTGCCGACACCGGCACCAAGGGATGGCCCACGAAGGTCTTCATGACCGCAGGGCAGGTTCCGCGACTTCGCCGTGGCAGCCTTGCCGCGCCGTCTTCCCGCTGAGCATCAAGACGTCCGAGCCCCACGCGGTTCGACGTCAGGAAAACGATCTGAGCGGTAATGGCGGACAGTGAGGGATTCGAACCCTCGAGACGGTTCCCCGCCTACACACTTTCCAGGCGTGCGCCTTCGACCACTCGGCCAACTGTCCGTGGGGGCCCTTCTGCCAAGTCGCCGGGGGCTTTGCAAGGGCGATAAGAGCTGCGCGAATGCGGGCGCCGCTAGGGGGCGAGGTGCAGCGTCACCCGGCGGTTCATGCGGCCCTTCTTCTCGATCTTGCCGATCGTGACCTGACCGATCTCGCCTGTGCGGGCGACATGGGTGCCGCCGCAGGGCTGCAGGTCGATCTGCTCGGCCCCCGCGCCGATCCGGATCAGCCGGACCCGGCCCTGGCCGGTCGGTGGGCGGACGGACATCGTCTTGACGAGGTCCGGGTTGGCGTCGAGCTCGGCGTCGGTGATCCAGTCCTCGGTCACAGGCAGGTTGCGGGCGATCAGGCCCATCAGCGCGCCCTGGATCGCGGCCGGGTCGTCCGGCGGCTCGGGCATGTCAAAATCCAGCCGCCCGCGGTCGGCGGCGATCTGGCCGCCGGTTACGGGCAGGGGAATGACGACCGACAAAAGGTGGAGCGCCGTGTGCACGCGCATGTGGCCGTAGCGGCGCGGCCAGTCGAGCATCATCCGTGCAGCTGCGCCGACGGGTGGCATCGGCAGCGGCTCGGCCGGGACAAGGGCAAGACCCCCGTCCACCTTGATCGTGGTGGCGATCGGCATCCGCCCGCCGCTCCAGTCCAGCATCCCGCTGTCGCCCGGCTGGCCGCCGCCGGTGGGGTAGAAGACCGACCGGTCGACGATCAGCGCGCCTTCCGGGGTATGGCCGGTGATACAGCACTCCGTGGCGGCCAGATAGGGATCGGCACGGAAGAGAAGCTCGGTCATCGGTCGGCCCCCTTGATGTCGTCTGCGGGCGGCCTGGCCGGCTTGCGCCGTGCGGGCGGCCGGTCGGCGGCGACGAGGTCGGCCATCGCGACCAGCGTCTCGGCCGTCTTGACCGGGTCCGGCTCGGCCGGCGGGGCAGGGGGCGGCACGATGTGGATCCCCTCGGCCTGAAAGCGTTCCATCAGCTGGTGGTTGATGTCGTTGCGGACCTGCAGGCTGAAGTTCACATCGCGCAGGATCACCCGGATCTCGAAGGTCAGCTGCGTCGGCGTATAGCCCATGAAGAGGATCAAGGGTGGCGGGTTCAGGATCGCCAGCGGCTGAGCCTCGGTGATCTCGCGCAGGATGCGCTCGACCTGCCGGGCGTCCGATCCCATCGCCACGGCGACCGGCACGATCAGCCGGCCCGACAGGTTGAACCGCGTCCAGTTCGTCACCCGGCCGGTGATCAGGTCCGAGTTCGGCACGATCACGTCGTTGCGGTCGAAGGTCTCGATCCGGGTCGAGCGGACGGAAATCGCCCTGACCCGCCCCTGAACGCCGCCAACCTCGATCCAGTCGCCCTCGCTGACCGGCCGCTCGATCAAAAGGATGATTCCCGAGATGAAATTCCCCACGATGGCCTGCAAGCCGAAACCGATACCGACCGACAGGGCACCGGCGACGATCGCGAGGCCCGAAAGATCTAGCCCCGCCGCGTTGATCGCGATTAGCGCCGACAGGAAGATCCCGGCATAGCCGACACCCGCCACCAGCGCGGTCTGCCCGCCCTGCTCCATCTTCGTCTTGGGCAGGATCGTCGCCTTCAGCGTCCCCTGCAGGAGCCGGGTGAGGAGGTAGCCGATGGCGAAGACCACCGCGACGATCATGAAATCGGTGGGCGAGATGCGCCGGTCGCCCAGCATGAAGCCTTCGGAGAACCGCGCCCAGAGCTCGGTCAGGTCCGACGACCGCGCCCCCCAGATCAGCGCGAAGACGGGAAGCGAGGCCAGCGTCATCGCAAAGCCCAGAAGCACCGGCACCAGCCCGTCACGCACCTCGCTGCGCATGATCAGCGCCCAGGTCTCGCCAATCAGCCGCTGCATCACGAAGAGCAGCGTCAGAAGCGCCAGCGACAGCATCGACGGGTAGATCAGCGCCGCTGCTGCCTGCACATAGCCAAGGGCCGCCAGCACTGGCCCGACAAAGCCGATGATGCCCAGCCCCCGCGACAGGATCGACACCAGCCGCCAGGTATAGTTGCGCTCGGCATGGTCCTCCGACAGCCGCATCACCCGGCCCAGACGGACCAGGAGGAGCCCCCCGAGCAGAAGGATCGGGAAGGACATGACCGAGGTCGTGGCATCCGAATAGGCCTGCGCATCCATCGCGGCGCTGCGCAGGATCTCGGCGGCGAAGACCAGTCCCATCAGGACCGCAAGGAACCGCCCCTCGGCGCGCCGCTCGGGCGGCAGTGGCAGGACCGCACCCTCGATCTGCACGCGCGGAAAGGTCTGGGCCCCCAGCCAGGCCGCCGCAAAGACCACGAAACCCATGAAGGGCAGCGCCACCGCGATCAGCCGGCCCACCTCGCCCGGCGTTCCGGTCGCGAGGATCGCGCCAGAGAGGGAGATCATCCCCAGCGTCGGCACGATCACCTCGCCGGTCGAGGCCAGGATTGACCAGACCCCCCGCCCGCGGGCCGAGGCATTCTGGATCAGCCGGTCGGAAAACGTCCGGATCCACCGCCGCACATAGACCACCAGCGCAAGGGCCACGACCAGAAGCCCGCCGATCAGCGGCAGGTTGTCCATCAAGTTCGCCCGCGCCTCGCGGTCCGCCCAGGCTGTCGTCACCTCGTCCCAGACCCGCATCACCGTGTCGGAAAACGCGATTGCCGCCTCGGGCCAGTTCACCGGGTTCAGGGGCGAGGGCCAGAGCTGCAACAGCTCGTCCGCCTGCCGCTCCCGCAAGGTCCGGTCGATCTCGCGGATCAGCCCGTCGGCCCTCCGGTAGGCCTCGTCCGCCGCGATGCCCGGCGCCTGCAGTTCGACCAGCTGGGCGGCAAGCTCGCTTCTGCGCTTGGAAATTTCTTCGGCCTCGCTTTCGCCTTCACCTGGCGCGGGGCCAAGTGCCGCAATCTGCTGGCGCACCGTGGCGATCCGCGCCGAATTGGCGTTCTCGGCGGTCAGAAGGGCGGCGCGCCATTGCGCAAGCTGCCGGCGGATCTCTTCCAGACGCTCGTCCGAAGTGCGACGTTCTGCGATCTCGGCCTCGGCCCGGCTGGCTGTCGCCTCCCAGTCCGAATAACTGAGCTCTCCGTCGCCCAGAACGGTCTCGACACCCGTGATCGGGATCGCCCCAGGTTGCGGCTGCCCCGTTGACGGCTGAGCCGTGGATTGCTGTGCCGTCGACTGCTGGGCCGTGCCCGGACCCGCCAACGGTGCGGCAAGGGCCAGCGCCAGGAGCAGCGCCCGCCAGACCCGTCCGCACGCCGCGGGCAAGGGCTGCCTCATGCGTCCTCGAACACGGTCGGGATTGGCCGCGACGCGCGGTCCAGCCAATCCGGCACCGGCAGGCCCTTTTCGCGCAGGAAGGTGGGGTTGTAGACCTTGGACTGGTAACGGCTGCCGTAGTCGCAGAGGATCGTCACGATCGTCTTGCCCGGCCCCATGTCGCGCGCCATGCGGATCGCCCCGGCGATGTTGATCCCGGTCGATCCGCCCATGCACAGGCCCTCGTCCTGCAGAAGGTCAAAGACGATGGGGAGCGCCTCGGCATCCGGGATCCGGTAGCTGAAATCGGGCTTGAAGCCTTCAAGGTTCGCGGTGATCCGCCCCTGGCCGATGCCTTCGGTGATCGAATTGCCCGGGGCCTCCAGCTTGCCGGTGGTGTAGAAGCTGTGCAGCGCCGCACCTTCGGGGTCGGCAAGGCCGATCTTCACACCCTTCGGCTGCAGGGCCATGGCGACGCCCGCCAGCGTCCCGCCACTGCCGACGGCGCAGATGAAGCCGTCCACCTTCCCGCCGGTCTGGTCCCAGATCTCGGGCCCCGTCGTCTCGATATGGGCCTGCCGGTTGGCCACGTTGTCGAACTGGTTGGCCCAGATCGCGCCGTTCGGCTCGGTCTTGGCCAGCGCCTCGGCCAGGCGGCCCGAATAGCGGACATAGTTGTTCGGGTTCCGGTAGGGTGCTGCCGGCACCTGCACCAGCTCGGCGCCCGCGAGGCGCAGCATGTCCTTCTTCTCCTGGCTCTGCGTCTCGGGGATCACGATGACCGTGCGGAACCCCATCGACGCGCCGACCAGTGCAAGGCCGATGCCAGTGTTCCCCGCCGTGCCTTCGACAATGGTGCCGCCGGGCTTCAGAAGACCCTTCGCCACTGCGTCCCTGATGATGTACAGCGCCGCGCGGTCCTTGACCGACTGGCCCGGATTCATGAACTCTGCCTTGCCCAGGATGGTGCAGCCGGTGATCTCGGAGGCCTTCTTCAGTTTCAGAAGCGGCGTGTTCCCGATCGTGTCGGCAAGATCACTGTGAATGCGCATGGGGCGGTCCTTCCGTTATCCTTGCAGGTTTATGGGGGACCGCCGCCAAACTCAAGCCGGGGCAGGCGCACCGGCAGAGAAGAACCTGCGCGTGCCGGGGATCAGCACAATCGCCAGGATCAGGACCGACACCAGGCACCAGATCGCAGGGGCCTCGTTAGGGTTCCGCGTCAGAAGGTTCGCAGCCACCGGCCCGGCCAGCGCATGAAACAGCACAAACCGCCACAGGCCGT
This sequence comes from Tabrizicola sp. T46, assembly GCF_057219895.1. NCBI lineage: Bacteria > Pseudomonadati > Pseudomonadota > Alphaproteobacteria > Rhodobacterales > Paracoccaceae > Tabrizicola > Tabrizicola sp. T46. The sequence continues at coordinate 93,571 of NZ_JBXVVV010000004.1, forward strand.
AGAAGAGCGGCAGGACGAAGACCGCCAGAACGTAGAAGGGAAAGCCGAAGTTGGTGCCCAGCCAGCGGTCGGGACCGGCGAAGATGTCGCTGTAGGGCAGGGTCCAGGCCAGATGCCAGGTGCCGCTGACCGTGCAGAGGACCTCGCCGCACAGGGGCTGGCCGGTCGCGCAGCGCTCAAGTCCGGGCCAGGGCACCATCTGCACGGCGATCAGCGCGCTTGCCAGCAGCGACAGCGCCAAGACGGTTCTTCCGGTCCGCCTGGTCGCGCCACGACGAAGCCAGGCCAGCATGAAGGCGTTGATCACGAGGGGCTGCAAGGCGATGTGCAGCATCGAAAGGGCGGTGACCGTCCGGTTCGCCGGGGTGCCGCACTGGTCGATCACCAGGTATCCGGCCAGCTGCAACCCTTCCATCGCTGCAAAGTAAAGCAGCGCCAAAGGCACCGCCGCCGGATCGCCACGCCGGATCGTCAGGGCCGCCGCGGCCACGCCCGCGACGGCCATGCCCGCCGTCATCCCTATTCCCCAGCACATGTCCGCCACCGGCTCTTCCCGGCCCCACCATGGCCGGGAAGACCATCCCAGGACATGATCTGGAACAAGCCGGCAGTCGCTGGCTGTCGGATCGTCCCGATCTCAGACGGGTCCCATTGCGGTCAGCCCGTTCGAGATCCCATCGCGCCGGGTCTCGATCCCAAGGCCAAGCTGGGGAAAGTAGACCCAGCGCTGGCTGCGGCCGCCGCCCTTGCCGGTGAATTCGGCCTCGACCGTCAGCGCCATGTAGCTGCACCCCGACAGCTCCACCTCCCTCGGCTCGAAGCAGCGAAAGCTTGCGGCCCAGTTGCGCCGCTCGCGTTCGACGGTGCCCCTCTCGTCACTGATCGTGACCTCCACCACTTCCTTCACCTTGCCCGACCATTTGGCCCCGTCCTCGGGCCAGATCGGTTTCGGGCTGAAGGTCCAGCGGTAATCGGGGGCCGAGGCTCCGACAATCGGCAACTCGCTTTCCTGCACGATCCGGGCGATCTCGAAGACCCCATGGGTCACGCGCCGCCGGTCCAGCCATTCGCCCCGGTTGGTGACATAGTCGATCACCACGGTCCCGTCGCCCTCGCGCCGGGCAAGGCCCCTCGACCCGTCCCTGCGGCGAAACACGATGCCCTTGTCCAAGTCGGCGCGCTGGCAGGCGGCATGGGCCGGTCGGATCAGTGCGGGCGCTGCAAGTGTGGCAAGTGAAAGGGCAATCAGCCGGCGTCGGGGAAACAGCATGGGCGACTCGTCAAATGGATTTCACAGGAACCCTAGCGCTGCCGGTTGCGCCTGTCAGAGGAAATCAGATGCCCCGAAATACGATTGCGGCACCGGCGGGGTAGGGTTTCTCCCGCCGTCCGCCCGCGCCGCCATGTGTTAACAAATCCTGAATGTCCACGAGCAAGATGTTGATCTTGCTCGTGAAGTTCATTTTGACCACTGTGGTCAAACTCAGGCAGAGACGAAAAGTCCCTCGTCCTTGACCACCTTGTAGGCCTCGTCCAGGCTCTTCTTCGCCCGCTCGATCAGCACGTCGATCTCCGCCGGCGTGATCGGCAGCGGCGGGGCAATGATCATCCGGTCGCCGACGTGGCGCATGATCAGGTTGTTGGCAAAGCACCGCTCGCGGGTCTTGTAGCCGACCGTGCCGGCCTCGCTGGCAAACTTCGCCCGCTTCGCCTTGTCCGGGGTGAGGGCGATGGAGCCCATCAGCCCGACCAGCTTCGCCTCGCCCACCATCGGGTGGTCGGTCAGCGCCTCCCAGCGTTCCTTGAGGTAGGGGTGGGCGACGTCGCGGACGTGTTCGACGATCTTCTCGTCCTGCATGATCCGCAGGTTTTCCAGTGCCACCGCACAGGCGACCGGGTGGCCAGAGTAGGTGTAGCCATGGAAGAACTCCCCCGCCCCGCCGACAACCTCGGCCACCTCGTCGCAGACGATCGACCCGCCGATCGGGGCATAGCCGGACGAAAGGCCCTTCGCGATGGTCATGATATGGGGCTTGATCCCGAAGACCTGGGACCCGAACCACTCCCCCGTCCGCCCGAAGCCGGTGATGACCTCGTCGGCGATCAGAAGGATCCCGTACTTGTCGCAGATCCGCTGGATTTCCGGCCAGTAGGTCTTCGGCGGCACGATCACGCCGCCAGCACCCTGGATCGGCTCGCCGATGAAGGCCGCGACGTTCTGGGGTCCGACCTGAAGGATCTTCTCCTCCAGCTGCCGCGCCCGGGCGAGGCCGAACTCGTCCTCCGACATGTCCCCACCCTCACCCCACCAGTAGGGCTGGTCGATGTGCTCGATCCCGTCGATCTTGCCGCCGTGGGCGTGGATCGGCTTCATGCCCCCAAGGCTGCCGCCGCCCATCGTGGACCCGTGATACCCGTTCCACCGGGCGATGATCGTCTTCCGCCAGGGCATCCCCTTCACGTCCCAGTAGCGGCGGACGAGGCGGATGTTGGTGTCGTTCGCCTCGGACCCCGAACCCGCGAAGAAGACGTGGTTCAGGTCGCCCGGCGCAAGCTTCGCGATCTCGGCCGCAAGGGCGATCGCCGGGACATGGGTCGTCTGGAAGAAGGTGTTGTAATAGGCCAGCTCTTCCATCTGCTTGGCTGCCACGCGGGCAAGTTCCTTCCGACCGTACCCGATGTTGACGCACCAGAGCCCCGCCATCCCATCGATGATCTTGTTCCCCTCGCTGTCGGTCAGCCAGACGCCTTCACCCCGGGTGATGACCCGGGCGCCCTTGGCGGCGAGGCCGGCCTTGTCCGTGAAGGGATGGAAATGGTGAGCCGCATCAAGGCGTTGCAGCTCGGCGGTGGGCAGGTGGTTGGTGATCATGTTCATGGGCTGTCCTTCCGGAATCGGCAGGGCAGGCGCCCCGTCTTGGAGGCAGGATATGATCAAACGCGGCGGGGTTCAAGAAATTTGATCAAATTTTTGCGGGCGGGATCGCCAACCTTCCTCGAAGCCCGTCGGGCACTCGACGGTCGGGCCTGCGAGGAGTGCCCGAAGGGCTCGACGAGCCTTCGGTCAATACATAAGGAAACCGCCCGAAACGTTGATCGTCGCCCCCGTCATGTAGCGCGCCATCGGGCTGCAGAGGAAGACGGTCGCGCCGACGTGATCCTCGGGCAGGCCAAGCCGCTTCATCGGGATCGCGTCTACCATTGCCTGAAACTGCTCGGGCGTCTGCCCGGGGGTCTTGAGCATCGGCGTATCAACCAACCCCGGTGCCAGCGCGTTCACACGGATGCCGAGCGGAGCCCAGGACCGGGCCATCCCGCGCGTCATCGTGGTCACCGCCCCCTTGGTCGCATTGTAGACGACCGACCCGCCGAATCCGCCCGACTGCCAGCCCTGCGAGGAGTAGTTGACGACCGAACCCTCGCGCCCTTCGGCCTTCAGCCGCGCGGCAAAGGCCTGCGTGAGGAAGAAGAGCGCCTTGAGGTTCACGTCGTGCTGGGCGTCCCAATCCTTTTCGGTGACCGAAAAGAGGTCGGCCGTCCGCAGGATAATCCCGGCGACGTTCACGAGGTGGGTCGCCAGCCCCATCGCGTCTTCGATCCGCGCCACGAGGGCGGGCAGGGCGGCGAAGTCGGTGAGGTCCGCTCCGAACCCCCTGGCACCGGGCAGGGCGGCGGCGACCGCCTCGCAGGCGGACTGGTCGATGTCCACGACCGCGACCCTTGCCCCCGCCTCGGCAAAGCCTTCGCAGACCGCGCGGCCGATGGCCCCGGCGCCGCCGGTGACGATCACGGTCTGACCCGCCAGGCCCCAGTCGAGGTGGGTCATCGGTCCAGCCTTGCCGAATTCACGAGGTCCTCGTTCACCGTGATCCCCAGCCCCGGCCCTTCCGGCGGGTTGATCCAGCCGTCGGTGTGCCAGATCGGGCGGTCCACGAGGTCGGCCTGCGCCGGGCCGTAGACCGGTTGGAGTTCAAGCTCGCGGCAGGCGGGCGAGGCGAAGCTGAGCGCCTGGCTGGCCGCAGAGACGATGGCGGTGGAGAAGTTGTGCGCATTGGCCTGACGGCGGTGGGCGACGCAGATCTCGGCGGCTTTCCAGAAGCCGGTGATGCCTTCGATCCGGCCCGGGTCAAGGCCGATGACATCTACAGTTCCCGTCTCAATAATCTCCTGCACGCCCTTGTAGTTCCACTCCTTTTCGCCGTAGGCCAGCCGCAGCGAGGTACCGGCGCGCAAGGCGCGGTAGCCTTCGGGGTCGCGGTCGCCGAGCGGTTCTTCCAGCCAGTGGACATCGAATTCCTCGAAGGCGCGGGCGCGACGGATTGCAGTCGGCACATCCCAGAAGTTCTTGATGCCAAGGTCGATCATGATGCGCTTCGTCGGCCCGACCGCCTTCCGCAGCGCCTTGACGAAGCGCACGTCGCGGTCGTGGTCGAAGCCCAGATGCGCGTCGCCCTTCTTGCCGAAGCCGACCTTGATGCCCTGCATCCCGCCTTCCAGATGCCGCGCCATGCCTTCGACCATGCGGTCGATGTCAGCCTCGGTCGCATGAAGGCTCGCCACCGCCGGCATCCGGTCATTCACCTGCCCGCCGAGAAGGTCGAGCACCCGCGCCCCCAGCGTCTTTCCCTTGAGGTCCCAGAGCGCCATGTCGATGCCGGAGAGCGCAATGGAGGCGATCCCCGCGCCGTTGCCATACCACCAGGCATGATGGCGAATGGCGTGCCAGACCCGGTGCGTCGCGAGGACGCTTTCGCCCAACACCAGTTCGGCCATTCCGTCGACGAGGGCCTTGGCGGCGCGGCTGGCTTCGGGGAAGTAGCTGCAGCACTCCCCCCAGCCGACCGCGCCATCGGTCGAGGTGATCTTCACCAGGCAGACCGACCGCTTGCGGCTGTGGTCGTTCGGCTCTGGATAGGCGACGGGGATCGCCTCGACGCGGGCGACCTTCATCCCTGAAGGACCTCTTGCCGCTGCTGGCCCAGCCCTTCGATCCCAAGGGTGACGACCTCGCCGGCTTTCAGGTAGCGCGGCGGCTTCATGCCAAGGCCGACGCCAGGGGGCGTGCCGGTGGAGATGATGTCGCCGGGATGGAGCGTGAAGAACTGGGAAAGGTAGCTGACGAGGTGCGCCACGCCGTAGACCATGGTCTTCGTGGACCCGTTCTGCATCGTCTGGTCGCCGACCTTTAGCCACATGGAAAGGTTCTGCGGGTCCGGCACCTCATCCTTCGTCACCAGCCAGGGGCCGGTCTGGCCGAAGTTGTCGCAGCTTTTGCCCTTGGTCCACTGGCCCTGGCGTTCGGTCTGGAAGGCGCGTTCGCTGACGTCGTTGATCACGCAGTAGCCCGCTACATGGTCCAGCGCCTGCGCTTCGGTCACGTATTTCGCGGGCTTGCCGATGACGACGCCAAGCTCGACCTCCCAGTCGGTCTTTTCGGATCCGCGCGGGATCAGGATGGGGTCGTTCGGCCCGCAGATGGCGGAGGTGGCCTTCATGAAAATGACCGGCTCGCTGGGAACCTGCATGCCGGATTCGGCGGCGTGGTCGGCGTAGTTGAGGCCGATGCAGATGAACTTGCCGGTTCCGCTGACGCAGGGGCCAAGGCGCGGGTTGCCTTCGACAAGGGGCAGGGTCTCGGGGTCGATCTTCAGGCTGTCGAGCCGGGTCAGGACCTCGCCCGCCACATCGGGGACGACGCCGGAGAGGTCGCGGATGCGCCCCGCCTTGTCGAGGATGCCGGGACGTTCCGCCCCTTGGGGGCCATAGCGCAGAAGTTTCATGTCTTGTCCTTGTCGTAGGCGATGGTTCCGGGGATCGGGCGGCGCGGGGGCTGTCCGGTCAGGGCGCGGGTGATCTCGTCGGCGACGAGAGACTGCAACTGGGCGACCGCCACGTCGGAATACCACGCCGCGTGTGGAGTAAGCAGGATGTTCGGCGCCGACCGCAAGGGGGAGTCCATCGGCAGGGGCTCCACCGCGAAAACATCGAGCGCCGCACCGGCGAGCTTTCCCTTGGTCAGGGCCTCGGCGAGCGCCGGTTCGACGATGAGGTCGCCGCGGGCGGAGTTGACGAGGTAGGCGGTGGGTTTCATGTGCGCCAGCGCCTCGGCGTTGATGATGCCGACCGTCTCGGGCGTCGCGGGGGCGTGGAGGGTCAGGACGTCTGATTGGGAGAGCAGGGTGGGGAGGTCGACCATCTGGACGCCGTCAACCTGCGCCACGGGGTCGGTCGCGATGAAGCGGAAGCCGAAGGGGTGAAGGCGGCGGTGCACCTCCTGCGCGATGCGCCCGAGGCCGAGGAAGCCCACGGTCGTGTCACGAAAGGCGGGCAGGGGCTTCGTGATGGCGACGACGTTCCATTCGCCGCGCCTGACCTGTGCTTCCAGCGGCATGAGCTTGCGGAGGAGGGTCAGGATGGCGGCGGCGGTGTGGTCGGCGACCTCGTCGGTGCAGTAGTCGGGCACATAGGCGGCCTTGACGCCCGCGGCATCAAGGGCGGCGAGGTCGAAGTTGTTGAAGCCCACGCCGTAACGGATGGCGCGGGCACCGGGGGCAAGGCCCGCGATGGCGGCGGCGGTCAGCGGGGCGAACTGGACGACGGCGACATCGGCGCCCTTCACGGCGGCGGCGACCTCGTCGGCTGTCCTGCAGGCGTGGCGTTCGAACTCGGCGCCCAGAAGGCGGGCGGCGGCCTCTTCCCGGGCCACATCGGGGAAGGTCGCGTCGGTAACGATGACCCTCATGCCAGCACCGGCAGGCCGCAGGCGGCGCGGAGCTCGGGGTTACGCACGTCGACCTCCTGTCCGGCATAGGGGTCGGCCTCGGGTGTGGCGAGCCAGGCGATGGCATGGGCGGGCTGGTCGGCGGGGGCGAGGTTTTCGCGCGGGATCTGGCTGACCGGGTTCATCTTCGAGGCGCGGATCGAGCCTTGCATGCCGGTATCCACCACGCCGGGCGCAAAGCCGAAGACGCGGACGCCCTTGTCGGCGAACTCGAGGTGGACCGAGCGGGTGAGCATGGCAAGGCCCGCCTTCCCGGCGCAATAGGCGCTCCACCCCTCCATCGCGTTGCGGGCGGCACCGGAGGAGAGGTGGATCACGCTCACCCCGTTTGCAGGACGATGGACGATGGCTTGCTGGGTGACATGGAAGGCCGAGACCAGATTGATCTGGATGTTCTGCTCCCAGTCATCGATCGAAACGCTGTCGATATGGCCGATGGGGGTGATGACACCGGCGTTGTTCACGACGATGTCGAAGCCATGGGCAAGAAGGGCGACGGTCGCCGCCCGGTCGGTCGCGTCGGCCACGAGGCCCGTGATCCCCTTGCCCGTGGGGCCTTCGGCAAGGCTTCTGGCCGAGCGCGCGGTATAGGTCACGGTCGCACCGGCGGCGGCGAGGGCGGTCACGGTGGCAGCACCGATGCCGCGGTTGCCGCCGGTGACGAGGGCAGTTTTGCCATGAAGATCAAGGGGTTTCATCAAGGCTCCACTGTTTTGGGAGAAGGAAGGGAAATCCGGTGCGGGTGTCGATGTCGATGACCATGATGTCGGCCATGTGCTGCGACCAGCGCGCGTTCACCGGGTCGGTCTTGAGGTAGGCGATGGTGGCGGGCAGGTCGTCGGTCTCGAAATAGCCGAAGAGCGTCAGGCCGTGGCGGAAGATGTGGTAGTTGCGGATGCCGCTTTTCCGCAGGGTCGCGTCCATCTCGGGCCAAAGTTCGTCGTGGCGCTTCTTGTATTCGTCCTCATACCCGGGGCGAACCCCGAGAACCCAAGCGTAGCTTGCCATCACGCACCCTCCTTCAGATAGTCATGGATCACGATGCCCGGCACCAGCGTGAACCGGGCACGCCAGTAGAAACCGTCCAGCATCTCGCGCACCGGCAGACGGTGGACCGGTGCCTGCGCGTTCGGGCGAAGCTCCACCGTACAGGGACCGCGCCAGCATTCGGTGACCTCGACGTCAGCAAGCGCCCGACTGGTCAGCTGCCGGATCGCCGGTGTCCCGTCGATATGGTCCACCGCCTTTAGGTTGATGTTGGTCCTGAACGGGAAATGATTTAGCTCGGCAATGTCCGCCGGCACCTGCTTGTAGGGCATCGTCCCGGTCAGGATGTCGATCCCGTTCCGCCGGCAGGAACCGACGATAAGGTCACCCCGGAACTCCAGCGCCGGTTCGGCAAGCTTCTTCGGCTGGCCGTGGATTTCGCGGCCATGCGTGACGCCGATGTCGGAAGAGAGGAAGAGGTAGGGCGAGTAACTCCCCACCACGTCCCCCAGCCGGACCCCGAACATCACGTTGACCTCGCCGTAAGGCCCCAGCCAGTCAGTGTCGTTCATCTTGTAGACGTGGATCATCACCACGTCGCCGGTCGGCTCCAGGGGTTCCGGCAAGAGGCGGCGCATGGCGTCCGTGTCGCTGCGATAGCAGAGGGTCAGCACCTCGACATCGCGGAAGGTGAAGGGAAAGCGCGGGATCATCGGCGCATCAAGCGGGGTCGAGAACCCGCCCTGAACGATCTGATCCTTCGTCGCGCCCCACATCACACGCCCTCCACCCGGCCCGAGGCCATGGAGCGGTACATCGCGTCCAGCACTTCGACCACGTGCATGCCCACCGTGCCCGGCGCCTCGTTCCGCTTCTCGCGGCCGAGGCAGATATCGACCAGCCGGTCGACGGGCTCGATGGCGAGGTAGGCCCCTTCGCCGGGTTTGAGGTCCAGCACCACGTCATCGCGGTCATTGCGGCGCAGCTCCATCCGCTCGCGTTCGACGTCGATCAGCAACATCCCTTCGGTCCCGAAGATGCGGACATCGACCTGGTAGCCGCAGTGTTTCGGCACCGTCGCCGCGCCTGAGATCGCCGCCGTCGCGCCGTTGGTCATCCGCACGGTCAGCGCGTCGTAGTAGTCCACCCCCGCCTTGCTTTTCCCACCCATGGCAAAGACCTGCGCGGGTGCTAGGCCCGAAACCGCGAACATCAGCCCCAAAGCGTGTGAAAGCTGCCCCCAGCCATAGCCGCCCGCGTTCGCCGGGTCGGCCCAGGTGGAGCGTTCGGGCTGGAACATGTGGCTGACCGTCTCGATCAGCCCGTCGCCACCGAAAAGGTCGCCCGTCGGGCTGGCCATCTGGCAGGAGACATGGCGGATGTCCCCAAGGCGGCCCGCCTGCACAAGGTCCACAGCGCGGCGGGTGAAGTCCTTGAAATTCCAGCCATAGGGCACGACGATCTGCTTGCCCGCCGCCGCCGCCTTCGCCACCATTGCGCGCGCATCGGCAGCCGAGGTGGTCATCGGCTTGTCGACCAGCACATGCAGGCCCGCCTCAAGGCAGGCCATCGCCTGTTCGAAATGCACTGTGTGGGGAGAGACGATGATCGCGCCGTCCAGTGCCTCCTTCGCCAGAAGCTCGCGATAATCGGTGTAGCCCGCCGCAATGCCGAAGGTCTCGGTCAGCTGCTTCAGCGCTTCCGGGTTCCGGCGGTTCACGGCGGCCAGGGTGGCGTCGGGGTTGTCAAGGAGGGCAGGGATATAGACCTGCGCGCCCCACCAGCCCGCACCAAGAACCGCGATCCTGGCCTTATGCACCTGTCACCTCCTTCAACGCGTTCCGAACATTGACCATATGCTGCCGCATCGCCCGGTGTGCTGCGTCGGGGTCGCGCGCCAGAAGGGCGGCCATGATCGCCTGATGATCCTCGACCGATTGCGCGCGGATCGACCGGCGCTTCTGGAACGCCTTGCGGCCCTGGTCGCCGAGGACCTGCAGCATCTTGCCGAAGCGGCCAAGGAAGGCGTTGCCGCTGGCGTCGAGGATGGTCTTGTGGAACTCAACATCCGTGTCGTGGAAAAGCTCGGCATCCTCGGGTGCGGCGGTCTGCTGCGCGACAAGGTCGGCAAGGTGGTCAAGCTGCTCGTCGGTCAGACGTTCCGCCGCCATGCGGGCGATCATCGGTTCGAACTGGATGCGGGCGTCGAAAAGCTCGGCCATGTTCGAGGCCGAAAGGGTGACAAAGAACTCCATCGGCGACAGAAGCTCGGCGTCGAGCGAGGTGACATAGACCCCGCCGCCGTGCCGGATTTCCACCACGCCAAGGATGGCGAGCGCGCGCAGAGCCTCGCGCACCGTGGGGCGGCTGACGTCAAGGATCTGCGCCAGTTCGCGTTCGGCGGGCAACTTGTGGCCGGGCGACAGCGCCCCCGCCTTGACCATGTCGAGGATGCGCTGAACGACGAGTTCCGACACCGACTTGCGGCCGATGGGATCGTCCAGCCTTACGACGACTGGCTCAGTCTGCCGTGCCATGGGCCCCTCCCTTGATGAGGCGCGAAAGCCGGTCGCGGATCATCGGCACCATCACCGACAGGATCAGCAGGATGCCCAAGACCCCGGTCTGGATGTGACCGGTGATATTGGCCAGCCCCATGCCGTTCCGTAGCGCCAGCACGATCAGGATCGCCAGCACCGTACCCAGCATCGTCCCCGATCCGCCGAAGATCGAGATCCCGCCCAGAAGGACCATGGTGATGATGTCCAACTCGAACCCCAGCGCCGCGTCGCCCCGGATCGCGCCGAGCCTTGCGGCGTAAAGCAGGCCCGCCAGCGCCGAGACGAAGCCCGAGGCGATGAAGATCCAGGCCTTGATGCGCCCGACGTCGATCCCGGAATACTCGGCCACCGCGCGGTTCGAGCCGATGAAGTACACCTTCCGTCCGAAGGCCGACCGTTCCAGGATCACCCAGGCAAGGACCGCGCCAAGCGCGAAGATCACCATCGCAAGGGGCAGGGGGCCGATCAGTCCGGCCTGGCCCAGCCGGTCGAACCAGTCGGGGAAATCGGTGATCCCCCTGTCCTCGACCAGGATCCGCGCGATGCCGCGGAAGGCGATCATCGTCGCCAGCGTCACGACAAGCGAGGGGATGCCGAGGCGCACGATGCAGAAGGCGTTGAAGGCGCCGCAGGCAAGGCCAATCAAAAGGCACAGGCCGATTGCGACCGGGGCGGGAACGCCCATCTGGAAGAACCAGCCGAAGGCGCAGGCGGCAAGGCCCATCACGCTTGCGACGGAAAGGTCGATCTCGCCGTTGATGATGACGAAGGTCATCACAAGGGCGACGATGATTTTCTCCGCCGAAAGCTGGAACATGTTGATCAGGTTGTCCTGCGTCAGGAACATCGGCACCCCGGCCTGATCCCTGAGCGTGAGCGTGTTGATCACGAGAAGCAGGATCAGCACCGCAAGGAGAAAGCCTTCATAGCTTGCGAGGCGCTCGCGCAAGGTCATTCGGCGGGCTCCTTCTGCAGGGCCGGGGCGCGGGCGGCCTCGGCGGCGGCGATCTTGCGGGCGATCAGGCGGCGGGAAAGGACGGTGTCAAGCACGACCGCGCCAAGGATCAGGAAGCCAAGGACCGCCTCGCGCCAGAACTCGCTGACGACTTCCCAGCGGACCAGCGAGGTGTCGATGAGGTCGATCAGGCTTGCGCCGATCAGGACCCCGATGACCGAGCCCGAGCCGCCGAAAATGTTGACCCCGCCCACGACGACCGCGCCGATCGACTTCAGCTCGAACCCAAGGCCGGCGACCACGGTGATGTTGCCGAAGCGCGACAGGAACATGAAGCCCGCCAGCCCGGCCAGCGCGCCGCAGAGGACGAAGGCCGCAAAGACCGTCCGCGCCATGCTGATCCCGGCAAAGCGCGCGGCATCGGGGTTGGAGCCCACCGCATAGAACTGCCGCCCGGACCGGAAGCGGGTGAGGTAGAGGTGGGCGGCCAGGACGATGACCAGCGTGATCACCACCATCCAGCGGACCTGAAGCTCGCCGATTTCGAAGGCATTGGCCTGGGCAAAGCCTGTTAGCCACACGGGCAGGCGGTCGGTGGTGATCGACCCGCCGCTGGAGAACTGCACGAGGATCGACCGGAAGATCGCCAGCGTCGCCAGCGTCACGATGATCGAGGGCAGGCCGACGAAGGCCACCAGCACGCCGTTCAGCGCCCCAAGAATGGCCCCCGCGCCGACGGCCAGCGCCACCAGCAGCAAGGGCTGCATGTCGGGGTATTGGATGACAAGCCCGCCGACCAGATAGGCCACGCAGCCGACCGTCGAGCCGACGGAAAGGTCGATGTTCCGCGTCAGGATCACGAAGGCCTGCCCCACGGCGATCAGCGCGATGATCGCGACCGAGGTCGAGGTGCGGTTGAAAAGGCGCGCGTTCAGATAGCCGTCGATCTGCGTGGCGAAGAAGGCCACAGTCAGCGCGAAGACCGCCAGAAGGGCCAGAACCCGCAGCGTGGTGGGGCTGACCTTACCCATGCTCGGCCCCCACCGCGACGCGCATCACCGCCTGTTCCGTCGCCGCCTCGCCCGGGAAGGCGCCGACAAGCCGCCCCTCGCGCATGACCAGCACCCGGTCGGCCAGCGACAGGACCTCTGGCAGATCAGAGGAGATCACGATCACCGCCACGCCCTTGGCCGCAAGGTCGCGCAGGATCTGGTGCACCTCGGCCTTGGCACCGACGTCGATTCCCCGCGTGGGTTCATCGACGATCAGGATCTTCGGCTGGGTGTTCAGCCACTTGGCCAGCATCACCTTCTGCTGGTTCCCGCCCGACAGCGTGCCGACCTTCGCGGAAAGGCTTGCCGCCTTGATCTGCAGCTTCTTGCGATAATCCAGCGCATCGGCAAGCTCGCGCGCCCGGTCGATGATGCCCCATCCGTTGGCATAGGCATCAAGCTTCGGCAGGGTGATATTCGCCGCGATGGACTCCTCCAGCGCTAGGCCCATCTTGCGGCGGTCCTCGCTGACATAGGCGATTCCCAGGGCTTGAGCCTGACGCGGGCCGGTGATCGTCACCGCCTTTCCGTCGACCTCGATCGTGCCACGATCGGCCGGGGCGACGCCGAAAAGCGCCAGCCCCACATCCGTCCGCCGCGCGCCAACAAGGCCGGAGAGGCAGACGACCTCGCCCGCTTCGACGTGAAAACTGATGTCGCGGAAGGCACCCGTCCGGCCAAGGCCGCTGACCTTCAGCCGCGTCTCGCCCGTGGCAAGGCTTGGCATCCGGGCAAAGCGCCCCGCCATGTCGCGCCCCACCATTTCTGCGATCATCCCCTCCTGAGTCGTTTCGGACGTCGGCTTTGTGCTGATGTGCCGTCCGTCTCGCATCACCGTCACGGTGTCGGAGAGGGCGAAAATCTCATCAAGCCGGTGGCTGATGTAAAGGACCGCAACCCCCTGGTCGCGCAGGCTGCGGGCGATCCCGAAAAGCCGCTGCACCTCGTGATCCGAGAGGCTGGCCGAAGGTTCGTCCATGATCAGGACCCGTACGTCCAGCGACAGCGCCCGCGCGATCTCGACGGTCTGCTGTTCGGCCAATGTCAGTTCCGCGGCAGGCCGCGTCGGGTCAAGGCTGACCCCCAGCCGGTCGATGATCGCCGCCGCCTCGGCGTTCAGCCCGGCCCAGTCGATCAGCTGCGGACGCGACTGGTGGCTGATGAAGATGTTCTCGGCGACCGTCAGGTCGGGAAAGACCATCGGCTCCTGGTAGATCGCGGCCACGCCGGCGCGCTGGGCATCGCGCGTGCCGGCAAAGCTGACCGGCTGGCCATTCACCCGGATCGTGCCGGACGAGGGGCGATGGATCCCGGTCATCGTCTTGATGAGGGTGGACTTGCCGGCGCCGTTCTCGCCCACCAGCGCATGGATCGTGCCGGGGTAAAGCGTCAGCGAGACGTCCACCATGGCCTGCGTGGACCCGAAGGTCTTGCTCACGCCCAACATTTCCAGAACCGGTGCCGTCACGCCCCGCCCTTTCGGTACTTCAACGAGAAAGAAGTGGCCCGCCCCCCGGGAGAAAAGCGGGGGGCCAGGCCGCCGAAGGCCTTACTTGGCCTCGGCCTCGACGTTGTCCTTGGTGTAGACCGTGAACGGCCCCATCAGGATGCGCTTTGCACCCGGACGGCCTGGATCTTCCTCGATCGTGTAGTCGCCCATGCGGCCGGCGGAGAAGGTCTCGCCCACCGCGCCGGTGATCGCACCCGTCGCCAGCATGTAGCTGGTGTAATAGGTCAGATACCCGAGGTCGACGAAGGACCAGAGCGCAAACTCCGGCGCGCAGCCGTTCATGGTGTAGCTGACCATCTCGGCCGGCAGACCAAGGCCCGAGACCTTGACCTTGTCGCAAAGCCCCTCGTCCTGCATCGCCTTGGCCGAAGCCTGGATGCCGACGGTCGTGGGCGACATGATCAGCTTCAGGTTCGGGTGGCTGTCGACCAGCGCAAGCGCGCGGTTGTAGCTGACCTCGGACTGGTCATCGCCGTAGACGGTGTCCACCAGCTTCATGTTGGCGTATTTCGGATCCTTCAGCGCCTCGTTCATCGCGGCGATCCAGGCGTTCTGGTTGGCCGCGTCCGGCGTGGCGGAGAGGACCGCGAACTCGCCTTCGCCGCCCATGATCGAATGGGCCATGTCGGCCATCACCACGCCGATGGACCCGAAGTCGACCTGCGCGACGAATACAGTCTCGCCCGCACCCGACGGGATCGGGCTGTCCCAGGTCACGACCTTGGTGCCTGCTGCCTGCGCGGCCTCGGCGGCCGGGGCGATCTGGTCGCCTGCGTTGTTCGACAGCATCACGACCTTCTGGCCCTGGGAGGCTGCGTTGGTCACGATCTCGATCTGGCCGGCGACCGAGTTTTCCGGCGTCGGGCCGGTGTAAAGAAGCTCCGCCGGGTTCTGCAGTTCGGCATGGGCCTCCTGCGCGCCGCGGTTCGCCTGGTCGAAAGGCAGGATCCCCAGGAACTTGGGCAGAAGCACCATCGGCACTTCCTGGCCCGGCGTGGCCTTCACGGCTTCGGCCAGGGCCATCCCTCCCCAAAGCGCAGCGCTCAGCGCCAGCGCCGACACGGTCAGCTTGTTCATTCTTGCTCCTCCCATTTGAGCGTTGGCCGAATCGCTCCCCCGATCGGCATGGCGGCATATTGGCCTGACCACTTTTGCGCTGGCAACCGATTCTTTTGGCGAACGGGCGGTTTCTGGCCGAAAAATGGGTTGCAATGCGCCGGACTTCGCGGAAGATCGCCGGAAACGGCTCAAGTGGTAAGGCCAGTCAGATGCAGCTTTCCGTCACCAGCTGGTCCTTTCCGGCCTGCAGCCTGGACGAAGCCTGGGCCATTGCCCGCGCGCTTGGGTTCCAGGCAATGGACCTCGGCCTCTTCTACGGCCCCGCCCTCGACAAGGCGCGGGTCCTTGCCGACCCGGAAGGGGCGGCGCGGGACGTAACCGGGCGCGGCATCCGCGGGGCGAACCTCTACTGGCTTTTCGGGAA
This sequence comes from Tabrizicola sp. T46, assembly GCF_057219895.1. Classification (NCBI taxonomy): domain Bacteria; kingdom Pseudomonadati; phylum Pseudomonadota; class Alphaproteobacteria; order Rhodobacterales; family Paracoccaceae; genus Tabrizicola; species Tabrizicola sp. T46. Next base: position 108,900 of record NZ_JBXVVV010000004.1, read on the forward strand.
CGGGCTTTCAGACCGGGCGCTGACCGACCCCGAGGCAAGGGCCCCGAACCTGACCGACTTCGCCGCCGTCTGCCGCTTTGCCGCAGCGGCGGGCATCCCCTCGGTCTTCGTCCTGCCCGGAGTGGTGGATGGGCGGCCGAAGGAACAGGCGATCGCCGACAGCGCCGCCTCGCTGCGGGCGCTCAACGGCATCGCGCAGGGGCAGGGTGTGACCCTGACGGTCGAGCCGCATGTCGGCGGCATCCTCGCCAGCCCCTCCGAGACCCTGTCGCTTCTGGACCAGGCGCCGGGAGTGAAGCTTGCGCTCGACTACGCGCATTTCGCATGCATGGGCTTCACGCAGGACGCGATCGACCCCCTGGCCCCCCATGCGGGCCATGTCCACCTGCGCCAGGCCCGCCCCGGTGCCCTTCAGGCGAAATGGGGCGAAGGCACGCTGGACTTCGCTGCCATGGTCGGCGTCCTGCGGCGCGCGGGCTACGACGGCTGGCTGGCGGTCGAATACGTCCACCAGACCTACATGAACACCCTTTTCGACGATGTCCTGACCGAGACGATCCGCATGCGCGACGCTATGCGGGCCCTTGGGATCGCTTGAGGCCGCCCCGCGCGGAATCGCCATGGCGAGAAACTGTTGTGCGGCGACGGGGGTTGTGGTGAGGTCCGCAAAAGGCGCCACGGCACGGCGCCATGACGGGGGGAGAACATGCGGAACCTTTTGACCTGGATCCTGATCGCGGCAGTCGTCATCCTTGGCTTCTTCGCCGTCCAAAGCTCGCGGCAGGTCACCGGCCTGCAGAATGAGATCACGGCCGCCGGCGCTGCCGTGACCGCGCTGGAAGGCGAAAAGTCGGCCCTGGCCGCCGAGATCGAAAAGCTGAAGGCCGATGCCGCCAGCGCGACGCAGGCCGCAACCGCCGCCGCCGCCGCAGTCGAGGCTGAACGCGCGGCACTGGCCGAACAGGTCACGACCCTGACCGAACAGGTCACCGCCCTTGGCGCAGAGAAGACCGCACTCGGCGACCAGGTCACCAGCCTTGGGGCCGACCTTGCCACGATGACCGAAAAGGCCACCGCACTCGAGGCCGAGCGCGCCACGCTGGCCGAGACGATCACCGCTCTTCAGGCGCAGGTGGATGCAGCCGCCGCGGCGCTTGGCAACGCGGGTACCACCACGACCACCTCGCCCTGAGGGCAGACCCGGCGCCTGCCGCCGGGTCTTTCCGTTTCCGGCAAAGCGATGCAGATTGCCCCCCTGAAACGGGGGAGTGCGGGATGATGCAAAGCGGCGGGCAGCTTCTGGTGCAAAGCCTGGTGGGGCTAGGCGCGAAGAAGGCCTTTGGTGTGCCGGGGGAAAGCTATCTTGCGGTCCTCGACGCGCTGCACGACACGGCGGGCCAGCTTGACTACGTCCTTTGCCGCCACGAAGGCGGGGCCGCTTTCATGGCCGCCGCCTGGGGCAAGCTGACCGGCCAGCCGGGGATCTGCATGGTCACCCGGGGCCCCGGTGCCACCAACGCCTCGATCGGCCTGCACACCGCGATGCAGGATTCCGCGCCGATGATCCTTTTCGTCGGGCAGGTCGGGACCGACATGACCGGGCGCGAGGCCTTCCAGGAACTCGACTACCCCGCGGTCTTCGGCACGATGGCGAAATGGGTGGTCGAGGTCGACCGCGCCGACCGCATCCCCGAGCTTCTGTCGCGGGCCTGGACCACGGCGCTCAGCGGCCGTCCGGGCCCGGTGGTGATGGCGCTGCCCGAAGACATGCTCGTCACCCTGACCGACGCCCCGGCCCTGACCAGCCTGGTCACGATCCACGAACCCGCACCGGGCGAGGGGGCAGTCGACGCGGCGCTGGCCCTTCTGGCCGACGCCAAGCGCCCGCTTCTGATGCTCGGGGGCTGCAACTGGCAGGCCGAGGGCAAGGCCGCCTTCAAGGCCTTCGCCGAAGCCTCGGACATCCCCGTCATCGTGGGGTTCCGCGCGCATGACACCTTCGACAACCACTCGCCGGTCTACGCAGGCGAAGCCGGGGTCGGCATGCCCGAGCATGTGAAGGAACTGATCCGCGAGGCGGATACCATCCTCGCCGTCAACCTCCGCTTTGGCGAGATGACGACGGATGGCTACACGCTTCTCGATGTGCCGAACCCCGCGCAACGGCTGATCCATGTTCACGGGTCCGAGGGTGAGCTTGGCAAGATCTACCGCCCCGCCCTGGCAATCCAGTCCGGGCCGAACGCCTTTGCCCGGTCGCTGCGCCCGGTCCGGGGGGATTGGGCTGACTGGCGGGCAAAGGCGCGGTCGGCCTGGCTTGGCTCGCTGACCATCTCCCCGCTGCCGTCGCCGGTCGACATGGGCCGCGTCTCGGCCCATCTGCGAAAGGTGCTGCCGCCGGACGCGATCATCACAAACGGGGCAGGGAACTTTGCCGTCTGGCCGAACAAGTTCCTTGCCTACGGGTCTCAGGCGCGGCTTCTCGCCCCCCAGTCGGGCGCCATGGGCTACGGTGTCCCCGCCGCCATCGCCGCCAAGATCGCCCACCCCGACCGCCTTGTCCTCTGCTTTGCCGGCGACGGCGACTTCCAGATGACCGCGCAGGAACTTGCCACGGCGCGGGCGGAAGGCGCGCAGCCGGTCATCCTGATCCTGAACAACGGTATCTATGGCACCATCCGCGCGCATCAGGAACGCGAATACCCCGGCCGCGTTTCGGGGACCGACATGATCAACCCGGACTTCGTCATGCTCGCCCGCGCCCACGGCTTTCATGCCGAACGGGTGGAAACCACGGAGGCCTTCGCCGCCGCCTTCGACCGCGCGGTCGCCTCGTCCACCGGGGCGGTCCTTGACCTTGCCATCTCGGCCGAGGCACTCACCCCGCGCGCCAGCCTGACCCAGATCCGCACGGCGGCGGAGGCAAGGCTGCGCGAGGCCGACCAAGCTGCCTCCGGCTGACCCCGCTCAGGGACGACGCAGCGCGACGACCTCGCGCACGAAGGTATAGTCCTGATAACCCAGCCGCGCCGCCGGGGCATAGCGGGTATAATCAAGCCGCCCCCCGACCAGGCAGTCCTCGCGGATATGAACCCCCACGACCTCGCCCAGTAGCATCCGCTCGGGCCCAAGAAGCTCGACCAGCTTCACCACACGGCATTCCAGCGTTGCCGGCGCATCCGCCACGCGCGGGCAGTCGATCTCCACGCATTCGGCCTTTGCGACCCCGGCCTCGACGAACTCATCCGTTCCGTGCGGAAACCGGGCCGAGGTCGCGTTCATCGCCTGCAGCGCATCGGCGGCCACGATGTTGACCGCGAAGACCCCGCTTTCCATCGCATTGGCCATGCTGTCGCGGAAATCGCCCGCAAACATCACCTGCGGCGGCGTGTAGCCCACGGCATTGAAGAAGGAATAGGGGGCAAGGTTGTCGCCGCTTGCCGACCGGGTGGAAATCCAGCCGATCGGCCGCGGGGCGACGATGGCCGAGAACGGGCTGTGTGGCAGGCCGTGACCATCGGCGGGGCGGTAGAACATCTGCGGGCCTTTCGCGATTTGATCCTGACATGTGCGCATGTTACGGCGCGCTTCAAGCAGATTCGGGGGCAGGGCGCGGTGTACCGGCTTGAGGAAGAGACCGAAGCCGACTGGTGGGAGGTCGAGGCGCTTTACGACCTGTGCTTCGCCCCCGGGCGGACGGCGCTGTCCTCGTACCGCCTGCGCGACGGCGTGCCGACCGTGGCACCCCTGTGCCTCACGCTCCGCGACGATGACGGAACGCTCGCCGCCGTCATCCGCTACTGGCCCGCGCTGATCGGCGAGCATGACGTCCTCCTCCTCGGCCCCATCGCCGTCCACCCGACCCGCCAAGGCGAAGGGCTGGGCGCGCTTCTCATCAACGAAAGCCTTGCCGAGGCGCGGCGCCTTGGATGGGAACGGGTGATGCTCGTCGGCGACGCGCCCTATTACGGCCGCTTCGGCTTTCGCAAGCTCGAGGGGGTCGAGATGCCGCCCCCCACCAACCCCGACCGGGTTCTCGGGCTGGAACTGAAGGCCGGGGCTTGGGCTGGCGTGACCGGCAAGGTCGCAAAAGCGACCTGACGCCCATTGCGCGGGGGCGGATCGGGGCCATATTCCGGGAATGAAGAACACCCTTCCCGCCGTCGCAACCCCCAGCCTTGACGAGGCCATCACCTCGCTTGCCCGCCGCTACAAGCGCGCGAACGGCCCGGTGATGCAACTGATGAACCGTCTGGGCGGCACGCTGGAAAACCAGCTTGACCTCCTGCCGCCCGCATTCCGTGACCAGGTCGAGGTGGTCACAGCCCGCGCACTGGAAGCCGCTTATGGCCTCGCCGCCCGGACACCCGATCTTGGCCAGCGAGGCCCGCTTGCTGCCGTGATGGTCTCGGGTGCGGCTGGCGGGGCTGGGGGCCTTGCAACGGCACTGGCCGAAATCCCGGTGACCGTGACCCTGATCCTGAACGCCATCCGGGCCGAGGCCCGGGCCGCCGGCTTCGACCCGGATGCCCTTGGCGTGCGCGAGGATTGCCTGCGCGTCTTCGGTGCGGGATCGCCGCTGGAAGGCGATGACGGGGTGAACACCAGCTTCCTGACCGCGCGTCTGGCGCTGACCGGGCCGACGGTGCAGAACCTGATCACTGCCATCGCCCCGCGCCTGGCTGCCGTCCTCGGCCAGAAGCTTGCCGCGCAGGCGGTGCCGGTGGTCGGCGCGGTCACCGGGGCAGCGCTGAACGCGGCCTTCCTGACCTATTACCGCGAGCTTGCGCGCATCCGCTTTGCCCTCCTGAAACTTGCGGAGACACACGGGACCGAGCCCGTCCTTGCCGCCTTCCGCGACGCCACCACGCCCCCCCGCATCACCCGCGCCTGAGCCGGGAAAGTCCAAGAAGTTTCGCCGAAAATTCTTGGGTTCGCCGCCCGCCACGGCTAAACCCCGGGCAGGACGAAAAGGGGGCCGCCATGCCAGAGGACATCATCACCCGTCTCAAGGCGATGGCGGAACGCTCTGACCGGCCCTGGCTGAACGGCGGCACGCCCGCCACCTACGGCGAACTCCTCGACGCAACGGGACGCCTTGCCCACACCCTTCTGGCCCTTGGCCTTCAAAAGGGCGACCGCCTGCTCCTGCAGGTGGAAAAGTGCCCCGAGGTCCTGACCCTCTACCTCGCCTGCCTGCGCGCGGGGATCGTCTTTCTGCCGGTGAACCCCGGATACACGGTTGCCGAGACCCGGCATTTTCTGACCGATGCCGAACCCGCCCTCGCCGTGGTCGACGCCGCGCGGCAGGCCGAGATCGCCGCAACCGGCGCGCGGGTGGCAAGCCTGCCCGACCTCATCGCCGCATCCGCCACGCAGGACCCCGCCTTCGCCGACCCCCAGCATAAGCCCGATGATCTGGCTGCGATCCTCTACACCTCCGGCACCACCGGGCGGTCGAAGGGGGTGATGCTCAGCCGCGACAACCTTGCCTCGAACGCGGCGACGCTGGTCGATCTCTGGCGGTTCACCGAAGATGACGTCCTTCTCCATGCGCTCCCGGTCTTTCACACCCACGGGCTCTTCGTCGCGACGAACTGCGTGCTGGTCTCTGGCGCTTCGATGATCTTCTTTCCCTCCTTCGCCCCCGACGCCGTGCTGACCGCACTGCCGCAAGCATCGGTCATGATGGGTGTCCCGACCTTCTACACCCGCCTGCTCGCCGATCCCCGGCTCACCCGTGACGCCTGCAAGGGCGTGCGGCTTTTCATCTCCGGCTCGGCCCCCCTCTCGCCCGCGACCCACGCCGAATGGCAGGCGCGGACGGGCCATGCGATCCTTGAACGCTACGGGATGACCGAGACGAACATGATCACCTCGAACCCCTACGACGGTGCCCGGAAGGCCGGGACGGTAGGGATGCCCCTGCCGGGGGTGGAGGTGCGGGTCACCGGCCCTGCGGGCGTGCTCCCGGCGGGCGAGGCGGGGTCGATCGAGGTTCGGGGGCCGAACGTCTTCAAAGGCTACTGGAACCTCCCCGAAAAGACGGCGGAAGAGTTCCGGGACGGCTGGTTCATCACCGGCGATCTCGGGGCCTTCGATGCCGATGGCTACCTTTCGATCCTCGGCCGCGCGAAAGACCTGGTCATCACCGGCGGGCTGAACGTCTACCCGGCCGAGGTCGAGGCGGCGCTGGATGACCTTCCCGGAGTCCGGGCCAGCGCGGTGATCGGCGTGCCGCACCCTGACTTCGGCGAGGCGGTGGTGGCCTGCGTGGTGGGAGCGGTCGAGGAGGAGGCGGTCCGGGGCGCGCTGCGGGAAAGGCTCGCGGCGTTCAAGATCCCTAAGCGGGTGATCGTCATGGACGATCTGCCCCGGAACGCGATGGGGAAGGTCCAGAAGGCCGAGCTTCGGCGGGTTCATGCGGGGCTTTTCGAGGTCTGAAACCCGAAGTGTCCACAGTGGTCACTTTCGGAAAATGCAATTAAGAAAAGGACTTAAGGATTTTCATTAACGATTTGGAAAGGTGTCCACCTGCCGGTCGGGCGAGCCTGCCGTTACCCGGCCTCCAAAGCCTGAACCCGCCGGAAATGGGCGCGTTCTGCGATCTTGGCGGCCAGGCGGAACCGCGCGCCGATCTCTGAAAGGGGCGTGTCACGCCGGTAGATCTGGCCCTGCCGCGTCCGCAGCCAGGGTGGCCGGAAGGGCAGGGCAACGAACTCTCCCGTTGCGAGCTGCTCGCTGCAGAACTCGGGCAGGATCATCGCGACGGCATCCGATGAGCCCACGACGTCGATCACCGAGCGCGGGACGGAACATTCGATCGCTGGCAGGAAGAAGCGTCCGTCCTCGGACAGCCGCCCCATCGCGCTGACAGCCGGCAGGACCTGGGCCATCCGGCTGGGTGCCCTTGGGGCCGCAAGCGGATAGGACGCCAGATCGGTCAGACCGATTTCGCGCCGCCCGGCAAGGTCATGGTCCCGCCGCACGACGAAGAGGCCCGTCCTCTCCCGCAACACCTCTGTCTTCAGGTGCGGGTGTCGCTCTGCCTCGGTCAGCTCTCCGACACAAAGCTCGGCTTCGCCGTTCAGGACCGCCTCGCCGAGCCGCCACCAGTCAAGGTCGCGCAGGCTGACCGCCACCCCGGTGCGTCTGGCCAGGGCGATCAGTGCGGCACCGGCCCAGGACTGCGCGATATAGGCCCCGACCCCGACGGTCAGCCGTGTCGTCTGGGACTGAAGGTCGGTGATGCTGCGCTTGAATTGCGCCTCGGCACGCAAGAGATTGCGCGCCTCTTCCAGCGTGGATTGCCCCTGCGGCGTCAGGGTCACGCCCTTCGGGCCGCGGTCAAAGAGAATGACGCCCAGTTCCTGCTCAAGCGCCTTGATGATCCGGGTCAGCTGCGGCTGGCTCATCCCCAGGACTTTGGCGGCGCCGTGGAAGGTATGCGTATCGGCCAGGACAATGGCCGCCCTCAGTCGGTCCAGCATGCGAAACCACCGATACGTGCGCCGTATCGGTAGCCTAGTTGTCCCGTATCACCCCGGCAAGTACTGCCGCCGCGAAGAACGCCCCGATTTCGTCGGCGAAATGGAAAGGGACCAGCGATGCGCATCTACCCGAAGACCCTGAGCAGGCTTTTGGCGTCAACGGTAGCCGCCGGGCTTTTGTCGCTCACCGTTCCAAGCACCACGCTTGCCGAAACCACCACTATCCCAAGCTGGCTTGGCGACCTTGAGCTGCAGAACGGCTACCCCAGCCCGGCAACCGCGGAACTGCTGTACGACCAGATGGACTTTCACCGCGCCACGCAGGCCTATCTCTGGGCGCTGCCTGCGGTCGGGTTCAAGGCGCTTTACGACGCCCAGGCAAAGCAGCTTGGCACCCCGAACGGGGATATCCTGTTCTACCGCACACTGGCGGACAAGGCGGGCATGCTGACGCCTAACATCACAACCCTCTATGCATTTTCGTACTGGGATATGGCGAAGCAGGGCCCGATGGTGATCGAAGCGCCCGCTGGCCTGACGGCCGGGGGGGTCCTCGACATCTGGCAGCAGCCCGTGACCGATATCGGCCAGACCGGCCCTGACAAGGGTGAGGGGGCCAGGTATCTGATCCTGCCCCCCGGCGGACCAGAGGTCGAAGCACCGGGCTACCTCGTGTACCGGGCCACGTCGAACCAGCTCTGGTTTGCGACGCGCGGCCTTGATCCCGACAAGGCGAAAGCAGAAGCCACCCTTCGCGGCTTCCGCATCTATTCCTGGGACCAGCGTGACAACCCGCCCCAGACGAGCTTTTCGGATGTTGCGGGTCGCCCCTGGCAGTCGGCGCAACCCGACACGCTGGACTACTGGCGGCTTCTGGCCGAGCTTTACGCCGACGAGCCGGTCGCACCGCGCGACCGGACGATGTTCGGCATGCTGGCACCGCTGGGCATCGTGCCGGGCCAGCCCTTTGCGCCCGACGAGAGGCAGGCGCGCATCCTGACCGAGGCGGCAAAGGTGGGCGAGTTGATGGCGCGCACCGTCGCCTTCGACAAGCGCTTCCCCGGAGCGACCGTCTATCCCGGCAAACACTGGGAATACGCGGTCATGTTCGATCTTTATCAGGAGACGCCTGACGCGAGCCGTGTGCAGTTCGACGAGCGGTCGTCCTGGTTCTACGAGGCTGTCGGCATGTCTGTGGGCATGCAGGGCCGTATCGTGGGCTTCGGGCAGGTTTACCTTGAGGCGTCCAAGGACAGCGAGGGCAACTGGCTGGACGGGGGAGCCACCTACCGCATGCGGGTAGAGCCGAACCCGCCGGTCAGGCAGTTCTGGTCGATCACGCTTTACGACAACGTGACGCGCGGCCCCCTGGTCACGCCGCAGGGGGCTGCCGACCTAAGCTCGCGCAGCGAGGGGCTGGTAACGAACGCGGACGGTTCGGTCGACATCTACTTCGGGCCAGAGCGCCCGGTGGACGCCACGAACTGGATCCAGACCAACCCCGGCAAGGGCTGGTTCCCGTACTTCCGCTTCTACGGCGCGACCGAAGCCTATTTCGACAAGAGCTGGCAGCTGAACGACATCCAAAGGCTGGAGTGACGCGGGTACCCCGGCCTTGGCGACTCATTCCCCCTGCGTCGCGAGCCAGTCCATCAGCATCGGCCGGGCGCTTTCCGCCCCTTCGGCCCGCGCCCGGTCTATCACCGCCCGCGCCTCGTCGAGGTTCACCCGGCGCAGAAGCGCCTTGACCGGGCCGACCGAGGCAGGGCGCATCGAAAGGGTGCGGAACCCGATGGCCGCAAGCGCCAGCGCCTCGATCGGGCGGCCGGCATCCTCGCCGCAGAAGGAGAGGGGGGTCTCCGTCTCGGCGCAGCGGGCGACGATCTGTTCCAGGAACCCAAGGAAGCTCAGGTTCAGCGTGTCATAGCGGCGGCGGACCAGCTCATTCTCGCGATCGGCGGCGAAGAAGAACTGCTTCAGGTCATTGCCGCCGATACTGATGAAATCCGTCAGCTCGTAGAAGGCCCGCGGCGCAAAGGCGAGGCTTGGCGTCTCCATCATCGCGCCGATCTCGATCCGCTCGGGCACCGGGTGGCCCAGCGATTTTTCCCGGTGAAGCTCGCGCAGGGCATGGGCGCGGGCGGCCTGGAATTCGCTCATCTCGGTGATCAGCGGGAACATGATCGTCAGGGGCCGCCCGTTCGCCGCCCGGATCAGCGCCTGAAGCTGCATCCGAAGGACACCAGGCTTGTCGAGGCCGACGCGGATGGCCCGCCAGCCCATCGCCGGGTTCGGCTCTTCGGGCGGCTTCATGTAGGGCAGGACCTTGTCCGACCCGATGTCGAGCGTGCGGAACGCCACGCGCTTGCCCTTCGCCGCGTCCATCACCCGGGCGTAAAGGCGCGCAAGCTCTGCCCGCTGCGGCATGCGTGAGCGGACAAGGAACTGAAGCTCGGTCCGGAAAAGGCCCACGCCTTCCGCCCCGGACCCCTCAAGGCTCGGCAGGTCGGCCATCAGCCCTGCATTCATGTGCAGGGCAACCGTCGAGCCGCATTTCGCCGTCGCCGGCAGGGCGCGCAGGCTTGCATAACGCTTCTGCGCCTCGGCCTGCATGGCGATCTTGTCGCGGAAGGCGCGGGCGACGGTTTCCTCGGGGCGCAGGTGGACGATCCCCTGGTCGCCGTCGACGAGGATCGGGTCGCCGTTCAGCGCCTCGGCGGTGATGCGTTCGGTCGAGATCACCAGCGGGATCGCCAGCGCCCGCGCGACGACCGCCGCGTGACTGCCGACCGAGCCTTCGTCCAGGACCACACCCTTCAGCTTGCGGCCATAGTCCAGAAGCTCGCCCGGCCCGATGTTGCGCGCGACGAGGACAGGGTTCTCCGGCATCTCGGCCCCGGTGTCCTTGCCCTGTCCGGTCAGTATGCGCAAAAGGCGGTTGGAGAGGTCGTCCAGGTCCGACAGCCGTTCGCGCAGATAGGCGTCCGGCACCTGTTCCAGCCGCGCACGGGCGGCGGATTGTTCCTTTTCCACCGCCGCCTCGGCCGACAGGCCGCGCATGATGTCTTCCTCCATCCGCCGCAGCCAGCCGCGCGAATGGGCGAACATCCGGTAGGCCTCAAGCACCTGCTTCTGGTCCTTGTCGAGCTGTTCGGCCTCCAGAAGGTCGTCGATCGAGACGCGTAGTTCCCCCACCGCGGCGCGGATGCGGTCGATCTCGGTCAGGGGGTCGTCGGCGACGGGGTTGGTGATGACGACGCGGGGCTCGTGCAGCCAGACCCGGCCTTCCGCCGCACCTTCCTGGCCACTGGTGCCGCGCAGCATCACCGGCTGCTTGTGCAAGGCCCGCATCCCGCCCTCGTCGCCGGTGAAGGCGCCAAGCTCGGTCATCTCGGCCAGCACCATGGCGACGACATCCAGCGCGTAGATGTCGTCCTCCGAGAACTGCCGGGCGATCTTGGACTGGACGACAAGAACGCCCAGCTTTTCGCCCACCCGCTGGATCGGCACGCCAAGGAACGAGGAGAACAGTTCCTCCCCCGTCTCGGGCATGTAACGAAAACCCTTTTCAGACGGCGCGTCGGCGGTGTTCACCGGCATCCCCGTCCGCGCCACGCGCCCCACCAGGCCTTCGCCCAGCTTCATCCGCGTCTTGTGGACGGCCTCCTTCTTCAGACCTTGGGTCGCGCACAGTTCCAGCGTTTCGGGGTCGCGGAACAGGTAGATGCTGCAGACCTCGGTCCGCATGCTGTCGGCGATCAGATGAGTGATCTGGTCCAGCCGGTCCTGCCCCTTGCCCGGCACGGCAAGGGTGTCGCGCAGACGGCGCAGAAGCTTGCGGCTGTCGCTTTCGCTGCGGTCGGGCATCACGGGGTCCTTCGCGTCATGCCCTCTCTATAGGCGATGGATGAGGCGGGGGGGAAGGGAAATGCCGCCGCTCCGGGACGGCCCGCGCGTGGTCAGGCTTCGGTGCCCGATCGCTGGGCAGCACCAGGCGCTGCAATGCAGGGTTGTTCATTCCGGGGCCGGTGGAATGCCAGGGTGGAAACGGTCCCTTGAAAAGGTCCCGGATCAGGTGGAATCCGGAAACGAACGCTCGACGAAGAACGGACAGAGGCGCACACTTTCCCGCGTCAACCTCGCTTGACCAAGAAAGGTCGAGGCACCTGTCGATCAGCGCCCAGACTGTTTTCCGAAAGCCGGGAAACAGCCCAGGACGAAGTCAGCACGGGTTCAAACCACGAGGGAGAGTCAGAATGTCATTCTATCTTTACCAGCTGGCCTATTCGAAAGAAGCGATCAGGGCCTTGGTCGCAAGTCCAAGCGACCGCGAAGCCGCAGCGCGCAAGCTGATCGAGGCACTGGGTGGAAAGCTCCACCACATGTTCTTCGCGTTCGGGGAATGGGATGTCATCTGCCTGATCGAAGGGCCGGATGACAAGATGATGATGGCCGGGGCAGCGGCGGTCGCCTCGGCCGGGACGGTGTCGAAATCATCCACCGTCAAGCTGATGACCTCGGCGGATGCCGCGGCCGCCATGGCAATGGCGGGCAAGGTCACGGGTGCCTATAAGCCGCCGATGGGCTGAGGACGTCCCTAAGGCCGGTGCAGCGGGCAGAGGTTTGGGCCCGCTGCACGCGACGCCGACCAGACGATGGCCGGCTTGCGACCCGCCGCGGGCCAGGCGGCGATGCCCGCCGACACATATGCCTTGTCCGACACACGGATTTGAGCGTTACATCGGATCAGAGTCGGCCATTGGACCAGGGCTCTGGCTCAGAGAGAGGTGACGGAGATGTGGAAGGCGACCCTGACAGTTTTGGTGGCAGCTCTGGCAATTCCCGCGCTGGCGCAAACCGTGTCGGACGTGAAGTTCGAGCCCGGAAATTTTGGTACGATGGTCAACGGGACGATCATCGGGGACGAATACATCGACTATCGGCTCGGGGCGAAGAAGGGCCAGAAGATGTTCATCGATCTGGTCGTCGAGGCAAGCAACGGAAGCGGTGCGGTGTATTACAACGTCCTTCCCCCGGGCAGCAGCGGCGAAGCGATCTACAACAGCTCGATTGACGGCAACACCACCACGGTCACCCTGCCCGAGAGCGGAACCTATTCGATCCGCGTCTATCACATGGGCGACGACGAGGATTCAGGAAAGACGTCCGGGTTCCGCATCGACCTGTCGATCCAGTAACCTGCACCACCCGTGCAGCCCGCAGGGGCGGCACGGGACCCTTCCGGTCAGGCTTTTTCCAGCTCGAACGTGTCGTGCAGCGCCTGCACGGCCAGTTCCATGTACTTCCGGTCGATCAGGACCGAGATCTTGATCTCGGAGGTCGTGATGACCTTGATGTTCACATTCTCGGCCGCCAGCGCCGCGAACATCTTGGCCGCCACGCCGACCTGTGACCGCATCCCGATGCCCACGACCGAAACCTTGGCGACATCCGTGTCGGTCACGAGGTCCGAGAACACGAACTTGCCCGCCGCCGAAGCCTCGTCGATCGCCTTCTTCGCCCGATCGACCTGGTTTGTCGGCAGGCTGAAGGTCATGTCGGTATGGGCGCGCTTGTCGCCCGGATCGTCCTGCTCGCTGATGTTCTGGACGATCATGTCCACGTTCACGCCCGCATCGGCCAGGGCACCGAAGATCGCGGCGGCAACGCCCGGCCGGTCCTCGACCTTCAGAAGGGTCATCTTCGCCTCGTCGCGGCTGTAGGCGACGCCGGACACAACTTTCGATTCCATGATTTCATCCTCGTCGCAGACCAGGGTTCCAGAGTTTTCGTCGACCTCTTCGAAGGACGACACGACGCGGAGCCGCACCTTGTAGCGCATCGCCAGTTCCACCGAGCGGGTCTGCAGCACCTTGGCACCCAGCGAGGCAAGCTCCAGCATCTCCTCGAAGGCGATCTTGTCCAGCTTGCGGGCCTTCGGGCTGATCCGCGGGTCAGTGGTGTAGACGCCATCGACATCGGTGTAGATGTCGCAGCGTTCGGCCCCGAAGGCGGCGGCAAAGGCAACGGCGGTGGTGTCGCTGCCGCCCCGGCCCAGCGTGGTGATCCGGCCCTCGGGCGACAGGCCCTGAAAGCCCGCGACCACCGCGACCTTGAAGCCTTCCGCAAACTTCGCGTCGATATGCTCGCGCGGGATCGACACGAACCGCGCCGCGCCATGGGCCGAGGTGGTGTTGATCGGCACCTGCCAGCCCTGCCAGGACCGGGCGGGGATGCCCATCTCCTGCAGCCGCAGCGCCATTAGCCCGGCGGTAACATTCTCGCCCGACGAGACGACCGCGTCATACTCACGCGCGTCGTAAAGCTTCGAGGTGGTCTCGACCCAGCCCACAAGCTCGTTCGTCTTGCCCGACATGGCGCTGACGATGACGATCACGTCATAGCCGCGCTCGACCTCCTGCTGCACCTTCTTCGCGGCGTTCTCGATCCGCGCGAGGTCCGCCACGGATGTCCCGCCGAATTTCATCACCAGTAGCGGCATCTTCCCCCCGCGTGTTGACGCGCGGTTCTTATGCGGGGGGAGGGATGCGTGCAAGGGGGGGAAGGGGCGGGCAATGCTGCCCACCCCTCAACGTCATCAGGCCCCGATCACGCCGCCGTCGTCGCGGGTGATGACCAGCGTGGCCGAACGCGGGACCGTGCCGTTGTAGTCCGGGAAGCCCGAGCCAAAGGTGCCGGCCGCGAACTCCTCGGCCGTGGCATGGCCGCCGGGATGCTGGACGTTCACGAACATCGTCGTCCCGTCCGGCGTGGCGATCACGCCCGTGATCTCCTGCCCCCAGGGTCCGGTCAGGAACCGACGGATCTCGCCGGTCTTGGGGTCCGCCGCCAGCATAGCATTCATCCCGAAGGGCTCCAGCGGGCCCTCCTGGTTCGGCCCGATGTCGCCCATATCAGTCTGGATCCAGAGCCGCGACTGCGCGTCGCACCAGAGGCCGTCCGGGCAGGCAAAGGTGCTGTCGTCGCCCAGGACCTCGCCGTTGAAGACCAGCGAGTTGCGCGGAGTGCCGGCGATGACGAAGAGGTTCCAGGCAAAGGTCGGCAGCGCATGGTCACCGCCCTCATAGCTCCACCGCACGATCTGGCCGAAGTTGTTCTCGGCCCGCGGGTTCACCGCGTCGATCTGGGTCATGTCGCGGCGGTTGTTGTTGGTCAGCGTGAAGTAGACCTCGCCCGAGTTCGGATCGACCGTGCCCCATTCCGGGCGGTCCATCTTCGTCGCTCCGGCCTGATCGGCGGCGGCGCGGGTGTTGACGAGGATGTCGGCCAGGTCGGCAAAGCCGTTCTCCGGGGTCAGACCGTTCTGACCCGGGGCGAGCGCCAGCCATTCGCCGGTGCCGTCGTCGTTGAACTTCGCGACGTAGAGCGTGCCCTCGTCGAGAAGCGCGCCCGACGCGGTGGCCGGGTCATATGCCGCCGCCGAGACGAACTTGTAGATGTACTCGAAGCGGCTGTCGTCGCCCGAATAGCAGACGACCGGTTTCCCGGCGATTGCGGGGGCAAAGACGATCCCCTCATGCGCGAAACGGCCGAGATGCGTGCGCTTGACCGGAACCGAGGCCGGATCGAAGGGGTCGAACTCCACCAGCCAGCCGAAGCCGTTCGGCTCGTTGCGGTAGTCTTCCGTCGCGCTCGCCCCGATTGCGGCGGCGTTGAAGCGGACGAACTCGTCCGGCGCGCCGGCAGCCTTTTCCCAGCCGTAGCGTGACTCTTCGGCCGACACGCCATAGCGCTTCTGCTCGCGCGGCATTTCGGCATCGGCGTTGACGAAATAGCCGGCCCAGTTCTCTTCCGCCGTCATGTACGTGTTCCAGGGCGTGACGCCGTGGGCGCAGTTGTTCAGCGTGCCGCGCGTGCGCGTCCCGTCGGGCGAATACTTCGTCACCAGATGCGCCGACCCGGCGGCGGGGCCGGAGAAGGTCATCTCCGTCAGCCCGGTGATGCGGCGGTTCAGCGGGTCGGCCACGATCGCCCACTGCCCGTCCGACCCGCGCTGGATGCGCGCGATCGAGACGCCGTGGGCATTGATTTCCTTCAGGACCTCGTCGGCGTTCCGGCTGCCGTCGGCGGCGAAGACGACCATGTCGCTGTCCAGCGCCTGGCCCGCCCATTTCGCGGCATGCAGGAAGCGCGGCTCGATGTATTCGTGGTTGAAGACCAGAAGCCCGTCGGTCGAAGACCCGTCGATGCCATAGTAATGCATCCCGTCATGGTGCATCCCGACCTGCATGCCCTGCTCGGCCCCGCTGTTGCCGCCAGAAACGAAGGCGGGCATGTCGCCGGTCAGGGGCGTGCCCCAGGGCGCGAGGATCTGGACCTTGTATCCTTCGGGGACGACCACCGTGTCGTCCTTCGACAGAGGCACGGGCGTGAAGCCGAGAAGACCTGAAGCCGCGGTGGTCTGTGCCAGAGCGCTGCGGGCGGTGATGGCGGTGCCGAAAAGCCCGGTGGCTATGGCGGCAAGCCCGCCGACCATGAACCCCCGGCGCGAGGCGCGGGCCTCGATCACGTCATACATCGTGGGGTTGGCGGAACGGTTCGAGGGAACCTCGTCGCCATGCTCGTAGAACGGGGTCTTGCGGAAGTCGGAATAGTCGTTCTCGTAGTCTTTCATGCCTTGCTCCATCGCGAGGGATTGCTGGGACAAGGGGCAGCGCCCGGTTTGCGGACGGCTGGTGGCACCCCCGGGACGGACGGTGGCGACGGATGGAGTCGGGCGTATTGCGATGGTTTGATGGTTTGGTGACAGCCGGAAGTCAAAGCGCCCGCCAGCCGATGTCGCGGCGGCAGAACCCACCCGGCCAGTCGATTCTGTCGACCATCGCATAGGCGGCATCCCGCGCCTCGCGCAAGGTGGCCCCTCTTGCGGTCACGTTCAGGACCCTGCCGCCGCTGGCGATGATCTGCGCGTCGCGGGCGGCGGTGCCGGCGTGAAAGACCATGTGGCGGCTGTCCTCGGGCAGCTCCTCCAGCCCGCGGATCTGGCTCCCCTTGGCATAGGCCCCGGGATACCCCGTTGCGGCCATGACCACGGTCAGCGCATGGTCATCGGCCCAGTTGACCTGTGCCTTGTCCAGCCGCCCCTCGGCAGTGGCCAGCATCAGGTCCAGCGCCTGCGCCCCGAGCCGCATCATCAGGACCTGCGTCTCGGGGTCGCCGAAACGGGCGTTGTATTCGACCAGCCGGGCGCGGCCGTCCTTGATCATCAGCCCCGCGTAAAGGACGCCCGAATAGGGCGTGCCGCGCCGCGCCATCTCGGCGATCGTCGGAAGGACGATCTCGTCCATCGCTTGCGCTTCGATCTTAGGTGTCAGCACCGGGGCCGGCGAATAGGCCCCCATCCCGCCCGTGTTCGGCCCGGTGTCGCCGTCGCCCACCCGCTTGTGGTCCTGCGCCGTGCCGACGGGCCGGGCATGGGTGCCGTCGGTCAGGACAAAAAGGCTCGCCTCCTCGCCCTCCATGAATTCTTCGATCACCACTTCGGCCCCGGCAGCTCCGAAGGCACCGCCGAGGATGTCGTCGATGGCCGAAAGGGCTTCTGTTTCCGTCATGGCGACAATCACGCCTTTGCCTGCTGCCAACCCGTCTGCCTTGACGACAATTGGCGCGCCCATGCGGCGGATATAGTCCTTGGCTTGGGTCGGATCGGTGAAACGGGCCCAGGCGGCGGTGGGGGCGGCGCAGGCGTCGCAGACCTCCTTGGTGAAAGCCTTCGAGGCCTCCAGCCGCGCCGCAGCTGCCGAAGGGCCGAAGGTCAGCAGCCCCGCCGCACGTGTCGCATCGGCCACCCCGGCGGCGAGTGGCGCCTCGGGTCCGACGATCACGAAGTCGATGGCGTTCTCTTCGCAGAAGCTGACGACCGTGGCCCCGTCCAGAATGTCGATCTCGGCGCATTCCGCCAGCATCGCGATCCCCGCATTGCCGGGGGCGACGATCAGCCGGTCGGTCTTGGGGTTCTGCTTCACCGCCCAGGCGAGAGCATGTTCGCGGCCACCCGAGCCGAGGATGAGGATGTTCATGTAAGCCGCCCCTGTTGCAAGGTTGTCTGCCTGATAGGGACGGGCGCTTCGGCTGGCAAGCCCCGCCGATTTCCTCGAAGAAATCGGACCGGACCCTTTGAAGGGTCCGAAGCGGAGTTTTCGAAAAATCCGCATCTTTCCCTGCGGCAACGTCGGGCCTATCCTACCGGGATGGACCTGATCGACGACAGCCCCGCGCCCACCGGCAACCAGCCCGAATACACCGTCTCTGAGCTTTCGGGCGCGGTGAAGCGGGTGATCGAGGGGGAGTTCGGCCTTGTCCGCGTCCGGGGCGAGGTGGGGCGGGTCAGCCGTCCGGCCTCGGGGCATCTCTACTTCGACCTCAAGGATGACCGGGCGGTGATCGCCGCGATCAGCTGGAAGGGGCAGGTCGCACGGATGCAGGTGCGGCCGGAGGAGGGGATGGAGGTCGTCGCCACCGGGCGGATGACGACCTTTCCCGGCCAGTCGAAATACCAGCTGATCGTCGATGACGTCGCCCCCGCCGGGGCGGGTGCGCTGATGGCGATGCTGGAAAAGCGGAAGGCCGCGCTTCAGGCCGAGGGCCTCTTCGACCCCGCCCGGAAGCAGCCGATCCCCTACCTTCCCCGCGTCATCGGCGTCGTGACCTCGCCCTCGGGCGCAGTGATCCGGGACATCCTCCACCGCCTCCGCGACCGCTTTCCCCGGCATGTCCTCGTCTGGCCGGTCGCCGTCCAGGGGCAGGATTGTGCGGCCCAGGTGGCGGCCGCGATCCGGGGGTTCAACGCGATCGAACCGGGGGGGCCGATCCCGCGCCCGGACGTCCTGATCGTCGCGCGGGGGGGCGGCAGCCTCGAAGACCTCTGGGGCTTCAACGAGGAGATCGTCGTCCGCGCGGCGGCGGCAAGCCGCATCCCCCTCATCTCGGCCGTGGGCCATGAGACCGACACGACCCTGATCGACTACGCCGCCGACCTGCGCGCGCCGACGCCCACGGCAGCGGCGGAACTGGCGGTGCCGGTGCGGCTGGACCTGCTGGCCACGCTGGACGCCCTCCGTGCCCGGCTCACGCGCGGGGTGGGGCAAGGGGTGACCCTGCGGCGGCAACGGCTGCGCGACCTTTCGCGCGCGCTGCCCCGGGTGGAGACGCTGCTTGCCACGCCCCGCCAGCGGCTGGATGCCGGGGCGCTGCGGCTGGGTTCGGCGCTGGGGCTGGCGGTCACGAAGAAGCACCGGGAGTTCGACCGGATCGCGGGGCGGCTGCAGCCGCAGGCGCTGCGGGGAGGGCTGGCCCGCCAGCGCGACCAGCTTCAGGCGCGCGAGGAACGGCTGGGCCGGGCGATCCTGATCCGGCTGGACCGCCGCCGCGAACGGCTGGAGAGCCTCGCCGCCCGCCTCGCCCCGGCGCTGGCGCGGATACTGGGCGAAGCGGCGCGGCGGACGGGCGAGGGGCGGGCGCGGCTGGAGGGGCTGGCGGCCCGGCTGGACGCGGCCCCGGTGCAGCGGTTCCGTCGGCTTGCCGACCGGCTGGAGGCCCTCGACCGCACCCGGGCGACACTGGGGTACCGTGAGACCCTGAAGCGCGGCTATGCGGTCGTCCGCGGCGACGGGGCGGTGGTGACCGGGAAGGCGGCGGCGGAACGGGCGGCAGCCCTGGAGATCGAGTTCCATGACGGGAAGCTCGCCCTCGGCCCCCGCGCCGGGAAACGGGGCCGGGGCGAGGGCGACGGCGGGCAGGGGAGCCTGTTCTGACGCCCGGGCCGGGATGGTGACCACAGTGGTCAAATTCGGTTTATTAAATGATCCCAATGGTTTGCTTGTGGATGTTAGGGATTTGGTAAGGTCTGCCTCGTCGGGCAGGTCGACCGGATAGGTGCAGGGTTTGCACCCGGACTTCGCGTGCAGAGTGCAGAGGGATCAGGACCCCTTTCACTGTTCGCTTGCGCCACTTTTTGCCGACTGACATGGTGCTGCGAAAAGGGGAGAGGGACAATGACAACGCGCATACTCGTCCTTGGCGCCGGCTTCGGCGGAATGGAGCTTTGCACCACATTGTCCGAGGCGATTGGAGAGGCGGCCGAGGTCACGCTGATCGACCGGTCGGATGCCTTTGTCTTCGGCTATGCCAAGCTGGACCTCTTGTTCGGTCGCACGCCGGAATCCGGGGTTCGCAATCCCTATGCCGATTTTTCCAAACCGGGGGTCCGACTGCTGCGCGAGACGATCACGGCGATTGATGCCGAGGCACGGCGGGTGACAACCAACTCTGGCGTGCATGAGGCTGATATCCTGATCATCGCGCTCGGGGCGGATTACGACGTGACGAGCACTCCGGGCGTTGTTCTGGGGGTGAACGAATTCTATTCGGTCGCCGGTGCCGCGCATCTGTCGCAGGTGCTGCCCGGGTTCACGGGCGGTGATGTGGTGATCGGTGTCTGCGGTGCGCCCTACAAATGTCCGCCCGCGCCTGCCGAATGCGCGCTGATGCTGCATGATTACCTTGCGGCACGCGGGCTGGAGGACAAGACCCGGATCACCGTGGTGAATCCCCTGCCCTCGCCGGTGCCGCCGTCCCCCGACACGTCGAAGGCGATCCTTGAGGCTTTCGCAGAGCGCGGGATCACCTTCATCCCCAACACCCGCGTGGCCCGGGTGGACGGCAAGACGGTGCATCTGGACAATGACAGCACGCTTCCTTGTGAACTTTTCCTTGGCGTCCCGAAGAACCGTGCGGCGGATGTGGTCGTGGCGGCGGGCCTGACCGAAGGCGGCTGGGTTCCGGTCGATCCTTTCACGCTGGCGACGAAACATCCCGGTGTCTATGCGCTGGGCGATCTGGCCAATACCGGAGTGCCGAAGGCGGGGGTCTATGCCGAAGGGGCCGCACGCGCCGTCGCGGCCAACATCATCTCGCGCCTGCGTGGAGAGGCGGAGACCGCGCGAAATCCGGGGGCAGGGTCCTGCTATATCGAGTTCGGGGCGAACCGGATCGGGCGGGTGGACGTGGACTTCCTGTCGGGGCCGAAACCCTTTGGCACCTACCACGGAGCGTCCGAGGCCTTGCGGCTGGACAAGGAGCATTTCGGCTCCAGCCGCCGGGCAAGGTGGTTCGGGCGCTAAGGGTCCTTGTAGCGGATTGTGACGAGGCCGGGCTGAAGCCCGGCTTACGGGACTTGCCCGTCCGGTCATCGCGCGGGAAGCGCGTGGCGGAACTTCGGTGCGGGGCGGTGAGGCATGGGCGCGCGCGGACGGCAGCCTGAGTGGCCGGGGCGCAGCGCGGGACGCGGCTAGGGCAGGAGCGCCCGGAGTTCCGCCTCGCGTGCACGGCCAAGCTCGATCCGGCAGGAGCTGATGGCGATGCCCGTCCCCGACCCGCCGCCGTAGGTGGACCCGACGTATTCGCATTGCGCGTCGCGATAGGCGCTCCAGGCCGCCTGCGAAGCTTCCAGCGCTGGGACCGACACGGCGCGGCCGGTCACGCCGTCCAGCTCCTTCGCCGCTTCGGTGGCGAAGCCGAGCATGGTGGCAAGGCTGGCCTCGACCCGCTTTTCGGTCGCTGCCACGCAATCGCCGATTTCCACCTGGCTGCCGAAGTCGACCCCGCATTCCGTCGCCGGATCGGCGAAGGCCGCACCGGCGGCAAGCGTTGCGAGGGCCGGGATGATCAGTGTCTTCATGCGTTCCACTCTGTCTGCTGTTGTCGCCATGCCGGTACGATGCCAGCCATGGCCCTGAAGCTAGTCGAGCCATCGGGCGCGGGCAACTCTTTCGCCGGGGTCAGACGCCGACATCCGGGCCGGGGCATTGAAGCGGCTGGTCGGCGATCACGACCTCGCTTGAAAACCCGGACGTGTCCCCGGCGATCTCGGCCACCACGACCCCGCCGTCGCGCCGGAAGTACCAGCAATGCTCGCCCGCCTCGCCGACGTAGACAAAGCAGATCATCCCGTCCTTCGGAAACCAGCGCCCTTCGCGGCAGGGGCCTTCGGCATCGGCGTCGAGTGTCCGGCGGCCTTCAAGATGACGTTCGCTGCCCCAGAAGACCCCGTCGATCCAGTAGTCGAGCGTCTGGCCGGTGGACCAGGCCTCGAACTCATCGGGCGTCATCAGGCTTTGCGCCCCGGCGGGGCCGGCGCAGAGCATGAGCGCAAGCGCCAGCCGCATCGTCACACGCCGATGTCCGGGCCGGGGCAATCGAGCGGGCTCTCGCTGCGGTCGACCTCGTAAAGCTCCTCGCCCGGCTGGCCGGTGTCGGACAGGGCAACGAGCGCCCCGTCCTCTTTCCAGAAGGTCCAGCAATGCGGCAGGGGATCGTATTCGTAGACAAAGCAGATATAGCTGTCTTCCGGATACCAGCTGCCATACTGGCATTCGCCGGGGGCGGTGCTCCACTGCACCTTGCGGCCGGGCAGGTATTCCTCGATCCCGAAGAGGCTGACACCCTGCCGGTAGGTCACGGTCTTGCCCGTCACATGCGCCTCGAACTCCTCGGCGCTGAGGGGCGTCTGGGCGAGGAGCGGCTGGATGCCGAAGGCGAGCAAAAGGCCCGTGGCAAGGGCAAGGCTGCGCATCGGGTCAGACCCCCACATCCGGCCCGGCGCAGGGCAGGGGGCCGCCGTCGCGCGAGCTTTCCAGGATCTCCCAGCCCCCGCCTTCGCCCATGTAGCGGCCCCGGATCTTCCCATCCTCGAGGAAGTAGAGCCAGCAGGCCGGTGTGGGGTCGTTCTCGTAAAGAAAGCAGATCTCGTCACCCTGCACATACCATTCGCCATAGATGCAGAGATCGCCTTCGAAGGCCCAGCGGACGCGGCGGCCCGGCAGGTATTCCTCGGTGCCGAAGAGCCCGCCGCCATAGTCGTAGGTGATGGTCTCGTTCGTGGTGTTCGCCTCGAACTCGGGCCCCGTCATCGGAGTTTCTGCCAGGCCGGGCGCGGCGGGCAGAAGGGCGAGAAAGGCAATGAAAAGGCTGTGTCGCATCCATCACTCCGGCGGCAGCGCGGTCACCCTGCCAGATGCGGAGGGAAGGGTCCAGTCAAGGCCGCGTGTCCGGCCGGGCCGGGGCCGGGGCGCGCCAGCGGGCGAGGTGCGGGCCGATCGCGCGGCGCCAGAGGCCGGGGACGAGGGCAATGGCGCAGGCGACCGGCAGCGGCCAGGGCAGGGTAGGCGCCTCGTTCGCCCCCGGCATGCGCAGGGCGGGGAAAGGGCGCAAGGGGTTCGCGTGGTGGTCCGAGTGGCGCGGCGCGTTCAGCATCACCACGGCGCTGAACCAGTGCGGCGCGTTCCAACTGTGGCGGAGGCCCACGGGCTCCAGCCGCCCATCGGCGCGTGGCCGGCGCTGAAGACCGTAGTGCTGGACATAGTCCGACAAGAGGATCTGCCCCTGCACGTGCAGCGCCAACAGGACCCAGATCAGAACGCCCATCGGCCCGGCGAGGACCAGGGCGAGGACGAGCGCGCCAAGGCTTCCCGCAAGATAACCGGCATAGGGGTGCAGGCCCGAAGTGACCCCCCGCGCCCTGAGTTCGGTTTCGGCCTGAAGACCCTTTCGGAAGCTGCCGATCCAGGCACGGCGGGCAAAGCGGTAGAAGCCTTCGCCCGCGCGGGCGGTGTTCGGGTCGGCCGGACTTGCGACGTGGCGGTGGTGCACCAGCCGGTGGGCGCTGGCATGCTGGCCGAAAAGGAGGGCGGCATAGACCGCGGCCCCCAGCCGGAAAAGCTCGCGCCGGGGGCGGTGGATCAGCTCATGCGCCGCCGGGTGGCCGACCTGGCCGAACCAGAAGCTGGCCGCGAAGAAGAGGAGGACCTTCTCGCCCGTCCGAAGCGTGCCGTCGGCGGCGATGGCCCAGACCACGACGGGAAGGGCCGCAAGGACGCCCATGGCGACCGAGACGAGGAGGAGATTGGCGGCGGGAAACTCCATCCCCTCGCCCGCGCCCGTGGTCAGGGGCACCAGTTGGTCGAGGAGGATGGTCAGCACCCCCATGTAAAGGAAGGCGAGCCAGAGCCAGATGCCGCCCTGCAGGACGCCCAGCGCCAGAAGCGGCAGTGGCAGCAGAGCGGCTACGGCGAAGGCCGAGAGGGGCAGGGAGCGGGCTTGCATCGGGGGCGGGTCCGGGGAAGTCTGGCGGGGCCGAAGGCCGGTGGTCGAGGGTTAGGGGGACAGGATGGCGGGAAGCTTGAGCGAATTCGCGGCGCTTGCAACTGCCATTGTGTCGCTGGCGGCGGCCGTCATCTATTGGCTGGCCTACGCCCGGCGGGCCGAGAAGGGGCCGCTTGGCGCGGCGGTGAAGACGGTTTCGACCGGAGTTCTGGCGCTGGGCCTCACGGTTGTCCTGCCGGGCGGCTGGTCCTGGCTGATCCCGCTGGGCCTCGCGCTCGGGGCGCTGGGCGATCTCTTTCTGGCGCTGGGGGGTGCTGCGCGCTTCCTGGCCGGGGTGGCGGCCTTTGGCCTTGGCCATCTCGCCTATGCGGGCTGGTTCCTGATCCGGTCGGGCGAGATCGGCTTCGACGGGCTGTCGGGGGCCGAGATCGCGGCGCTGGTCGGGCTCCTGGCGCTTCTGGCGTCAACCGAGCTTTGGCTCGCCCCGCGTACCGGGACCTTGCGCCAGCCGGTCAGGGCCTATGTCGGGCTGATCGGGCTGATGGGGGTCGCGGCAGTGCTGGTGCCGGAGCATCATGGCCAGGGCGTGCTGCGGCTGGGGGCCGGGCTCTTCATCCTGTCCGACCTTTTGCTGGCGATGCAGCTCTTCGTGGTGAAGGACGCGGTGACGCGGACGCGGCTCGCGCTGGCGCTCTGGCCCGCCTATTGGGTCGGTCAGGTGCTGATCGCGGTGGGGGCGGTGATGCTCTGGCAAGTCAAGGGCTGAGCGGCTTTCCAACCTTTTCTTGCCCCGCCAAAGCGATTAGGTGGAGGGAAGCATAGCCCGGGGACCGCCGATGTCGTTCTTCAAGAAGCTCAAGGATCGCCTGTTCCGGTCTTCGGACAAGATCGGCGAGGGGCTGGAGGCGCTGGTCTCGGACGGGGCGGAGGAGGCAGTTCACACGTCTTCGGCCCTGGAAGCTGCGCCCTCGGCCGTGGCAGAGCCGGAACGGCCCCCCGTTTCTGCGCCGGCTGAGCCGACCGCATCCTCGCCGCAAGCCAGCGTCCCTCCGGAACCGGAACGGCCCCCGACGCCCGAGCCCGCAGCGGCAAAGCCAGGCCTTCTCGGCCGCATCCTTGGCCGTGGCGCGCCCGAGGAAACCCGCCGGGTGCTGGATGACGCGATGCTCGAAAGCCTCGAGGAGTTGCTCATCCAGGCTGACATGGGCGTCGACACGGCGGTGCGCGTCACGGCCAACATCGCAGAAGGGCGCTTCGGGCGCCGCGTCTCGGCCTCCGAGCTCCGGGCGGCCCTCGCCTCCGAGGTCGCGCGGATCATGGAACCCGTGGCCCGCCCGATGCCGCTTTACCCCACGAAGCCGCAGGTGGTGCTGGTCGTGGGCGTGAACGGCTCGGGCAAGACCACGACCATCGGCAAGCTCGCCAGCCAGTTCAAGGCGGCGGGGAAGTCGGTGGTGATCGCGGCGGGCGACACCTTCCGCGCGGCGGCGGTGGAGCAGCTCCAGATCTGGGGCACCCGCGCCGGGGTCCCGGTCCTGACCGCGCCAGAAGGCAGCGATCCCGCAAGCCTTGCCTTCGACGCACTGACGAAGGCAAAGGCGGACGGCGCCGACCTTCTGATGATCGACACGGCAGGGCGGCTGCAGAACCGGCAGGATCTGATGGAGGAGCTTGCCAAGATCGTCCGCGTCATCCGCAAGGTCGACCCGACCGCGCCGCACAACACGCTTCTGGTCCTTGACGCGACCACCGGCCAGAACGCGCTGACCCAGGTGGAAATCTTCCGCAAGATCGCCGATGTCTCGGGCCTCGTGATGACCAAGCTCGACGGCACGGCCAAGGGCGGGGTCCTTGTCGCGCTGGCCGACAAGTTCGGCCTCCCGATCCACGCGATCGGGGTGGGCGAACAGATCGACGACCTCGCCCCCTTCGACCCCGAGGATTTCGCCCGCGCGCTGGTCGGCGCCGGGGACTAGGTGCTGTTGGGGCTAGGCGGAACACCCACCGCCCGCTAGGGTTCTTCCCTGCGTCGGGACGGACACGGAGGCTGGTGATGCAAAGCGCTGCGGCTTTGGCCCTTGCGATGGCCCTGACGATCACGCCCGCCGCTGCCCAGGGCACGCCGGACTGCGCGCCGGTCGTCGCCGCGATCTCCTCGGTCGAAGGCTACGAGGCGGCCATCCCCCCGGCAGCGCCGGATGGCGACTGGTGCGTGCTGGACGGCAGCCGCCTGCGCAGCACGGCAGAGGGAAGGCCCGACCTCGCGCTTGACCTTCTTCGCATCCGCCAGACCGCGACGGCATTCGACATCGACCTGCGGGGCTTTCGCGCCGCCCCGCGCCCTTCCGACCGCGACATGGACGACCGGTTGCGGTCCATGCTGCGCCTTCAGTCTGCCGACCTGAGCCTTCGGGCGGTGCACGATCCGGCCTCCCGCAGCGTGACCCTTTCGGCGCTGCGGCTGGAACTCTCTGGCGGCACCACTCTGGACCTGTCTGCCGATATTCAGGACGCCGACCTCTCTGCCGCAAGCCTTGCTGCCGGTCGCCTGACCCGGGCCACCCTCGTCTGGCGCAACGACGGCCGGGTCCTGCGTCCGCTTATGGACATGGCTGGCGAAGGGCTGGCGGGCGCGCCGGGCGGCCCAGCTGTCGATGCCGCGCGCGGGGCGCTGCAGGAGATTGTCGACCTTGTGCCGCCGTCCGCGCTGGACGATGCGTCACGCAAGGCGCTGTCGGCCGCCGTCCGGGCCCTGCCGCAGGGCCGGGGCAAGCTGGAACTGTCGCTGCTGTCCGAAGACGGGATCGGCGCCGCGCGGTTGGGCATGGTCGCGCTGGCCGGCGACCCCATGTCGCCGAAGGCCATGGCCGCGCTGTTCGACGGAGTGACGCTTGCCGCCGCCTGGACCCCCGGCCTTGCCGACTAGCCCGCCCTTGAACCTGCGCCCCATCCGGGCCAGATAGGAACGACGAGGCAAAGGTCGACCCATGGCGGAACGCAAGATCAACCCGGTGTTGAAACAGGTGCTGGAGCTTGGCCCCACCCTCATCTTCTTCCTGGTCTACATGCGGATCAAGGATGAGTCGTTCGTGTGGGGCGACGTCGCCTATTCGGGCTTCATTGTGGCAGCCCTGATCCTGGTGCCGCTGCTTCTTGCCTCAATTGCGGCGCTCTGGTGGCTGACCGGAACGCTCAGCCGGATGCAGATCTTCGTCGCGGTGATGGTCGTTTTCTTCGGCGGCCTGACCGCCTGGTTCAACGACGAAAGCTTCTTCAAGATGAAGACGACGATCGTCTATGGCAGCTTCGCCGTGATCCTGGGCGCAGGGCTCTGGCGCGGGAAAAGCCTGCTGCAATGGGTGATGGCCGAAGCTTTGCCAATGAAACCAGAGGGTTGGGTGATCCTGACCCGCAGGCTTGCAATGATGTTCGCCGCCCTTGCCATCGCAAACGAGGTGATCTGGCGCACCCAGTCGACCGAGCTATGGGTCAAGCTGGAAACCTTCGCGATGCCCGCCGCGCTGTTCCTGTTCCTGATGCTGCAGTTCGCGATGCTCAGCCGCTACATGGTCGAAACCGACGACGACAAATCCTGACAAGTTGCACAGGAATGCCGTTTTGCGGTCCGGATGACGCCTCAGGCCCGCCTTTAACCATGTCTATACCTAAAGGCGAGCTTGAGGGAGTTCGCCATGTACCGTCACCCGTTCGATCTGGTCCGCCTGTTCCTGAGCCTCTTTCAGGACCTGCCGCCGCTGTCGCGCAGCCTCTACATTCCGGGCGCGGTGCTTCTGGTCGGCTATCCTGTCCTTTCAGTGACGCTTGGCCCCGATCATCAGGGTGAAGCCTTCGCAACGGCTTTCCTTGTCGCCCTTGCGATCCGCATCGCGATGGGCTTCGAGGGAATGGTGCGGCGGATGCTGACGCGCTACACGCCCTTGCAGACGGTGCTCTTCGCCAGCGCCTTCGCCACCCTGCCGCTTCTGATCCTTGCCCATGCCGATGATCCCCTGTGGTGCCAGCGGATGCAAAGCCTGTTCTACGTCGTGATCGGCAGCATCTTCCTTATCGACGTGCTGAAAAACCGCACCGCGACCGCCGCCAGCTTCTGGCCCGACGTCGAGATGCGCGCCCACCTGCCGAACCTCAGCAAGATGATGGTGGTCTACAATTTCAGCTTCCTTCTGCTGAACGAAACGCTGATCCAGGTTGTCGATGCATCCCACTGGCTGCTCTTCTGGGCTGTCCTGCCGATCATCGGCCACACGATCCTGAGGGCCATGGTCCTGACCGTGATCAACCTCGATGACGAGGCCCACCCGGTCTGATCCGGCCGGCGGGCCAAGGGTCCGTCACTTTCCGATGTCCCATCAGGCCGCTGACAGGCCAGGGCCGACATGCGGCCCGCCGCCAAGGATCAGCCGCGACCAGCGGCGTCCCGGGCGGGGTTGCGGCAGGTCGGCAGCCCTCAGCCGCCCGTCCAGAAGCGCGCGGTAAAGCCCGATCGTGCCGGGGCGCAGATAGGGCGACCAGTGACAGATGCGGCGAGGCGGGTCCGACAGCGGATGACCGAGGCGCGCCAGCCCCTCCAGCGTCCGGGGCTGGTCGATCCAGAGATCATGCCACCCCGGATGCGCCCGACCCAGGCCCTGGCCGATGGATGTCCGCAGGCCGAGGTGGATGCCCCATTCGAAACAGGCGTCAAAGAGGTCATTCTCGCGCGTGGTGACATTGATCACTTCGGCCGCCCGACCCGCCGGCGTGTCCAGGGCAGCCAGCGTCCGCCCCCTTGTCTCGGCAGCGGCGAGAAGGATCATCCGCCCGATCTGGCCCGGTGCCACGTCCTTCAGCGCAGAAAGGGCCACCCGCGCGCCCATCGAATGGGCGATGACATGGATCGGGCGCCCGCTTAAGCCATGGACCGTCTGCGCGATCTCGGCCAGCGCGGCACCCGTCCAGCCCGCCCGCAGATGCGCACGCCAGGGGTCGCATTTCGCGTGCCATGCCAGCGCGATGCCAAGCCCGCCCTTGCCGTCAAGGCCAAGGTGGCGCGGCCAGCTGACCGCCCGGCGGTCGTCCTTCCGAGGCTCCAGCGACATGATCGATCCATGCGGGCAGTCGCGGGCAAAGCCGGGGGCATAGCGCCAGCCGTGGATCATCACCACGACCGGGGCGGCGTCGGGGAGCGTCTCCAGTTTGCGCGCCAGCCGGT
Organism: Tabrizicola sp. T46; assembly: GCF_057219895.1. Classification (NCBI taxonomy): domain Bacteria; kingdom Pseudomonadati; phylum Pseudomonadota; class Alphaproteobacteria; order Rhodobacterales; family Paracoccaceae; genus Tabrizicola; species Tabrizicola sp. T46. Next base: position 137,724 of record NZ_JBXVVV010000004.1, read on the forward strand.
CGCGGTCCAGTTCAAGGCCGTGGCGTGCGGCATCGGCGCGGATCGGTCTTGGATCGTCGGGCATGGCCTGCCTGCCGTGGCTGCCGGGGTCGCCGCCTTCCTGCCGCAGGGCGACGACGCAGGGGTGACGCGGGCGTAACGAACCAATGACGCACACAAGATGTGGCGGGTTGACCACAGCCGACCACAGGCGTAAGTCAGCCCTCGTGGCGCTTTGTTACCGGATTGCGGGCCACGTTAAACAAGCCGCTAAAGAGGTGAAGGGCATCCGCCCCGGCACCTTTTCCGTGTCCGGGGCTTTTTCTTGGCCGAAGGGGGCCTGTGATGACCGACGACTGGAAGACCCGCACCCGCCTTGTCCACGATGGCAGCCGCCGCAGCCAGTACGGCGAGATGGCCGAGGCGATCTTCCTGACGCAAGGCTTCGTCTACCCCACCGCCGAGGCCGCCGAGGCGCGCTTTGTCAAGGCGGGCGAGGATGAGTTCATCTACGCCCGCTACGGCAATCCGACGACCCGGATGTTCGAGGAACGCATCGCCGCCGTGGAAGGAAGCGAGGACGCCTTCGCCACCGCCTCGGGCATGGCGGCGGTTTCGGGCGCCCTGATGTCGATGCTGCGGGCAGGGGACCACGTGGTCAGCGCCCGGGCGCTCTTCGGGTCCTGCCTTTACGTCCTGGAAGAGGTGCTTCAGCGTTTCGGCGTGAAGGTCACTTTCGTAGACGGCGCCGACCTTGACCAGTGGCGCCGCGCGGTGACGCCGGGAACGAAGGCCGTGTTCTTCGAGTCCATGTCGAACCCCACGCTGGAACTGGTTGATATCACGGAGGTTTCCCGGATCGCCCACGCCGCCGGCGCGCTGGTGGTCTGCGACAACGTCTTTGCCACCCCGATCTTCTCCCGCGCGGTCGAACAGGGCGCGGACGTGGTGGTCTATTCCACCACGAAGCACATCGACGGCCAGGGCCGGGCGCTGGGCGGCGTCGTCTGCGGCACGCGTGAGTTCATCCGCAAGACGCTTGAACCCTACATGAAGCACACCGGCGGCTCGATGTCGCCCTTCACCGCCTGGATGCACCTCAACGGCATGGCGACGCTGGACCTGCGCTGCCGGGCGATGGCGGACAGCGCGCTGAAGGTGGCTCAGGCGCTGACGGCCAATCCGAAGGTCTCGAAGGTGATCTACCCCGGCCTCGCCTCGCATCCCCAGCACGCGCTGGCGATGGCGCAGATGGGCTCGGGCGGGACGCTGGTGACCTTCGAGGTCGCTGGCGGCAAGGAGGCGACCTTCCGGATGCTGAACGCGCTTGAGATCGCCAAGATCTCCAACAACCTCGGCGACGCCAAGACCATCGCGACCCACCCCGCGACGACGACCCATCAGCGTCTGCCGCAGGACCAGAAGGACGCGCTGGGCATCACGCCGGGGCTGGTTCGCCTGTCGCTGGGGCTGGAGGATGCGGACGACCTGATCGGCGACCTGACGCAGGCGTTGGCGCAGGCCTGACGGCCAGCGCTGGCGATCGGCCAGGCAGAAAACTGACTTACCACCCGCCGGCTGGGGATGCGGCATCTTGCCATCCCCTTCCCGGTCCTCCATCTATGTCTGCCGGGTGATCCGAAGGGTCTCCCGCCACGTAAACCTGATGACATTGACGGCGGTGCAAGCCGCCCGAACCGAAAGGACCTTCCCATGAACATCCACACCCCCGAGATCGACCGTCTTCCCACGCGCGCCGAGGCCGAGGCGGCGCTGGCCGTGCTGCGCCAGTGGGCGGGGAAGTCGTCGGATGACGAGATCGCGCGTCTGGATGCTGCCGTGGGTTACCTTCTTCCGGGGCAGGGCTATCCGGCGCTGTCGCGCGACTATCCGCACGGGTTCCGCGCCGATGCGGGCTATCTCGCCACGCTTCCCGACCTGCAGAACGGCCCCGCCAGCCTGATCCGGGGTGCCAAGGCGCGGATCCAGCATGTCGGCATCTCGAACTTCCGGCTGCCGATCCGCTATGCCACCCGCGACGGCGCGCCGCTGGTCCTGGAAACCAGCGTCACCGGCACCGTCAGCCTTGAGGCCGAGAAGAAGGGCATCAACATGAGCCGCATCATGCGGTCCTTCTACAAGCACGCCGAGCGTGAGTTCTCCTTCGGCGTGATCGAGGCGGCGCTGGACGACTACATGCGCGACCTTGGGTCGTTCGATGCACGCATCCAGCTGCGGGCCTCGTTCCCGATGCTGATGCCCTCGCTCCGGTCGGACCTTTCGGGCTGGCAGTACTATGACATTGCCCTTGAACTCGTCGAAACGGCGGGGGTCCGCAAGCGCATCGTCCATCTCGACTATGTCTATTCCTCGACCTGCCCCTGCAGCCTCGAGCTTTCCGAACACGCCCGGATGACGCGCGGCCAGCTTGCCACGCCGCATTCCCAGCGTTCGGTCGCGCGGTTGTCGGTGGAACTGACGGGCGAGATGTGGATCGAAGACCTGATCGAGCTTGCCCGCAAGGCCGTCGTCACCGAGACGCAGGTCATGGTCAAACGCGAGGATGAACAGGCCTTTGCCGAGCTGAACGCCGCAAACGCGATCTTCGTCGAGGATGCGGCGCGGCTTTTCTGCGAGGGGCTTCGGGCCGATGCCCGGATCGGCGACTTCCGGGTGATTGCCAGCCACCAGGAGTCCTTGCACAGCCACGACGCGATCAGCCTTCTGACCGAAGGCGAGACCTTCGCCGCTGAAAGCCTTGATCCGCGCTTGTTTGCAAGCCTGATCCACGCCGGCTGAGAGCGCGGCCCGGTGCCCCCGTCATGGCGGCACCGGAGCCCGGCGATTGACGCAGCGGACCGCGCAGCGTAGCCATGCCCAACCATGGTTGACCTCCGCCCCGTCGTCTATGTCATCGGCCGCATCCTGATCGTCCTGGCGATCCTGATGCTTGCGCCGGCGGCGATCGACTGGCGGGCGGGTCTTGAGAACGGCTATGCCTTCATGGCCTCGGCGGCGATCACCGGGGTTGTCGGCGGGGCCCTGACGCTGTCGACCGGGAACGCTCTGGGCCGGGCGCTCGACACAAGGCAGGCCTATCTTCTGACGGCCGGCATCTGGTTTCTCGTGCCCTTCTTCGGGGCGCTGCCCTTCTACATCGGCGCGCCGGGCCTGAACCTGCAGAATGCCTATTTCGAGGCCGTCTCGGGCATAACCACCACCGGGGCGACGGTGATCTACGGTCTTGATGACCTGCCCACCGGCATGAACCTCTGGCGTGGGATGCTCAACTGGCTCGGCGGTCTCGGGATCGCCTTCATCGCGATGATCTTCCTGCCCCTGATGCGGGTGGGCGGCATGCAGTTCTTCCGCACGGAAGGCTTCGATACCTTCGGCAAGGCCTTGCCCCGCGCCACCGACATCGCCCGGCAGCTGCTGGTGATCTACGTCTCGCTGACCGTTGCATGCATCGCCGTCTATGCCATCATCGGGATGACCGCGCTGGACGCGGTCGTGAACGGCTTCGCCACCATCGCAACGGGCGGTTTTTCACCCTCGGACGTGTCCTTCAACAAGTACGTCGGGGCGGGGGAGTATGCCGGTGCCCTGTTCATGATCCTCGGCAGCCTGCCCTACATCCGCTACGTCCAGCTGATGAACGGCTCGGCCCGACCGCTCTGGCAGGACAGCCAGGTTCGCGCCTACCTGCGCTGGCTGGCCTATGCCGTCGTTACGGTGACGGTCTGGCGGATCTGGGAAACCGGCGCGCCGCTGGAACCCACCTTCCGCGAGGCGCTTTTCAACCTGACCTCGATCATGTCCTCGACCGGCTTCTTCTCCGGCAGCTTCCCCACCTGGGGCGGCTACATGCTGGTCGTGGCCTTCGTGATCGGCGTCATCGGCGCCTGTTCCGGGTCATCGGCGGCGGGGCTTTCGGTCTTCCGGGTGCAGCTGGTGATCGCGGTGCTTCGGCGGGAAATCCGGCTGATCGGCAGCCCCTCCAGCGTCGACCCGATCCGCTACGAAGGCCGCAGCGTCGAAGAGGACGTGCTGAACGCGCTGATCCTCTTCGTGTCGAGCTTCATCCTGATCATGGGCGTCATGACCGTCGCCATGACCCTGATGGGCGTCGATCTTGTCTCGGCGCTGTTTGCGGTCTGGACCACGCTGGGCAATGTCGGCTACGGCTTCGGGCCGATGGTCGAACGCACCGGCACCTTCATCGACTTCCCGCCCGGCGCCATTGCGATCATGACCCTTTGCATGATCCTTGGCCGCCTTGGCCTTCTGGCGGTGCTGCTTCTGGTGCTTCCGGCGTTCTGGCGCCAGTAGCGCCACGTCACTCCCAGCAGGAGACGAGGACAGTCATCCCGGTCCCCAGATCGGTAAGGTCAGACGGGGCCACCGCACCGGTCCGCGCGGCCTGCGCCGGGGTTACGCCGTTTGCGGAAAGAAGGCTGGCGATCCCGCTGGCGGCAAAGGCGAAATGCACATCCGCCGGAAGCGCCTTCCCGCCCTCCGCGACCTGCGGCAGAAGGACGCCGATCACCGCGCCGGTCGCGTCAATCACCGGCCCGCCCGCATCGCCCGGCAGGGCCTGCAGGGCAAGGCGCTTCAGCCCCGGCTCGCCTGCAAGGCCGGTCACCTCGGCGAGCGTGCCGAAGGTCATCACCGGGGCGGGCAGGCGATCCTCATAGGAATAGCCGGCCACCATCACCTCGGTCCCCGGGCGTTCGGGGGCGGTCTGCAACTCGGCCACCTGGGGCGGGGAAAGGGCGGTCCGGGGCGTCAGCAGCGCAAGGCCGCTGGCCGCATCCAGGTGCCGCACCGTGGCCGGAACCGTCCCGTCAAGGGTCACGCGTCCGCAGCCCGTCACAGCCTCGGCCACGGTCAGCACGGTGCCCGAGGTGTCGACGAAAAAGCCGGACCGGCTCAGCTTCGGGCGGCGCACCTCCAGCCCCGCCAGAAGCGTGCTGCGCGTCGCGTCGGGCATCACCGCCATGCCGGGGTCCAGCGCCTTGGTGGGATCGGTGGCGAAGCTCGCCTCGATCCGCTGCAGGATACGGGCATCCCGCGCTGCCTTGTCGGGGGTCGAGATCAGCATCCAGCCCTTGATGAAGCCGCCAGTCAGTTCGGCGTAGATCGTGGTGTCGACCGTGGCCGAGGTGCCGCGGATGCGGAAAGTCCGCTCGTCGCGGCTGCGCTCACCCGTCAAGGGAACCGTTTCCAGTGATTGGAGCAGGTCGTAAAGCCCGGTCAGCGCCGCCTGATCGCCGGGTTGCGAGATCAGCATCAGCCGCGGGCCTTCGCCATCGCGCGGGCGGAAATGCACGAAGGGCGGCTCGTAATGGTCGAATTCGACCAGACCCAGCGGCAGGACGGCGGTGATCCCCGCCTCGGCCTCGACCACTTCGGCAAAGCCGAAGGCGGCCAGCTCATCCCTGTAGGCCGCCAGAAGCTCGGCCCGCTGCCGGCTGGTCAGGATGCCCGTCGGCTCCAGCATGCCTTGCGCCTCCTGCCAGGCGGTCATGGCGGCACGGGTCCCGCGACCGAAGGCACCGTCGATCGCCCCCTCGTAGAAGCCGAACCAGTTCAGCGCGGTCTGCAATTCGCGGCGTTCCTCCGGGGTCAGCAGCACCTCGCTGTCCCGCGCCTCGGCGGCGCTCTCGTCGGGGATCAGGGCCGGGGCGGGATCGGGCGCAGGTGCCGCGGCCACGGCCTCCTCGCCGGGGTCCGGCAGGGTGGGCGAAACGCCCTCCGGCGGCCAGAACCGCGGGCCGAAGTCCCGCTCGAAGGCGATGAAGCTGTCGCCGGGGATCATCCCCTCGCGGCGCAGCGTCGTCAGCCTGGCCCGCGCCTCGGTCTCGGGGTAGGGCCCCAGCATCACCCCGTACCACCCCGACCGCAGCCGGAAGCCGCCGGTCTCTGGAAACAGCGCCGCCCAGGCCCGCGCGCGGTCTTCCGCTTCGGCCAGGGTTGGCTGCGCCTCGATCTGGACCCAGACCGTCTGGTCCTGCGCCATGGCCGGGCGCGGCAGGTGAAGGATGAGGACCGAAAGCAGCACCGCGCAGAAGACAACCGGAAAGAAGCGCACCTGAATGAAATCCTGCCTGTGGGTCCGACACCGCAAAGCTTAAAGGACCCGCCCGCGACGGCAAGGCCCTAACGTCACCCCCGCCCGGTTCCGGTGTCGCGCCCCGATTTGGCGAATTGACCGTCCCCGCCCCAGTGGATAGGGAAGGCGCGACCAAAAGACCCCCGAAGGGTGCCCCATGCCGCAGGACCAGACCACCCCCCGCAGCTTCCAGGAGATCATCCTGCGCCTGCAGACCTATTGGGCCGCTCAGGGCTGCGCGATCCTGCAGCCCTATGACATGGAGGTCGGCGCCGGCACCTTCCACCCGGCAACCACGCTCCGCTCGCTTGGCACCACGCCCTGGGCCGCGGCCTACGTCCAGCCCTCGCGCCGCCCGACCGACGGCCGCTATGGCGAGAACCCGAACCGCCTCCAGCACTACTACCAGTACCAGGTCATCATCAAACCCTCGCCCCCCGACCTGCAGGAGCTTTACCTCGGCTCCCTCGCCGCCATCGGCATCGACCTTGGCCTCCATGACGTCCGCTTCGTCGAGGATGACTGGGAAAGCCCGACCCTCGGCGCCTGGGGCCTGGGGTGGGAGGTCTGGTGCGACGGGATGGAAGTCAGCCAGTTCACCTATTTCCAGCAGGTCGGCGGCCATGACTGCAAACCCGTCTCGGGCGAGCTGACCTACGGGCTTGAACGCCTTGCCATGTATGTCATGGGCATCGACCACGTCATGGACATGCCCTTCAACGACCCCCAGTCGCCCATTCCTCTGACCTACGGCGACATCTTCCGCCAGACCGAGGAAGAATACTCCCGCCACAACTTCGACGGCGCCTCGACCGAGATGCTCTTCCAGCACTTCAAGGACGCCGAGGCCGAATGCCAGCGCCTTCTGGCCTTCGACGCGGACGATCCGAAGTCTGGCAAGCGCATCGTGATGGCGCACCCCGCCTATGACCAGACGATCAAGGCCAGCCACATCTTCAACCTTCTCGACGCGCGGGGCGTGATCTCGGTCACCGAACGGCAGGCCTATATCGGCCGGGTGCGCGCGCTGGCCAAGCTCTGCGCCGACGCCTTCCGCCAGACCGAGGCGGGGGCGGACCGGTGAATGTCGGGCGCATCGCCGTGGCCGCTATCATGCTGACCGCCGTCGTCGCGGGCATCGGGCTCTGGTACACAGCCGAACGGGCCTTCTACGAACCCGTCGCCTTCACCCCGGGCGAGGAAATCCGCCTCGTGCCGCTCGGCAGCGACCAGCCCGAACCGATCCTGGTCGAAGGTGTCGAAGGCACCGATGCGGCAAGCTCGCCGATCAAGTTCCGCGCCTGCTTCCGCACGCCGATGACGCTTGCGATGCTGACCGAAACCTACCGGCCCTATGAAAACGCCGTGCCCCTGAACGCACCCAGCGACTTTTCCTGCTTCGACGCCGCCGCCATCGGCGCGGCCCTGGAAACGGGCGAGGCGCTGGCCTTCCTTTCCGAACCCCACATCACCTATGGCATCGACCGCGTGGTCGTCATCACCGGCGACGGGCGCGGCTATGCCTGGCACCAGATCAACGCATGCGGACGTGAGGTCTTCGCCGGTCGCCCCGCGCCCGAAGGCTGCCCGCCCGTTCCCGAAGGACAGAACTGATGGCTGACCTCCTCATCGAACTCTTTTCCGAGGAAATCCCGGCGCGGATGCAAGCGAAGGCCCGCGATGACCTGAAGAAGCTTGTGACCGATGGCCTGGTCGAGGCCGGCCTCACCTATGCCGGGGCCGGTGCCTTCTCGACCCCGCGCCGCCTTGTCCTCTCGGTCGACGGGCTGACCGCCGAAAGCCGCCCGGTGCGTGAGGAACGCAAAGGCCCCTCGACCAGCGCGCCGCTGCCGGCGATCGAAGGCTTTCTCCGCTCGACCGGCCTGACGCTCGACCAGCTGGAACGCCGCGCCGACAAGAAGGGCGAGACCTTCTATGCCGTCGTCGAAAAGCCCGGCCGCGCGGCCGCCGAGATCGTGGCCGAGGTGCTGGAAACCGTCATCCGCACCTTCCCCTGGCCAAAGTCGATGCGCTGGGGGTCGGGGTCCTTGCGCTGGGTGCGGCCCCTGCAGTCGATCCTCTGCCTGCTGACCGACGACACCGGCGCCCATGTCGTCCCGATGGAAGTTGACGGCATCCGGGCCGGGAACACCACCGAAGGCCACCGCTTCATGGGGATGGGCCGCTTCACCGTGACCGGCTTTGACGACTACGTGGTGAAGCTGAAGCGCGCGAAGGTCGTCCTCGACACCGCCGAGCGTGAGGCCGCGATCTGGCAGGGCGCGCAGAACCTCGCCTTCGCTGCGGGGATGGAGGTCGTCCCCGACGCAGGCTTGCTCACCGAGGTCGCGGGCCTCGTCGAATGGCCTGTCCCCCTGATGGGCCGGATCGCCGACCAGTTCCTCGCCCTCCCGCCCGAGGTGCTGCAAACCTCGATGAAGGAGCACCAGAAGTTCTTCTCGGTCCGGAACCCAAGGACCGGCCGGATCGAGGGCTTCGTCACCGTGGCGAACATCGAAGCCGCCGATGGCGGGGCGGTGATCCTGAAAGGCAACCAGAAGGTCCTCGCCGCGCGGCTTTCCGACGCGAAGTTCTTCTGGGAGAATGACCTGCGGGTGGCGAAGGCCGGCATGGCCGAATGGGCCGAGGGGCTGAAGGCCGTCACTTTTCACAACAAGCTGGGGTCCCAGGCCGACCGCATCGACCGCATCGCCGCCCTCGCGCGCGAGATCGCGCCGCTGGTGGGCGCGGATGCCGATGACGCCGAGCGCGCCGCACGGCTGGCGAAGCTCGACCTCCGCTCCGCGATGGTCGGCGAATTCCCCGAGCTTCAGGGCGTCATGGGCCGCTACTACGCGCTGGAAGCGGGGGAGAAACCCGCCGTGGCCGACGCCGCCCGCGACCACTGGCGCCCGAAAGGCGAGGGCGACGCGGTCCCGACCGACCCCGTCTCGGTCGCTGTGGCGCTGGCCGACAAGATCGACACGCTGACCGGCTTCTGGGCGATTGACGAAAAGCCCACGGGGTCGAAGGACCCGTTTGCCCTGCGGAGGGCGGCGCTGGGGGTGATCCGGTTGGTGCTGGGGAATGGGGTGCGGGTTGTTGCCCGAAAACTCCTTCTTGTTCCATTTGGCGAATGGATCCATGCGAGTCTGGCCAACGAAATTGCCGCTGCAGCCGACGACACTGTGCGTCTCGAAGAGCTTTATGAAGATATGAGCGATAGACTCCCGCCAACGAGTCCCGGCGCCATCAACAGAGTAGCAGCTTCCGAGTGGAGCACAGAACTCGGTCAGTCGCAGTATGGCGATCTTGACACCCTCGTTGCGGCAGCTGGACGGCTGGATAGCAAAACAGCAGCTATGAGTGTCGACCTCCTCTCCTTTTTCCACGACCGCCTGAAAGTCTACCTCAAGGACCAAGGCGTCCGGCACGATGTCATCGACGCCTGCCTTGCCATGCCGGGTAACGACGACCTGACCCTCCTCGTCAAACGCGCCACGGCGCTTTCCGAAACGCTGAAGACCGAAGACGGGGCGAACCTCCTGCAAGGGTTCAAGCGGGCGAACAACATCCTGACGCAGGCCGAGGCGAAGGACGGTGTCGAATATTCCTTCGGCGCGGACCTGAAATTCGCCGAAACCGATGAGGAACGCGCGCTCTTCGCCGCCCTCGACCGGGCAGAGGCCACGATCACCCCCGCGATGGCGCAGGAGGATTTCGGTACCGCCATGGCCGCGATGGCCGCCCTTCGTGCCCCGATCGACGCCTTCTTCACCGCCGTGCAGGTGAACAGCGACAACCCGATCGTGCGGCGGAACCGCCTGAACCTCCTCAACCGCATCCGCACGGTCTGCTCGGGCGTCGCCGACCTCACCCGCATCGAGGGCTGACGCGAGGCCCGGCCGACCGATTCGACTGTCAGGGTTAACAGCCCTCCACCCTGCCGCGCGTAGAGACGCAAGGAAGACAGAAGGAAGACGCAAGGAAGACGCCGAAATCGGCCAGCCTTCCGGCGATTAAGCCCGCGTTCCCAGCCACTTGCACCCGCTCCGTACGTCCTGCGGCGGGGCGATCAGAAACTGCCCGATTATTCGTCATCAAACTGACATGTCACGCTTGATTGACAGGGGTTTCCGCGTATTCTGCGCCCGAACATGGTGCTGCAGTGCAGAAACACGACCCGATCCCGGACTTTGTCCTGATCTCGCCCTCGGCGCAGATCGCGACCGCCAGCCACGGCTGGCGGGCGAAGTGCCTGCAGCGCCTCGTCCGGCTTGACCTTCCGGTGCCGAAATCCGTCGCCATGCCCGCCACCACCGTCCGCGCCATCGCTGCCGGGCATGGGGTGGATGCTATTGGAATCCTTGACAGTTTTGGCGACGGCCCGCTCATCTCCGTGCGCCCTTCGCCCGCCAATCCCGACTGGGGCGGGCCGGCGACGATCCTGAACATTGGCCTCAACGCCAAGCGTCACGCCCGCCTTGCCGAGACGCATGGCGAGGCGGCGGCGGATGCCCTCTACCTCCGTTTCATCCAGGCCTACGCGATCCATGTCGCGCGCCTTGACCCCGATGTCTTCGACGGTCTGAAACCCGGTCCGGGGGCCTTGCGTGAGGCTTTGCGGCATTACGAGGTCGAGACCGACGAACCCTTCCCCGAAGACCCCGCCCGTCAGCTGTCCGAGGTCCTCCGCTCCATGGCCCGCGCCTGGGAAGGCACCTCCGCCCGCCTTCTGCGTCAGGCGAAGGGGGCACCAGATGAAGCGGCTTTGGGCCTTGTCGTGCAGGAAATGGCACAAGGGATAGGGCAGGGGATTTCCGGCTCGGGCGTGATCCAGTTCGTCGACCCGGTCACCGGCCAGCCCCATATCATCGGTCGCTACCTTGGCCAAAGCCAGGGCCGCGATGCCCTGAAGACGACCGAAGCGCTCTACCTCACCCGCGACCCGCGCGGCCCTTCGCTGGAGGATGTGGCACCCGAGATCTTCGCCACTCTCGTCGCCCATGGTGCCACCTGCCGGGCGCGGCTGCGGGAAGAGATGCAGATCGAATTCACCATTGAAGACGGCAGGTTAGCCGTTCTTGATGCAGTAAAGGTGCAACGCTCGGCCCGTGCCGGTCTGCGCATCGCCGTGGCCCTGGCCGAAGATGGCGTGATCGAGAAGGAGGAAGCGATCCTCCGCGTCGAGCCGCAGGCGCTGTCGGAACTTCTCCACCACCAGGTCGACCCGCGCGGCACCCGCGACGTGATCGCAAAAGGCATCGCCGCCTCGCCCGGCGCGGCGACGGGCAGGCTTGTCTTCTCGTCCTCCGCCGCGCAGGCCAGCGCCTCGAAGGGGGAGCCTTGCATCCTCGTGCGCCGCGAAACCTCGCCCGAGGATATCCGGGGCATGCATTCCTCGGCCGCCGTGCTGACCGAACGGGGGGGGATGACCAGCCATGCCGCGGTGATCGCGCGGGGTCTTGGCCTGCCTTGCGTTGTGGGTGCGTCGGACATGCGGCTGGACACGCGCGACAAGAAGCTGACCGCCGCCGATGGCCGCGTCTTCCGGGAAGGCGATGTCGTCACGCTGGACGGCTCGAAAGGCGAGGCGCTGGCCGGGGCGGCCGAGATGCTGCCCCCCGCGCTCGACGACAGCTTCCGCCGGCTTCTGAGCTGGGCCGACGCGGTGCGCGACATCGGGGTGCGCGCCAATGCCGACACCCCGGCAGACGCCGAGACGGCGCGCAAGTTCGAGGCCGAGGGGATCGGTCTTTGCCGGACCGAGCACATGTTCTTCGATGAAGACCGGCTGATCGTGATGCGCGAGATGATCTTCGCCGACACGCCGACCGACCGTGCCGCGGCGCTTACCCGGCTTTTGCCGATGCAGCGCGCCGACTTCGTGCAACTCTTTGAAATCATGCAGGGGCTTCCGGTCTGCATTCGTCTGTTCGACCCGCCGCTGCACGAATTCCTGCCCCTAGATCGCGAAGGGTTGCGGGACCTTGCCGAGGCGCTGGACCGCCCACTCTCGGAAGTCACCCGCCGCGCTGAGGCGCTGACCGAGGTGAACCCGATGCTGGGCATGCGGGGCGTGCGGCTGGGCGTCGTCCTGCCGGAGATCTACGACATGCAGGTTCAGGCGATCTTCGAGGCGACGCTGGAAAGCGCCCGCCGCGGCGCGCCGGTGGTGCCCGAGATCATGATCCCCCTCGTCAGCGCCCGGCGCGAGGTGGAACTGGTCAAGACCCGGATCGATGCGGTCGCGGCCCTTGTCCGCACCCGGGCCGGGGCCGATTTCGACTACAAGCTGGGGGTCATGGTCGAAACCCCGCGCGCCGCCCTTCGCGCGGGCGAGATTGCCCAGCACGCAGCCTTCCTGTCCTTCGGGACGAACGACCTGACTCAGATGACCTATGGCCTCAGCCGCGACGACGCCGGGCGCTTTATGAACTCATATGTAAGGCTTGGGGTCTATCCCGAGGACCCGTTCCATATCCTTGACGTCGACGGGGTGGGCGAGCTTCTGCACATCGGCGCCGAGCGCGGGCGGCGGACAAGGTCCGACCTGACGCTGTCGATCTGCGGCGAACATGGTGGCAACCCGGAGTCCATTGCCTTCTGCCGGAATGCCGGGTTCGACTATGTTTCCTGCTCGCCGTTCCGGGTTCCGATGGCCCGACTCGCAGCGGCGCACCAAGCACTCGCCGATAGGGCGAAAACTGTTTAAAATAAGCGGCTTGCCGGATTTTCCTCAGGTGGACGCATTCATTTTTCGGCGAGTTTCTGCCGAACACAGTGCCAATTCAGTTGTAATTCTGCAACAGTAGTAGACCCAGCAAATGCTTTCCCCTACCTCGCCGCCTGCTTGCACGGCGGGGGAACTTCCGCCGGAACGACAACAACGACGGAAGTGCAGAATGATCGTTTTCCAAGTGGCCCGCGCAGTTGCGCTCGTGGCGGCGACCGGCCTTGGCGATGGGTCCGAGCCGGTTGCCGACCGGTTCGCGGCCGCCCTTGCCCCGGTCGTGGCGATGGTCCCCGATGCCTCCCTTTCGATCCCGCCCTACACGCTTGCCCCCGTGTCGGCCTCGGCCCTGACCGATGGTCTGACGGAGGACTGGCTGATGGCGCAGCCCACCCCAGAGGGCAACGCCGAATGGCAATGCCTGACCGAGGCGATCTATTTCGAGGCCCGTGGCGAAAGCCTGGAAGGCCAGATCGCGGTGGCCGAGGTCATCCTGAACCGGGTGGACAGCCCGCTTTACCCGCGCACCGTCTGCGGCGTCGTGCGCCAGCGCGGCAGCGGCGGGTGTCAGTTTTCCTACATCTGCGACGGCCGCACCGACCGGATGCGCGAGAAGGGGGCCGCGGACCTTGCCGGGCGGATCGCCCGGGCGATGCTGGATGGTGCCCCGCGCCTGCTGACCGAAGGGGCCACGCATTTCCACACCCGCTCGGTCCGGCCCAGCTGGTCACGGCGCTATGCCCATACCACAACGATCGGTGCGCATCTCTTCTACCGCAAGGCCGGGTTCAGCGGCTGATGTCGCCGGGCGGGGTCCGGGTGCCGCCTGCGCACTTGGTATCCTGCGCCCGCGTGCTATGAAGCGCGCGACAGACGGAAGGGCCGAGCCATGACCACTACCGACATCGAGCTTGCCTTCGCCCATCCCGAAGACCGGGCCGAGGCTTCGGCCTCGACCGATCCGCGTGACCGCATTTCGCTGCGCGACCATATCGTCGAGGCCGATATCGGTGCTTTCCAGAAGGAACGGGGGCACCGGCAGCGGCTGCGCTTCAATGTCGTGGTCGAGGTCAGGCCGGTCACCGAACCCCTCATGGACGATGTCGACCGCATCCTGAGCTATGACCGGATCACCGAGGCGATTGCCGCCGAACTGGCAGCCGAACGGCTGAACCTCCTGGAGACGCTGGCCGAGCGGGTGGCCGACCGGATCCTTGCCGAAGCCGCGGCGATGCGGGTCTTCATCCGGATCGAGAAGCTGGACGTGGGGCCCTATGCGCTGGGGGTCGAGATTGCCCGGTCCCGCGCCGCCCGGCCGCAACTCGCTGTCGATGACGGGGTGCACCCGCTGGTCGTCTTCCTGGACAATGCCGCCATCGCGGCGGCGGATCTTTCGGCGCGGCTCGACGCCTTGCAGGCACGCGGGATGCCGCTGATCCTGACCGTGGGCCTTCCCGACCTGCCGCGTCCCGTGACGGGCCACAAACCGACCCAGCGGCGGATCGACCTTCTGGCCATCGAGCAGAACGCCTGGACCCTTGCGGCCCGCGATGCGCGCTGCGTCGTCGTTGCCACGCGGACCGAGATCGTGTGGGCGATGCGGCGCGGGCAGACGGTGGTCTGGGCTCCGTCAAAGCTGGTCCTTGATGCCGTCGACGGGCCGCAGGGGACCGCGCCGGTCAGCCTGGCGCTGTGGCTGGCTGAAACGATGGGCGCCTCGGGGCTGATCGTTCACGGAGATGTTGCCGTTCCGGCAGGAAGCCGCATCCCGGTAAGCCGGGCCTGAGCCTTCCCTCTTGCCAAGCGGGCGGGCTTCGGCCAATCGGATGGGATGGATTATTTCAGACCGATTGCGATGACCGATCTGGCCCGCCCGGCCAAGGCCTATACCTTGGCCGGAGGGTGGTGCTGGTTTGACCGGGTCGAAGTCCTGTCCCGCACCGCGCCGCCCCGGCTGATCGTGGCCCGGGATTGCCCGCAAGACGTCCTCCTTCGGCTGACCGCGCCTCGGCCCGATTTCGCCGGCCTGTCGATGGACCGGCCGAGGCTGATGGGCATCCTGAACGTGACGCCGGACAGCTTTTCGGACGGGGGCGAATTCGCCTCGATCGACGCGGCGGTCGCGCATGGCCGGTACATGGCCAAGGCCGCCGAGATCCTGGACATCGGCGGCGAAAGCACCCGGCCTGGGGCGCAGGACGTGCCGGTCGCGACCGAGATCGCCCGCACCGCCCCGGTGATCGAGGCGCTGCGGGCCGGTGGCCTGCGCGGCCCGATCTCGGTCGACACGCGGAAGGCGATGGTGGCGATTTCGGCGATCCGGGCCGGGGCGACGCTGGTCAACGATGTCTCTGGCCTTGCGTTCGACCCCGCCCTTGGGCCGTTCATCGCCCAGCAGGGCGTGCCGATGGTGCTGATGCACGCGAAGGGCACGCCGCAGACGATGCAGGATGACCCGCGTTATGCCGATGTGCTGCTGGACGTCTATGACGATCTGGAGGCCCGCCTGATCTGGGCCGAACAGATGGGGATCCCGCGCGCACGGGTCGCGATCGATCCGGGCATCGGCTTCGGCAAGACCTCGGCACACAACCTCGCCCTGATTCGGCGGATCTCGATGTTTCACGGTCTGGGCTGCCCGATCCTGCTGGGCGCCTCGCGGAAGCGGTTCATCGGGTCGATCGGCGGGGCCGAGGCGCCTGCGGCCCGCGTTCCCGGTTCTTTGGCCGTGGCGCTGGAAGGCTTTGCCCAAGGTGTCCAGATCACCCGTGTGCATGACGTGGCTGAAACCCGGCAGGCCCTGCGGCTGTGGCAGGCGACGCGGGAGGATGGGCTCGGGGGGGGACCGGCATGACGCGCAAGCTTTTCGGGACCGATGGGGTGCGCGGGCGGGCGAACAGCTGGCCGATGACGGCGGAACTCGCGCTTAAGCTGGGGGCTGCCGCCGGGCGGTATTTCCGCCGTGACGGGTCGTCTGCGCATCGTGTGGTGATCGGCAAGGACACCCGGCTTTCCGGCTATATGCTGGAAAACGCGCTGACGGCGGGGCTGACCTCGACCGGCATGAACGTGCTTCTGGTTGGACCCGTGCCGACACCGGCGGTGGGCTACCTCACCCGCTCGATGCGCGCCGATCTTGGGGTCATGATCTCGGCCAGCCATAACCCGCACCAGGACAACGGGATCAAGTTCTTCGGCCCGGACGGGTTCAAGCTGAGTGACGCGGCCGAGGCCGAGATCGAGGCCATGGTGGAAGGCGAGGTCACCCCTGCCAAGCCCGAGAACATCGGCCGCGCCAAGCGGATCGAGGACGGGCGGGGACGCTATCAGGAGTTCGTCAAGACCAGCTTCCCGACGGGCCTGCGGCTGGACGGGCTGAAAGTGGTGGTCGATTGCGCCAACGGGGCGGCCTACCGTTGCGCGCCCGAGGTTCTGTGGGAGCTTGGCGCCGAAGTGATCCCGGTGGGCGTCGCGCCGAACGGCACCAACATCAACGACCGCTGCGGATCGACCCATACTGAGACGGCGGCCGAGGCGGTCGTGGCGCATGGCGCGCATGTGGGCATCAGTCTCGACGGCGATGCCGACCGGGTGATGATCCTGGGCGAGACGGGCCGGGTGGCCGACGGCGATCAGATCATGGCCCTTCTCGCTGCCCGTTGGGCCGAGGAAGGACGCCTTGCCGGGGGCGCGCTGGTCGCCACGGTGATGTCGAACCTGGGGCTGGAGCGGTTCCTGGCCGCGCGCGGCCTGCGGCTGGAGCGGACAGCGGTCGGCGACCGTTACGTCGTGGAACGGATGCGGGAAGGCGGCTTCAACCTCGGGGGCGAACAGTCGGGCCACATCGTGATGACCGACTATGCCACCACCGGC
The DNA here is from genome assembly GCF_057219895.1 of Tabrizicola sp. T46. NCBI lineage: Bacteria > Pseudomonadati > Pseudomonadota > Alphaproteobacteria > Rhodobacterales > Paracoccaceae > Tabrizicola > Tabrizicola sp. T46. The sequence continues at coordinate 154,424 of NZ_JBXVVV010000004.1, forward strand.
GACGGGCTGATCGCGGGGCTGCAGTTCCTGGCCGAGATGGTCCGCACCGGCCGCGCCGCAAGTGACCTGACCCGGAGCTTCGAGACCGTGCCGCAGCTTCTGAAGAACGTCCGCTTCACCGACGGCGCAAGGCCCCTGGAGGCCGAGGCGGTGCAGGACGTCATCCGCGCCAGCGAGGAAAGGATCGCCGGCAAGGGCCGGCTCCTGATCCGCAAATCCGGGACCGAGCCCCTCGTGCGGGTCATGGCGGAATGCGAGGACGAGGACCTTCTGGCCGAGATCGTCGACGGTATTGTCGAAGCGGTTCGCAGCTCTCTGCAATCCGGCTCGGCTTCCCGGACTGCCTGACCGGCAGCCCGGGCGACAGGCCGCCGTTATTCCGAGTCCAGCTTCGTCCAGCCTTCGCCGGGGTTGAAGCTGTCGATCGCGCCGGCGACATCAAGCGTCGCCTCGCCGAGGTTGGCCTCGTAGATCTGGCCGCTTTCGCCCATCATGAAGCTCATCACGCCGGACTGGCCCGGTTCGGCAGGATAGGCGAGAAGCGCGTGGCCCGAGACCATGTTGCCGTTGACCATGTAGTCATAGGCGCCACCGGGGGCGGCTTCGCCCTGCCGGGTCAGGATGCGGAAGAAGTAGCCCAGAAATGGCACCGGGGCCTGGTCCACGCCATCGATGCTTACCCCGTCGGCGGCGGCCTGGGCCATGAAGGCGCCGATCGGGCTTTCGGGCGTGCCTTCCTCGGGCGGCCAGTAAAGACCGTCGCGCTGGCCGGGGGTGGAAAGGATCGAGGAAGCGAACTCCATCACGCCGTCGCCGTCATAATCGACCTGCCGGAATGCCGCCTGAACCTCGACCGCGCGCTCCATGAGTGCGATCACGTCGAGCTCGTTCATCCCGATCCGCCGCGCCAGGATTTCCTCGCGCGAGCCTTCGACGTCGAAGCTCCAGCCTGCCTCGGATTTCGTCATCGCCACGGGGAAGGGCCAGAGCGTGCGGCCGATGTGAAGTTCGGCGCGGTTGTCTCCCGCAGTCACGATCTGGTGCTCCGTGCCAAATTCGGCAAGGAAGCGTTCGCGGGCCTCGGCGTCTTCGTCGGCATCGCCGGAACTGATCAGGTCTTCCGACTCTGGCCCGAAGATCGTGAGCAAGGCAGCGCGGTCCTGAGCCTGCAGGGCCGCGACCAAGGCTTTGGACGCGGCTTCGGGCGAGGCGAAGATGGCCGGTTCGGCCAGGACCATGCCTGTCGAGACAAACAGGGCAGCAAGCGCAGATGGGAGCGGTTTCATGAAGCGTGCCATCTCAGCGGTTCCCCTTCAGGCTCTTGTTGCCGCGCAGCGAGGCCGCACCTGCCCGGTTCCCCGACGAGGGAAGATAGACCGGCGCGGCCTTCTTTTTCGAGACGTTGAGATTGCCTTTGGCAGCGGCGGGTTTCTTCGGCTTGGCAATCGACTTCGGTATTGTGTTGGCGGGCTTTGCCGCCTTGTTGGTCGGTTTCGAGACCTGGGGCAGCTTGACCGAAGGCTTGGCAGACTTGTTGACCTTCCCCAGATCGGCCTTCCCTGTCACGGCGGGCAGTGTCGCGACCCCGCCTCCCGTGCCCCGATTGACCTTGGCCTTAGCGATCTTTTCGCGCGCGGCGTCGCGGCTGGCATCGGATGGCTTGAAGCTGCCATCTTTCCTGTTGCTCAGGCGGTCCGAGTCGACATCGCCCAGCCGACCGGGCAGGGTTGCCGGAAGGGTCGTCGGGCGTTCAAAGTTGCCCAGACCGCCGTTGCCGTTGCCAATCCCGCCATTGCCGATCCCGCCGTTGCCGATACCGTTGCCGATGTCGATCCCGCCGCCAATGTCGTTGCCGTTCCCGTTCCCGATGTTGATGCCGTTGTCGATGTTGATGTCGCCGTCCCAGTCGATGCTGTTGCCGCCGCCATTCCCGCCGTACCAGTGGTTCCAGTCGTCGTCCCAGTCGTCATCGTCAAAGATCTCGTCGATGATGACGGCGCTGCCCCAGATGATCGCGCCGGTGGCGAGATAGTCGTCCCAGTCGTTCTCGTCTGTGACGTAGATGGGAGTGGCCGGCGCGGGCTGGGTGTAGACCGTTTCGGTATACTGCGGCACATAGACCACCTCGGGGTTGGCCGAGCTGATGGTGATGCTGCCGCTTTCCGGGTCTTCCTCGACCGTCATCGCCTCGTTGTCTTCAAGGTAGCCGTTCAGCTTGGCCTGCGCCCGCAGCCGCTGCAGCGAGGCCAGCACGTCATCGGTCTGGGCGATCACCGCATTGCCGGTCTGTTCGGTCCAGTCCATGTGCTCGGCCATGCGCGAGACGAGTTCAGGAAACCCGGCCGCAAGTTCCTTGACCGGGTCCGCCCAGTCCTGTTCGGCGACAAGCGCGCTGCGGGCCTTGTCGTCAAGCCCCGCGTTCTTGAGAAGGAACCGGTCAGCCTTCAGCACATCGACCGGATAGGTCGAGGCCATCAGGACCTGGGCAAGAAGCGGATCGGGATAAAGCGCGACCGGCGCCATCATGGTGTCGAGGTCCTCGGCAGAGAAGACCGATGCGCCTGCGGTCGCTTCCTCCGGCGCTGCCGTCGCCTCTTGCGCCAGCACGGCGGGAGGGAAGGCAAGGGTTGTGCCCAGAAGGAGGGCCATCAGCGTCATGCCGGTTGCGGTTCGCATCGTGATCCTCGCTGGGTGCCGAAAGGTAAACGCATGCTAGCAACTCTCCTTCCAAGGTGAATAGGACCTTCTGCTTATGCGCTGTCGGCAGAACCGCGTTTGCTGTCGTGCTTTGGCCGGGCGGGCTGAATGAGATCGGACCGGAGGATTGCTCCCCCGGCCCGACATTCCGGATTCGCTTGACGGGCGCAGGTCAGTTCCGCGCGCGGTCGACCATCTTGCCCTTGGCGATCCAGGGCATCATGGCGCGCAGCTTCTCGCCGACTTTCTCGATCTGGTGCTCGTCGTTGATCCGGCGGGTCGCCTTGAAGAAGGGCTGGCCGACGGCGTTTTCCTGCATGAAATCGCGGACGAACTTGCCGGTCTGGATGTCGGTCAGGACCGCCTTCATCCGGGCCTTCGTCTCAGCGTAAGGCAGGATGCGCGGGCCGGAGACATACTCGCCGTATTCGGCGGTATTCGAGATCGAGTAGTTCATGTTGGCGATGCCGCCTTCGTAGATCAGGTCCACGATCAGCTTTACTTCGTGCAGGCACTCGAAATAGGCCATTTCCGGCTCATAGCCCGCTTCGACCAGCGTCTCGAAGCCCATGCGGATCAGCTCAACCAGGCCGCCGCAGAGGACCGCCTGTTCACCGAAGAGGTCGGTTTCGCATTCCTGACGGAAGTTGGTCTCGATGATCCCCGAACGCCCGCCGCCGATGGCCGAGCAGTAAGAAAGGCCGATTTCCATCGCCTTGCCGGTCGCATCCTGGTGGACGGCCACGAGGCAGGGGACGCCGCCGCCCTTGGTGTATTCGCCACGGACGGTGTGGCCGGGGCCCTTGGGGGCCATCATGATGACGTCGACGCCTTTCTTCGGCTCGATCAGGCCGAAGTGCACGTTCAGGCCGTGAGCGAAGGCGATGGCGGCGCCTTCGCGCAGGTTGTCGTGGACATACTGCTTGTAGGTTGCGGCCTGAAGCTCGTCGGGCATGGTGAACATGATCAGGTCGCACCAGGCGGCAGCCTCGGCGATGCCCATGACCTTGAGGCCCTCACCTTCGGCCTTCTTCGCCGAGGGCGAACCCGGGCGCAACGCCACGACGACGTTCTTCGCACCGGAATCGCGCAGGTTCAGCGCATGGGCGTGGCCCTGGGAGCCATAGCCGAGAATGGCGACCTTCTTGTCCTTGATCAGGTTCACATCGCAGTCGCGGTCGTAGTAAACGCGCATCGGGCGTCCTCCATTGGTGTTGATGGCGGCAAGGTAGGCAATTCTGCGCTGCAACTTGTGCAATCTTTGACGCTGGACGAGTTTTCTGCGAAAACTCATGCACGAAGTCACGTTGTTCCGAAAATATCATGAAACTCGATGATACCGATCGGCGTATCCTTCGGTACTGGCTGGCCGAGCCGGGGCTGGAGCGCGCGGCACTCGCGGCCCGCGCCGGGGTCACACCTGCCACGCTGTGGCGGCGGCTCGACCGGTTGCGCGCGGGCGGCGTGATCCGGGCGGAAGGGGCGCTCATCGACTGGCGGGCCATGGGGTATGAGGTCGAGGTCAGCCTGCGCTTCACGCTCGACAAGACCAACCCCCGGGCCTTCGACGAATTCATCGCGGCCGCGCGCGAGGTGCCGGAGGTCATCGCCATCGAGACCTTCCTTGGCCGGGTTGACGTGCGCCTGAACGTGATCGCCCGCGACATGAGCCATTGGACCGGGATCTACCGCGACCGCATCCTCACGCTGCCCCATATCGCCGAGGTCGAGGCGCTGATGCTGGTGTCGACGATCAAGGAAACCGGGGGGATGCCGCTGTGATTGATCTGGATGACATCGACCGGGCAATCCTGCGGGAGCTGGTGGCCGACGGCACGCTTTCGGCGGGTGAGCTAGGCCGTCGGTTGGGCCTGTCGCAACCGGCGACTTGGCGGCGCGCCCGTCGGCTGGAAGAGGCGGGGGTACTGAAGGGCCTTGCGGTAGAGGTTGACCGTGAGAAGCTGGGGTTCGGGGTGACGGTGTTCCTGGGGGTGAAGCTTGCCACGAAGGGGCGGGTCAGCCTTGAAGACTTCGAACGCGCGGTGCAGGCGATCCCCGAAGTTCAGGTGGTGCAGCACGTGCTGGGGCTTTTCGACTATCGCCTGCGGGTGGTCGCCCGCGACATCGCGGATTTCGAACGCGTCCTGCGCCGACGGATCATGACCTTGCCGGGCGTGGGCAACGTCGAGGCGAATGTCCTTCTGACCGAAGAACGTCGCCCCGGACCCTTGGGAGTGGCGGAAACGGTCGGGAAACGGTGATTGTCGCCGGGTAGGGTCGGGCTGCTCCTCGTCGCATTTCATGCGCTCGTCGCGAGGAGAAGACGAAGTCGCACGACAAGCAGCCAGAGAGAAGCCATGAAGATCGCAAAGCTGGAAACCTTCGACACGCCCTTCGTCTGCTTTGTGAAGGTGACGGCCGACACGGGCGATGTGGGCTGGGGACAGACCTCAACCTATCAGGCCGACCTGACCGCCGAGGTCTTCCATCGCCAGATTGCCCCGCATGCACTGGGAACCGGGGTCGCCGACCTTGAGGACACGTTGCGCCTGATCTACGAGCGCGAGCACAAGTTCCCCGGCAGTTACCTTCGCCGGGCACAGGCTGGGCTCGACACTGCGGTCTGGGACCTGCGGGGCAAAGTTGCGGGAAAGCCGGTTGTGACGCTGCTGGGTGGGTCGCCCGGCAAGGTGCGGGCCTACGCCAGTTCGATGAAGCGCGACATCACGCCCGAGGATGAGGCCGCGCGTTTCGTCAAGCTGCGGGACACCTTCGGCTTTGACGCCTTCAAATGGCGTGTCGGCGCGGAATGCGGTCGCGACCGGGACGAATGGCCGGGGCGGACAGAAGCAGTTATTCCCATTGTTTCCAAGGCACTCGGCGATGGAGTTGAGAAACTGGTTGATGGCAATTCCTGCTATTCGCCCGCGCGCGCCATCGCAGTTGGCCGGATGCTGGAAGACCACGGCATCGGCCATTTCGAGGAACCCTGTCCCTACTGGGAGGTCGACCAGACCGCCGAGGTCCGCGCGGCCCTGTCGCTCGATGTGGCCGGGGGCGAGCAGGATTGCGAGTTGACCGCCTGGCAGTTGGCCATCGAGCACAAGGCGGTCGACATCCTGCAGCCCGACATCATGTACCTTGGCGGCATCTGCCGGACGCTGGAGGTCTGCCGGATGGGCGAGAAGGCAGGCCTGCCGATCACGCCCCATGCGGCGAACCTTGGCCTGGTCACGATGTGCACGATGCACCTCTTGCGCGCGATCCCGAATGCCGGGAAGTATCTGGAATTCTCGATCGAGGGATTAGATTACTACCCTTGGCAGGACGGCCTGTTCCTCGGTGATCCCTACCGGATCGAGGACGGCCATGCCACTGTCACCGACGCCCCCGGCTGGGGTATCGAGATCAACCCCGACTGGCTGGCCCGCGCCCGCCACCGCGTTTCGGAAAGGACCTGAGAATGCCCGGATTGCACGCCCATATCGACCCCGAGGGGCTGGAGGAATTCTCGGTCGTCTTCACCGACCGCAGCCTCAACCACATGTCGGCCCGTTTCCAGCAGGCGATGCGCGAAGTCTCGGGCATGCTGAAGGAGGTCTACAGGGGCAGCGCCGTGGCGCTTGTCCCCGGCGGCGGAACCTATGCGATGGAGGCGGTCGCGCGCCAGTTCGGGCAGGGCCGGGTGCTGATCGTCCGGAACGGCTGGTTCAGTTTCCGCTGGACGCAGATCTTCGACGCCGGTGGCTTTGCGACCGAGACGACCGTGGTGATGGCGCGCCAGCAAGGGAACCACGCCCAGGCCCCCTATGCGCCCCCGCCGATCGACGAAGTTGTGGCGAAGATCCGTGAGGTGCGGCCCGACGCGGTCTTTGCGCCCCATGTCGAGACCAGCGCCGGGATCATCCTGCCGGACGATTACATCACCCGGATGGCCGCCGCCGCGCATGAGGTGGGGGCGCTGATGGTGCTCGACTGCATCGCAAGCGGGTGCATCTGGGTGGATATGGAGGCCACCGGAGTCGACGTGCTGATCTCGGCCCCGCAGAAAGGCTGGTCGGCCTCTCCCTCCGCCGGGGTGGTGGTGATGAGTCCCCGGGCCGAGGCGCGGCTGGCCGAGACCACGTCGAACAGCTTTGCCGTGGACCTGAAGAAGTGGCGCGCGATCATGGAGGCCTATGAAAAGGGCGGCCATGCCTATCATGCGACGATGCCAACCGATGCGATCATGGGCTTCCGCGACGCGATGGTCGAGACGAAGGCGATGGGCTTTGCCGAAGCCAAGGCCGCGCAATGGGCGCTGGGGCGGGCGGTGCGCGGGATGATGGCCGAAAAGGGCGCGCCTTCAGTGGCGGCCGAGGGCTTCCAGGCGCCGGGCGTGGTCGTCAGCTACACCACGGAGCCCGAGATCCAGAATGGCGCGAAGTTCCGGGCGGAAGGCGTGCAGATCGCCGCCGGCGTACCGCTTCAGGTGGGTGAGGGACCGGAGTTCCGCACCTTCCGGCTGGGACTCTTCGGCCTCGACAAGCTGAAGGATGTGGACGCGACCGTGGCCCGGCTGAAGCGGGCCGTCGACGCCGTGATGTAAAGCGAACAGGCCGGAGAGGAACTCTCCGGCCTGCGCGTTACGGTCTGTGCGTTTCTGACCTGTAAGGTCGGAAATCACTGGGCGCCAATGATCGCCTTGACCGCACCAGCCGGATTCGCGCCCGAGCTGAGGTTCTCCGAGTTCGAGAAGAGGCTGACCAGCTGCGCGTATTGGGCGTTGGTCAGGTTGGACAGGTCCGCATCGGGAACCAGCGTCAGGATCTTCGCCGTCAGCGCGGCCGACAGGGGAACCGGGGCCTCTTGGGCGATGGCGGCAAAGCCGGATACGGCGACCAAGGCAGAGGCGAGAAGCAGATGTTTCATGATGTAACCCTTTGATTTTGTTTTGGCGCCCTTTGCGTTGGGCGGTAGAGCGAAGATGGGTCTTGGCGTGCGGAAAGGAAAATCACGCCTTGCTCGCTGCGCTTCGCCGGAATGTGACCGGTCGTGGGTCTTGTGCGCGAAATCCCGGAATTCTCACGGAGAAACGTGAAAACTGCCGCGCTTTTGCTCACGAAGTCGGTCCGGGATCCGTCCGCATGGTCCGCTTGAGACAGCACTGTGCAGAAGTGCACAAATCTGCTTCACCGCAATGTCCGAAGACCTACGCCAAGCCCCGCCCGCATCAAAGTCTGGCGCACCGGGGCAGCGGAGTAGAGCAGCCCGAGCGCCTGCATCCGCAGGTCACGCAAGGGCTGGGCGCCGGCCATCGACGCCCGGTTCAGGATGTCAATGCCGGTCACCCGGGCCTGCACCTCAAGGTGCCGCCGCTTATGGTAGGCGTCGGTCACCGCAGAAACGCCGGGATCGTCGCGATGCTGTGCGGCAAGGTCCAGAAGACAGGTCAGGTCCGCCAGGCTCATGTTCAGCCCCTGCGCGCCGATGGGGGGCACGACATGCGCGGCCTCGGCCAGAAGGACGGTGCGCGTGGCAGCCATCCGGTCGGCGATCTGGCTGATGATCGGCCAGACCGACCGCCGGGTCAGCAGTGTCAACGGGCCAAGGACGCCGGAGGACCGTGCCGTCATCTCGGCTTCGAAATCAGGGACGGGAAGGCCGACCAGGCGCGCGATCTCAGGCCCCGTCTCCATCCAGACCACGGCCGAGGCGGGGCGGCCATCGCGGTCGGGCAGGGGAACCAGAGTGAATGGCCCGCCCGAACGATGAACCTCGGTCGAGACATTCTCATGCGGCAGGTCGTGGCCTACGGCGAAGGCCAGCGCCTTCTGGCCGTAGCGATAGGTCCGTGCGCCGATCCCGACGGCTTCGCGCACGGGCGAGTTGCGACCATCTGCGCCGACGACAAGCCTGGCGGTGACCTGCGTGCCATCGGTCAGCGTCACCAGGGCGGCGGAGTCGCGCACCAGCATCCGGGCGAAACCGACCCCGGGCCGGAAGCTCACAAGCGGCAGCTCGCCAAGCCGTGCCACCATTTCGCGCCGGAGCAGCCAGTTCGGCAGGTTCCACCCGAACGGCTGGTCCGAAATCTCGGCGGCATCGAAGTCCTTTATGAGGCGCGCCACCGGCTCGGCTCCGCCGGCGTCGATGATCCGCATCACCTGCAGGGGCGCCGCATGAGGGGCCAGCCGGTCCCAGAGACCGGCCTCGCTCAGAACCCGGATCGAGGGCCGCAGGAATGCCGTCGTGCGAAGGTCCGCCCCGTCATCCGCGGCATCGGTCACGGGGGGCGTCGGATCGACACAGATCACCCGAAACCCGGCCGAACCAAGTGCTGCCGCAGCCGAAAGGCCTGCGACACCACCACCAGAAATCAGGATATCCGCTGTCTCACGCATCTGACCCACCTCTGCCAGCAAAGCTTAGGCCGCCGGTGCGGAAAGGACCAGAGGACAGCTTGTCCCGCGACCGTTCGTCAGGGCAGCGTGATCCAGATCAGCAGCACGAACATCACCGGCACAAAGGCAACCGCCGTCACCACCAGCGCCGCAAGGCCCCAGGCCTGTACGGCGAGGACCAGAGCGGTCAGAAGGATGACGATCAGGTAATAGACGGTGTCGATCTCGCGCTCGATCTCGCGGACGACACGGCCGATCACAGGAAGGGCGCGCAGCACGCGGCCGGCGGGCGAAGGGATGTAGGCGGTCGCTGTGGCGGTCATCGTCGTCTCCTGCGGTTTTCGAGGAGATAGGGCGTGCTTGGCGAAAGGTCAGGGGCTGTGACGTTCCGTCACTCCACCAGGCCTGCAAGGAAGGCGGCAAGGTCGCTCGTGTGGTGATGGATGTGCGGCGCAGGCTGAGCTGCGGGGGCGACATGGACGGTCTGCATCCCCAGCGCATGTGGCACCAGCAGGTTGCGGCTGTCATCCTCGAACATCGCGGCAGAGGTCGGGTCAAGCCCGTCAAGGCCAAACACAGTGGCAAAGGCCTCGGCCGCGGGCTTGGGGTGAAAGCGCGCATGTTCGACGCCGTAGACCGCGTCGAACCGGCCGGAAAGCCCCCGCGCGGCAATCACCCGTTCGGCATAGGGCTGGCACGCGTTGGTGTAGACGATCTTGCGTCCGGGCAGGGCGGCGATGGCGTCGGACAGGGCGGGATCGGGGGCCAGCACGCTGAAGTCGATGTCATGCACCTCGTTCAGGTAGGGGCCGGGTTCGACGTCATGCTCGGCCATCAGGCCGGCCAGGGTGGTGCCATAGGTGGCCCAGTAATGCGCGCGCAGATGGTCGGCCCGCGCCCGGTCCACCTGCAAGGCGCGCATCACCCAGTCGGTCATCCTGACCTCGATCTGGTCGAAAAGGCGCATGTGCGGCGGGTAAAGCGTGTTGTCGAGGTCAAAGACCCAGGTCGTGACGCGGTTGAAGGCTTCCTTCGGCATGCGCGGGATCTAGCCCGGCCTGCCAGCCTTGGGAAGGGTTGATTGCGGGTCGCGAGAGGCGGTAGGGTCCGGCAACGCGCATAACGGGGGCCAAAGCCGGTGCAGAAAGATGCCTATACGCTGATCCTCGAGGCGATCGAGGCGGGTGATTACAAGCCCGGCGATCGCCTGGTCGAAAGCGAACTGGCCGAACGGCTGGGCGTAAGCCGCACCCCGGTGCGCGAGGCGCTGCAGCGGCTGGAAACCCAGGCGATGCTGACGCGGGACGGGCGCAGCCTGATCGTGGCCAGTCTTGACCACAACCAGCTTGCCGATCTCTACACCGTCCGGACCGAGCTTGAGGGCCTCGCCGCCCGGCTTGCCGCCCGTCATGCCACACCGGAAGAGGTGCGGGTCCTGCGCAGCATGGTGGCAGAGGACCGCGCGCTGCTGGGCGGCGATCCGCGCCAGCTCAGCCGGGCGAACAAGCGGTTTCACAAGCAGATCCACCTCGCCAGCCACAACCGCTTCCTCGTCCAGCAGCTTGACCTCGTGCATCGGTCGATGGCGCTGATGGCGAACACCTCCTTCGCCGCCGAAGGGCGTGACGAGGTGGCGCTGGTCGAACACGACCAGATCGTTGCGGCCATCGAGGCGGGTGACGGCGAGGCCGCCTATCAGGCGCTGAAGATGCACATCAGCCGTGCCTTCGAGACCCGGCTAAGGGTCGAGGCGGGCGAGCTTCGGCTGCGCTAGCACTGCTTTCCGCGCAATTGCCGGTACCGGATCGGCCACATGGTCGAAAAGCCCATGCGTGGTCTTGTCCCAGTAGAATGGCTTCGTCACCAGTTCGAGGACGGCCTTGTAGGCGGCGACGGTTGCCAGCGGGAAGTAAAGCTTCATGGTCGGCACCCACCAGGCCGAAAGCCTATGGCCAGTCCGCCGGATGCCGACGATCCCGACGGTAAGGTTCGCAGCCTCGGACAGAAGAAAAGCGGCCAGCAGCGCCCAGAAGGCCGCGGGCGGAAGCATCGTCAGAAGCGGATGATCAAAGCCAAAGGGCACGAGGAGAAGCGACCACATCAGCGGTGCCAGCAGGAACTGGGCGATGGTGCCAAGGAACATGACCTGGAACCCGATGAAGGCGCGGGGACCAAGCTGACACCACAGAAGCCCCGGGTCGCGCATGTGGACGGCCCAGGTCATGATGTAGCCCTTGATCCAGCGTGACCTCTGCTTGATCCAGGGCAGCGTTCGACAGTTCGCTTCTTCCATGGTGACGGTATTGATCAGTTCGGTCCGGTAGCCGTGCCGCGCGAGGCGAACACCCAGATCGGCATCTTCGGTCACGTTATGTGCGTCCCACCCACCCAGTCGGTCCAGAATCCTGCGGCGAAAGAACAGTGTCGTACCGCCAAGCGGCACCACCAGCCCCAGCCGGGCGATGCCGGGAAGGATCAGCCGGAACCACCCCGCATATTCGATGGTGAAGCACCGTGAGAGCCAGTTCGTGCGCGGGTTGTAATAGTCCAGCACCCCTTGCAAACAGGCCACTTTCGGGCCGGCGGAGCGGAAGCGCGCCACCACTTGGCGGATCTGGTCCGATTCTGGCGCATCCTCGGCGTCATAGATACCGACGATCGCGCCCCAGGCATGGTCAAGCGCGTGGTTCAGCGCGCGCGGCTTGGTTCTGACCTCGCCCTCCGGCACGATGATGATCCGCATCCAGGGGGGCAGTTCTGCCGCATCAAGCGCCTCTCTCGTCATCTGGTCGCCGGCCTCAACGGCGAGGATAACGTCGAGAAGATGTTCGGGGTAATCGAGGCGCGCAAGGCGGCGGACCAGACGGCCTGCAATGTCGCTTTCCCGATACAGCGCCACGATGATCGACACGGTCGGATCATCCGGGGCGGGATCGGTGGCCGGCCTGAACGACTGCCCCGAGAGCGCGGCAATCGTGGCCGCGAACTTCAGTGCAACGAGAGCGAGCAGGGAAAGCAACGAGAAGACCAGCAGAACCAGACCCGTGGCGACGGGTGCCACAAGCAGCAGGATCGCCAGCAGGACCAGACAGGTGATCACTTTCGGTGCCTTGGTCAGACGGGGCCAGTTGCGGCAGCTTTCGCCGGAGGGAACGCGGAACTCTGCCGCGCGGGCAAGCTCGTCACCGCGCAGCGCGTGTATGGCACCGACGATGTCGCGCGCCGGGGCGAGGCCGGCGCAGACCGGGCCAAGCCGCGCCTCCAGTTGGGGACGAAGTTCTGCGAAGGTTTCGGGTCGGGACAGCGCGATCACGGTGACATCTCCCACCCGCCGCCACGGCACAAGGCCGTGGCGCAGGCACATCTCGGCCCCAAGGGCGTCGATCAGGCGGGGATCTGGCAGCACTTCCGCGATGCGGACTTGCCGCAGTCCCCAGGCCTGCGCCTCTGCCTCCAGCAGCGAGTCCTCGTCGACAAAGCCGCGCGCGCGCAGCACTTCGGGCAAACGGGCGGCTTCCCGGCCGTGATGGGCCAGCGCCTGAAGTATCTCGTCAGAGGTGACCCGGCCGCTGCGCAGAAGTGCGGCTGCGACAGGACGGCGCCGCGCGACAGGTCGCTGCGGCGCGGTACAGTCCTGCTGGCCTGCCTTCGACTGCATTCCCCCTCCGGTTTGACCGCAGGAGAAAGCATGCGCAGGCAGGGTTAACAGGTGGTTAAGGCGACCGGATCAGGCCGGGCGGCGCGCCTGCATTTCAGCGGCGAACCGTTCGAAAAGGTAGAAGCTGTCCTGCGGCCCGGGGCTCGCCTCGGGGTGGTACTGGACCGAGAAGACCGGCTTGCCGGTGACCGCGATCCCGCAGTTCGTGCCGTCGAAAAGACTGACATGCGTTTCGGCCACGCCTTTCGGCAGGGTGTCGGCATCCACCGTGAAGCCGTGGTTCATCGAGGTGATCTCGACCTTGCCGGTGGTCAGGTCCTTCACCGGATGGTTTGCCCCGTGGTGGCCGTGGTTCATCTTGCGCGTCTTGGCCCCCAGCGCCAAGGCAAGCATCTGGTGGCCTAGGCAGATGCCGAAGAGCGGCAGGTCTTTCGCCAGCACACCCTGGATCATCGGCACGGCATAAGCGCCGGTCGCTGCCGGATCGCCGGGGCCGTTCGACAGGAATACGCCTTCCGGGTCATGGGCCAGCACCTCTTCCGCCGTGGCGGTGGCGGGAAGGACGGTCACCTCGCAGCCGACCGAGGCCAGGCAGCGCAGGATGTTGCGCTTGGCCCCGTAGTCGATCGCGACGACGCGCAGCCCCGGCCCTTCGCGCCGCTGATAGCCCGCGGGCCAGGCCCAACGCATTTCGTCCCAGCGGTAGCTCTGTGCGCAGGTCACATCCTTGGCGAGGTCAAGGCCCACGAGGCCCTTCCAGGCCCGCGCCTTGGCGACCAGCCGCTCGATGTCGAACCGGCCTTCGAGGTCATGGGCAAGGGCCACATGCGGCGCGCCCTGCTGGCGGATCGCCCGGGTCAGGCGGCGGGTGTCGACCCCGCCCATCCCGATCCGCCCGATCTGCGTTAGCCAGTCGGTCAGCTCACCGGTCGCACGCCAGTTCGAGGGTTCGGTGGGGTCCCATTTCACCACCATCCCGGCGGCGACAGGCCGTGCCGTCTCGTCATCCTCGGGCGTGACGCCCACATTGCCGACATGCGGGAAGGTAAAGGTCACCACCTGTCCCGCGTAGGAGGGGTCGGTCATGATCTCCTGATAGCCGGTCATCGCGGTGTTGAAGACGAGTTCCGCCACCGTTTCGCCCACGGCGCCGAAGCCCTTGCCATAGATGATCGTGCCGTCAGCAAGGGCGAGGCAGGCGGTAGCATCGCGCGGCGCGGGCATGGGCGACTCTCCTGAGGGCAAATTGGCGCGAACCTAAGGGGTGGATGGCAGCGGGTCAAGGCCGCAGGGAAAAAGGATTATGAAGCAATGTCAACATCTTAGGAAAAGAACCCCCGGTTGCGGTCACCTGCGGATCAGAGTATTGTGCCGATCTGGGGAAACTGGGGAAAACCATTTCATGCTGCTGCGCGACCGTCTGCAGACGGCCTTGAAAGAGGCCATGAAGGCCAAGGATGCCGCGCGTCTTTCGACGTTGCGCCTGATCAACGCCGCCATCAAGGATCGCGAGATCGCCACACGTGGCGAGACCGACGCAGGCGAGGTGGGCGAGGCCGAAATCCTGCAGATCATGGGCAAGATGGTGAAACAGCGCCAGGAGTCTGCCAAGGCTTATGAAGAGGGCGGACGGCTGGAACTTGCCGAGAAGGAACTCGAGGAAATCACCGTCATCCAGGAATTCCTGCCGCGCCAGCTTTCACCCGACGAAGTGGCCGCTGCCATCGATGCAGCTGTCGCTGAAACCGGGGCGACCAGCATCCGCGACGTGGGCAAGGTCATGGCAGCCCTGAAGGCGCGCCACACCGGCCAGATGGATTTCGGCGCGGTGGGCGCTCTGGTGAAGGCACGGCTCGGCTAAGGGGCAACCTACCGTAATGAGTGGAGCGCTTCCTTCACCTCGCCGTGCAGTGCCATGCGTTCCTCTTCCGACAGAAAGGCCCCGAGTTCCACCTCGCGGCCCTTGGCCTTGAGCGTTAGGTAGTTCGGAACCGGTCCGCCTTCCTCATGCAGGGTGACGCGCAGCCAATGGGGATTGGCCTCCCATTCCTGCTTGCGACCCCCCGGACCATGCCGCGCAAGCGTTACCCGGGTCGGGGTGATGACCAACTCCTCCACGATGCTGCGATCCCTGCCATTCTTGCGAAGGGCAAGCCAGATCGCGGCCACGGTCGCGACCATGAAGGGCATCAGCGCCCAGACGACCGGGCTTCCCAGGACGGCGAGCATCGGCAGGGCGATCAGGAAGGCAGTGATCCCCAGGAACCAGACAAAGCCGCGTTGGGTAAGCGACCGATGCGGCCATGCGTGCAGCCGATACTCGGTGTCATCAGAAGAAAGCCATTCGTAGGGCATGGCGTGAAGTCTAGGCTATGGCAGAGCGAAGGAAAGCGTCGGGCTGTCGCAGGCAAGGCCATCGGGCCGGCACAGACCCGATCCATCCGGCATCAGCGGCCCAGGCTGGCAAGGAAGGCCGAAAGCGCCTCGCGGTAGGCCGCGGGGTCCTCGGCGAAAGAGCCAAGATGGTCGGCACCGGTCCAGAGTGTCGCGGTTGGCGCGCTGCGCTCCGCCGCAAGCGCCTCGGACGGGGCAAACGGAACGATGCTGTCCTGGGTGCCGTGGGCAATGAAGAGGGGACCGGGAAAGGCGGTGAAGACCCCTGCAACCTCGGCTTCGGACAGTGGCAGGCCGGTCAGCCTTGGAACCAGACGCCCGGCGGTCCAGGCAACTGCCCCACCCAGGAAGGATCCGTTGACCCTGGCCAATTGGCGCGTTACCGCCGAAAAACTGACTGCAGGGCTGTCCAGCGCAATCGCCTCGACCCGGTCCGCCAGCGGGCTTCGCGCGAGGAACTGGCCCAGAACGGCGGCCCCCATCGAGTCGGCTGCGACCAGCAGGCCCGGCCCGCCCGGCTCGGGGGCAAACCAGGCCACCGCAGCTTCGAGGTCCGGCCATTCCGTCAGGCCGAAGGCATAGCGACCCTCTTCCGACTGCGGCGCCCCGCCGTGATTGCGATAGGTGGTCAGAAGGACCGTCCAGCCCCTCTCATGCAGGATCGACAACTGGCGATACCCGTTCTCGCGCCGGCCGGCGATGCCGTGGACATAGATGGCGCGGCCGGCTTCCGTCCCCGCGGCCGGCACCAGCCAGGCCTCGACCGGCCCCAGCGTCGTCTCAAGAGTGATCGTCTCGAAGGGCAAGCCAAGCGCTTCCATCGGCGAGCCGACGTAGCCCACGACAAGAGGATCCTCTGGCGGGTCGGCCTGAGCAATCGCGGTGGCCAGCGGACCAAGCGCAAGCGTTCCGGCAACCGTCTTGGCCAGGAACCAGCCCGTCAGGGCAAGATAGCCGCCCAGCGCGAACAACGCGACGAACGCAAGGAACAGGACGACGCGCATCGGAAGACTCCCAGGAACCGGAAATGGGAAGGGGCCCCGGGATGTTCCGCCCGGGGCCCCCTCAGATCAGCACGCTCAATGCGCGTGCGACTTGTCCCAATCCTCACGCTTCGGCAGCTGCTCGAACGTGTGTTCGGGCGGCGGCGAGGGCAGGGTCCATTCCAGCGTGTCAGCGTATTCGTTCCAGTAGTTGTTCTCGGTCACGCGACGCCCGGCGAGCAGGGTATAAAGCACGATCCCGATAAAGAACACGAAGGACGCAAAGGCGATGAAGGCGCCGATCGAGGAGAACCAGTTCCAGTAGGCGAAAGCCTCAGGATAGTCGATGTAGCGGCGCGGCATGCCCTGGCGGCCCAGGAAGTGCTGCGGGAAGAAGGTCAGGTTCGAGCCGATGAACATCATCCAGAAGTGCAGCTTGCCCGCCCATTCCGGATACTGCCGGCCCGACATCTTGCCCATCCAGAAGTAGACGCCGGCGAAGATGCCGAAGACCGCGCCCAGCGACATCACGTAGTGGAAGTGCGCCACGACGTAGTAGGTGTCGTGATAGGCACGGTCGACGGCAGCCTGGCTGAGGACGATGCCCGTGACACCGCCCACGGTGAACAGGAACAGGAACCCGAAAGCCCAGAGCATCGGAGTTTCAAAGGTCACCGACCCGCCCCACATCGTGGCGATCCAGCTGAATACCTTGATGCCGGTCGGCACGGCGATGACCATCGTCGCCAGCATGAAGTAGCTCTGCTGCGTCAGGCTCATCCCGGCGGTGTACATGTGGTGCGCCCAGACGACGAACCCAAGGACCCCGATCGCCACCATTGCATAGACCATCGGCAGGTAGCCGAAGATCGGCTTGCGACTGAAGGTCGCGATGACGTGGGAGATGATGCCGAAGGCCGGCAGGATGATGATGTAGACTTCCGGGTGGCCGAAGAACCACAGGATGTGCTGGTAGAGAACCGGGTCACCGCCGCCCGAGGGCGTGAAGAAGGTGGTCCCGAAATTCCGGTCGGTCAGCAGCATGGTGATGGCACCGGCCAGCACCGGAAGCGCCAGCAGGATCAGCCAGGCGGTCACGAAGATTGACCAGGCGAACAGCGGCACCTTGTGCAGCGTCATGCCCGGGGCGCGCATGTTCAGGAAGGTCGTGATCATGTTGATCGCACCAAGGATCGACGAGGCGCCCGACAGGTGCACCGCGAAGATCGCGAGGTCCATCGCATAGCCGCCCTCGGCGGTGGTCGACAGCGGCGGGTAAAGCACCCAGCCCACGCCCGCGCCGGTGCCAAGGTCGCCACCGCCACCGGGGGCGAAAAGCGAGGCCACGGCCAGCGAGGTCCCGGCGATGTACAGCCAGAACGACAGGTTGTTCATCCGCGGGAAGGCCATGTCCGGCGCACCGATCTGCAACGGCATGAAATAGTTGCCGAAGCCGCCGAAAAGGGCCGGGATGACCACGAAGAACATCATCAGGATGCCGTGCGCGGTGACGGTCACGTTCCAGACATGGCCGTTCGGGGTGCAGGTCGCCGCGGCGTCGGCCACAAAGCGCATGCCCTCCTGGCACATGTACTGCACGCCCGGATGCATCAGCTCCATCCGCATGTAGACGGTGAAGATGACCGAGATCAGCCCGACGATGCCGCCCGAGAAGAGATAGAGGATCCCGATGTCCTTGTGGTTCGTCGACATGAACCAGCGGACAAAGAAGTTCGGCTTGTGATGATCGTGGCCGTGGATGGCTGCGTCTGCCATTGGCTGCTCCCGTTATTGGTCTTCACTGTACGCACCTGCAAGCTCAGCGCTTGACGGCACGCTCGGTTCCCTTGTGACCCGTCTTTACCCGCGCCATCGTGAGGCCGCAATGTCCGACTTTGCCGCAGCCGTCGGATTCATCACTCCGTCACGGCGAACGCGGCCGCCCGTGGCAGCCGCGTCGGAGGAGACCGGGTGAAACCGTTACTGCGAGACCGAGATGAGATAGGCGGCGATATCCTCGGCCCCCGACGCGAGCTTGAAGGACATCTTCGACTTTGCGCTGTCGTCACCCAGGGCCGATTTCAGGTAGGCTGCGGGATCGGCCACATAGGCGGCAAAGCTGGCTGCGTCCCAGACCGCGCCGGTGGCGCCAAGTGCGGCAAGCGATTCGCCGTAGGAGGAATGGTCGGGGTCCGAGGCAACGGCCCGGCCGATGATGCCGTAAAGGTTCGGTCCGGTGCGCCCGCCCTTCTGGATCTCGGTCCCGTCGGGGGCGATCACCGAATGGCAGGCCTTGCACTTCCTGAACTCTGCCTCCCCGGCCGCAGGGTCGCCCGCAAGTGCAGGGCCCGCCATCAGGGCGGCGGTGGCGGCGAGAAGGATGTACTTGGTCATGATGTCCTCATTCACTTCGGAAAGCCGCAAACCTTGCGCTTTCCCACCGCAAACATGGGCGAGGGGGGGCCTGATATGCAATAGCAACGTGGCCGCAGACCCCGCCTCCTAGCCGCAGGTCCGGACGAAGGCGCCCTCGAACTTCGCCATCAGGGCGGCGTCAAGGTCGGCCATCGTCACCGGCAGGCCCAGGTCGACCAGGCTCGTCACCCCGTGTTCGCGGATGCCGCAGGGGACGATGCCGGCGAAATGGCTCAGGTCGGGTTCCACGTTGATCGATATGCCGTGGAAACTGACCCAGCGCCGGAGCTTGATGCCGATCGCTGCGATCTTGTCCTCGGTCGGGCGCCCGTCAGGTCCCGGCCGGTCGGGCCGCTCGACCCAGACGCCGACCCGGCCGTCGCGGATCTCGCCCCTGACATTGAACTCGGCCAAGGTGGCGATCACCCAGCGTTCAAGGTCACGGACAAAGCAGCGGACGTCGCCGCCCCGGGCCTTCACGTCCAGCATGCAGTAGATCACCCGCTGTCCCGGCCCGTGATAGGTATACTGGCCCCCGCGTCCCACCGGATAGACGGGAAACCGGTCCGGATCGACAAGGTCGGCGGGCCTCGCGCTGGTGCCGGCGGTGTAAAGCGGCGGATGCTCCAGCAGCCAGATCGCCTCGCCCGCACGGCCCTCGTTCATGGCGGCGACGTGGCGCTCCATTGCGGCAAGCGTCTCGGGGTAGGGGGCAAGCCCCGGGATATGGATCCAGTCCACCATGATGCGCCTTCTATAGCCCGGCCCGCCGATGGGGGCGAGAGGCCGCGCGCCACGCCGGAAACCGGACGCGAAAATGGGCCTTCCCTTCCCGCGCGACTGCCGCTAGATAGCGGGCGTCCAAGGTTTGGCCCCATGCGGATGTGGCGGAATTGGTAGACGCGCAGCGTTGAGGTCGCTGTTCCTTAACCGGAGTGAAAGTTCGAGTCTTTTCATCCGCACCAGGCCGGTCTTCCGGACAATCTCGAAGGGCGCGGGGGGCAATCCCGCGCCCTTTGGATTTGGCGCACTGACCGGCAATCGACGTATCTTTCGTCCGATCGCGCAGCAAATCCGCAGACTTCTGCCTCCTTTTCCTGCAAATGCCCGTCAGCAGTGCAAATGCCCACTTCAACGTTGCATTAGTGTGGGGCTTTCGCTTTAGTCGGCCCATACCAGAAGGCGCAAAGCGCCCGGTTCATCAGGGAGACACGGGTGACGCTTGAGCCCCGCAGCGACGCTTTCGTCGCGTTCGAACACGTCCAGAAAAGCTATGACGGCGTGAGCCTCGTGGTGAAGGACCTGAATCTGACGATCGCCAAGGGCGAATTCCTGACGATGCTCGGCCCCTCCGGTTCGGGCAAGACGACCTGCCTGATGATGCTGGCCGGATTCGAGACCGCGACCCATGGTGAAATCCGCCTTGACGGCCGCCCGATCAACCAGGTCCCGCCGCACAAGCGCGGGATCGGCATGGTATTCCAGAACTACGCGCTTTTCCCGCACATGACGGTGGGCGAGAACCTGTCCTTCCCGCTGGAAGTGCGCGGCATGGGCAAGGACCAGCGCGAGGCGAAGATCAAGCGAGCGCTCGACATGGTGCAGATGGGCGCTTTCGCCGCCCGCCGTCCGGCCCAGCTTTCGGGCGGCCAGCAGCAGCGCATCGCGCTGGCCCGGGCCCTCGTCTTCGACCCTTCCCTCGTCCTCATGGACGAACCCCTCGGCGCCCTCGACAAGCAACTGCGCGAACACATGCAGTTCGAGATCAAGCACCTCCATGATTCGCTCGGCATCACCGTCGTCTATGTCACCCATGACCAGGGCGAGGCGCTGACGATGTCCGACCGGATCGCCGTCTTCAACGATGGCCGCATCCAGCAGCTTGCCCCGCCTGCCGACCTTTACGAACGCCCCGACAACAGTTTCGTCGCCGGCTTCATCGGCGAGAACAACAAGCTGCAAGGCACGATCGAAGAGCTTTCGGGCGACAAGGCGCTCGTCCGCCTGCCGACGGGTGAACTTATCGATGCGACTGCGGTGAACGTGAAGCAAAAGGGCGCCGCGACCCTCGTCTCGATCCGCCCGGAACGGGTGGAGTTCAAGCCCGAGATGATGCCGCCCGGTGCCCATACGCTGGATGCCGAGGTGGTCGAGGTCATCTACATGGGCGACATCCTGCGCACCGTGCTCAAGGTCGCCGGGACCGATGATTTCGTAATGAAGATGCGCAATACCCTGGGGCAGACGAAGCTCACCCCCGGCCAGAAGATCAAGGTGGGCTGGCATCCCCAGGATGCCCGCGCGCTGGACCCTTGATGAAGAAGGGGCCGCGACGAACGGTCCTTGAACGGAAACCAGAAACAGGGAGAACGACATGAAGAAGACCCTCATTCTCACGACCGCGCTGGTCGGCATGGCCTTCCCGGCCTTGGCCGACGTGACGGTCATGTCCTGGGGCGGCTCCTACGGCGCCGCCCAGACCGAAGGGCACCTGAAGCCCTTCACCGCCTCGACCGGCATCGCCACCACCATGGTCGACAGCGACAACCCGGCCACGCCGATCAAGGCCATGGTCGAGGCGAACAACGTCACCATCGACGTGGCAAGCCTTGAATATGCCGATGCGATCCGCCTCTGTGACGAAGGCGTGCTCGAGGTGATCGACCCGGCGATCCTGCCGCCCGGCAACGATGGCACCCCGGCGATGGAAGACTTCCTGCCCGGCGCGGTCACCGAATGCGGCGTCTCGACCGACATCTGGGCAACCGTCTTCGCCTATGACACCACCAAGTTCCCGAACGGCGGCCCGACCACGGCGGCGGACTTCTTCGATCTGGAAAAGTTCCCGGGCAAGCGCGGCATCCGCAAGGGCGCCAAGGCGGTGCTGGAATTCGCGCTTATGGCCGATGGCGTTCCCGCAGCCGAGGTCTATTCGGTCCTCGGCACGCCCGAGGGTGTGGACCGCGCCTTCGCCAAGCTTGACACCATCAAGTCGGAAGTCGTCTGGTGGGAAGCCGGTGCCCAGGCGCCGCAGATCCTCGCCGACGGCGAAGTCGTGATGACCACCGCCTACAACGGCCGGATCTTCAGCGCCCAGATCGCGGAAGGCAAACCGTTCCAGATCGTCTGGGACGGCCAGATCTACGAAAACGAAATGTACGTGATCCCGAAAGGGGCGCCGAACATGGAAGAGGCCAAGCAGTTCATCGCCTATGCCACCTCGACCGACGGTCTGCGCCAGCAGGCGCAGTGGATCAGCTACGGCCCTGCGCGGAAATCCTCGCTGATCGACCCGCTGATCTTCAATGACGGCAAGACCGAGATGGCGCCGCACCTGCCGACCCATCCCGACAACCTGAAGAACGCCCTGGAATCGAACTGGGAGTTCTGGGTCGACCGGGACGCCGAACTGAACGAGCGCTTCAACGCCTGGCTTGCCGCCGGCTGATGAAACCTGGCGCGGGGGGCTGATGTCCCCCGCGCTTTTCGACTGGACCGAACGATGGCCGACACCGCCCTTCTGACCACCGCTGACGGCCGCCCCCTTGCCGAGGCGCTGCTTGCCGCACAGGCGCGGTCGCGCCGCAGGGCCTTCCTTCTGGTCGCACCCCTTCTGATCTTTGTGGTCCTGAGCTTCATCCTGCCGATCGGGCAGATGCTGCATCGGTCGATCTACCACGATGGGTTCTCGGCGAACGCTCCCGCGATTGCTGCATGGTTCGCCGCGAATCCGAAGGGGACCGAGCCCGACGAGACCGCCTTTGCCGCCCTGGCCGAGGATTTTCGGGCAATGCAGGCCAACCGTACCGCGGGCGAGGCGGGGACCCGGGTGAACTATGTGCTGCCGGAATCGCGCTCGCTGTTCACCAAGACCGCCCGGTCGGCCGATGACCTTGCACCGCCTTACAAGGAGGCCTTCCTGGCTGTCGACCCGAAATGGGCCGACCCCCTTGTGTGGGGCGCGATGCGGTCGTCCTCGACGCCCTACACCGCCGACTTCTACCTGGTCGCCACCGATTTCGAGCGGGACGCCGACGGCAATCTCGTCCGCGTGGCCGAGAACCAGCGCATCTACATCTATCTCTTCATCAAGACCTTCATCCTCTCGGGTCTCATCACGCTGATCTGCCTTCTGATCGGGTTCCCGGTCGCGCATTTGCTGGCCACGCTGCCGATGGCCAAGGCCAACCTCCTGATGATCCTTGTCCTCCTGCCGTTCTGGACCTCGCTTCTGGTGCGCACGACCAGCTGGATGGCGCTCTTGCAAGGGGAAGGGGTGATCAACGACCTTCTCGTCTGGGTTGGCGCGATCTCGGAAGACGGGCGGCTTCGCATGATCAACAACCAGACCGGCACGATCATCGTGATGACGCATATCCTGCTGCCGTTCATGATCCTGCCGCTCTATTCAGTCATGCGGGTGATCCCGCCCAGCTACGCCCGCGCCGCGCGGTCGCTGGGGGCGACAAGCTGGACGACCTTCCGCCGGATCTACCTGCCGCAGACCCTGCCGGGGATCGGGGCGGGGTCGCTTCTCGTCTTCATCCTGGCGGTGGGCTACTACATCACCCCCGCCCTTGTCGGGGGCGCGGATGGCCAGCTTATCTCGAACCTCATCGACTTCCACATGGACAAGTCGAACTGGTCGCTGGCGGCCGCTCTGTCGGCGATGCTCCTTGTCGGGGTCCTGATCCTCTACTGGCTTTATGACCGGCTGGTCGGCATCGACCGCCTGAAACTCGGGTGACCTGATGGCACTTCCCACCTACGCCGACCCCCTGGAACGCGCCTGGCACCGCACCTATCAGGTGATCTGCGCGCTGGTGTTCATCTTCCTGATCGCGCCGATCCTGATCGTCATCCCGCTTTCCTTCAACGTCGAGCCCTACTTCAGCTTCACCGAGAAGATGCTGGCCTTCGATCCCGAAGGCTACAGCTTGCGCTGGTACGACACGCTTCTGACCTTCGGGATGCAGGCGCCTGAGGCGCCCCGCGACGGGGCGTGGTTTGCGGACATGTGGGCCAATTCCACCTGGGTGAACGCGGCGAAGAATTCGATCATCGTGGGCTTCTGGGCCACGATCCTTGCGACTGTGCTTGGCACATTGGCCGCCCTTGGCCTTTCACGCCCGGAGATGCCCTATCGCCGCACGATAATGGCGATCCTGATCAGCCCGATGATCGTCCCGATCATCATCATCGCGACGGGGATGTTCTTCTTCTACTCGAACCCCTGCGGGATCATCGGGATCGAATGCGGGCGGCTGACCTCGACCTATCTCGGGGTGATCCTTGCCCACACGATCCTGGGCATCCCCTTCGTCATCATCACCGTGACGGCGACACTCTCGGGCTTTGACCAGTCGCTGATCCGCGCCGCGCAGTCGCTGGGCGCGAACCCGCGCACGACCTTCTTCAAGGTGGTAATGCCGCTGATCCTGCCCGGGGTGATATCGGGCGCGCTCTTCGCCTTCGTCACCTCCTTCGACGAGGTGGTGGCCGTCCTTTTCATCGCAGGCCCCGACCAGCAGACGATCCCGCGCCAGATGTGGAACGGCATCCGCGAGGCGATCAGCCCGGCCATCCTTGCGGTGGCGACCATCCTTGTGGTGATCTCGATCGCGCTGCTGACGACGGTCGAGCTTCTTCGGCGGAGGTCCGACCGCCTGCGGGGCGTGACGGGGCGCTGATCGGGGGCTCCTCGTGCGCCTTCGGCTTCTCGTCGCGGGGGACAAGCGACGAGCGACGAAGTCGACGAGGAGCGGCTAGGGCAGCACCTGCAGCCAGACCCAGACCGTCGCAATCGAAAGCGCGGTTCCCAGAAGCACCGTCGAGGCCGCCACCCGCTTGGCGACCCCGTAAAGGTTCGCGAAGACATAGGCATTGACCCCCGGCGCCATCGCCGCCGTCAGGACCGCTGACCTGAGTGCGGCCTCGTCGAGGTCGAAGACCTGCGTTGCCAGAACCCAGGTGATCCCCGGATGGAGGACCAGCGACACGGCCGAGAGGACGGCAATCGCCCGAAGGTCGCCCTCGGGCCGGTAACGGTAGAGGACGCCACCCAGCCCGAAAAGCGCCGCCGGCAGCGCCGCCGCGATGACCATGTCGATGGCCGACCAGGCGATGGCGGGCAGGGGCAGGCCGGAAAGGTTGAGGACGAAGCCGCAAAGGATGCCGATGACCAGGGGCTGCGTCAGGATCGCCCGCGCGACCTGTCGGGCCAGGGTGGCGGCCGAGAGGCCCAGGCCCCGCGACCGGGCAAGCTCCATCAGCGTGATCCCGAAGGCGTAGAATACAGGCGCGTGGATCGAGATGATGGCGAAGTTCCCCTCCAACGCCCCGGCCCCATAGGCCCGCTCGGTGATCGGCACGCCGAGGAGGAGCGAGTTCGAGAAGAGGCCGCAGAATCCGAAGGCGATGCTGTCGGTGACAGGCCGGTCGAAGAGATAGCGCCCGGCAAGGAAGCCGGCGGTGAAGCCCGAGAAAGCCCCGATGTAGAACGACAGCATCAGCCCCGCATCATAGGCCCGGCCGAGGTCGAGCCGGGCGATCGAGGCGAAGAGGAGAAGCGGCAGCGCGAAGCCTTGTGCGAACTGCATCACCCCGTCGACAGAGGCCTCCTTCAGCCCCAGCCAGCGCGCCGCGACATAGCCGAAGCCGATGACGAGGAAGACCGGCAGGATGACGTCAAGAAGGACGCTCAATCCCGGCAAAGAGCGGGGGGTTTCACACCCCCCGCGCCCCCCGTGGGATATTTGTGCAGAAAGGAAGAGCCGGGGTCAGGGCAGGTTTTCATAAGTCACGGACATCCCGTCGAAGGCCGGGGCGACATGGGCCGGAAGTTCGGACCGGAGGGTCTCGTAGTCGAGGTCATTGTGCATGTTCGTGAGGATCGCGCGGGTCGGGCTGGCGCGGGCGATCCATTCCAGGGCGAGGGCGAGATGGGCGTGGGTCGGATGCGGCTTGCGGCGGAGGGCATCGACGATCCAGCAGTCGAGACCGTCGAGGATGGGCCAGCTCTCCTCAGGTATAGCGACTGCATCGGGAAGGTAGGCCAGGGGGCCAATCCGGAACCCGAGCGCGTCCATCGTCCCGTGCTCCGCCGCGAAGGGCGTGAGCGTCACCGCACCGCCGGCACCGGTCACTGTGACCGGACCCTCGAGGCTGTTGAGATCGAGGATCGGGGGATAGTCCGATCCGGCTGGCTGCACGAAGACATAGCCGAAGCGCGAGATCAGCGCCTCTTGCGTCGGGCCGTCGGCCCAGACCGGCAGGCGGCTTCGACGGTTGAAGACGATCTGCCGCAGATCATCGATGCCGTGCATGTGGTCGGCGTGGCTGTGGGTGTAGACCACGGCATCGAGGTGGCCGACGCCTGCGTCGAGCAGCTGGTCGCGCAGGTCAGGGGTGGTGTCAATCAGCACCCGGGTTGTGCCGCCCGCATCCTCTCGCGCGATCAGAAGCGAGCAGCGGCGGCGGCGGTTCTTCGGGTTCGCGGGGTCGCAGTCGCCCCAGTCGCCGCTGCCCTCGCCCAGACGGGGCACGCCCCCCGATGAGCCGCAGCCGAGAATGGTGAAGGTCAGCCGCGCCATCAGGCTGCCCGTGCCGGGAGGGCCGCCCGGGGAAAGAGCCGGTCGAAGTTCGCCGTCGTTTGTGCCGCAAAAGCCTCGGCCGTCAGGCCGAAGACCGGGGCGACGGCCCGGGCAGTATGGGCGACGAAGGCTGGTTCGTTGCGCTTGCCCCGATGCGGCGGCGGGGCAAGGTAGGGGCTGTCGGTTTCAACGAGCAGGCGGTCGATCGGCGCCTTCGCGAAGATTTCGCGCAAGTCTTGCGATTTCGGAAACGCGGCGATCCCCGAGATCGAAAGGTAAAAGCCCATTTCTAGCGCGGCCTCGGCGAGCCGGGGGCCGGAGGAGAAGCAATGCATGACGCAGGAAAAGGGCCGGCGCGCCATGCCTTCGGCCAGGATCACCTCCATATCCGCGTCGGCGTCGCGGGCGTGGATGATGAGCGGCAGGCCGGTTTCCTGCGCGGCCTCGATATGGATGCGGAGGCTCGTCTGCTGGATGGCCTTCGAGTCAGCGGTGTAGTGGTAATCGAGCCCCGTCTCGCCGATCCCGACAAGGCGCGGATGGCGGGCGAGGGCGACAAGTTCCTCAATCTTTGCAAGGGGTTCTTCGGCGGCGCTCATCGGATGGGTGCCGGCGGCGTAGAAGACGGAGGGGTGCGCCTCGGCTATGGCGCGGACCTGCGGTTCCAGCCGCAGACGGGTGCAGATCGTGACCATCCGGCGCACGCCGGCGGCATGGGCGCGTGCGATCACGCCGGGCAGGTCGGCGGCGAGTTCCGGGAAATCCAGGTGGCAGTGGCTGTCGACGAGGTCGAGGTTGTCTGGGGGCATCGTTCTTACCTTGCGGCGAGGGTCCCCGCCGTCTCGTCGATCCGGAGGAGCATATCCATGAGAAGCGCGGCAGGGTCAAGATTCACCGCCTTGCCGCGCCGTGCGCGGGCCGAGAGCGACTGGGCGAGATCGGCCCAGGCGCGGGCCGCCCCAGCCTGCGGCGAAAGGCGGCTGAGGAGCTGGGCCTCGCCCGGCGCGGCCTCGGGCGGGAGGGTGCCGGTCGTGCCGGCGCGCGCGAGGCGGGCGAGGAAGACGTCGATCAGCGTGACCAGAATGTCGAAGGTTTCGGCGGCGCCCCGCGCCGCCGCAAGCTCGGCCAGCGCCAGGGTCTGTGGGCGGTCGAGCCGTGGAAGGGTGGCGAAGAGGCGGGTGAGGGCGGTGTAAAGGGCAAGGCCGTCGAGGTTGGTCATCCGGAACGCTTCGCCCACCGAACCGGCGGAAAGCTCGGCCAGGGCCGTCGCCTCGTCCGGCGCGACGCTGCCCCCGGCGGCGGCGAGGGCTGCGGCAAGATCTTCGGGTCCGAGGGGCGCGAGCCGCAACTCGCGGCAGCGCGAGCGGATCGTCGGCAGAAGCCGGGCGGGCTGGTGCGAGATCAGGAAAAGTGTAACGTTTGCCGGGGGTTCTTCGAGAAGCTTCAGAAGCGCATTGGCGGCGGCGGGGTTCATCTCGTCGAGGCTGTCGATGATCGCAGTCCGCCTGCCGCCGTCGGCGGCGGAGAGGGTGAAGAAGGATTTCATCTTCCGCACTTCGTCGACCGAGATGATCTGGGACAGGGCGGTTTCCTTGTCGTTCGGGCCGCGGCGGAGAAGGAAGTTCCGCGGCTCGGCCAGTTGTAGCATCCGGCGGGCGACAGGGTGGTTGTCGGGGATGTCGAGCGTGGTCGGCGGGGGGGCGGCGAACATGCCGCCGTCATCCTCGGGCGTGGCCAGAAGGAAGCGGGCGAGGCGCCAAGAGAGTGTGGCTTTCCCCACGCCCTTCGGCCCGGTCAGCATCCAGGCATGGTGGAGGCGGCCGGAGGAGAAGGCGCGGAGGAACTCCGCCTCGGCGGCCGCGTGGCCATGGACGACCCGCGTTTCGCGCGGGTGCGGGGCGCCTTCAAGACGGTCGGGTTCGGGAAGGGGATCGGTCGCGGCCATGGGGGGAGAGTGCACCGGGGAACGGTCGGGGGAAAGGGGGCGGGAGGGTTGACAGTCAGGGAAAAGCAGGCTGAGAAACGGGTGAAAGGTCGGGCGGCAAGGGGTTGAGAACGCTGGGTTAATCGGGGAGATTTCGCAAGGGTTAACGGTCTTCCTTGCGTCTTCCTTGTGTCTTGCATCCGTCTTCCTGGAACGCTGCCAAGGCCGGGTTAACCATACGCCCCGAATCGCGCAACCGGGACGGGGGCACGGCGTCTGGCCGGTGGGGTCACAGCCTTGCGGGGAGCGCCTTCTCCACGATCTGCCAGACCCGGTCCGCCACGGCGTCGGCATCGCCATCGGCGTCGATCACGCGGAAGCGGGGGTGTTTCCCGGCCAGCGCAAGGAAGCCGGCGCGGGCGCGGGTCTGGAAGGCAAGGCCCATGTCCTCGAACCGGAGTTCGGCCCCTGCGCGGGCGGTGGCGCGGCCAAGGCCGATGGCGGGGTCGAGGTCGAAGAGGAGGGTCAGGTCGGGTTCGACACCGATCATCAGGGCATGGAGGCGGTCGACGGTCTCGGTCAGATCGCCCCGGGTGATGCCCTGGAAGATGCGCGTCGAGTCGGCGAAACGGTCGGTGATCACGATCTCGCCCCGGGCGAGCGCGGGACGGATGGTCTTTTCGAGATGGTCGCGGCGGGCGGCGGTGAAGAGAAGTATCTCGGTTTCCGCCGACCAGCGGTCGACGTGGCCTTCAAGGACGAGGCGGCGGATTTCCTCGGCACCCGGGCTGCCGCCCGGTTCGCGCGTGAGGGTGACGGCATGGCCCGCGCCCCGCAGCCGATCCGCCAGCCGCCGTGCCTGGGTGGACTTGCCCGAGCCGTCGATGCCTTCGAAGCTGAGGAAAAGGCCCGCCATTCAGCTGGCCGGCGACCCGACGTAGCGTTCGTAAAGCGACCAGCCCGCCGTCGTCAGGCGCTTGAGGAAACCGGCGGTACCGACGTCGGTCTCGGCCACAAGGGGAAAGCGGCGGTCGGGCAGGTCGGGGACATGGACGATGAGCTCGGCCACCGGCGTGCCGGCGGTGATCGGCGCGGTCAGGGGGCCGTTGTAGACGACCTCGGCGGTCATGCTGTCCTGGACGAGGGCGGGAACCAGAAGCCGGACGTCGGCGGCGGGCACGAGGCCGACAGTTTCTGCATCGCCCAGATGGACCGACGCCTCGGCCACCCGGACACCGGAGCGTGCCACGGTCTTTTCCGAGAACTGCCGGAAGGCCCAGGAGACGATGCGTTCGGATTCCTCGGCGCGCGACGCGTCCGAAGGGAGGCCGGTGATGGCGAAGATCACCCGACGGTCGCCCTGCTTGGCGCTGCCCACAAGGCCGTAGCCGGCCTCTTGCGTGTGGCCGGTCTTCAGCCCGTCGGCCCCGACGCCGAGCGCGAGGAGCGGGTTGCGGTTGCGGGCGTTGGCGGGGGCGCGGTCCTTGTAGTTGAACTCGGTCTCCGCAAAGATCGGGTAGTATTCCGGGAAATCCTCGATCAGATGCTGGGCGAGGATGCCGAGGTCGCGCATCGACATGACGTGACCTGCAGCCGGCCAGCCGCTGGAGTTCTTGAAGACCGAGGCGGTCATCCCCAGCGCGCGGGCGCGTTCGGTCATCTGGGCCGAGAATGCCTCTTCGGTTCCGGCAAGCCCTTCGGCGACGACGACGCAGGCGTCATTGCCGGAGTTGACGATCATCCCGTGGATCAGGTCGCTGACCGTGGGGCGGTCGCTTTCCTGCAGGAACATGGTCGACCCGCCCATTGCGGTTGCATTGGAGGAGACGGCGAATTCCGTCTCCATCGTCACCCGACCGTCGCGCAGCGCCTCGAAGAGCATCAGGATCGTCATCAGCTTGGACATCGAGGCAGGGGGCACCGGCTGGTCGGCGTTCTTGTCCATCAGGACGGTCTGGGTCGACATGTCATAGACCCAGGCGGCGGTCGACGCAGTTTCGAAGGCGCGGGCGGGCAAGGTGGCGCCAAGGAAGGCAAGACAGACAAGAAGCGTGCGGAGCATGGGTCAGCCGGGCTGGATCATTGCAGGAAGAAGGCATCGGCAAAGCCGGCGCCCTTGATGGCGGTGAGCTGGGCCTCGTCCCCGCGGGTGACGACGCTCCAGACGGCCTGGCCGTTGCGTTCGGTCTGGACGATCTGGCCGGTGATGCCGATCTTGGCAAGCGTCTCGACCGCGCGGGCGGCGTTGGCTTCCTTGCTGTAGGAGGCGATCTGGATCGAGCGTCCGGCCGCAGGGTCGGTGGCGGGCGCTTCGGCGGCCGGGGTGGCTGCTGCTGCGGCCTCTGCCGCGGCCGCCGCGGCGGCGGCCTCGGCTGCCTCTCTTTCCTCGCGGAGCTGGCGGCGCGTCTTTCTTGGTTCGGCCGGGGCTTCACCCGCGGTCGTCGCGGCGGCATCGGCGGCGGCGGTCACCTCTGGGGTGCGGGCATCGAGCGGAGCGCTTTCGACCGCGGCGACGGCGGCGTTCTCTGCGGTCGCTGCGGGTTCGGCGGCGACAGCCGCTTCGGTGCCTTCGGCGGCGGCTTCCGCAGCTGCGGCTTCTGCGGCGGCGGCAGCCTTGGCCGCCCGCTCGGCCTCGCGGCGTGCCTTGGCCTCGGCGCGACGTTCTTTCCAGGTCTTGGGCTTTGCAGGCTCGGCGGCGGCGGCATCGACCGCGCCTTCGGCTGCTGCTGCTGCCTCGGGTGCCGATTCGGCGGCTTCACCGGCCACGGCGGCACCCGTCGCGGCAAGAGCTGCGGCGGCGATGGCCTCGCCTTCGGTCGCTTCGGTCGCGGCTTCGACCGGGGCCGCCGCCGCGACGGCTGTCGTCTCGGGCGAGGTCTCGGCGGGCGGTGCAGCCTCGCTGCGCTTGCGGAGCGCGGTCACGCTGATCGTGGTCGGCTGCCCGGCAAGGATGCCGAGCGCCTCGGCCGCGTCCGACGAGATCTGCAGGGGCGGTCCGGGATTGTCACGCTCGCGCCGGAAGAGGGCGCCGTTCACCGACTTGCCGGTGGCGGGGTTCACGATCACCACGCGCTCGGGGTCGATGGCATCGGGGGAAGCGACCCAGATCCCGCCAAGCGAAGGGCGGCCGTCCCAGAGACCGCTGTCGGTGACCTGGAAGACCTCGGGGGCCTCAACATCACGCCCGCCTGCGGCCCGGAATGCTGCCGGAGAGGCGGTCGTCTGGCCCTGGGTGCCGCTTGCGGACCCGCCGCCCTCGACGCAGCCCATCAACAGTCCGGCCATCGTGACGCTGACAACGCCCAGCCGAAGTGAACCATGCGGGAAAACTGCTCTTGCCATGTTCCGCCCTCACACGCACGCGGTCTCAAGCGCCGCGCTTTTTCTGTTCCTGCCTGTCCGGTGAGCCCGAAGCTCTGGGGCTGTTTCCGCCCCCTGACCGCCCAGATCGCCTGCCTTTGACACAACATATCGTGTTGCAGAGCAACTGGAAAGGGCAGAGGCGCTACTGGCGGTTCACGATCAGCGGAAATCACCCGGCACGGGCACTTTCAGAATCGCCGCCACCCGCGTATGCCCTGCGGCGTCGGAGGAGTGGCGGAGTGGTCTAACGCACCGGTCTTGAAAAGTGATGAAGTAGGCCTCCAAGTATTTGATAAGATGTGATTTGTTCTGGATTTGTCCCAGAGTTTGTCCCAGATCAGATAGCGTCATCAAAAGCGGTTCTTGATATGAAGATCGGACTGTTCCGCATCCGTTCCTTTTGCAGGCGTAATGCCGTTGAACTTTGCGAAGTCTGACGATAGACGAGGGGCGACTGTTCGCACACAGATCAGGATGCCGTGCGCGATCAGGAAGCGTGGCCGAGTGGTTGAAGGCTCCAGTCTTGAAAACTGGCGTGCGGGGAACCGCATCGTGGGTTCGAATCCCACCGCTTCCGCCAACCACCCTTGGAATTTTCCTTGCTGAGCGGGTTGCGCTGAATTCATGCGTGATTTCAGAGGCTTGCGAGTGGCGCTCTTCAAATGAGACTGCCTTTCACCTGCACTAGGGTCCGACTTACACTGGACGTCTCTGTTTGCCAAATTTCGGCGTGCGGTTTCCCTGTTGTGCCGGGTTTAGCAGGGAATTTTGGCGGAAAAGGTCAGAACCTGCGCCTTCCCTTTCGCCTTAACTATTAGATATCAGTGGGTTGGCGACAAATTCCCTAGAGCATCGAACAGGGAATTAATGCGGCGTATCAGGGAATGCAGGGCCGCGAACAGGGACCTGCCCGCCAAGATCAAGGAATGGTCGCTGAGCCGGCAGGCCGAGCAGCTGTTCCTGTTCTGTCCAGTCGCTGGGTAGGTCGGCATGGACGACTGAGTCTACCGTGACTGTGGGACCAATCGATCCATTCAGGATGGCAGCCTGGATGCGCGGTGAGAGGAGCGCAAGCGGCAGGCGGGTGCGGATGTAGCTTTCCGAATGACCGCTCTCGCGAGCGATATCAGCGATCGACCGGTTGGATTTCAACGCACCGAGCCAGCAATGGGCGTTCAGAAGCGTTCTGTGAAGGTTGGGATCGGCAGCAGTGGCCAGAGAGCCTGCGATGATCTTGGCCTCGATGCCGCGGCGGCGGAGGCTGAACGGTGCCTCGAAGGCGAGCAGTGCGTCGTCCAGCGCATCGGGGGTAGGGTCAACCGGGTTGCCAAAGTGGTTCGGTCTAGATGTATCGCAACGTGATCGCGCACGAAGCAGACGAATTCGTCATGAAAGGTTTCGAGGCGCGTGATGCGGCTCATGCAGATTCCCGGCACAGTCGGACCTGCGCATCATGGCGCCCGGTGGTCCCGCAACACAAACAACCAGAATCGGGGCAATGGGTTGAGTGACGTTGTGGATGTTTGACCGAAAAGGCACGGAGACGTCAGGGAAAGCCACATGGAGGACAGATTGCTCAAGGTCTTCCCTCACGGGTTGTGGCGGTTTGGTTCGTCTCAGAGAAGTTCCGGGGTCAGACCCATCCCCTCAAGCCCGCGCTCCGGGCTGCCTCTAGAAGCTAGGAAAGTTGCCGGTGACGATCTCCTCTTCGAGTGACCGCATTGGGCCGACACCTACCTACTGGTCGCAACGGGCGGAAAGCGGACAGACAGGAGCGCCTCTCTGGAGCAAGGCTAGCTTTCCGAGGTCGACCAAAACACGCTTCAGGTTCCCAGTGATCCTATTCCAGCTGTTCGTTCAATCGCATGCTGGAAGGGCTCTTTCCAAAAGCGCGTGCGAAAGCGCGAGAAAGCGCCTGGGGTGAAGCGAAGCCACAGTCCTGAGCGATCGCCCCAATGGGTGATATCGTGGACATGACCAGCGTTCGAGCCACGTCCAGTTTTTCGGCGGCAAGTTCCCTCCTGAAGGAAGAGGCCCTTTCTCCCAGCATCCTTTGCAGGCGGCGCGGTTTGATGCCAAGGTCGGCGGCGACCGCAGAAAGAGTTACCGGTCCGGTCGATATCCTATTTCGGATCGCTTTGCGAAGAAGGTCGATGTCGCCCGCAGGACCGCCGGTTTCCTTGGCACTTCCGATGCTGGCAACTTCGCCTCGCCAATGCAGGCGAAGCGGGCGGAGCAACCAGTCGGCACTGAAGGAAATGACCACTCCGCCCTCTTTCAGCCGGGCGACCGATGACGGCGGAAGCATCGAGGCAGGCAGTGAAGCCGGGTCCGGAATGCTGACCATGACACCTTCCAGACTGGGAGTCTCGAGTTCATCGGCCAGAATGGCCAGAAAGGCGGCCGCGTTCAACGTATCAACCCTTGCGGTTCGAACGTTGACCAGCGCACGTCCTCGCAGCCGCAGGAAAGCGGTTCGTCCGTCAGAGGTAAGTTCGTAATGCGTGTTCGTAACCGTGTTTCGAAAGATCGAGATAAGCCGCAGAAAGCACTCGCCGAGGCTGTGCGACCCGCTTCGTGCCTCAACAAGGGCCGGAATGCCGCTTCTCGCGATTGCCGCGCCTGCCCTTGCCGGAAAACATGGATCGTCGAGCGCAAGGGCCATGATGTCGAGCAGTTGATAGTAGGAAGACGCGGGAATGACATCGTCCATGGCAATATGATCCGGTGGCGGCAGTCCGGCTTCCCGAAAGGCAAGATCCGGGGACCCGCCTTCGGCCAGGAATGGCTGCACGAGCGCCAGCACCACAAAGCCTCGGGTCAACGGAATTCCGTTTGTCATGCCGGTATCTCCCGTTTCGCGCGCATCTCGTCATCTTGCCCGCACGTATCATGATCTACCAGATTTTCTAGCCGCTGGCGTGTCGAGAAACGCGCCGAACCGTGATCCGTGCAATGCTGACGTATCGGAGCGGTGGCGCAAATTGCAAATGCCTGGCCTCCGGCACGAACAGATTGCTTCAGGCAGAGAAAGGGTCACCCAAATGATCAGGCAATTTCAGTTGGTTCTTGCCGCTGTCCTTGGGCTCGGGAACTCGATGTCACTCGCTCAAGAAGCATCGGAAGCCCCGCAGCTTGCAAACCCGGCCGCCGTCTTTTGCGTCGAGACCGGCGGCACCTACAAGACCGTCATGGAAGATGCCGGAGAGCGCGGCATCTGCGTGCTGCCTGATGGCAGCGAGGTCGACGCCTGGGAGCATTTCCGGGCGCAGCAGGGTGCCCTTCCGCCCGATAACGCGGGCCGGGTCTTTGCCGACAGGATCTGGTCCGGCGGGCCGATCCTCACGATGGACGACACGGCAATGCGGGCCGAGGCGCTGGCCGAGAAGGATGGCTACATCGTTGCTGTCGGGCCGCTGGGCGAAGTGATGCCGTTCATGGGTCCCGAAACCGAGATGGTCGACCTTGCCGGGCAGACCCTGATCCCCGGCTTCGTCGATGCACATGGCCATGTGTTCATGGTGGGCATTCAGGCCCTTTCGGCGAATCTGCTGCCGCCCCCGGATGGCGGCGTCGACAGTATCGCCGCCCTGCAGGATACGATGCGTTCCTTCCTGGCCGAAAACGGCGCGCTGGTCGAACGGGCCGGCGTCCTGATCGGGTTCGGCTACGACGACGCGCAACTGGCCGAGCAGCGTCACCCGACGCGCGACGACCTTGACGCGATCTCTTCCGACATCCCGATCTATGTCCTGCACCAGTCGGGCCACCTCGGTTCAGCCAACTCGAAGGCGCTGGAGATTGCCGGTATCACGGCCGAGACGCCCGACCCGGCGGGTGGTGTCATCCGGCGGCAGGAGGGCAGCACCGAGCCGAACGGTGTGATGGAGGAGAACGCAAGCGCGTTTATTGCCTTCAAGTTGCTTGGCAATCTGGATGCCGACGCGCAGAAGGCGATCTTCCGGGCGGGGCTGAAGCTGGTGGCAAGTTTCGGCTACACCACGGCACAGGAAGGACGCTCGACGCCCCCCGTGGCCAGGCTGATGCAGGACGTAGCTACGAACGAAGGCATCGACATCGACGTCGTGACCTATCCCGACATTCTGGTGGACCGCGAGTTCATCCTGGCGAACGCCTCGCGCGACTACACCGACCGTTTCCGCGTCGGCGGTGCGAAACTCACCATCGACGGTTCGCCCCAGGGTTTCACGGCGCTGCGGGATCGGCCCTATTACAACCCGCCGGCCGGATTCCGGGCAGACTACAAGGGCTATGCCGCCGCCAGCGCCGACCAGGTGTTCGACGCCATAGACTATGCCTTTGCCAACGGCATCCAGATCCTGACCCATGCGAACGGGGAAGGTGCGTCCGACATGCTGATCGCCGCAATCCAGACCGCGACCGACAAGTACGGACCCGCCGACCGCCGGCCGGTGCTGATCCACGGCCAGTTCATGCGCGAGGATCAGGTGGATGCCTACAACCGCCTGAACGTCTTCCCCTCGCTTTTCCCGATGCACACCTTCTACTGGGGCGACTGGCATCGTGACCGTACCGTGGGCCCTGCGGCCGCCGACAACATTTCGCCCACCGGCTGGGTGCGCAAGCGGGGCATGATGTTCTCCAGCCACCACGATGCTCCAGTGGCCTTTCCCGACGCCATCCGCATCCTTGACGCCACCGTCACTCGGCGTTCGCGTTCGGGAGACATCATCGGCCCGGACCAGCGGGTGGATGTCATCACGGCGCTGAAGGCGCTGACGATCTGGCCGGCCTACCAGCATTTCGAGGAAGACCTGAAAGGGTCGCTCGAAACCGGCAAGCTGGCCGACCTCGTGATCCTTTCCGCCGACCCGACCGCGATCGACCCCGAGGCGCTGGACACGATCAAGGTGGTGCAGACGATCAAGGAAGGCGAGACGATATATGCCGCCGACAAGCGGCAGGGTAGGCTGGAGTATCGCCCGATGCTGGACGGGGCTGACCCCTACGCCGATTTCCTGCGGATCCTTGCCGTGACCCGCGATACGGGCGGGGAGGGGTTCCGGGGAATGCCTGCCTCGAAGCTGGCGGCCATGCCGCATTCCGGCGCCTGCGTTGCCCGGACCTTGGGAGACCTCATGACCGCAAGCCTGGTGCGGGAGGGTGCAACCGCGGCCGGCATTGCAGAAAACTGATCCAGGTTCCGGGGCCGCAGCCCATGCAAGGACCAAGAGGGTCCTGATCGAACAGTCGGGGTGGGCTGCGTCTTCCTCGTCTCTTGCTCAGGTCGCGAGGCCGAATCACCGATCCAGTCAAATGAAGGATGATCACAGATGTGCACGGGAATTCGCCTGGTCGCTGCGGACGGCGCGCCGGTCTTTGGCCGGACGATGGAGTTTGGCGCTGATCTCATCAGCTTCAACCTGATGGTGGTGCCGCGCGGCACGGCTTTCGCAGGGACAACCCCCGACGGACAGGATGGAATGCAATGGACTGCTGCGCATGGCTTTGTCGCGGCCATTCCCTTTGACATTCCCGGCGCGATGGAAGGCGTGAACGAGGCAGGCCTGCAGGCCGGGGCCTTCTTCTTCCAGCCATTTGCCCGCGCGCGGTTTCAGGACGCCGATCCAAAGGCAAGGGACAGGACACTGTCGAACTGGGAACTCCTGACCTATCTTCTTTCCCGGGCGGCCAGCGTGGCAGAGGCGCGGAAGCTGCTTGCCGAGGTTCTGGTCGTCAGCACGGCCCCCCATCCTGCGCATCCCGGATGGGATTTCCAGCCCAGCGTGCACTTCGCCCTGAACGACGAGACCGGGGCCGCGATTGTCGTGGAATACCTCGACGGCCAGCTGCAGGTCTTCGACAACCCGCTGGGTGTGATCACCAACCCGCCGGATTTCCCCTGGCACCAGGAAAACCTGCGCCAGTTCACCAGCCTGCCGGTCGACAAGGTGCCACCTTTCCCGCGCGTAGCAGGCGAGACGGGACCGTCTGGCCTCGACATCGGGAAGAAAGCCAACCTTCCGGGCGAGATCACCTCGCCGAACCGCTTTGTCCGCGCGGCGGTCTACAGCCAGAACGCCTTGCCCTTCGCGAACGGCACCGAAGGGGTGCAGCGCGTGCTCAACATCCTGAACAACTTCGACATCCCGCTCGGTTACAAGCAGTACCAGCATGTCGACGGCCGCGTCTTCCCGCAGTACACGCAATGGACCAGCGTGACCGATATTCGCGGCCGGAAGCTGTTTTTCCGGACCTTCGGCAACCCGAACCTGCAGGTCATCGACCTCCACGATCTCGACTTGAGCAAAGGAAAGGTCCGACGCATCCCAGTCAGCAGCGACTTCTCGGCGCACTCCGTGATCTGACAAAGGTCGCGCTTCACTCCGGCAACGGGCTTCCGAGGCCAACTGAGGACAGGCTGCGGTTCGTACCAGAGCGCCCTCCCTGGCATGTAACTGCTGTGGCGCCAGATTGCGCGAGATGGTTAGTCAGGCCGGTGCGACGACGCTCTAGCGGTGCCATTACGGCGACTGACCCTAAGGGCCGAGTGCATCGTCGGGCCGCCATCGCAAGGGGCGGAAGCGGTCCTCTGTTCCAGTTCCAATGTTCGGTCCGTCAAGCGGATCGTTAGCACTGCCGCGGCGCGATGCCCTGTGCATCCGGCACAGGTCGACGGGGGCGGTGCAATCAGGGATTGGATCGCGCCGCCAAGGTGCTGCCAAATGTCCGGTGCGCTGGCTCTGCAGCATATGACGACCGAGGCCGAGACATGGTCAGGTGATGCCCGACGATCGCGCAGGCAGGACTTCCAGTTCCTGACGGGCCGTTCCAAGGCCCGCGGGTCGGCGCAGACTGCACTTACGCCTGCGCTGCCCATTCAGCCGCCACGGCCCAACCCAGAGTATTTGTCGAACAGCAACCCAACGAAGCTCTACTGGAGACCGACGGAGCCGAACAGGACACGCTTGTTGGTGACGCACAGCAGTTGCACCCGCCGAACGTGCCGCGCATGGCAACCGGCGCGACGGTAGAAAGCGCATAAAGCGGCGCGGGCGCGGGGGACGCTGGCGGGCCGAAGAGGGATGCCTTTTGGACCTCCACGGTCGATACTGCCGGGAAGACCCGCCCTTCCAGCACTGTGCCCCAGACCTTGACATCCTTGATCGCCTCGGGGGCGACGGAGAGGGGATCATCTTCAAGGATGGTGAAGTTAGCGAGCTTCCCGGGGG
>NZ_JBXVVV010000005.1:0-120933 GCF_057219895.1 Tabrizicola sp. T46
CAACGACAGCCTCACGCGCCGACCAGACCCGCGCCCTGACGCTGAGCACGATCGCCTTCACCGCTTGTTTCGCCGTCTGGACGATCTTTTCGATCATCGGCGTCGCCATCAAGGGCGAGCTGGGGCTGAACGATACGCAGTTTGGCCTCTTGGTCGCCACCCCGATCCTGACCGGTTCGTTGACACGCATCTTCCTTGGGGTCTGGACCGAGAAGTATGGCGGGCGGCTGGTGTTCTCGACGCAAATGCTGCTGGCGGCCTTGGCGACCTGGGCGCTGACCTTTGCCGACAGCTATCCGATGTATCTGTTGGCCGCATTGGGCGTTGGCTTGGCGGGCGGATCTTTCATCATCGGTGTCGCCTATGTCAGCCGCTGGTATGATGCGGGCCATCAGGGCACGGCGCTTGGCATCTTTGGCGCGGGCAACATCGGGGCGGCGGTGACCAAGTTCGTCGCGCCCTTCGTGATGGTGGGCTTCGGCTGGCAAGGGGTAGCGAATGTCTGGGCCGCGGGCCTGGCGCTGATGGCGGTGATCTTCTTTGTTTTCGCAAAGGACGATCCCTCGCTCGTTGAACGTCGCCGGACCGGGGCAAAGCCCCCGAGTTTCGCCCAGCAGTTCGCTCCCCTGAAGAACCTGCAGGTCTGGCGCTTCTCGCTCTACTATTTCTTCGTCTTCGGCGCCTTCGTCGCGCTGGCGCTGTGGCTGCCGCACTACCTGATCGACGTCTATGGTGTCGATGTCCGCACTGCAGGCATGGCGGCCGCCTCGTTCAGCCTGTCGGCCAGCCTGTTCCGGGCCTATGGCGGACACCTTTCCGACAAGTTCGGCGCGCGGTCGGTCATGTACTGGACCTTCGGCTTTTCGATGCTGTTCCTGTTCATGCTGTCCTATCCTCCGACCGACTATGTCATCCAGGGCAAGGATGGCGTCATCGCCTTTTCAACCAGCATGGGGCTGTGGCCCTTCATCGCTACACTCTTCGCGCTTGGCTTCTTCATGAGCCTCGGCAAGGCGGCGGTGTTCAAGCACATCCCGGTCTACTACCCCAACAACGTCGGCGCAGTCGGTGGCCTTGTCGGCATGATCGGCGGGCTTGGCGGGTTCGTACTGCCCATCGCCTTCGGAGCCCTTCTGGACCTGACGGGCATCTATACCTCGTGCTTTGCGCTGCTGTTCGTGCTGGTCGGGATCGCGCTGACCTGGATGCACCTGTCGATCCGCGCCATGGAGCGCGCCGCCCATGGCGAGGTGCTGGACAGCCTTCCGCAACTGCCCGAAATGCAGGCCATCCACCACCCCGAGAGCACTGCCATGCCGCGCGTGCTCGAGGACTGGCGCCCCGAGGATCCGGTCTTCTGGGCCGACAAGGGCCGGGCCGTTGCCCGTCGCAACCTGTGGCTGTCGATCCCGGCGCTGCTACTGGCCTTCTCGGTCTGGATGGTCTGGTCGATGGTGGTGGCAAAGCTTCCGCTGATCGGCTTTGCCTTCACGCCCGAGCAGTTGTTCTGGCTGGCCGCACTGCCTGCGCTTTCCGGGGCAACGCTGCGCATCTTCTACGGCTTCATGGTGCCGATCTTTGGTGGGCGGCTCTGGACGACGCTTTCCACCGCCTCGCTGCTGCTGCCCGCCATCGGCATCGGCTATGCCGTGCAGAATCCGGAAACCCCCTACT
Organism: Tabrizicola sp. T46; assembly: GCF_057219895.1. Classification (NCBI taxonomy): domain Bacteria; kingdom Pseudomonadati; phylum Pseudomonadota; class Alphaproteobacteria; order Rhodobacterales; family Paracoccaceae; genus Tabrizicola; species Tabrizicola sp. T46. The sequence goes on from NZ_JBXVVV010000005.1 coordinate 1,675, forward strand.
TCATCTTCCTGGTTCTGGCGCTTCTTTGTGGGCTTGGCGGGGCCAACTTCGCCTCTTCGATGGCCAACATCGGCTACTTCTTCCCGAAGGCGGAAAAGGGCAATGCGCTTGCTCTGAACGCAGGCCTTGGCAACCTGGGCGTCAGCGTCATGCAGTTCCTGGTGCCGCTGGTCATCACCGCCGGTGTCTTTGGTGCCGTGGGCGGCGAGGGTGTGGCTCTGCAGGATGGCGGCACGCTGTGGCTGCAGAACGCAGGTTTCATCTGGGTGCCGTTTATCCTGGCCTCGACCATCGCGGCGTGGCTGGGGATGAACGACATAGCCGATGCCAAGGCAAGTTTTGCCCAGCAATCAGTGATCTTTGGCCGCACGCAGAATTGGCTGATGTGCGTCCTCTACATCGGCACCTTCGGCAGCTTCATCGGCTATTCGGCAGGCTTCCCGCTGCTGTCCAAGATCGCTTTCCCGGATGTGAACGCGCTGCAATACGTCTTCCTCGGGCCGTTGGTCGGCGCGCTGAGCCGTGCCGGCACGGGTTGGGTTGCGGATCGGTTCGGCGGCGGCCGCGTCACCTTTTGGGTCTTCGCGGGGATGATCGCATCCGTTCTGGCCGTGATCTTCTCGCTGCAGGCCGGCAGTTTCCCTGGGTTCTTCGCAGGCTTCATCGCGCTGTTCTTCTTCACCGGGGTCGGCAATGCGTCCACCTTCCAGATGATCCCGGTCATCATGGGCAAGGAAGTGCCGCGCCTGATGCCGCAGTTGACCGGCGCCGACCGCGCCCGCCAGATCGCGATGGAGTCGAGCGGCATCGTCGCCTTCACCAGCGCCATCGGCGCCTATGGCGGCTTCTTCATCCCCAAGGCCTATGGCTCTTCCATCGCGATGACCGGCTCACCCGTCGGCGCGCTGTGGCTGTTCCTTGCCTTCTACGTGGTCTGCCTGGTCCTGACCTGGGTCGTCTACACTCGGCCCGGCGGACTTCTTCATGACATCGAGCGTGGTCGCGCTTTTGCCGCCCCCCACCCTGCCGAATAACGAAAGGACGCCAAGATGAGCCACCTGCTCGACAGACTGAACTTCCTCCAGAAGAAGACGCTGGAAACCTTCTCGGACGGCTGGGGTGAAACCACGCGCGAGGATCGGGGGTGGGAGGACACCTATCGGAACCGCTGGCGGCACGACAAGATCGTGCGGTCAACCCACGGGGTGAACTGCACCGGATCGTGCAGCTGGAAGATCTACGTCAAGTCCGGCATCGTGACCTGGGAGACGCAGCAGACCGACTATCCGCGCACCCGGGCGGGCCTGCCTAACCACGAACCGCGCGGCTGTGCACGGGGGGCGTCCTACAGCTGGTATCTGTATTCCGCGAACCGTGTGAAGAACCCGCTGATCCGGGGCAGCCTGATGCGGGCCTGGCGCAAGCTGCGGGCGACGATGACGCCCGTGGCTGCCTGGGCCGCGATCCAGAGCGATCCCGCCCTGCGCGAAAGCTATACCAAGACCCGCGGCAAGGGTGGTTTCGTCCGCGCCACCTGGGACGAGGCGACCGAGATCGTCGCCGCCGCCAACGCGCATACCGCCAAGGTCTGGGGACCGGACCGGGTGTTCGGCTTCTCGCCCATCCCGGCGATGTCCATGGTCAGCTATGCGGCGGGGTCACGCTACCTGTCGCTTCTCGGCGGCACCTGCATGTCGTTCTACGACTGGTACTGCGACCTGCCGCCCGCCTCGCCGCAAACCTGGGGCGAACAGACCGACGTGCCGGAATCGGCCGACTGGTACAACGCGGGCTTCCTGATGCTCTGGGGGTCGAACGTGCCGCAGACGCGCACGCCGGACGCCCATTTCTACACCGAGGTCCGCTATCGCGGCACCAAGTCCGCTGTGGTCAGCCCCGACTACTCCGAAGCCGCCAAGTTTGGAGACATCTGGCTGAACCCGCAGGCGGGCACCGATGCGGCACTCGCCATGGCCATGGGCCATGTGATCCTGCGCGAATTCCACCTCGACCGGCAGGCCGAGTATTTCGAGGATTACGCCCGCAAATACACCGACATGCCGATGCTGGTGGTGCTGGACGAACAGGACGGCCGCCGTGTTCCCGGACGGATGCTGCGGGCCGAGGATTTCGGCGACAAGCTGGGCGAGGCGAACAACCCCGACTGGAAGACCGTCGCCTTCGATGAGGCGACGGGCCGCTTCGTTGCCCCCAACGGCTCCATCGGCTTCCGCTGGGGTGAGGAGGGCAAGTGGAATCTGGTGGAAGAAGCCGCCGGTGCCGAAACAAGGCTGCGCCTGAGCCAGATCCTTGATGAACACCACGACAGCATCGTCGGTGTGGACTTTCCCTATTTCGGCGGCGCGGCGACAGGTGACTTCGTCAAATGCGACGCGCCGGAGGTGCTGACGCGGAATATCCCCGCACGGAAAGTGAAACTGGCCGATGGGCGTGAGGCGCTGGTGGCCACTGTCTTTGACCTCTTCTGCGCCAACTACGGGCTTGATCGGGGGCTGGGTGGCAAGTGGGTGTCGAAAAACTTCGACGACGACACACCCTACACCCCCGCCTGGGCGGAGAAGATCACTGGTGTCGCGCGCGAAAAGATCATCGCCGTGGCCCGTGAATTCGCAGGCAACGCCGAAAAGACCCGGGGCAAGTCCATGGTCATCCTCGGGGCCGGTCTGAACCACTGGTACCACATGGACATGAACTATCGCGGCATCATCAACATGCTGGTGATGTGCGGCTGCATCGGCCAGGAAGGCGGTGGCTGGTCACATTACGTCGGGCAGGAGAAGCTCCGCCCGCAGACCGGCTGGGCACCGCTGGCCTTCGCGCTCGACTGGAACCGCCCGCCGCGCCACATGAACTCGACCTCTGCCTGGTATGCCCATACTGACCAGTGGCGGTACGAGACGCTGCGCGCGGGTGAAATCCTGTCGCCCACCGCGCCGAAGGGCGACTGGGACATCAGCCTCATCGACTACAACATCCGGGCGGAACGGATGGGCTGGTTGCCTTCGGCCCCGCAGCTCAAGACCAACCCGCTGGAGGTGTCGAAGGCCGCCAAGGCTGCGGGGAAGGACATCAAGGAGTTCGTCGCCGCAGAACTGAAGTCCGGCAGACTGGAAATGTCCTGCCAGGACCCGGACGCCCCGGAAAACTGGCCGCGCAACCTCTTTGTCTGGCGCTCGAACCTCTTGGGATCATCCGGCAAGGGGCATGAGTATTTCCTCAAGCACCTTCTGGGAACCGACCACGGCGTCATGGGCAAGGATCTGGGCGAGGAAGGCGATGCCAAGCCCGTGGAGGCCGTCTGGCATGACGAGGCACCGAAGGGCAAGCTGGACCTGCTGGTCTGCATCGACTTCCGCATGTCAACGACGGCTGTCTATGCGGACATCGTGCTGCCCACCGCGTCCTGGTACGAAAAGGACGACTTGAACACATCCGACATGCACCCCTTCATCCACCCGCTGCAGGCGGCGGTGGACCCGGCCTATGAATCGAAGTCGGACTGGGAAATCTTCAAATCCATCGCGAAGAAGTTCAGCGAAGTCGCGCCCGAGGTGCTGGGTGTCGAAACCGACATCGTCCAGCTTCCGCTGCTGCACGACACCGCCGCCGAACTTGCGCAGGCCCATGTGAAGGACTGGAAGAAGGGCGAATGTGACCTGATCCCCGGCAAGACCGCGCCGAACTACATCGTGGTCGAGCGGGACTATCCCAACCTCTACAAGAAGTTCACCTCGGTCGGTCCACTGCTGGAAAAGCTCGGCAACGGCGGCAAGGGGATCAACTGGGACACCAAGGACGAAGTCGGCCACTTGCGCGACCTAAACGGGGTGGTGCAGGACGAGGGCGTATCGAAGGGCCTTGCCAAACTGAACACCGCCATCGACGCGGCTGAAATGATCCTGATGCTGGCGCCTGAGACCAATGGCGAGGTCGCGGTCAAGGCTTGGGAGGAGTTGGAGAAGCCCACAGGCCAGCACCACACCCATCTCGCCGAGGGCGCGCATCACACCAAGATCCGCTTCCGCGACATCGCGGCGCAACCGCGCAAGATCATCTCCTCGCCCACCTGGTCCGGGATTGAATCGGAAACTGTCTGCTACAATGCGGGCTACACCAACGTTCACGAATTGATCCCCTGGCGGACGCTGACGGGACGGCAGCAGCTCTATCAGGATCACCTCTGGATGCGGGCCTTCGGTGAAGGCTTCGTCAGCTACCGCCCGCCGGTGGACCTGAAGACGATCACCAAGGCTGTCAACAACGACGCGGCTGAAGGCAACCCGCATGTCGTGCTGAACTTCATCACGCCGCACCAGAAATGGGGCATCCATTCCACCTACACCGACAACCTCCTGATGCTGACGCTGAACCGCGGCGGGCCTGTCGTCTGGATGTCCGAGGTGGACGCGAAGAAGGCAGGCCTTGTCGATAACGACTGGGTCGAGGCCTACAACGTCAACGGTGCGCTGACCGCGCGGGTAGTGGTGTCCCAGCGGATCAAGCAGGGCACGCTGTTCATGTATCACGCGCAGGAAAAGATCGTGAACACGCCCGGGTCGGAAAAGACCGGCAACCGGGGCGGCATCCACAACTCGGTCACCCGCGCCACGCTGAAGCCCACCCACATGATCGGCGGCTACGCGCAGCTTTCCTACGGGTTCAACTACTACGGCACCGTCGGCTCGAACCGGGACGAATTCGTGATCGTCCGCAAGATGAAGAAGGTCGATTGGCTCGACCGTCCCGCAACCAAAGGTCTGGAGGCAGCGGAATGAAAGTTCGTGCGCAAATCGGCAAGGTCCTAAACCTGGACAAGTGCATCGGCTGTCACACCTGTTCCGTCACTTGCAAGAACGTCTGGACGACGCGGGAAGGCGTTGAATACGCTTGGTTCAACAACGTCGAGACGAAGCCCGGCACCGGCTATCCGACTGACTGGGAAAACCAGAAGCGCTGGAATGGCGGATGGGTCCGCAGCGCCTCGGGCAAGCTTCAGCCGAAGCAGGGGGCCAAATGGCGGATTCTGGCGAATATCTTCGCGAACCCCTCGATGCCCGAAATCGATGACTACTATGAACCCTTCGATTTCGACTATGACCACTTGAAATCCGCGCCCGAAATGCAGGCCTTCCCCACCGCGCGCCCCCGGTCGAAAATCACCGGCGAGCGGATGGAGAAGATCGAAAAGGGCCCGAACTGGGAGGAGATCCTGGGTGGCGAATTCGCCAAGCGGTCGGCGGATTACAACTTCGACAAGGTGCAGAAGGACATCTACGGCGAATACGAAAACACCTTCATGATGTATCTGCCGAGGCTGTGCGAGCATTGCCTCAACCCCACCTGCTCCGCCTCTTGCCCCTCAGGTGCGATCTACAAGCGGGAAGAGGATGGCATCGTCCTGATCGATCAGGAAAAATGCCGGGGCTGGCGGATGTGCATCTCGGGCTGCCCCTACAAGAAGGTGTATTACAACTGGGACACCGGCAAGTCCGAGAAATGCACCTTCTGCTATCCGCGCATCGAAAGCGGCCAGCCGACGGTCTGTTCGGAAACCTGCGTGGGACGCATCCGCTATCTGGGCGTCATCCTCTATGACGCCGACAAGATCGAGGCTGCCGCGAGCGCCGAGCGCGAGACCGACCTTTACGGCGCGCAACTCGATGTGTTCCTCGACCCGAACGACCCGGACGTGATCGCCGCCGCTCGCCGCGACGGCGTGCCGGAGGATTGGATCGAGGCCGCCAAGATCAGCCCGGTCTGGAAGATGGCGATGGACTGGAAGGTGGCCTTCCCGCTGCACCCGGAATACCGGACCCTGCCGATGGTCTGGTACATCCCGCCGCTGTCGCCGATCCAGAACGCGGCCCAGGCCGGCCAGATCGCGATGAGCGACCAGATGCCCGACGTGCGCAGCTTGCGCATCCCGGTCAAGTACCTCGCCAACATGCTGACGGCGGGGGATGAGGAGCCCATCGTCCACGCGCTGGAACGTATGTCGGCCATGCGCCTCTACATGCGCGCCCTGACGGTGGACGGCGTGCGCGACGAGGGCATTGCCGCCCGCGTGGGAATGTCGGGCCGGATGATCGAGGACATGTACAAGATCATGGCGATTGCGGATTACGAGGACCGTTTCGCAATCCCCACCGCGCACCGCGAACAGAACGAGGCCGGCGCCGACATCCGCGGCGGCTGCGGGTTCACCGACGGCAACGGCTGCTCAACCGGCGAGAGCGGCAAGACCAGCCTGTTCGGTGGCAAGAAAAAGTCCTTCGCCCTTCCGCTGGAGTCGTTCTGATGGACCGCACCCTCAAATCCTTGTCGCTGATCCTGAGCTATCCCTCGGCTGACCTGCAGGACGCAATGCCCGAAATCGGCGCCGTCCTGGCCGCTGATCCGCGCCTTGCGCCTGCTACCCGGACCGCGGTGCGGAAGCTGACCGCCGATCTGGCGCAAGGCGACCTCTATGACCTGCAAGAGCGGTATGTGATGCTGTTCGACCGGTCGCGGACACTGTCGCTCAACCTTTTTGAACACGTCCACGGCGAAAGCCGCGAGCGGGGCGGCGCGATGGTCAGTCTGATCGAGACCTACCGCGATGGCGGGTTTGAACCCGCCACCTCGGAACTGCCCGACCACCTGCCGGTGCTTCTGGAATTCCTGGCGACGCGCCCCACACGCGAAGCGCGGGAAACCTTGGCGGACGCGGCGCATATCCTCGACGCCCTCTCGGGTCGCCTCGAGCGGCGCGAGAGCGGGTATGCCGCCGCGTTCGCCGCCCTTTCCGCACTGGCCGGGGGCAATGCAGATGCCGATGCCGTGGCCGGAATGCTGGGCCAGCCCGACGATGACCCGACCGATCTGGCGGCGCTGGATGCGGTCTGGGAGGAAACCGAGGTGACCTTTGGCCCCGACCCCAACGCAGGCTGCCCGCAGGTCCGCGACATGCTGGCCCTGATGGACCAACCCGCCCCGCAGCACAGGAGTGCGTGACATGTTCGAGAGCTTTGACATCAACTTCGTCATCTTCGGGGTCATGCCCTATGTCGCGCTGACCGTGTTCCTGGTGGGCTCCATCGCCCGCTACGAGCGCGATCCCTTCACCTGGAAATCCTCGTCCAGCCAGCTTTTGCGGAGGAAGCAGCTGATCTGGGGCTCGATCCTGTTTCATGTCGGCATCCTGACCGTGTTCTTCGGCCACCTTGTCGGCCTGTTCACGCCGGTCTGGGTGCTGGATGCCCTGGGTGTGCCTTATGGTCTGAAGCAGTGGATGGCGGTTCTGATCGGCGGGCCTGCGGGTCTTGCGGCGCTGATCGGTGGCACCATGCTGATCCATCGGCGACTGACCGATCCGCGCATCCGCGCCACTTCAACCACTCTCGACATCCTGATCATGATCCTGATCTGGCTTCAGCTTGCCATTGGCCTGCTGACCATCACGCAGTCCCTTCAGCACATGGACGGGGCAGAGATGATCCGCTTCATGGAATGGTCGCAAAGCGTGGTGACATGGAACATCAACGCCTGGGTCACAGTGGTGGACGTGCACTGGCTGTTCAAGCTGCACATCTTCCTCGGCCTGATCATCACCATGCTGTTTCCGTTCACGCGGCTGGTGCACATCTGGTCGGGTTTCGCGGCGCCCTTCCGCTATCTTGTGGCCCGCTCCGGCTACCAGATCGTCCGGTCCCGTCGCCGCCGCCCCCTGGAGGAACGCCGCCGCGCCTTTGACCGGCGGCAGGGCGTTGCTGGCCCCAAGGCCCATACCCCGGCGGAGTGAGTGCGATGAACATGTCTCTTTTCCCCGATGTCGTGGTGAACGGCGAAACCATCCCCTCGGCGGCCATCGCCGCCGAGGCCCAGAACCACAGCGCACCGAAGGACAAGCCGGGCATCGCCTGGCGCAAGGCCGCGCAGGCGATGGCGATCCGTGCGCTGCTTCTGCAAGAGGCCCGGACGCGCGGGCTGATCCCCGATCCATTGGAACTGGCCCCCGGGCGGTGGGAAACGGACGACGAAGCCCTGATCCGCGTTCTGCTGGACGAGGCAGTCTTGCCCGATCCGGTTACGGATGAAGCGATCCGTGCCGAGTGGGCGCGAGACCCCGGGCGATATCGGTCGGCCCCTCTTTGGGACGTCTCGCACATCCTGTGCGCCTGCGACCCCCGCGATCAGATTGAAGCGGCCGCTGCTGAAGCGCGGGCGAAGTCAATCCTCGCCCGGCTGGGGGATTGTGCCAAGGACTTCGCCCATGCCGCCCGCGAAAGCGATTGCGGGTCAAAGGCACAGGGGGGCCATCTGGGCCAGATTGGCCCCGGCGATACGGTGCCCGAATTCGAAGCCGCCTTGCGCGGCCTGTCCGAAGACCAGACGACCCCGGCCCCGGTCCTGTCGCGGCATGGCTGGCACCTGATCCGCTTGAATGCACTCGCCCAGGGGCAGGTCCTGCCGTTCGAGACTGTGCGGCCAAGGATCGCCGAGGCGCTGGAAAAGGCCGCTTGGGCCCGCGCCTCGCGCGATTTCGTGAACAGGCTCGGCCGACAGGCGACGATCACTGGCGCAAGCCTGGCCCCGATCTGATCCACGGTCAGGAGGGTCCAATGAAGCGATCAGAACCAGCACGACGTGGCAGCGGCCAAGGCCCCACCGATCCGGGCCTTCTGGCCCGGCCGCTGGACTTCATCAGCGAAGACCATCTGCGCGAACGCCAGATCTGCGCTGAGATAGACCGCCTCGTGGCCGCCGAGACCTTCGACCGCCCGGCAGGCGTCACCATCCTGCGTTTTCTGAACGAAGAGCTTGGCGTGCATCTGCGGGATGAGCTGGAGGACCTCTTCCCCACCCTTGCGCGGCGCTGCACCGATGAAGATTCCATCGCCTCCGTCCTGGGCCGCATCCGCCATGATCAGGATCAGGCACTGTCCCTGCTGCCTTCAGTGCGTGGGGCCATTGCCAACTGCCTCGACGCTGGGGCCGGCCTTTCCAGCGAAGACCGCGAGGTTCTTGCGCGTTTCGCCGCTCATGTCCGCCGCCATCTCGTGGCAGAAAACGCTATCCTCCTGCCCATCGCCCGCGCTCGGTTGACGCGGGGTGACTTGCGCCGTCTGGCCGATCACATGCGGTCGCGGCGCGGGCTTCCCTCAAGCCAGGGGGTGACAAGTGCTGAGTGATATCCTGGCCCGCAACCGCGACTGGTCGGCCAAAAGACAGGCGCAGGAACCTGGATACTTTACCCGTCTCGCGGACCTGCAAGCCCCGGAATTCTTCTGGATCGGATGTTCGGACAGCCGTGTTCCGGCCAACGTCGTGGCGGGGCTCGACCCAGGCGAGGTCTTTGTCCATCGCAACGTGGCGAACATCATTCATTCCTCTGATATGAACATGCTGTCCGCGCTGGAATTCGCGGTGGAGGCGTTGAAGGTGCGCGAGATCATCGTCTGCGGCCACTACGGCTGCGGCGGGGTCAAGGCAGCAACCGAGGATCTTCCTCACGGTCTTGCCGACCACTGGCTGGAGCCGATCCGGCGCCTTTCCCGCGCCTTTGCGGTCGATCTGAGCCGCCAGCCGGACCTTGAGGCGCAGCGCGACCGGTTGGCCGAGTTCAACGTGGTCGAAGGCGTCCGCCGGGTCTGCGAGACGCCTATCCTGCAGCGAGCCTGGACGCGCGGCGCGAAAGTCCGGGTGCATGGGCTGATCTACGGTTTGAAGGACGGCCTGTTGCGCGACCTCGACTGCAGCGTGGGTCCAGGACATTTCAAGGAAGGAGCAGCACTATGAGTATCCTTCAGCCAGTGACACGGACCGGCTGTGGCTGTGAGGGTCACGATGCAAGCAAGAAGCTGATGACGATCGATGCCGCTCTCGACCTGATTGGGCATTGCGTGACCATCGTCGACGGAATGGAAGACATCTGTCTGGGCAAGGCTTTGGGCCGCGTGCTTGCCGACCCTGTCAGTTCACGCAGCATGTCTCCTCCGTTCGACAACGCTGCAATGGACGGATTTGCCTTTTCCTCGGCGGCGCTGCGAGGTGATGGACCGTGGGTACTGGACGTTGCAGCGCGTATCCAGGCGGGGCAGTCCTCAGCCATGCCTCTGGCCGACCTGCAAGCCGCACAAATATTCACTGGGGCAAAAGTTCCCGAAGGCGCGGACGTGGTCATGATGCAAGAAGAAGTCAAGCGGATGGGAAAGACGATCCGGGTAGCCACGCGACCAACGCCCGGGCTCAACATCCGCCGAGCCGGTAGTGAAATGGAGGCAGGGGTCACGGTGCTTGAGACGGGACGCCGGCTTGACGCGCGCGCGATTGCCGCCTGTGCTGCAGCCGGGGCGGGCTCTATAACGGTGCGCAGGCGATTGCGCGTGGCGCTTCTGGTGACCGGCAACGAAATTCGCACGGCCGGTACTCTGCGTGCCGAGGCTCAGATCTGGGACGTAAACACTCCCATGCTGACCGGCGTTCTGACGCAGCCCCAGATCGATATTGTCGCTGTGGAACAGGGCATTGACAGTCGAGACGGGTTGTTCCTGCAGATTGCGGAACTGGCTGCCAATGCCGATCTTGTCGTCACCACAGGCGGAATTTCGGTCGGTGAGGAAGACCACATCAAACCTGCGCTGTCAGCTCTTGGCGGGGACATTCATTTCAGTGGCGTTGCGATCAAGCCGGGCAAGCCGGTATCCTTCGGTCGTATTCGGCGCGCATGGTGGCTGGGTTTGCCAGGCAATCCCTTGTCAGCCTTCGTCACCTGGCAGCTTTTCGGAACGGCGATTGTCGCCCGACTGACCGGTGAAACGGAGCGAGTTACCCGGCGCCATGTCGTTACCGGAGCGGCGATTTCCAGGAAGCCCGGTCGCTGCGAGTTACGACCCGCGACAGGCGTAGGCTTTGACGGCCAAGGTCGTGAGGTCGTGACATTTGATGCCGAAACCCATTCCGGCCATGTCCGCGGGCTACCCTCAGCAGACGGGTTGATCTTTTTGCCCGCCGACTGTGATTTCATGCCCGAAGGCGCCCTCGTCGAATTCCAACCCTTTTGTCGAAACTGAGAAGGCCGAAGATGAACCTCGCTTACACTATGGCGCCGGGCCGCGGCGACACCGATCTCATCCTCTTTAATCTCTCAAGAGCGATGGCTTCGCGTGGGTTTCGCTGCTGCGGTACGGTCCAGATAAACTCCGAGCGCTCCGATGCAGGGCCGTGTGACATGGATGTGCAAGTCTTACCCAATGGTCCAATTCTACGGATCAGCCAGGACCTCGGCCGTGCATCGCGCGGTTGCAGGCTTGACCCGGCGGCCTTGGAAAAAGCAGTTGGCCTTGTATCAGCCAGTATGGTGCAAGGTGCAGACCTGCTGATCATAAACAAGTTTGGCAAACACGAAGCCGAAGGGCGCGGATTCCGGATGGTGGTAGCGGAAGCGCTATCCAACGGAATACCAGTCTTGGTAGGCGTCAACTCGCTCAACCTGTCTGCTTTCGAAGAGTTCGCAGGTGGCCTCGCAGTACCCTTGGCGCCTGAACCGAATGCCTTGGAGAGTTGGGCCATTCAGATGACCGGATCAAACCTAACCACGGCATGAGCCGCCGTAGATGTCACGTCCGCGATGTTGGCAAACGCAGAGCGAACAGCCGGACCTGTCCCAAGGTATCGACACAGCTCATTTCCTTACCGCACACAAACAAGCGATTTCAGCGGTACACAGTGCTGGAGCCCAATTCCTATCGATGGGAAATGAAGGCACAGAACAGTTTCATTTCGCAATCTCGTCGGCCAGTACGGCCAGCCCGTGTACAGCCAGGATCGCTGCAAATCGAGGACAGCCGAATTTCTTGGCGACGTTCATGACACGAGAGTCGTACGCAACTTGGCCAATTCTCTTTCTAAGATCTCCGGCATGGAATTGCCAGTTCTTGCTGGGTGCAGCGGCAATAAGTCGATGCAGTTCCAGTTCTTCCGGCGACGATGACCGCTTCGGTACCACAAGCAAATTTGGTTTCAAAGCAGCACCCGGCGAAGTCCGCCACCGCCGCATGAAGCCCAGAAGAAACCCCGCCGGCACCGCTGCATTTCCTCGCGCCCTGTTGAACGCAAGGAAGCGCTCCCAGATGACCTGCGTATCGACGTTCCAGCAGGCGAGCGACGTTTTCGCGGCCTTGATCAGATCCGCCCAGGGTGTCCGATAGACGTTGGTTCCGGCACCAATCTCGATCCTCCCTGCAAAGATAGTTTTGTTCTTAGACTCTCTAGATAGTGATGTGTCGCATGGGGATGACACGACATCTGGCAGCGCATCGGCATCTTCGTGTCCGCCAAACCGAAAGAGCCAGGGTGCGAACTTGCCATTCGGCTTCCGCCGAACCAGCGCCAAACCGGAGGCTGCGAGCTCAACCAGAAGTGCCGTCAGGTGCTGCCGCGAAACCCCCATCTTCTCGGCGAGATGCGCCAGCGTGAACGCGGCCGTTCCGCGTTCGAGCCCGTTGTAGCCGTCCTTCCAAGCAATCCCGTCGAGGATGATCGTCGCGAGCTTGTGCGCCGCCGTGGAGAGCGGCGTTTCAGTAATACGGCGCAGGATGGCACCGGTCGTGAGTTCCATGATGTGTCGTTCCGTCTTGGGGCGACACCAGACCGTGAGGCGTGCAAAATTTCGTTCCGGCAAAAGCATTTGCTGGTTGAACGGACCCAAAGCTCGCGCTAGATTCCCACTACCACGAGGAAATCAGTGCGGCGTCGGGCCTATGGTCTGGCGTCGTTTCTGTTTCTGGGGGTCTCAGTCTTTCGATCGTGTCGGAGAGGCTGGAAGGTCAGGTCATCAGTAGCGCACCTCCTCGAAGCCGTAGGTGCCCTCGTAGTCGGTCCAGTCGACGAAGACGCCTCGGAACCAGTAATCGGAACAGCTTGTCCCCGGGCGGAACGCTGAAGCCGGCGGAACCCGGGCCGGCGTTGACCGCGCCCAAGCGAAGTCTCCTTGTTCGCCGTAGGTCCCTTCGCGGATCGTCGACCAGGTGTTGCAGTCACCGTCCCTGTTTCGGTGCCGCCGGTATTCGATCTGGAACACATGGATCGAGCGCACGAAGTCATAAGCCGGATCCGATATGTCGACGTCCGCACGGTCTTGGGCCAAGTGAAGCTCGCTGGAGCTCTCGACCTGTGACTGGGGCCGTGGCCCGCCCTCTGGCCATAGCGCAATCTCGAACAGCCGCTCCATCGGAGCCTGTTCGCGGTTCACGGACGCCCGCATCGGACAGTTCCAGATCTGCAGCGGCGGCTCCACCGGCCAGGGCGTGATCCGCGCGATGAAGACGGCGCGGGCATGGGCACATTCCGCTGAAGCCGGCCAACCGCCTGCGAGGCAGAGAAGGATCGCGCAATCGACGGGATAGGCGGCAGCGGGCGCCGCAAGTGAAACTGAGACGGCTGTCGCGGCGACGGCGGCCGCAGCTCGTAGGGAGTTCATTGTTGGTTTCCTTGAGAAGACGCCGGGAGGGGAGGGGGCGGGAAGACTTGATCTGGCGTGATCAATCGTCAGGCTCGGGGCCAAGAGACTGGTAGTCGCGGATCGCGCGGTTGATCTCCTCGGTCACTTCGGCTCGTGCAGCGTCGAGACATCGCAGATAGCCCTGTGCCTCATCGAAATAGGCTGCGAACTCCTGCCCGATCTCCGTCCGAAACTCGGCCCGCGTGGCGGCATCGGTCACTGGTGCGGGCGGGATCGGCGGCAGACAGTCCAGTGCCGTGGCGCCTTGAGCGACCCCGCAGACAGACATTGTGAGCAGGGCGGCGAAGAGGAGGCAGGTGCGTTTGGAAGGGAGAAGCGGCATGCGCGATCCAGAGATTTCAAAACATGTGCATGAATTGCAAAACACCGCTATTGACGCAATAGGATTCTACCGCTAGTGGTGCCGTCACGTTGCGCGACGACATGTTTCTCATCAGCGCGACATGCACTATGTTCTGCCGTGAGCGTGTTGCTTCGGAAGGTGCCAACCCATGAGGAACTTGACCCCGGTGATCTTGCAGGCCGGACTGAAGGAGGCCCTGACCGAAGGCGGCATCGTCGAAGCCCTCTGTGTCGAGGACGCAAAGAAGGTTCTCAATGTCTGGCAAGGCACCTGGCGCATCCAGTTGCGCCTTGGCGACCAGACAGCCCTTCTGGTGATCTCGCGCGGGCTCGAACCCCGGGAGTTCAAGACCGTCACCGGTCTGATCTCCTTCGCGGTCGAGTTGGGTCTGACCATGGTCCCCGTTCCTTTGAAGAAGGGCGAGAAGGTGACCTGGACCCATGACGCAGCGGTGGAGCCCATTCCCTGATCTGACCCTCTGTGGCGGGCTGGCACTTTGGCTCATCGCCGCACAAGGTGCTGTGGCCGAGGTCATCGACCTCGGGGCAGGGGCAGAGGACCTGCGGGTTCGGGCCAGCGTTCTCGATTTTGGCAAAGAACTTCCCAAGCGCGGCGATCTGAACGGCGACGAGCTCGCAGATGGTGTTGCGACCGATGCCGCTGAGAACAGTCTCGTTGTTCTTGCGTCCTATGGCACGACCCAGACGGGCAGCGGTCCGCGTGGCACGGCCGAGATCGAGGACCTCGTTCTCGACGTGGGCGACGACTACCTTCGCCATCCGGCCCTGAAAGCGGCCGGGCTCTCGGGGACGGAATGGCTCGCGCTCTTCCGGGCCAACATTGCCGTGGAATCCGCCTTCAATCCGGATGCGCGTTCATCGGTCGGTGCAATCGGACTTGGGCAGTTGATGCCAGGAACCGCCGATCTCCTCGGTGTCGATCCCTACGATCCGGAAGACAACCTGCACGGCTCAGCCCGCTATCTCCTCGCCCAGCTCGAGGACTTCGGCACCGCCGATCTTGCGCTTGCCGCCTACAACGCGGGGCCCGAAGCGGTCCGCGACTATGGCGGCATTCCCCCTTATGCCGAAACCGAGGGCCATGTGGCCAAGGTTCTGCGGCTGACCAACGCAACCCTCAGTTCGGAGTAACTCCCTCACATGTTTAGGACCTTTTTTGGCGCGCGATTGCCGCGCCTGGCTTTGCATACCCTTTTGCTGGCGCTGCCTTTCGCGGCAATCCTCGCGGAGCCCGCTCTCGCGCAGAATCTCGACCCGCTGGAAAACATGCTCCAGGTCGTGGTTGACGGGCTGACCGGACCAATCGGGCGGCTGATCGCCATCCTCGCCGTCGTGGCTGCGGGCTACATGATGTTCACCGGCCGCCTGAACTGGCCCCTCTTCCTTGCGATCTTCTTCGGCGTGGTCCTCGTCTTCTCGGCCGCGACCATCATCGACGGCTTTGCGGCCCCCTGAGGCGGGATAGGCGACATGCCGGGTGGCCTCGCACACCCGGCATGGCCGATCCCCCGGATGTTCCCCATGCATGACGCGCCCCTGTTTCTCGGCCTTACCAGGCCGCCGAAGATCTTCGGCCTGCCCATCGGCTACTTCGTGAGCCTGATGCTGGGCTCGGTCATTCCTTTTGTGGGCGCCAACGATTGGCGGTTTCTGCTGATCGGCGTCATCGGTTATCCGGTTCTGTGGTTCGTGGCAGACCGCAACCCGAACCTCTTCGAGACGGTCGCTGTGGTCTTTTCCCGGACACCGCGCACGCGCGGCAAGTCGCCCTTTGGCGGAGATCGCCATGTCAGCTGACCTGAAGTCCCTCTTCCCGGCCACCCCGGCGCTTCGATCTGTATTGCGGCCTGAGGATCTCGCAGCCGAGACACTTGCCCGACACTTGCCCTGGCTCTCCGCGCCTGCGGACAACCTGATCCTGACCCGTCAGGGTGATCTGATCGCCTCGGCGGTGGTCGAGGGACAGGACAGTTTCACGACGGAAGAGGGGGACCTCTCGCTCGCGACCACTTCGCTTGCGCGGCTGATCGGCCAGTTGGGCGAAGGCTTCGGGTTCCATGTCTCCAAGCTGACCCTGCCGGACGCACCCCAGCTAAAGCCCTTCGATGGTGAGGGCACTGGGGCCGAATTCGCGGCCATGGTCGATACCCGCTGGCAAGGGCATCTTCGCGCACGCACGCTGAAGCGGCGGGTGCTGGTGGTGTCCCTCATCCTGCGCCCCACGGCGCTGAAACGTGCCCCCCTTATAGGTGCACTTTTCAAGGCGGCCTTCACAGGCGATCTCGGTCAGCGGATCGAACGCCTGAATGAAGCGATGGGGCTTTTGGCCGGAGCTTGCCAGGGTCTGGGCTTCCGGCGGCTGACCGTTTCCTCCTGGGAATGGCTCGGTCTCCTGGGCGTCCTCCTCGGACAGCCGATGGCCAAGGTCCTACCGATGCGCGGCCAGTTTCTGAGTGAGGCTATAGCATCGTCGCAGATGACGTTTGCTGGCAAGCGGGTGGAAATCGATACCGGTGCCGGGCAGCGCTTCGGGACGATCTTCGGCGTGAAATCCTACCCCGCCCGAACCTGGGCCCGGATGCTCGACGCGTTGGAACTGCCCTACGACATCGTCATCACCAACAGCTTCACTCCCGCCCGCAACAACGAGATCGAAGAGCGCATCAAGCGCACGGCGCGCCAGATGCGCGCCTCCGAGGATGCCGCCGAAACTCTGCGTCAGGAACTTTACGAGGCCGCAGATAATGTCGCCTCGGGCCGTCAGGTCTTCGGCAAGCACCACCTGACCGTCATGGTCACGGCCGAGACCCCGGAACAGCTGGAGGAAGCCGCGTCCGAAGTCTGGCGGGCCGGACAGGATTGCGGGGCGACTCTGGTGCGCGAGAGCTTCGCCGCCCGCGCGGCCTGGTTCGCTCAGGCCCCGGGCAACTGGGCCTACCGCCCGCGCACGGCACTTCTGTCAGCCCAGAACTTCGCCCATCTGGCGGCGCTCCACCGGGTGACGGAAGGTCGCTCCAAGATGCAGTCGCCCTGGGGCGAGACAATCACGGCGCTGCCGACGGTGACCTCGAGCCTCTACCGCTTCAATTTCCACGACAAGGGCGAGCGCGGTGCTGAGCCGAGCGCCGGACACACGCTTGTGCTGGGCCGAACGGGGTCGGGCAAGACCCTCGGCACGGCCTTTCTTATGGCACAGGCGCGGCGGGTGCATGCCCGCATCCTCGTCATCGACAAGGACCGTGGCCTCGAGATGGCCGTGCGCGCTCTTGGTGGCAGCTATTCCGCGATCCGGATCGGTGAGGCGACAGGCCTCAATCCGTTCCAGACCGAGGTCGATGAGCGCGGAGCGGCCTGGCTCACCGATTGGCTGGGTGACATCCTCGCAGGTTCGCGGCTCTTCGAGACAGCGCAAACCGTCAGCCTCAACGCTGCTGTCCGTCAGATCGTTTCGGCCGATCCGCGGCTCCGGACCTTCGATGGCCTTGCAACTCTCGTCGCCACGACCGACGACGAGGGCGATCTGGTGGGCCGGGTCCGGGAATGGGGGCAGGGGGGGCGGCATGGCTGGCTCTTTGGGCCCGGCGCCACATCCCAGATCAGCCTTTCCGAAGATGTGGTCGGCATCGACATGTCCGAGATCCTTGATCTCGGGACCGAACGCTCGGCGCTACTGGCCTATCTCTTCCGCCGAATCGAGCGGGTGATCGAGGATCGCCGTCCGACCCTCATCGTCATCGATGAGGCCTGGAAGATGCTGGACGATCCGATTTTCGAGAAGCGCCTGCACGACTGGCTGGTCACGATGCGGAAGAAAAACGCCGTCGTGATGATGCTGACCCAGACACCGACGCATCTGACGCGGGTCAAGGTCGGTCAGATCATCGCCGAGAGCGTGGTGACCCAGCTTCTCTATCCGAACCCGCGCGCCAACCCCGAGGATTACCGGATCCTGCGGCTGAACGAGAAAGAGGCCGAGTTCCTTTGCACGCCCACCGGTGGCCTGCGCCTTGCCCTGCTGCGCTCGGCCGGGGACTCGGTCTTCGTGAACATGGACCTCGCCGCCCTTGGACCTGCGCTCGCCGTGCTCGGCGGTGGCCGATCCGGCGAAGACCGCGCCCCCTACGGCTGGCGCGACGCCCCTGATTTCTGGAAGGACATGACGTGACCCGACGCAACCGCCTGATCCCCCTTTCCCTTCTCGGGTTCGCCCTCCTTTCCGCCTGCGCTGGCGTCGAGACAGGCGCCGTCTCTCCCTGTCACGGCCAGTTCCAGGCCGAGGGCAAATACTTCGCGGCGCGGGAGCAAAGCGACGGCACGACGGTCATCGTCTCCACGATGAACGCCCCTGACGCGCCTTGCGCGGACTGAGCCACCGCATGCGTCGCGCACCCCTCCTTCTCGGGCTTCTCCTGGGCACTGCGCTGCCCGTGGGCCTCATGGCTCAAGGCGTGCCAATCATCGACGGCTCGCGGCTCTCGAACTTCATCTCGCGACTTGCCGAACAGGCTGAAGACGCCGTGAAGCAGGGTGAGAAACTCAGCACACGCTCCGAGCTCAGCGAGATCGAAGACGACCAGCTGGCGGCCTATGAGCGTTTCCTCGCGGATACGACCGGCCTGACCGACCTCAGCGGCTTCGAGATGGGGACGGGCTCCTTTCCACCTGCCGATGAAGTCTATCCTCTTGAGGAGACCAGCCCGGAAAGCCAGCGGCTCTTCGGGGAAGGCGAGACGGTCGAGGCGATGATCATCGCCACGGCGGCGCGCTATGAGACGCATCCCGGTGTCGTGAAAGTCGGGCTCACGCCCACGACCTGGCGCATTCTTTTCCAGTCGCTGGTGAAGCAGGAAAGCGGGTTCTCAAACGCGGCGATCAGCCCGGTCGGGGCCATGGGCTTTTGCCAGTTGATGCCGGGCACTGCCGCCGATCTCGGCGTCGATCCGACCGACCCGCTGCAGAACCTCGACGGTGGCGCACGCTATCTTGCGACCCAACTCAACAGCTTCGGCCGGATCGACTTCGCCCTCGCGGCCTATAACGCAGGGCCCGGCAACGTCCAGAAATACGGTGGCATCCCACCCTTCGAGGAAACCCAGAACTACGTCCGCAGGATCTCGGGCTACTACGACGCCTACCTCTCGGTGATCACTGGCGCGGACGTAACCGGCACTTTGGCGGGGGTGGAGGGTGCAAGTGCCGAATGGGGCAACATGTCCTCGGCCTTCATCGGCTATTCCGGCCAGCAGTCGGGGCAGATCGAGGCGGCGATGGCCCGGATCAAGGGGTTCCTGGAAGAGGCCAAGCCCCAGACCCCGAAACAGGCGGTCGACCAGAACACCTACATGCTCGCCGAGCGCGCCCGCCTCATGGCCCTGACGCTGCGGCTGCGCGCGGGCGCCGTCAAGGTCGAGGCGGCCCGTGGGCTCTCGGACGCCGCACAATCCCTGCAATACACCACCTTCTGGGAGTACACTCCGTGAGACCTGCCGTCCTTCGAACAAGGGCGCGTCTCGCGCTCGCCGTCTGTGCATCGCTTCTGGCATCACCTCTTCTGGCACAAGGCGTGCCCGTCATCGACGGCACCAACCTCGCCAAGAACATCGAGCAGCTTCAAGCAACACTTCGCGATGCAGAAAACCAGATCGCGCAGATCGAAGAGCTGAAGAAGCAGGTCGAGACCGGTCTCGAGCAGTTGACCAACCTCGAAGGCATCCTCGGGTCGATCTCGGGCCTGAACGAGATCGCGAGCCTTTACAATTCGGTGGGGGACCTGCGCTCACGGGCGGCCAAGATCACCGATCTCTCCGGTTTCCAGGATGCGCTGACCATCGGGGATTTCGATGGGCTTCTGGACAGCTTGCTCGATGGCGACGTGACCATGGGCGACAAGATGGCCGCCGAATATATGCGCGACACGCTGGAAGGGGCCGGGCTGACCTCGGAAACCCTCGCCGGGCTGTCGTCATCGGAGAACCCGCAGGACAAGCTCATCGCGACGACCGCAGCGACGAGTGCCACGGCCATGGGCGTGGCGCAGCTTTCCTACGAGGAAGCCGCCCAAAGCCTCGCGCGGATCGACGGTTTGGTGGCTGAAATCGCCAATCAGGAGGGCCTGAAGGAAAGCATCGACCTCAACACCCGGATGGCCGCCGAGACCAACTACATGCTCGGCCAGATGTGGCGGCTGAATGCGGCTGCGGGACTCGCTGCCGGGCAGACGGGTGTGAACTGGGCCGCAGAGCAGGCCAAGGAAAAGAGCTTCTTCGACTATTCGGGGGCCGAATGATGCGGCGGGCTTCTCACCACGTCGCGGTGGTTGCTGTCCTGGTCTGCTTTGCCAGCTTCGCTACGGCGCAAGACATCGCCACTTTCAGCGACGTTCAGCTAATCGAAGAGACCCGGGAAGCGGTAGGCGCGCAAGATGCGGAGGCCGCGCTGGATCTCCTGACCGAAATGCAGCGGCGCGGGACCGGGATCTTTGCCGCCGCAGACAGGCCTGCCTGCGAAGAGGTGATCGATCTGCCCGATGGGATCACCGATTGGAAGTTCCGCGCAGTGGCTCGCCAAGCCTATTTCCGCGTGGCGATGTCGCGGCGGCTTGAAAAAGGCTCCTGCGCTTGCCTCTTCGAGGGCTTCACCTTCGACGCCTTCATAAAGACCGCGTTGGGCAAGTCGACGGCGGAACTGACCGATGCAGACCGTCCGGCGCTGGAAGGTATCCGCAATGAAGATCGGCGTGCGACCGAGGCGCGGTTTCGAGAACTCGAGCAAAGCTGCCGGGCCAAGTGATCCATGGCCATCATCGCCGACATTCTGACCCAGGTTGATGCCGCTGCAACAGCGGTTGGTGCCACTGCATTTGATGCCGTGGCCGCCGAGATCGTGCCGGTCTTCCGGGTCGGATCGGTCCTAGTGGTGGCTCTGATCGGGATCAACCTGATGGCACAAGCCGTGCCAATGACACTGCGCAACGGGCTCGGTCTGATGGTGCGGATCGCAGTCGCGTCGGCCTTCTTATCGTCCTGGACCAACTTCAATTCTGTTTACGGCGTTCTGACCAATGCCCCGAGCGAAATTGGCGCGGTGGTGATGAACGCGTTTGGAGACGGATCAGGCAATCTTTATGAGGGTCTGGATGCGCTTTACCTGCAAGCGCTGGATGTGGGTCAGGCGATCAGCCAGAACGGCAGCTACATCACCGGTGCCCTTGCGGGCCTCCTGATGTTCCTGGTGGCAGCCCTCATGGCGACCGTGTCGATCATCGTGATCTCGGCCGCGAAAATCATGATCGGGGTCCTCGTCATCTTCGCACCCGTCGCGATTGCCTGCACACTCTTCAAGGTCACCGCCCCGCTCTTTGACCGATGGGTGAACCTTGCCCTCGGCTTCGCTCTTTATCCCATGCTGACGTCCGGAATGGCGGCCTTCACGATCTACATCGCGGAGGACCTCACCCCGGCCTCCCTGGCCTCGGTCGAGACCATTGGCGATGTCCTGAGCTTCGTGGTCGTAATGATGCTCGGCACCGGCCTCATGGCCATGGTGCCGACGATCGCGCAATCCCTCGCGTCGACCGCGACAGGTCTCGGCAGCGTCGCAGCCTCGACCTTCCGCACCGCCGACAGCGTCAAGGGTTACGGACGCACCGGCATCGCTTCGGGAATCGGAGCAGGCCGGGGCGCGGCTGGCTTAGATGCCGGTGGCCGCCGTCCATCGGACGCGCGCCTGAACGGCAATACCGCCGGTCAGATCGGGCGGTCCGCAGTGCAGACCGCAATGCGGCTCGCCAGCCGGACACCGGACAAGAGCTGATGCCCCAGAATTCGAGAAGTGGAGGACCGCCCATGGAGGCGCATGGATTTGATGTCGATCTCGTTCTGGAGCCCCGCCTCTCGGCCCGGCGCGCCTGGATCGTCGCGAGTGCCGCAGGCGGGCTGAGCCTGATCCTTGCAACCGCACTGGTCTTCGTCCTGCCCTTGCGGGAAACCCAAGTCTTCACCGTCCTCGTCGATCGCCAGACCGGTGACGCCGAAAACATCCTGCAGGTCGCCCCGACCGGGATCGAGGATCAGGAGGCACTGAAACAAAGCCTCCTCGTGGCCTATGTCTCTGATCGCGAGGGCTATTTCCTTGCGGGCATTCAGGCCCGGCTTGAAAGCGTCCAGCGCCGCTCGACAGGGGGTGCCGAAGAAAGCCTGAGGCTTCTCTGGTCGAAGGGCGGCGGCAATTCTGCCTATCCGCCCGATGTCTATGGGCCCGGTGCGGAAGTCACGGTGACCGTTCGACGGATCACGTTCCTTTCGCCGAACGTCGCCCAGATCCGCTTCCTGAAAACCCTTCGCAAGACGAAGCAGGAGCCGGTGACCCAGCCCTTCGTCGCGACGGTCGAGTTCGCCTTCGAGCCAAAGACCGAACGCTCCCTTGCCCACGTCTGGGAAAACCCGCTCGGCTTCACCGTCTCGGCTTACCGCGTCGACGCCGAAACCTTGGAGACCAATCCATGACCCGTTTTCTCCTCCTCCTGGGTATTGCCTTCGCCTGCGCCCTCGGCTTCGCAACTGTTGCCACCGCCGAAGTCGCCCCCGCGTCGATGGGTGCTGACGCGCGTGTCCGGTCGGTCCTCTACAACCCCGTCGATGTCATCCGGCTCGACACGCATTTGCGTGTGAACACCGCCATCGAACTAGGCGCGGGCGAGCGGATCGACTCGGTCCTTCTTGGCGACAGCGAAGCCTTCGAGGTCGAGGTGCTCTCGAACCGGACCACGGTTTCCGTGAAACCCCTGATCGCCGGGGCTGAAACCAACATGACGATCTACACGGGGCGGCGCACAATCTCGCTGTCGATCAGCGAGGGCTGGTCCCGCAACCCGACCTACCGGCTGGTCCTGCGATACCCCGAGACCGGCACGAGCCGCTCGGCCCGCAGCGCCGTGGCCGCAGGGTCGCGCGACATCGGCTATGCCTGGTCGGGCGACGAGACCCTGAAACCGGTCCATATCTGGAACGATGGGCAAGCGACCTACTTCGCCTTCGCACCAGGTCTCCGGCCTTCGATCTTCGGCGTCGATGCGACGGGCCGCGAGGTGACCCTGAACTCAGGCACGCGGGGCAGCATCGTCCGTGTCTCGGGCCTGCGCACCGCTTATTCGATCCGGATCGGCACGCAAGTTCTGTGCATCGAGCGGGTGGATGGCGGCGTGACCAGCGATCAGGCCCTGCTCGCCAAGCTTCAGGGTTGGGAGTTCTGACATGGCTGATCCGGAAATGACAAATCCGCAGAAGGGTACTGAGCCGGACTACCAGATCGATCGGCCAAAGCCGACGATGACCAGGCAGCAAAAACTTGGCATGGGTGCTCTGCTGGCAGGGGCCAGCCTTGCCGCGCTCTGGACGGTCTGGCCTTCCAGCCGCGCCATCCCGGATGTGGAAACCTCCGCCGTAGAGGAATTCCAGGATCAGACGGGAGGCTCGCCCTTCGGGGCGATTGAGCCAGGACCGGAAGCGAAGCCCACCGGGGATGGGTTCTCCGACATCGAAGGGGAACTGGCTTCTCAGCGCGAAGACCTCGAAGCGCGGAACGCCACACTCCAGTCCGAGGTCGAACGGCTACAACGCGAACTGGGTGATCTTGCCGACAGGGCCGATGCCGAGAAGGATCAGACCGCCAAGGAACTGGCGCTAGCCCTCGAAGAAGCACAGTCGCAGAACCTCGCTTTGATGGAGGACATGCGGCGGCAGTTCAATCAGGAGATCGCTGTCCTGAAAGCAAGCGCGGACACCACGGGGGCAGCAGAAGCCGCCCGGGAGGCCGAACTGGCCGCCAAACGTGCCGAGCGCGAGGCGCAGCTAGCGGCCCGCGTGGCCTCGCCTTCGGTCGTCTTTGACGATGGGCAGAAGGGTGGAGCAGGGGATGCCGGGATGGGGATGCCTGAGGCCCCTGCCGAGGGTCGAGATGCTGCGGGGCGGGATTTCGTGCAGTCGGGGCGCGAAGCCACCGCCACCGAAGTGAGCCAAGTGATCGCCAATCCTTCGAACACGGTCCTTCAGGGTACGATGATCGAAGCGACCCTCGAGAATGCGGTCGACTCGAGCCTGCCTGGCCAGATCACAGCGATCGTGACCCGGCCGGTCTGGTCCTTCGATCAGGCGCAAATCCTGATCCCCGCCGGATCGCGCCTCTTCGGTGATTATTCCTCGGACGTGGCCATCGGCCAGGGCCGCATTCTTGTGGCCTGGACGCGGCTCGTCACACCGGACGGGCAGTCCGTGCAGATGGAGGCCTTCGGTGGCGATGCCCAAGGTCGCTCCGGCATTACGGGTAGGGTCAAAACCCGGTTCGGCGCGCGGTTCGGATCGGCTGCGCTCATCTCGCTGCTTGGAGCCGCCCCCGCCGTCGCCGCCGCGAAATACTCCGACGAGGTCAATTCAGACACTGCCGAGAGCATGGGCGAGGACCTGAGCGCGGCCATGGGCTCATCTGTCGAGGCTTACACAAGCCTGCCACCGATCATCACCGTCGCTCCCGGGGCCGCGATCACGGTCATGGTCGACCGCGATCTGGAAATCTGGTGATGGATGATCGGCCGAGTTTCCTCGGAACCTACCTCACACCGCTCGCCCCCCTGTTCATGAGGGACGATCTGGTTGAGGTGGCGATCAATCCCGACGGCAAGGTCTGGATCGAGCGGAAAGGGGCGACCCACATGGAACGGGTCGCGCATCTCTCGATCGATGGGGTCTTGTCGACCAACCTCGGCCAGGCCATCGCTTCTGCCGTCGGCGTGCAATTCTCCGACAAGAAGCCCACCGTCTCCGGAAAGATCGTCTGGGGCGACATGGCAATACGGGCGCAGGTCGTGGCACCGCCCATCGTGGAAGGCGGGATGGCGATCACCTTCCGACCGTTCAAGGTCGCGGCTGATCAGCTGATCGAGCCGAGGCTCTTGCACGGCGGTCTCGTTGATCTCGATGCCAAACGTCGGGAAAGGGCAGGGGAGGCGATGAAGCTTGCTGAGGCCGGGCAGGTCGTCGAGGCCATGCGACTGTGCGTAGAGGAGCGCATGAACATTCTGATCTCAGGTGGTACCTCGACCGGTAAGACGACCTTCGCACGGTCGTTGTTGTCGATAGTGGACCCGGGGGAGCGGATCCTGACGATCGAGGATGCTTATGAGCTCTTCCCCCGTCAGGAGAACGCCGTGGCCCTTAAAGCGGATCGCAGTGCCCAAGGCGAACGGACGCCTGCGCGGTTACTCGAAGCCTCGCTCCGGATGCGGCCGGATCGGATCATCCTCGGCGAACTGCGGGGCGAGGAAAGCCGGACTTTCCTCGAAGCGATCAACACCGGGCATGGCGGGTCGTTCACAACCATCCACGCCGACACAGCCCGGAAGGCCATCGACCGGTTGGCGATCATGGTCATGGCCGCAGGGCTGGGCATGGGGTTCGAGGAGGTAAAGCGATACTGCGAAGGGAGCGTGGACTTGGTGGTCCAGCTTTCGAGGCAGGACGGACGGCGTGGGGTGGCAGAGATACTGTGCCTGTGAGCATCACCAAAGGCGGAAAGCCGAATTGCAGTCGAAGTGTGACGAAGAAGCTAACGTTCAGTCGCGGATGAGGCCATTGACGGGCGGGCTTAGTGCAAATCAAGTTCTGTTAAGGCAGCAAAGAAATACAGTCCGTGAACCACTATGTTTCACAGGCAAAAGCCGTTGCAGCACTGATCTACGCCGCATAGACTGCGCCATGATCCCGTAGGGTTACTATATGTAGTGGAGGTCCCATGGTAGCGGACAGAGCGGGAGCTTGGCGTCTCCTCGGACAGACTGTAGGCACCGGCTGGGCTGTTGTAGCGCCACTAGGTTGGGACGGGGTGAACGGGAAGACCGCTGACCACTATAATGGTACGGGTGGCAACTTCTCCGTGACGTACATTGTGGAGAAAGATGGAAAGCGGGCATTTCTTAAAGCGATTGACTTTACGTCCGCAATGGAAGCCCCAGACGTCGTTAAGGAGCTTCAGCACATCGTCGAAGCACATAGCTTTGAGACCCGCATTCTTGGCATCTGCCAAGGCGAACGGATGGATCGGATCGTCGTTGCCATCGAGTCAGGACAGGTCCGTGTCGGCCCCAACCTGCAAGACTCGGCGCCGTTCCTGATCTTTGAGCTCGCCGATGGAGACGTGAGGCGGCGAATTCAAAAAGTGGACGGTGAATTTCGTACTGCCTGGTGGCTCCGAGCCCTGCACCATACGACAGTTGGCTTGAATCAGCTGCATGGGAAGCGGATCGCTCATCAAGACCTAAAACCGTCGAACGTACTCTGCTTTGGTGGTGAAACCGACTTCAAAATCTCAGATCTCGGCCGGTCTGTACACGAAGGCAGCCCCGGTCCTTATGATACCTACATCTTCGCAGGTGATTGGGGCTATGCACCACCAGAGCTGCTTTACCAGCAGGTAAATGAAGATCGGACGGCTCGCTGCCTTAGCGCTGACCTATACCTGCTAGGGAGCATGATCTTTTTCTTCGGCATGGGCTTTGGATGCACTCAACTGCTGATGTCGCGCACAAGTCAGGACATGCTTCCCTTCGTGCTGCGTGGAGGATGGGCTGGCACGTACCGGCAAATCTTCCCTCATGTTCAGACGATCTTTACGGAAACCCTGTATGATCTTGGCACAAGCCTTGATCCATCCGTGTCCCAGGAGCTCGTTAAGGCTGCAAGCGAGCTCTGCAACCCAGACCCCGCACTTCGTGGTCACCCATTAGAGAGGGCCGCTGGCAATCAGTTCGGTTTGGCACGATATGTGTCTTTGTTCGACATTTTGGCGAAGCGAGCAGAGGTAGCCGCGAGAAGAGCATAAGGCGATGATCGAGAACGAGAACCTTGGAGACCGCCACACCATTCCGCGCTGGCGGTCAATTTCGGCTGCGCGCAAGGTCGGTGAGCTTGCGCCCTTGACACCGAACGGTATTCGACCATCCCAATTGCGTCTGCGGGACCTTGTGCAGGAACAAGTTAAGCACGACTTTGCCAAGGCAAAGGCTGCATGGGAAACAAGCAATGGAACGGCGGAAGCAGAAGAATTGCTAAGTTCTGCCCTTATTGCGGGCAGAAAATCCGATCCTGCAGTTCTAACTGCCGCCGTCCGGATTAGTTCGACAGCAAGATTTTCGCCTTGCCTTGCTGGTTTTGCCGAGTCCGTAATTCACGGCGATGCACCACCGCGCGAACAACTGCCAAGCATACAGAGTGTCGAAGACGCTCGAGCAGAACTTGCTCGTCGGAAATCGCTACTAAGCCTTAACCCAAGAGACTCCTGGCTACTTGCCGAAACTGCACTCATCTATGCAAACTTAGGTCAAAACAAAAAGAGCAGAAGTCTATTGCTTCGAGCGCTAAAAATGTCGCCTGAAGATCGCTATGTACTTCGGTCGGCAACTAGATTTTTCGTCCATATTGATGAACCTGACATCGCTCAGGCTGCGCTAAAGCAGGCTACGAGGACTGAAATTGATCCGTGGCTGATGTCAGCAAGGCTGGCAACCGAAGCTGCTCAAGGAAAAACAGTAACCTCTTGGCGGAGGGCCAAAGCACTTCTGGACAACAGCAATTTTTCAAGTCGTGATCGATCAGAGCTTGCGGCGGAAATTGGGACATTGGAACTCTCTGGTGGCTCTCGAAAACAAGCTCTGCGCATTCTGAAACTTGGGATCAGCGACCCAACAGAAAATGCGATTGCGCAAATTGAATGGGTCGGCAGAAGCTCAAGGGCCTTCAATCCCAAGGATTTCCTGCCAGATCTTGGACTGTCCGATGAAGCAATAGCCAATCGGGCATTTGCGGAGTCGAATTGGACAGGCGCCCTTGATGCGGCCGAGCGTTGGGCTGCACTTGAACCCTTCAGCACGCGTCCTGCGATCTTCGGCTCGTTTGTTGCTTCGATTTTGAATCACTCCGTTGAAAGAGGCCTCGCGCTCGTACGCGCCGGACTACGTTCAAATCCACGTGACTTTACCCTGCTAAACAATTCCATTGTACTGCTTTGCTATGGTGGTCGCCTTGATGCCGCTCGCGAGGAGTATCGGCGCCTCCAGGAACTTCCATGCAATAGCGTCGATATGGTAACTCGCCTTGCAACCGGCGGGCTGATTGCGTTTAGAAGCGGCGAGATCGAAGAAGGTATAGACCTTTACGCTGCAGCCATCGAACATGCGGTGATGCTGAAGGAGCCTCTACTAGCATTTCGAGCTTATTGTTTTAGAGCTCGCGAGATGGCAGTTCTTGATGGGACTGTTGCGAGGCTTCTGTCCGACAACATCCAAGCCGCGATATCTTTTGTGGAGAACCGCGGTGTTGTTCTTCCGAAGGAAGTGGAAATACTCAAGGACCAGATTGATGCTGCAGCTGGCGCCAAGCCTCAACTCGAGTGGGGCGACTTGTCAAAATTCGATCTGGTAAGCCAGCTATCTCTCCTTGAGTAGGGAGCAAAGCAACTCGGCCTCCGCCAAAAATCTGATGCCGGGACTACTGCGCTACGTCGACTTTCAGATACATGTCCATACAGCACTCAAGGTGGCCGACTGACGGCTATGGGGCCAAGACCTACTGATCGATGAAACAGATGCACTCGGCCGTTAAGCTTCCATCACACCCGGGCAGGCAGTTTCCGTTTTAGCTTGGCGCTTTCTGTAATGGCTTGAAACCCTCGTGCGGCCTCTTCGAAGAACTCGGCATCTGCACATTCAGCAGACGCAGCCAACCCCGACAGCTTTCCTACTGCGACTTGCACGCCATCCGCTCCGTTTCCTCGGATACGCGGCAACTCCTTTCCTTTCCGCGCCAGGTCAATCGGCCCGAAGTACCGATCCTCATAGTACCGGATGTGCCGCGCGCGGATCGGATACTGCCCCTCGGGCAGCACCAGCACCTCCTCCAGCGGAAACCGCAGCACCTCGTTCGCCGAAATCAACGGCCGCTCCTCGGACCGCCGACTAACATTTGCGCTATCTTCGAGCGCACGCACCCGCGACTGGCTTTCGGTCACGGCGGTGATGGTGGACCGCCCCAAGGCGTTCGACAGCACCTCGGCCGTACGGTCGTCCTGCGGGGTCATGTAGATCTGCACACCAGCCCCGCCCTGCAGGGACCTCCGTCCAGTTTCGCCATAGATGTCATCGAGACCAGGGATGGTCTGGGAGATGATGAAGAACCGGCCGCCGAAACTGCGGATGGTCTTGATGGAAGAGAGCACCAAAGGCTGGCGGCCGAGCTGGTCGAACTCGTCCATCAGGAACATGACCGCATGGGATTCGTCCGGCCCAGGCTCGCAGCGTTGGAGGGACGCGATGGCATCCGCGAAGAGAAGGCGGACGAGGGGGGCTAGGGTTTTCAGGTGCTCGGGCTGGACGACGATGTAGAGACTTTGGGGATTGCGGCGGAAGGTTGAGAAGTCGAAGTCGCTTGCCGAGGTCACCCGGTCGACCGCCGGGTCGTTCCAAAGCTCGAGCCCGGATCCCTGGATGACAGACACATAGGCCCCAAGGGTTTTCTCCGGGACGTCTGCCATCTCCAAGAAGGTGCGGGAGACGATCGGGATGTTTGTCGTCTCGGCAATGGCCGTATAGCTCTTCTTCTTGTCGCCACCCCCAGCCATGATCTCGCCAGCAAAGCCTAAGGTCGGGCGGCGCTGTTCGATGGCGTAGAGGCACGAGGCGATGAAGAGCCGCTTGCCGGCATTGAAGAAGCTCTGCGCACTTTCGCCTTCCGGGATTAGGAAGAGGTCGGCCATCGAGTTCAGCGCGGTATACTGACGCTCGGCGGAGGGCAGGGCGGCGATCCGGGCAAGCGGGTTGAAGCGGTGCGATCCTCGGTCCTCGTCGAAGGGCGAGAAGTACCAGATGCCGTTCTTCAGCCCGAGCTTGCGGTGGATGGAGGTCTTGGCGAAGTTCTCGCCCTTCACGTCGAGGATGATCGCCGATCCCGAGAAGTGCAGGAGGTTCGGGATGACAAAGCCGACGCCTTTCCCGCGGCCCGTCGGTGCAACCATCATCGCATGCGGGAAACGGTCGGGCGGCGCCATCACGAAGGGCGCGTCGGACTTCGGGAGGCCGAGCTTGCCGAAGATGAAGCCGTTCTGATCGAGGGTTCCGACCATGTGGTTGCTCTTCAACTCGCGGCGCGACTGGAAATGCGCGTCGTCATATTGGTTGAGCCGCCCGCGATGCACTCCGGCAAGTCCGACCAGCGTCAGCGCGACAGTCACGGTACCGGTGATGATCAGCGCGCCCTGCAGAACCGACGGCCGCGCGGCGAGGTCGGCCCAGGCGTAGCGCACGAACCAGGGGCCCATCGGGCTAAGCGTATCGAGGCTCTCCCGGAAGGAGGTGATCACGTAGATCGTCGCCAGCATGCCGCCGATGTACAGACCAGTCAGTAGGCCAAGGAGCAGCGCCAGCGGATACCGCCAAGCGGTGTCGAGGTTCGAGAGCATAGGTCCGTCCTCAGAGTTCGTGCCCGGTGTCGCGTTCGACGGCGCGGTCGCGCTGCCCCAGCTCGGTGGCGCGATGCTGCGCCCGTGCCAGGTCCGCCCAGGGTCCGACCTCTCCCGATTGACCGAGATCGCCCTCATTTTTCAGTCCATGCGCCACGGCAGCCCTGAGCGCTGGATCTCGGACCTGCTCGTTGAGCGGTGCGAGATCGCCGGACCGAACGCGGTCGAGATCCTCGGGTTTCAGGGTGTCGTGCAGGCGGTCGACGATGGCTTCCAGCGCGGGCACCTCGGAGAGCTTCATGTGGCGATCGGCGGAGAGCAACTGGTCGCGCGCAACGGCCTCGTTCAACTCCGGCGCAAAGTTGAAAGCGGCGACTTCTGCCCGAACCTCCTGGCTGAGGGCGCGCTCCGTTTCCATCCAGAACACCTTTTGCATCGTGTTCGGCTGCTCCGTGATCCAGCTCGCCCGCTGGCCCTCACTGCGCTCGGCCAAACTGAAGCGGGCGACCATTTCTTCGACGGACGTGCCGGCTATTCGAAGCTCATCTTCCCGGATCGAGAACAGCGCCGTCAGCCGTTCGCCGATCTCGTCGCGAACATGTGCAAGGGTCGCGCGAAGACCTTCATCGAGAGAAACACCCTCGGTCTGGCCCTGCTCCAGTCGCGCAAGCGAGGCAAGTGTCGGGTTGTGGTAGGGATCGGTGTTTCGGTCTGCGACCTGGGCATGCTCTGCTAGAAGGATGCTATCCGGCGCGAGTTTCAGCGAGGCGCGCGCCTGTTCGGCAAAACTCCGTTCGAGGTCAACCCGTTCGGCCGAGGGTTCCA
The DNA here is from genome assembly GCF_057219895.1 of Tabrizicola sp. T46. NCBI lineage: Bacteria > Pseudomonadati > Pseudomonadota > Alphaproteobacteria > Rhodobacterales > Paracoccaceae > Tabrizicola > Tabrizicola sp. T46. The sequence goes on from NZ_JBXVVV010000005.1 coordinate 32,885, forward strand.
TGGCACGGATTGCCTCCCAGGCTTCGGTGGCCGAAGCGATCATCTCGCTGCGCGCAGCCTCAACCCGCGCGGCGGGATCGCCTTCGGCATGAAGCGAGTGGTCGGGCATCAGGGGAACTCCTTGTCTGAGAGCGGCGGCAGAGGCGCCAAGCGCCCGGGCCAGCCGGGAAAGGTAGGAAGAGGCGTTAGCCTCAGTGCCAGTTGCGGCGGCAAGGCCGGCGAGATCGCCTAAGGCTTCGTACTCACGGGCGAAGCCCTGCATCGCGGCGAGCCGTCGGCTCCGCTCCCCGTCGGACAGCGGCGGCGGGGGAGGGGGCGTGGCCTTCCCGCCCTCTCGCGATGCACGCAGCTCGGATTGGCGCGGCGGGTTCTCGATGATGCCGCGAGAAAGGCGCGACGAGGCGAGGATGTTCAGCCCATGCGACTGACTGATCTCGGCGTGAAGCTCGCGCATCACATCGAAGTTCAGTGCGGCATGCCGACAGATCGACAGGAACCGGCCTTCTTCGATGCCATGCTTGTCGACCACGAAATGCGCATGCAGATGGTCAGTGTCCTTGTGAAGCGCCGCGACATAGCGCCAGACATCCCCATATTCACCGGACCCGAACACAGCCTGACCCCATTCCCGGGCGATGACCTCGGCGCGCTCGGCGTCCACCCCGCGCGGGAAACTAAGGACGATGTGATCGGCATGTCCCCGGCGCGGTGCACCTGTCCAGGTTGAAGACCAGATATCCGCCGTCCGGCCCGTTCGCGATGGATCGAAGTCACGCTCATAACCCGCCAGATTGCACCAGGTGCTCTGCACCCCGTCTTCCCGGGCCACATAGTCGAGCAGGCGCTTCAACTCCTGCGGCGTTCGGGCACTGCCACCTGCGATGCGTTTGACGACCGACTGCCAGCCGCGTGGTCCTCCAGCGTTTCGCAGAAGCGCCCGGGTCTGACGTTCCTTGCGCGTGCCGAGACGGGACGCGGCACCCTCGCCACCGCCTCGCCCACGACGACGGTCGTCGAGAACATGACCGAGAACCAGATCCTCAACGGAAGGCGACCGGGTCATTTCGGCGCCTCGTTAGACGCGTCAGCGGCATGAGAAAATGCAGAGGCTTGATCACCAAGTCCCTGCTTGGCCCTCAGCGCCGAGAGGAGGTGGACAACCTCTTCCACAAGGTCATCGACCCGCGCTCCGACCTTGCGCACCAGGGCGGCATCGCGGGCGTTCCAGGTCAGACGACCGACCGCCCCCAGACGGGCAATCTGGTTGAGGTTGTTGCCGACGGCGGACAACTCCCGCCTGGCTGCAGCGATGGCATCCAGTTCGTCTGCCTGGATGGCCAGACGATCGCTTGCCTGTCTGACCAGATGCCGGACTGCCTCGGAGACTGTTAGACCGCTTGCCTCGGCAACCGCCTGAAAGGCTGCATGCTCGTCTTCCGTGATGCGGATGTTGAGCTTCACCGAAAGCCGCAGCACCTCTTTCCGATCAAGGCTGCCCTTGATCCGTGACAGCGCCTGGCGGGAACGGCCCATAGACCTCGCCACGGCCGCGACGCTCTCGCCAGCGAGGAGCCGCGCCGTGATGGCGGTAGTCTCGGCAGAGGTCAGGCGTGAGCGAGGCATTGCATCATTACATGTGTTTTGCAGTCATTGCGCATCATGTACCACACACCACCGTTCCTGCCAACCGTCCTCACCGGCCGATTTCCGCTCCTCCGAAGAGGAGCCCGCCTGCGGAAACCGGACAGCCGGTGAGGACTCAATATGGCGTCAGGGGTCGGCGGCTGGTCCGCCGACTGCATCCCTGCGCCCGGGCCGAAAGGCCTCCGTTTGAAGCGAGACCAAAGTGGTCGAGCGCCTTGAAACGTTGGGCTTTGAAGAAGTGTGCGGTCACTCCACGAGGGATTGCAAGGAAGGGCATGACAGTCTGAAGGAAGGTTTGCCCGCGAAGGAAAAAGGGGCCGGGGAAGGGGTCTCCGGATGTTTCAAAGCCTGTCCACGGCGGACCATGGCAGACCATGGACGGCTCTGGGCATGAAGCCACTGGCTGGATCGGCGCAGCGTCAAGCCGTCACTGGGCGAACTGGCGGACAGGCATGCAATCAAATTGTCCGGCATGCAGCCGGTGGGTGGGTCAAGTTCGGAATCTTCCCTCGACGGAGGCCTGATGTCGCCCTGCCTTCGGATCAGCCGCGCGGACAGGTTCCAACGCAGGTATGCGGCCTGTCACCTAAGCAGGCATGCAGACATGCAAACCGTCATTCGGGCCGGAAGGCAGACGGCCACGATTGCGGGCAGGCCGACGGAGTGCTCGGACGCCGCGCCGCAGCATTACGGCTGCGGGAATCCTCAAGAAACATGAAGGCTTCGGCGGTGTGTTACAACTTACGGCACATCCCATTTGACGTTTCTACAACCTTATGCCTAAACGACGCACCGGACGCCGGTCGGATTAGTGACGCCTTTACAACGGCTTCGCTTGATCTTGGCTTGCCAGCGGTGCATCGCCTTCCGCCGCGTCATGAAAGAGCGCCGGGCGTCGGTGCAAGGGGTATCGAGTACCGTTTGTGGAGGCGTCATTTCATGCGAGTCATTACCATCGTGCAGACCAAGGGCGGCTCGGGCAAGACCACGACCGCCATGCTTCTCGCGTCTGCAGCACTGAACCTCGGACGCCGCGTCACCCTGATCGATGGCGACGTGAATGCCCAACTCGGCCGCTGGCGCGACAGTTTCGAACTGGCCGCCTGGGAGGGTGTGCAAAAGCCCGACTGGCCGGAGAGCCTGGCGATCCTCTCGCCACCGGAAAGTGTTGAAGGGCTTTTGTCGCTCCTCGAGGCCGAGGAAGCGCGTGGTGTCGATCTCGTCGTGATCGACACCCGGCCGGGCACCCATACCGACACCGAGGACTTCTGCCTGATCTCCGATTTGGTGCTGATCCCTGCACGCCCCGTTTATGCAGAATGGGAGATGACCCATCGCGCCGTCCTCTGGATGGACGACCTCCGCGCCTCCATTGCCGAAGGCGAAAGGTTCCCGGCGGTCCGGGTCCTCGTCATGGATGCCGGGCCGAAGATCATTGATGCCGCAACCCGGGATGGGGGAATGGCGCAACTGCCGAAGCGAGACCAGGACGTGCTGCAGGAAATCCTGCGTCTTGACCATCTCGACGTTATCGTCCCGCATTCGCGTATCCTAGAACAGCTGGGCTACCACGGCCCCCTTGGGCCGGCAGCCCGCGCCAACGCCAAGGCCCCCGGCGGTCGGCTGGTGGCGGATGCCATCACACGCCAGCTCGAAGTCGCAGAACTCGTTCTCACCGGGATCGACGAGGTGATCCCTGCATGAGCCGTTTCCGCCTTCCTGCACGTGTCGCACCCTCCCCGGCGGCGGAAGAACCGGGCCTGCAGAACTCCGCCGCACGGTTGCGGTCATCGCGCGAGGTGCAGTCGCGCATTCTTGCCGAACGGCGTGCGCCGGAGCAGGGAGGAAATGTCGAGGGCGTCAAGACCCAGCTTCCCGACATGAAGACGGAGCACTTGGCCGACCCGGAGTTTGCCGGGAAGAGGGAAGGGGAGAGTGGTCAGCCGCAGTCCCCCGCTTCGCCGCCCGAATGTGCTGCCAGTGGGTTGGCGAGGCCCCGGAAAGAGAAGCTGGTGGTCCTCTTTCGGCTGCCGCTGGCAACCGAGAAGCAGCTTGAGCAGATCCCGGGCGCGGGCGACGTGACCCCAGCCTACATGCTGCGCGCCTTTGCCAAGGAAGCCCGCGCCGAACTGCGGCGGCTCTTGGCGGAAGATGATCTCACACCGTATGTCGACGAGGCGAAGCGCATCTTCACCATGGTAGCCACAGACATGGCGGTCGGCGAACCGATGACCGTCTACGCCCAAAGTTCAGCTATCCGGGCTATGCATGCGGCACTCGGTGACCCTTGGCTGATCGAGCCCCGGGCGACGATCGTTGGTGCCCTCCTTGCCGCGATCGCGTCGCAGCTCATCGAGGCGCGACGCGCCAGATAGACCTCACCCATGCAACAGAAATCGATGAACTGCCTGCGGTTACTCGCAGGCAAGATCGGGCAGTGGCGCTGTCTGGAAGGTCAGGCTGTCGACGCTCGTGACCAAGGCGAATTCGCCGCCTGTGCGGAAAGTCGCAACCATCTTCGCCCATTCCGCGGCGTCAGCTGTCGCTTGGGCAGAGATGCCTTTCTTGACCGGCAGGCGTGCCTGTTCGCCCGACTTTGCGAGAACGACAACCATGTCTGGCCCGGCGTCTTTGTCGAAGCGGACCACGAGCGCGCCGTTGGGCGTTGGCCCGAAGACGCGATCCGGGTCGCAGACAAGCCGCACCTCACCCGCCTCGCTGGTGAGCGCGTAGGTCGGCAGGCCACGCTCGACACCGACCGTCCAGTCGTCAAGCGCGTGGACGGGAACAGACATCGCCGCAAACGCGGAAACAGCCAGAACGGGGGACAGAACATGCATCGACAGGAAAGCCTTTCGTGGTTTGCGTGGCGACAGCAAAGCACCACTTCTGATGTCGGTAGATATGTTCTGATGGAGTTCATGTCCATGACCGCTAGCCGTCAGCGGATGACAGGAGGCCGGTATGGAAGAGGTCGCTAGAAGCAGGTCCAAAAGCCCGACCATCGATCGTCGCCTGTGGCGGATCGACCGCGGAGACCGGGAACTCGTTGCAGAACGGCATCGCACCGTGAATGGCCGTTTCAGGACCGTGTGGCTGGTCCCGGAAGAAACCCTGCGTGGCGTCCTCTGGGTCGAGGTTGTCGAGGAAACACCGGGCGATCCGTCGCCATGATCCATCAGCTTTCTGAATCGGAGCGCCCGGATCGATTCAGAAATGCAATTGGACTTGGAGAGTAACAAGGCGGAGTCTGTGCCGAGGAGGACCGCTATGGCTCTGGCACATCTGCACCGCATCGACCCGGGGGCCAACATGGCGCGGTTCTACTGCATCGATGTTGCGGCGACGCTGTTCGGAGACGTCTCCGTCTTGCGGACCTGGGGCCGGATCGGAACGCACGGACGGACAAGACTCGAGACTTGCGCCACCGTGGAAGAAGCGGAGAGGGCGGCATCTCAAACCCTTCGACAGAAGATGCGGCGGGGCTATCTGCCTGCTGGCCAAATGCTGCCGCCAGACCTTGCGGTGTGAGATCTGTCAGGCCTTACGCTGAAGCCTGCCCTCCAGCTCGGCACCGGCCTCGATGGCGATCCGCTCATGGGTGACGTCGGCCTGCACGACCGCACTCGGCGCGAGCTGAACGTTTCGCGCCGAGATCGTGCCGGAAACCACCCCAAGCACGACGAGGTCGTGGGCGACAACGGAACCTTCAACACGACCTGAAACAGCCACGGTGATCTCCGGCGCCCGCAGTGAGCCAACGACATTGCCTTGGACCTCGATCGGTCCACTGGAAGAGGCATCGCCTTCGACGACAAGGTCCTGCGCGAAAACGCTGCGGCGGGCGTTTGAGCTGGCCTGGTCCGGCCAACGGTCGAAGTCGCCATGTGGGGTCTTCATCTTGGTGCCGCCTCAGCTCGAATTCGTGCCGCACGACTGGACCAGAAGCGAAACGAAAGGGCAACGCGCGGCGCTAGGATCGGCTAAGAAGTGTAGTGGCCGTCGGCGCGGCACAACTCGTCCGGCCAAGGTGGTCGCCAGTCGTCCCTCATGAGGTAAAGATTCAGCGTCTATCGCTCATCCATAGCCTCCAGACCCTTGCCCGCTACCGATCGTTGAAAACATTCAGCGGAAAGGCTATGGTACTCCAATGGACTACCGAGGGAAAAGATGATGGGCGTACACAAGCAGAGTGTCAGCTTCACAGATGCAGCCTTCAACTTCGCCCGCGAGCTCGTAGAGAGCGGCGAGTATCCGAACATCAGCGCTGCAGTCTCTGGCGAAATGGCCCGAGCGCGCGCAGCGCGGGAGAGGGAGCGTCTTCTCTTCGAAGCCGAAGTTCAACGGCGCCTCGCGCTTCCCCCTGATGCCTGGGAACCCGTGCGAACGGGCGAGTCAATCACGTCAGGCGCTCGCGCACATCTTGCCCGACTTGCAAAGGCCGCCGGTGGCACCGCTGCCTGATGCGCATCGTTCGACATCCCTTGGTCGACCAAGACCTTGCTGCGTTGGTGGATCATATCGTCGACGTCACCGGCGGGGACTTCGACGCCGCCGGCAGGCGCCTTGATGAGGTCGATGACCTGATTGCCGACATCTCTGCCAACCCGATGTCCGGCGTTCGCTTGGCGCCACCGCTGGACGGATGGCTGGTCCGCCATGGTGGACGCGGCCATCGTCTGACCGTCGTGTTCCGCGCCGATCTCAACAAGAACTGCGTCTTTGTCGCACTCGTTGCCTTCGGTGGGCTGGACTGGTTGACCGAAGGCGAGACACGGAAGTCCTTCAGCGGGTGACCGAGGTCCGCCGTGGCCGGAGGAGCGTGTGCGACACTTCAACTTTGCGTACACAAGATGTCGCGTAAGGTTTGTTATGTAATATCTATCGACGCTATGGGCGGAGAGCAGACGCTCGAAGTGCGTCGTGCGAAGGGCGGCTTCGGGCGTCAGCTGATGGGGCTTTCTGAATTGACTTCATGGCCTCCCATCAGCTCCAGCGCCTTGACCAGGGCCGAGTGGTCCAGCTGGTCCCATCCCTGCGCCTGCATGACCTGCATGAGTTGTGCTGCCCCTGCCGTTTGCGGCATGGCAATGCCAAGTGCACGGGCGCCTTGCAGGGCAAGGCCAAGGTCCTTCTGATGCAGCGCGATGCGGAAACCGGGGTTGAAGGTCCGCTTGAGCATGCGCTCGCCATGGACCTCAAGGATGCGGCTGGCAGCAAAGCCACCCATCAGCGCCTGGCGTACACGGGCCGGATCAGCGCCTGCCTTGCTGGCGAAGACCAGTGCCTCGGCCACGGCGGCGATGTTCAAGGCCACGATCATCTGGTTGGCGACCTTGGTGATCTGGCCTGCGCCCACGTCGCCCACATGGGTGATGTTCTTGCCCATCAGGGCAAAGAGGGGCTGGATACGGGCGAAGGCCGCAGGTTTGGCCCCGACCATAATGGTCAGCGAGGCCGCCTTGGCCCCTACCTCGCCGCCCGAGACGGGGGCGTCGAGATAGTCGCAGCCCAAGGCCTCGATCCGCGTAGCAAAATCCTTGGTGGCGATGGGCGAGATGGAGGACATATCCACCACCGTCTTGCCCTTGGTCAGGCCCGATGCGACACCGCCCATGCCGAAGAGGACTTTCTCCACGTCTGGAGTGTCCGGCACCATAAGGAAGATTACCTCGGCCGTGGCCGCAACCTCGGCCGCGGTGGCGCAGGCTGTGGCCCCAGCCTCGATCAGCGCGGCGGGCACCTTGCTGCGGGTCTGGACAAAGGCCTGATGGCCGCCCGCGATCAGGTGGCCCGCCATCGGCGCGCCCATGATGCCCAGTCCGATGAACCCGATCTTCATGCCTTGTCTCCGTAGGTCGCAAGCCAGGACAGCCCGGCCTCGGTGGTGGTCGCGGGTTTATATTCGGCGCCGATCCAGCCCTGGTAGCCCAGCCGGTCGATCAGCCCGAAGAGGAAGCCGAAGTTCAATTCCCCCGTTCCCGGCTCGTTACGGCCCGGGTTGTCGGCCACCTGGATATGCCTGATGCGGTCGAAATGGCGCGTGAGGGTTCCGGCGATTTCGCCGCCCGAGCGCTGCGCGTGGTAGATGTCGAATTGCAGGAACAGATTGGGGGCGGCGACCTCGTCCATGACGGACAGGGCCTTGTCCACGTTGTTCAGCCAGAAGCCCGGCACATCGCGGCTGTTCACCGGCTCCAACAGCAAGCGCAGATTTGCCTTGGCCAGCCGTTCGGCGGCGTGGCGCAGATTTTCCACCAGGGTCGCGCGGGTTTTGGCGTCGGACACGCCCGCCCCCGGCTTGCCGGTTAGGCAGTTGATCTGCTGCACGCCCAGGGCCTGAGCGTAGTCGATAGCCCGGGCGATGCCGTCGCGGAACTCGGCCTGGCGCGCTGGGTCGCAGGCGACGCCGCGATCGCCCGCCGCCCAGTCGCCTGCGGGCAGGTTGTGAAGTACCATCGGGATGCCGTTGGCATCTAACCGCGAACGCAGGGTTGCGGCGGGAAGTTCGTAGGGGAATTGCACTTCGACGGCGGCAAAACCGGCCTTGGCGGCGCGGTCGATCCGGTCGGCCAGAGATGCGTCAGTGAAAAGCATGGAAAGGTTGGCGGCAAAGCGGGGCATGTTCGGTCCTTGCAGGTCTTTATTGGGGGTCAGGCCCAGGGGCGGGCGGGGGCGCCGGTGGTCAGAATCTCGACCCCTGTCTCGCCCACGTGGATGATATGTTCGAAGCCACCACCTTCGCCCGGCTGGCCACCGAGGAAGCATTCAACGGCGAGGACCATGCCGGGGCGAATGATCTCGGTGGAATAGGAGGTGATGAAGGGTGCTTCACAATCGAGGCCGAGGGAATGGCCGAAGAAGGGGATCATGGCCGAAAAGCCGGAGTCGCCGCCGCCGCGCCGGGCCATGGCACGGGTTCCGGCGGCGTGCAGGTCCGACAGGGGACGGCCGGGTTCAATCTCGGCGATGATGCTTTCGACGAGGTTGATGGAGTCCTCCAGCACCCGCGCCTGCGAGGCATTGGGCGCGCGGCCCACAACGGTCGACCGGGTAAGGTCGCAGTAATAGCCCTGCGCCACGGGCCCCCAGAGGTCGAAATGGATCATGTCACCCGCCTCGACCCGGCGCTGGCTGTCCCATGTCGGCAGGGCCTGACGGTGGCGATAGCGGTGGCCGACGGGGCCACTGGCGACGGCAATGTCATAGGCAAAGCCGCCCGAGGCCGCGAGCCAGCGCAAGCCTTCGCCCACGATCTCGCCCTCGGTCCGGCCGGGTACGGTCGCAGCAAGGGAGACATTCATCCAGTCGCAGCCGATGCGAGAGGCGTCGCGCAACAGCGCCACCTCATGCGGGCTTTTGATCAGGCGGAGGTGGGTGAGGATGTGGTCGGCAGGCTCGATCCGGGTGCCCTCGCCCAGCTCCGATGCCATCATGACGGCCGCGCCGTGCAGAAGGCCGGTCTGCCCGGCAAGGCCGATGCGCTTGCCCTTCAAGCCCAGTTCCACGGCTACCCGCGCCACGTCACGGTCGACGAAGGTGGACAGGCGGATGTCGCCGACCGGCACCTGCGTCCGGTCAATATCGTAGCTGTCGGTCACTAGAACCGGGTCCTTGCCGGGAGCAAGGATCAGTCCGGCATGCCCACGCGCCCGGTGGGCGTGGCTGTCAGGAATATGGCTGACCGCCGACATGTGGTTGGTGAGATACAGAAGGTCCTGGCTGCCATCGGAGTTAGTGGAACCGCGGCCCCAGACGATCAGCCCATCCAGCCCCTCACGTAAGGCTTCCTCCAGTGCCTTCTCGCGCCGGGCGGCAAACTCGGCATCGCTGGCGCGGGGCAGAAGGGTTGGGCGGGGGGGGAGCATGGACGTGTCCTTTGACGGCGAATTCAGGCCCGACCGGTTGTCGGGCCGCGTGACTGCAGGATCAGGGCGATGACGACCCCGGCGATGACGAGGCAAAGCTCCAGCGTCGCAACAGCGGCCACGGTCGGGTCGATCGTGTCGGTCATGCGGCGGTAAAGCTGGACGGGCAGCGTGTAGTACGAGGGTAATTTCAGGAAGAGCGCCAGCACGACCTCATCGAAGGACGACAGGAACGCGAGGAAAGCACCGCTCAGGACGGCAGGCCGGATGATCGGCAGGGTGACCTGCCGAAAAGTCGCCAGGGGCCCCGCCCCAAGGCTGGCCGAGGCCCGTTCCAGCGAGCGGTCGAAGGTCTGCAAGGCTGCGCTGACCGGGATCACGACGAAGGGCACGGCCAGGACGGTATGGGCGATGACAAAGCCCCAGAGCGTGCCGACCATGTTCCAGCGCAGGAACACGAGGTAAAGGCCAAGGCCGAAAACCACGATGGGCACGACCTGCGGCGAGAGGATCAGCGCACGGACAAGGGCCATCACCCCCGACTTGGACCGCGCGATGGCGAAGGCGGCCAGCGTGCCAAGGACGGCCGACAGCAGGGCCACCAGCGCGGCAATTGTCAGGCTGTTCAGCAGGGCCGAGGTCCAGGTCGGGTCGGTAAGGCTGGCATAACGCGCCAAGGTCCAGGTCTTGGGCGGGAAGGAAAAGCTGTCCTCGCCGCTGAAGCTGATCGGCACGATGATGAACAGCGGCAAGACCAGCCAAAGCGCGATCAGCACGCAGACGATCTTCAGGATGGGATTGTTGGCGGTTTGGGGGCCGGTGTCTGCCATCTCAGCCCTCGTAAGCCTTGCTGCGCTTCTGTACGGCACCAGCCATCAGGACGAAGGCCATGGCTGCGACGAGCAGCACGATGGCCAGCGCCCCGGCCCGGCCAAAGGCAGCGCGGGTTTCGAACTGCTGATAGAGGACCTGCGAAATCAAGGCCTGCTTGGGCGACCCGAGGATCGCCGGCGTGATGTAGAAGCCAAGCGCCAGCACGAAGACCAGAAGCGCCCCGGCGAAAAGACCCGGCACGGCCAAGGGAAGATAGACCTGCAGGAACGCGTTTCGCGGCGTGGCACCAAGGCTTTGCGCGGCCAGAACCAGTCTTGGGTCGATCCCCTTCAGAACCGCATAAAGCGGCAGCGCCATGAAGGGGAAGAGGACATGTGTCATGCCCATCAGCACTGCAGGCGCGGTGCCGAGCATCCGCACCCGATCAAAGCCAAGGGCTGCGATCAGGTCATTCACTGGCCCCTGCATCTGCAAAAGGACGACCCAAGAGAAGTTGCGCAAGAGTATCCCGAAGAACATCGAGACAAGTAGCAGACCCATCATCACTGTCTGCCAGCGGCTGCTGACCTTGGTCATCAGGTACGCATAGGGAAAGGCCAGAAGGGCGGCGAAAGCGGTGCAGAGAAGGGCGACGGTGAAGGTCCGGATCAGGATCGTCCGGTTGGCGGCACCCCCCAAAACCCAGGTGATGTTGTCTAGCCCGCCGATTTCGGGAGCATCAAAATGGGTGAAGGCGCGCAGGAGGGTCAAGCCGGTTGGATAGGCAAAAAAGACAAAGAGGAACAGGATGATCGGCAAGGCGACCAATCCCCAGGCATCACGCGCTTGCGACAACGGGCGGGCAGTGCCGCCCGTTGCCAGAGTTGCCGGGACATCCAAGGGAGGAGGTTTGGTCCCGGCCATGTTGCGTTACTGCGCGAAGATGGCGGTCAGACGGTCTGTGACGGCAGCCTCATTGGCACCCCACCAGCCCGCGTCCTGCATCAGAAGCTGGTCAGCATAAGTGTCGGGGAAAAAGCCCTTGGCCTGATCATCCAGCTTCGGCGCATCGCCGACGGTGCCCATGCCATAGGGAAAAAGCTCGGTCAGCGCGGTCTGGGTGCTGTGCAGCGCCACATACTGAAGGAACGCGGTCGCAGCTTCGGGGTTCTTCGCGCCGGTTGGAATGGCCAGGTTGTCATAGAGCGTCACGGCGCCAGCAAAGACGACCTTGATGTCGGGGTTGCTCTTCGAGGCGTTTAAGGCGCGCCCGTTCGGGACCAGAGCCATGTCGAACTCTCCGTTGGCCAATCCGTCCTGGATCACGGCGAAGGATTCCTTGACTTCGATCGAGTCCTTGATCGTCTCGATCTTGGCCGCCGCTTTATCGAGATCGATTGGATACATGCTCGCAGCTTCAACGCCGTCGGCCAGCAGTGCAGTTTCGACAATACCAACGTTGAAGGCGCCGCCACGGATCGCGCGGATACCTGGGAACTTCTCGGTGTTGAAGAAGTCAGCGACGCTGGTCGGGGCTTCGGGGAACTTCGCGGCGTTATACGCAAGAACGAAGGAGAACTTGACCACCGGCACACCGCACTTGTTGGTGTCGAGCGCAGGGTTCAGTTGCGAACGGTCAATCGAGACTTCCATGAAGACAGTGCCGCAGTTCGCATCAACGGTGCTGGATTCGATCTGCACCACGTCCAGCGCGACGTTGCTGGCCTCTTGCTGGGTCTTCAGCGTCGCCATGTCGGGCGAGTCGGTCTGGTCGATCTTCACGCCGGTTGCGGCCGCAAAGGGCTGCAGCCAAGCGAGGTCCTGGTTCTTCTGAAGGTCACCGCCGAAGCCGCCGAAGACGAAGGTCTTGCCTGCCAGATCCTGCGCCGAAGCGCTGGTTGCCCCAAGGCTCAGGGCGAGGGCGGTGGTAAGGCCCAGAGTGGCAATGGTCTTTCTCAGTCTCATGATTATCTCCCTGTTTCTTGACGATCTGCGAATTGCAGAAACGTTTCTTCTTTGATCTCGGGCCAGGCGGCCCTGGCTGTCAATGATTCTTTGGACCACCCGCGAGCACCACGCGGGCCGCTCCGGGCGGGAAAGCAACCAGCACGTCGGGCGTGGCGGGAAGTACTTGATCTGGCTGACAAATCACGGTGAACGTGCCCCCATCCCGCAGGTCGGCCACCACCTTGCGGAGGGCACCGAGATAGACGACGTCGCGGATGCGGGCCGGGATCTGGTTCCAGCCTTTTGGCACCTCGGCCGGATCCACGAACAACCTGCTGCGCTCGGGGCGCGTGACGATAGCGGCCGGGCCTTCTTGCGGGGTTGCATCGCTGGTGACACCGTGGAGCGCACCCGCCGCAGTGGTGACCCGGGACAGGCCCTGATACCACGTGACCTCCCCCACAAGGCAATTCGACTCGCCCAGAAACTGGGCCACGAATTGCGACACGGGCTCATCATAAAGCGTGCTGGCGGTGCCGATTTGCTGGATGCGGCCCTGATCAAAGATGGCGATGCGGTCCGACATGACCAGCGCCTCTTCCTGGTCATGGGTCACAAAGACGATGGTCACGCCCAGATCGCGGTGGATGCGTTTCAGCTCAAGCTGAACGGATTCCCTCAGCTTGCGGTCCAGAGCGCCCAGGGGTTCATCCATGAGGAGAAGGCGCGGGCGAAAGACGATGGCGCGGGCGACCGCAACCCGTTGCTGCTGACCGCCTGACAACTGCCGCGGCAACCGGTCGCCGTAGGCGTCCAGGGCCACCATGCGCAGCACGTCATCCACCCGGCGAGCGATCTCACCCTTGGCTATACTGCGTTGTTTCAACGGGTAGCCAATGTTTTCCCGAACCGTCATGTGTGGGAAGAGGGCATAGTGCTGGAACACCACGCCAATATCCCGTTTGTGCGGCGGGAGGGCACCGATGTCCTTGCCGTCCACCAGGATCTGTCCGGATGTGGGCGACTGGAACCCGGCCAAGAGGTTCAGTGCCGTGGTCTTTCCCGATCCGCTTGGACCGAGCAGTGTCAGGAATTCACCCGGCTGGATGTCGAGGTCCAACTGGGAAATCGCCGTCAGCCCGGTTGGATAGGTTTTGGAGACGCCGACGAACTGCACTCCTGCAGCGGTTCGGGACAGGTCCTGCGTCATCGGCGTCTCCCTTGTCTTGCGTGTTTCTGGGTCATCAAAGCGGGCTTTCCACCCGGCCGGACCAAACTACCGCCTGCGGATCGCCCGACCAACGGGCAGCCTCGAGCTGCAGCGGCAGATCGTCCCACAGCCAACGTCCCTCGCTGCGGATGGCAAGTTGCCGAAGGTCCAGCGGAATCGAGATTGTCGCGGTTTCGCCCGCGCGGAGGCTGATCCGCTGAAACCCGACAAGCCGCCGGCTTGGGCGCTGATGGGCCGAGCCGGGGACGCTGGCGAAGAGGAAGATGACGTCATCGCCCGCGACGGCTCCGGTGTTCATCCAGTCGACCCGCGCAAGGGTGCGCCCGGCTTCGGCCTCGACCCTCAGCGCAAGGGGCTGGAAGCTGCCGAAGCTCAGCCCATGACCGAAGGGATAGCGGACGGGATGCCCGCCTTCGTCCAGATGCCACTGGCCGTGCAGCAAGCCGTACTCCGCGTGGTCGGTCAGAAGGGCAAAGGGCGGAAGATCGGCCTCGCTCACCGGCGTCGCAAAAGGCATGTGGCCCGAGGGATTGACCCACCCCGACAGGACGTCCGCCAGGGCCGTTCCGCCCTCCATCCCCGGATACCAGAGGTGCAGGATGGCCGAGACCTTCTCGCGCCAGCCTTCGGTCACAAAGGCGCTGCCGCCCATCATCACCACGACCACGGGCACCCCGGTCGCGGCGGCCTGCAGGATCAACTGCTGGTCGGCGGCCGACAGGGCGAGGCTGGCGCGATCACCACCCGGGGGTTCGGCGAGGGCGGTGTCCTGGTTCTCGACAAGGTATTGGAAGCGCTGGCGCTGGTCTTCGCTCTCGAAGGGCGGCGCGTAAAGGTCCAGCATGGGGAGTTGCGCGTCAAGGTCGAGGAACTCGCCCTCGTCATGCATCGTGGTGCCGACCACGACGATGGCCAGATCGGCGTCTTTGGCGGTCGTGGCGTCGTCTGCGGAATGGGTGACCCGCGCCTTGGGGAAGCCCCGGATGATGCCGTCGAGCGGCGTGACGACATGGGACGGATTGACCGCGCTTGACCCACCATCGCCAAGGTTCGGGGTGGCTGCCAGTCGGCCCAGCACCGCAATCTTGCCAATGGCGGGTGCCAGTGGGAGTAAGCCGTCATTCTCCAACAGCACGATGGATTGCCGGGCCGATTGCAGGGCAAGGTCAGCGTGGGCGGAACCGTCGACGATGGCCGCATCGGGTATCGGCTGCTGCCGCAAGTGTTCGAACCGGATCAACGTGCGCAGGATGCGCTCGACGGTGGCATCGACCTCGTCCCAGGTCACGCGGCCCTCGGCAATCTCGCTTGGCAAGTGCTGCCAGCGGATCATCCGGTAGGGCATTTCGATATCGACCCCAGCCTTCAGCGAGGCCGCCGCGTCACGAATGCCGAAGATGAAATCGGTGATGACCGTGCCGTCAAAGCCCCATTCCTCTTTAAGGATCTCGGTCAGCAAGTACCGGTTGTGCCCACACCAGTCGCCGTTGACGCTGTTGTAGGCCGACATGACGGTCGCAACGCCGCTTTCCACCACTCGGCGGAAGTGCGGCAGATAGACTTCATGCAAGGCGCGCTCATCACAGGTCACATCGACCCGGTGGCGCGAGGTTTCCATCGAGTTCAGCGCGAAGTGCTTCACGCAGGCCATCGCATGGCGCTGAACCCCCTGCGACAGCGCCGCGCCCATCTCGCCGACGTGATGGGAGTCCTCACCATAGGTTTCTTGCGCGCGGCCCCAAGCCGGGTGGCGCAACAAATTAATGCAGACCCCACCAAAAAGCGTGCCGCCCCGGACGCGTAGTTCCTTCCCAATGGCCTCGCCAATGGCGGTCTCTAGCGCGGGGTCGAAGCTTGCTCCGCGCGCCATGCTGACCGGAAAGCAGGTGGCGGTCCCCAGCCCAACGCCGCGCGGACCATCCACAAAGTCAAACCCCGGGATGCCAAGCCGCGGGATCACCGCCGCCGGGCAGGTGCGGTTGCTTTGCCCCAGTGTCAGGGCGCGGATGCGGCCCTCCCAGAAGTTCAGATCACCGTCCAGCATGGACAACTTTTCCTCGGGCGTAAGCGCCGAACACAGCGTCGCTGCGGCTTGGGCAAGGCTTTCCCCAGCGTGCCAGCGGGCAACGGCGATCTGGAATTCACGTCCGGTCGTCAAGGCAAGAGCGTTCCCCGGTGGTTGCAGTCGTTTCGCTGCTTTAGCTTGCAGAAACGTTTCTTCAAATCCGGTCGGCTGTCAATCTGAATCTGGCCGGCTCACACGAAGGGTGCGTTGACAGGGGTCAATCGGCCCTGTTAACTCCCTTGAAGAAACGTTACTGCAAGCGCTTTCTGGCCCTGCGTACGCGTTTTGCCCCGCATCAGCTCCATCACAGGAGGCCCCAATGCCCCGCTCGGAATTTCCTAAGACTGGCCGCAGTGCGGACGACGTTCTTGGCGACCTTCGACAGGCCAAGTCCGGCGATGTGGATTGGCGCGCCGGGCGGACCAATCTGTATGTCCAGTTCGGTGGCGACGATGTTCTGGACATCGCCAAGGAAGCCTCGCGCCTTTTCTTTTCCGAGAATGCCCACGGCACGGCCGCCTTCCCAAGTGTCGTCCGCCTGCAAGGCGAGGTGCTGGATTGGTTGCTGGATCTGGTCAGCGCGGGCCCCTTTGGTGACGGCTGTTTCACCGCCAGTGGCAGCGAAAGCATCCTGATGGCGCTGAAGGCTGCCCGCGACTGGGCACGCGACCGTCGCCCGGACTTGGGCTTTCCAAAGTTCATCGTGCCGCAGTCGGCCCATCCGGCCTTTGACAAGGCAGGCAACCTTTTGGGGATCGAAATCGTCCGTGCCCCCATTGGCCCCGATTTCCGTGCTGATGTCGTCGCGATGGAGGCGCTGGTCTGCCCGCGCACCATCGGGCTGACGGGGTCCGCCCCGCAGTTCGGCCATGGGCTCGTCGACCCGATTGCCGAAATCGCCAACCTCGCCATCCGCCGCAACCTTTGGCTGCATGTCGATGCCTGCATCGGCGCGCTGATCGCCCCCTTTGCCCGGCGCGCCGGGGCAACGGTGCCCGAGTTCGACTTCAAGATCGAGGGCGTCCGATCGATCTCGGCCGATATCCACAAATACGGTTTCGGGGCCAAGGGGGCCTCGGCGGCCCTGTTCCGTCACAAGTGTTGGCGACCCTACTATGCCTTCGAATTCGACGACTGGCCCATCGGGTCCTACGGTTCGGTCGGGCTGGCGGGCACCCGCCCGGCGGGCCCCATCGCCGCCGCTTGGGCCGTCATGCGTTACCTGGGGGAAGAAGGCTATACCCGGATCGCGGCGCAGATCCTGGACATATCGGCCCGGCTGCAGGCGGGGCTGAAGGCCATCGACGGGGTCGAATTGGTTAGTACGCCCGACCTGCCAGTGCTGGCCTGGTGCGTACCTGGCCAACCTATCGACCGCATGATCGCAGGGATGAGCGCGCGCGGCTGGTTCCTGCGCCCCATGGCACGGCCAAGCGCCATCCATATGGGGATGATCACGATTCACCAGGGGCCGGCAGTCGCACCCTACTTGGCCGATGTGGCCGAGGTTGTGGCATCGTTGACCAAATAGCTTACTGGCGCTTGTCGCCGCCACACCAACGGAAAGGCCCGCCCATGACCCGCGAAGAGACTCTGGCCCTGATGCAGCGCCACGCCGACGCCTGGAACGCGCATGACGCGGACAGGCTGCTGTCGCTGATGACCGACGACTGCATCTTCGACGGCTCGGCTGGTCCCGCCCCGCAGGGCATGCGCGTTCAGGGTCATGCCGCCCTGCGCCCAGCTTTCGAGGCGATCTGGACCACCTTCCCTGATGCCAGCTGGAACGAGGCAGTCCATGTCCTGGATGGCGAGATCGGCTTTACCACCTGGGTCTTCCGCGGCACCCGGGCCGACGGGACCAAGGTGGATGTCAAAGGGCTGGACCTGCTGAGGTTCCGCGATGGCAAGATCTGCCACAAGGACACCTACCGAAAGGCTGTCACCGCTTAGGCGACTTTAGCCGGTAATCCGGGGCGCCGAAGCGCGGGGAAAGATGTCCATCGGGACCTTGGCGTTGGTCACATCGGTGCTGCCACGGATGATCTCCTGCAGCCGCGCCGCCGCCAGTTCGGCCAGCCGCGCCGGATGCGCCTGGGCCGCCGAGATCGCAGGCTCGACACGGGCAAGCTCGGGAGCATCGGCGGCAGACAGCAGCCGCACATCCTTGGGAACAGCCTTGCCCAAAGCGCGCAGCGCCTCAAGAACCCGAAGGGCAACCCTGTCGTTCTGCGCGATCAGCGCCTCGGCCCCACCGTCCAGCAAGGCCTTGACCGCCTCTTGCACTTGTGGCGCCTCCATGGACCCGCTGGCCTGCATCATCAGCCTTCCGCCCCGTTCCGCTGCCCAGTCACGGGCACCGTCGACTGCGTCGCCGATATAGCTCTTCTTAGGGCCGACCGTAACGAAGCCAAGGCATGCGCCCGATGGGATCGTGGTCAGCAAAAGCTGCCGCACACCTTCGCGCGTGTCGTCATCCACCCAATGCCCGGTGTCGTGCTGAAGATCGCGGCCAATTGTCAGGCAGTGGATGCGCTTGCGTTCGAAATAGGCCAGGACCGGGTCATGCTCCAGCGGGTCGACCACGATGGCCCCATCCAGAGGCAGGCGTAGTTTGCCCAGCATCTCGACATTGTGGGGCAAGAGCACCGGTGCCTGTCCAGTCGACAGGATCGCCTGACTGGCATGGGTGACAATCGAAGCCCAGTAGGCCACGTCTGTCAGGACGCCACCGCCCCCTGCAGGCGCAATGCAGATACCGATCAGCCCAAGCCCGTCCGAACGCAGACCGCGGGCGATGGCGCTTGGGCGGTAACTCAGCTGCTCGGCGACGGCATGCACCCTCTCGCGGGTTGCTTCAGGAAGCCGCCCCTTGCCGGACAAGGCATCCGACACGGTCGTTACCGAAACGCCCGCAGCCGCTGCAACGTCCCGGATTGTTGCCTTCTTCTGCTTTGACATGCCCCTGACGTAGCAGGCTCTTGACTTTGTGTCGAGGTCGATGCTCCTAGATGAAGAAACGTTTCTTCTTGCTGAATCAAGGTGCAGATCACATTGAAGAACGATCATGCGCGGCAGAATGGCCTGGCCTGCCCGCCGCAAGGGTCCCGAGGAAGGAAGGCGAAGACATGCACAGCGAAATCGGGCCCTGGTCGACCATCGCGGAAATCACCTCTGCCGTCAGAGAGGGTCGCCAGACCGCCGAGCGGATCGCCGAGCTGACCCTGGAGCGCGCCGGGAAAGCGCAAGAAGAGCTGAACTGCTTTGCCCAGATCGATGCCACCGGTCTGATCGACCAGGCCCGCACGATCGACAAGCGCCGCAGAGCGGGCGAGGCTCTTGGACCGCTGGCGGGCGTGCCCGTGGCGATCAAGGATTGCACGCCGGTCAAGGGGCTGGGCAACCGGATGGGCTCACATGCCTTTGCGGATTATGTAGCCGATCATGACGCCGAGATCGTACGGCGGTTCCGGCGGGCCGATGCAATGATCCTTGGCAAGACGACACTTTCGGAATTCGCTTCGTCGAGCTTCTGTGACAGCCCCCTGACTGGCATCACGCGCAATCCCTGGAACCCCGCGCGCACGCCCGGCGGCTCCTCTGGCGGATCGGCGGTGGCAGTGGCGACGGGCTGTGTGGCCATCGGACAGGGTACGGACATGGGGGGCTCGGTCCGGATCCCGGCGTCCTGCACCGGACTTGTAGGCCTCAAGCCCGCCGCCGGACGCCTGCCGTTGGACGACCAGCCGTCTTTCGTCGATGACATTCAGCACCACGGCCTTTTGACCCGGACAACCGCCGATCTGGCCCTGACCCTTCCACCGCTTTGCGGACCCACCTGGTCAGACCCGCGCACCTTGATTCCGGCCCTGCCCGAGCTTGACGCAAGTTCGGACGTCAAGGGCTTACGCATCGCGCTGACCTACGACCTTGGCTTCTTCGTGATCGAGGACGAGGTCCGGTTACGGCTGGACGAGACCGCCGCAGTTCTGGAACGCGCAGGGGCCATCGTAGAACGCGTCGACCTTGCCTGGGATCGAGCCATCGCCGACGGCTGGGTCCGGCACTGGCATGTCTATCTGGCTGCCTTCTTCGGGGCGGACCTTGACCGGATTGGAAACCTTGCCGATCCGCGCCTTGCCGCGGTGGTTGCAAAGGGTCGGGCACATGATGCCGTGTCGCTGCGTCAGACCGACCTCTTGCGCAAGCGCCAGTGGGACGCGTTGGCGCGTCTGTTCGAAACCCATGACATCCTGCTCAGCCCGACCATGACCCGTCCGGCCGTGGGAGTGGAAGAGGATGACGCCATCTATCACGCGCTCACCGCCGATGGCCGCAAGCGTGGGCTCGACATGACTTCAGTGTTCAACTGGGTGCCCTGGTGTCCGGCTATCAGCGTGCCGGCAGGTCTATCTCTAGATGGGCTGCCCATCGGCATGCACCTTGCCGCGCCCCCACACTGCGAAGACATCCTGCTGCGCGCCGGTAGGGCCCTCGAAAAGGCATGGCCTCATGCCTGGCCAGGCAACTGGGGACACCACAGGCAATGACGCCCCAAGCCGTGAACCGCGAACCCAGGACCACAGCCACGAAAATCGAGACTACCTTCGAAGTTGCGCCATTCCAACGCGATCACCGAGTACAAATTCCACTTCCGCTGGAAAGCAGTCAGGTGCAGCAACTCGTGTGAATGTCCGCTTTGGGCCGAGATCGACTGAACCCGGCGGATTGCTCCGCCGGGCCCGAGGGGGAAACCCCGTTCTCTTCAGAACGGGATCTCGTCGTCGCGGTCGACCAGCTCGGGGTTTTCATTCTCGGCCGACTTCGGGCGGCTCAGGAAGTCGACCTTCTCGGCGATGATCTCGCAGCCGTAGCGGTCAGTGCCGGTTGCGTCGGTCCACTTCGTGTAGTGGATGCGCCCGTGGACGAGGACCTTCATGCCCTTTTCGCAATGCTCTGCGACGGTCTTGCCGAGACCGTTGAAGCAGATGATGCGGTGCCATTCGGTGTCCATGACCCGGTAACCGTTCTCGTCGCGCATGACGCGACCTTCCGAGAGGCGGGGGCGGGAGGTGGCAAGGGTGAAGTTGGTGATCTTCGTGCCGCTTTGGGTCGAGCGCACTTCGGGCTTCTGACCGATGTTGCCGGCGAGGAAGACGATGTTCTGCATGGTAAGCTCCTGTGTTTTCTGTCCCTGGGACCGTCCCTTCGACAAGACCCGGAAAAAGCCTGTCGGCTGAGGCCTGCACGGGAGACGGAACGGCGACCGGAAACCCCCAGAGGGCCGGGGTGGCGCGGGCAGCCCCAAAGGGGCAACACGGCCCGGCCTGACGCGGGGTTGCGCGCCAGAGGCCGAACAGGCTTAGGGGATTGTCAGTCGAAGGGATGGCACCGGGGATAGTGACGACCTGGGGCTCCTGCAGAACGCGGCCTTCCTCGCCACGGCAAAGGGGTTGAGGCATTTGCGAAACCGCTGACCCAGCGGATCAAGCCAACTTCATCCCCCTGCCCTATCGCGATGAACTCCATGGGAGTTGCGACATCGCGACCGGACGGCTATCCCGGATGCAGCATTCAGGACACGAGGGCTCAATGGCTGATTTCAATCTCGAGGCGATGTCGCTCAAGGAACTGCGGCAAATGCAGAAGGACCTCGCCAAGGCGGTTTCCACTTACGAGGACCGGCACAAGTCAGAAGCCCGGGCCAAGCTGGAAGCGATTGCCAAGGAGATGGGCTACTCTCTTGCCGCCCTGATTGGCGTCGAGGTCAAGGCTACCCGTGCGCCAGCCGTGGCAAAATACCGACACCCTGAGAACGCCGCTCTCACCTGGTCGGGCCGTGGCCGAAAACCGCAGTGGTTCGTGGATCACATTAATGCCGGCAAAGATCCGAGCAATCTGACGATCTAGGCGGCGAACGCCATCCTGTCGCAGGGAGGGAGCGCTGGCTGGTGCAGCGAGCGGAAACAAGCACGGAAGTAGCTCAAGTCGGGCACGACCTGGCACAGGGCCGCGCGATGGATCGTCAGACCAAATGCTCCGTGCGTGTAGACGAAGGCGTGAGCCTGAGTCGCGGAATTTTGATTATGTAATCACATCGGACTGATCGATATTCTCGTCTAGCTTCGAGATGCCTGACCCTCTAATGCAACGTGTCGTCTGGCCGAAAACCCCTAATCGATCGATCCTCGCCCTTCGGGCCCGAAGCAGCATCGCCGGGCGCACCCCAAGAGTACCGTCATCGCCATCCCAAAGCTCCTCCTTATGCGCGTGGAACTACTCCATTGACTTCTCAATGAACCCGAGCGTATTGGCGTTTTCTATCAGCGTCCGCACCTTTGCCCGGTCGAGCCCCGATGGAACTTCGGCGTCGATCTCTAGCTTCAGCTTCACCGAACTCCCCGGTAGCGTCGTGAGCTGCTCGACGATCGCTTCGACAATCTGATGGATTTCGCGGGCTGGTCGCTCCGAAGAGATCATCACGCTGCCGGTGAAGCGAGTTGGCTTCTTCTCAGGAGGCGGAGGCTGGGGCGTACCGCCGTCTGGCTGCGACCTTGTATCCGGAGACGTCTCGCCTGGGCCTTGCGCACCCCCGCCACTACCAGGCTGCACCGGAACCGGTCGATGGGCCTCGGCCACAGCTGGCTTAACAATGACACTGTCGCTGTCGATCACGACCGCCGCGTTCGCGGCGCGCTCGATGGCAAGACCCTGATAGATGTCCGACTTCTCGTCCCATCGTTCGGCATAGGCGAAGGGCCCCGGGATCATCCCGCTAACGGACGCCTGCACGGCCTTGATCAGAACCTCCTGGTTCTTCAGGCGTGGCAGGTAGATGTAGCGATTGAGATACTCCCGCAGATCCTTGAGCGAGAGATGCGGCTTGCCGTTCCAGATGTACTTCTGGAGGTCGCGATCGAGGCGCGTCGGCCCGAGTTCCGTGAGCAACCCTTCCTCGGCCACGAGCTTCTTGCTGGCCCGCGCCAGCAGCCCGTCCTGCGCCGGGATCTTGCCCGAGACCCATTCGACATCGGCTTGCGCGCTTTCCTGCGCCGGATAGTGGAGATAGCACCACGCCTCCTTGAGACGTGTCTTCATCGTCTCGTTCGATTCAGCCAGCTTGGCCTTGGCCAGCGCGCTGTCGCTCTGCGTCAGATTGAGACGCTCGGTGTCGCGGACGATCTCGCCCCAGGCCAGGGACGCTCGCACCGCGTCTTTCAGATTATCGAGCTGGCGAGAATCCGCGGCGATGAAGACCAGCATGTTGCGATAGACACGCGGCGTGCTGCCACGCTGCATCAGGATATCCTTGGCTTCGACCAGCGCCTCGGAACCCTCGCGGCCATTATGCGGATGAGCGACGCCCAACACGACCGCCCGCACGCCTCCAGCTTCGTCCGGCACTTCCGCTGACGAGGCCGGCGCCACCTGAACGGCGTCGAAGTGCCCACGATCAGCGAGGCTGTTCACATACTTGCCCAGCTCGCTGTCGATCGTCAGCAGGACGAGTGCAGTCTCGATCTGCGCTGCCTTGTCGGCCGCAATACGGTTGAGGCTCGCCGACACCGAGTACCAGTAGCGCCCGAGATCGGCGTGCATGAACTTGGCCTGGTTGGTCAGCCGCCGCAGCGCGTCGCCGAAGATCGCGGGCCGCTCGCCCGGCTGCACGACGCCGAGGTTGATCTGCTTGTCGTCGAGGCCGGTGTTCTGCTGCTGGTGCGTCGGTGCCGTGCCCATGAAGATCGCGCGCGCTACGCGACGCGTCGCGGAATAGCGGTTCAGGTTGGGCGCCGACTGATCGATCTTGTAGGGCGTCGACGCGGTGCCATCCACATCACCGGCGATGATCGACTGCCAGGTCACGTCCAGATAGTGGAGCAGCTCCGGCTCAACGCGCGGCGAACTCACCGCAACGCTGCCCGGCATGATCATCACCGAAGGGTCGCCGTTCATCCAAAGCTCGTGGATGGCCTGCGCCATGAGGCGCAGCACGCCGCGCGTGCGCTGGAACTTCTCCAGCGAACCCCAGCTTGTGTAGAGCTGGTCGAACAGCTCGGGATGGATCGGATAGGCCTTCTCCAGCTTGCGCCGATAGTCCTCGTCGGCGCAGCCCTGCGGGAAATCGTTAGCGTTCTCGCGATACAGCTTGGCGAACTGCTTCAGCGTGTTGTCACGGTGATGGAACTTGTCGCCCGCAATCTCCTTGAACAGCCGACGCCGTACGATCTCGTAGCTCTCCTCCTGGCTGGCGGGCCGCCACGAGGACTCGACACGGCTGAAGGTCTGCTTGAGACGCGCGAGCGCCTCCTGGCCGCCCTCGCCGCCAACCTCGATCTGCGACGCCGGCAAGGATGCGACCAGCAGTGTTCCGGGGCTCGCCTTGACTGCCTCGGTGAGCGACTGGACGAACGAGAGGTTCGCATCGAACGAACCAGACGGTAGCCCTTCGACCCGATAGATCTGACGCAGATACGCCACCCACTCGTCGATCAGGATCAGGCACGGAGCGTACTTCTTGAAGATGGTCTCGAGCAGGTGCGAGCCTGGCGCGATGCCGTTGGCATCATTCTCAGCGATCATGTCGAACGCTTCGGCGCCGCCGAGCTGCCACGCCAGCTCACCCCACGTCGTGCGGATCTTGCGGCCGCCCTCGGCATTGAGGACGTCCTGCGGCCCGCGTGAGGTGCCAACCAGCACCGCGCGCTTGATGTTCTTTGGCACGGTCAGCTCGTGCCTTTCGAGCAGCTGATCGAGGCCAGAGAGGTCCTGAACCGGCGTCGGCCCCGCCATATGGTAGAGGGCCAGCATCGAGTGCGTCTTGCCGCCGCCGAAGTTGGTTTGCAGTTCGACGACCGGATCGCCGCCGCTGCCCGACAGCCGCTTGGCCGCGCCAACCAGAAGCGCGCTCAGCCCCTCGGTCAGGTAGGTGCGGCTGTAGAACTGGCGCGGATCACGATATTCGGCCGGCGCGCTGCCCGAATGCACCTTGGCGAGGTCGGCGGCGAACTCGGCCTGCTGGAATTCCCCGGTGGCGACATCCTGGTGCGGCTCGACCACCTCACGCCAGGGAAGCAAGCCCGCCACCGTCTCGACCGAGATTTCCAGGCGCTGGGTTTTCCGGCGCTCCTCATTGCGCTGAAGCTCGGTGAACTTTGTGCGCAGGATGGTGTCGCGCATCTTCGAGAGCTGCTCGGCGGTCTCGCCGGCGCTGATCGCCTCCATCAGGCGACGCATGGAATCGAGCGCGCGCTCGGCGTCGTCGTAGCTGAAAGTCTCATTGTGCGAGAGCTTGTTGCGGACGTCGCTCAACTCGTTGACGAGTGAGCGCTCAGCCCGCCCCAGCACCGCCTTGAAGGCTTCGCTCCAGAAACGGTCCATCGCGTTGAACAGCGCGGCCTGGTCCCAGCCGACCTCGCCGTTGCTGTTGGGGCGCAGGCTGGGCAGCTTCTCCAGAACCTGGACCTGCCAATGCCCTTTCAGCGAGCTTTCTAGCCGCTTCTCGACGAACGGAATGAGGGCTGCGGGCAGCAGCTCCATGCCCTCGAAAACATATTGGCGCGTGCTCTTGGCCACTGTCCCGTTCCCCCTCAGATATCCAGGCGGATCTGACGATCCCCGCTCGTGTCGTGGATGGCCGCGGCCTGCCGCGTCAGCTCGGTCCAGTCGGCGATGAGGGCGTTGTAGGCCGTGGCCTCCTTCGCATCCTTCCGCTTGTTGGCGCTGATGTCGTAGAGGCAGTAGGCGAGGTCTTTCACGGCCTCGGCCTTCGCGTCGATCTTCTTCAGCAGGACGGCAGTCTCGTGGGAGATGCCGTCCTTCTCATACTTGCGAACGAGATGCTGAAGGCACTCCCATACGGTCAGATGACCGTCGCCCTCGGGCTCCCATTCTTCGTTGAGTTCATCGCGGGCAAGGATGCGGACCTTGCCGGCAGCGCTCTCGACGATCCCGGCGTGTTTGACGCTCTCGACAGAAATGCCGCGTGCACGTGCTAGGTTATCGGCGGCACCATAGTCGCCCTTCGCCATGCCGTGCTGTTCGAACCAGGTGATCGCAAAGCGCGTGTCGGCATCGAACTCGCCCTGAATGCCACCGAGATATTCGTCCAGCTCGCGATTGATGAGCTGAAGCGCGGTCTTCACGCTCATCGGGCTATCGTCGGACTCCAGCACTGCCTTGTAGCGCGAGAAAACGCCCATACCTGGGCCGATCGCCGACTGGGGCATGTCCGCCGGAGCAATGTTGGCAGCCTGAAGCTCGGCGATTGCCGGGGGGAGTTCGCGCTTTAAGGCGCGGATGAATTCCGCACGGGTGATGGTGTCGGCCGAAACGCCTTTTTTCCGGCAAACGAGCACGACAGAATTTGCAAGTGCATTGGTCCCGGAAGCGATCATTCGCGTAGCCATCTCAGTGCGCAGAGGCCACGTACCGACAACGGCATACCCAGCTGCAACAACAGCCTGTAGAAAGGTTGCCCACCCAGTCGAACTGATGCCGTCCTGACTGACTTCACTCTGCTTGAACGCATAGTAGATAGTCGCGGGAAAATCATCCGACGACTGTCTTGCCATATTGGAAATGGCTCGACTCATTCCCTCAAGGAAGAACGCCTCAGCCGGTTCGCTTCCTCCGTGGCGGTATGGTGCCGCAATCAACTCCTCCGCTTTGGGCGTGGCGAGAACGCTAAATCCATCTGGATAAATCGGGCGAAGTGCGGGCCGCATCCAGCAATAGAAAAAGTCGGATAGATCTGCGTATGCAATATTGTCATAGTACGGTGGATCGGACGAAATGATAGCTTTGTTGGGATACTCCACGGTCTGCGCATCATGCTGAACGAGGCTTCCGTCAGCGTCGCCTCTCAGCCTATCCAGCATTCCGGATGCGCCCATAACGACCCCTTGGAAATCGCCACCGGCGCCGGCAAATGGATTTACCTCCGCATAGTCCCAAACCATCGGGATCGCCTGCCGACCAAAAGCTGGCGCCGTCTTGCTCTCGCCGGCACGCCAGCGCGACAGAGAGTTCAGAAAGACCGATGACTTGCTGACGCTAATTCCAAGGTAGACACTGACGGCCTCAGCGTATCCTCGCGCTCCCCTGCCGCCGTCACGTAGCGACTTTTGGTCGTCAACAAGCCTCGACGCGATTGCGTCTTTCTCGATCTGGGGCCGCACCTCATGCACCAAATCGCTGAATGTGTTCAGTGCCAACAATTGCCGATCACTGAAAAGGTCGCCGAAAGTCGTCAGGCCATAATCGACGGTCCAAAAATTTCGAGCGTCGTCTGGTAGGCTTGTTTCGGGCTTCCAAGTTGGGCGCGCTGACAGAGCCAATGAAACTTGCTCCTCAGTCGGCTCGATGGCAACGCGGCTACGATTGCCCTCTGCCACAATGGCCAAGAGCGTTTGGCCCATGTTTCCTTCCCGCCCAATGCGTTTCACATAGTCGGGCGTGATCGCGGTATCGGACATGACACAGCGAAAATTCGCACCGCGTCCGGCTTTAGTGCCTTCTTTTGCAGCGGCGATCTCTGCCTTCGTTCCGCCGTGCCGGATGCAATACCTGATCGACTTGGTGTGCCGGTCCACGATGGGTTCGATCCAAGCCTCTTTCCCGCTCTTGGAAGAAAGCAGAAAACTCGACGCGATCGGCACCTGCACATCGGCAAAGGCCGGGTCAGGGCTCGGCACTGTCCGCGCCCAAATCCAAGCGATCACGGTCGCCTTGCCGCCACCATGCGCCTTCGGCAGGTCCACCTGCGGGTAAAGATGCCCAATCCGCTCCCACGCCTTCTCGCGCATCCATTCGCCGTAGTATTTCACATCCTCAGCCAGCCCTTCGGCGTTGCGGTAGAACGACCGCTCCTTGATGCCTGGGTGGATGGGGGGCATGTCCTTGAACTTCGGCGGGATCTCGATCATTGCTTTTCCGATCATTACCGCTACCGGGTTCAGATCGGAGCCATAGGCAGGCAGGCCTAGCCGCTGCGCCTCGAGCGGGATCGACCCGCCACCCGAGAAGGGGTCGTAGACCGGCGGCAGCACGCCGCCGCAGCTACGCCGGATTTCGGCACGAGCCCGCTCCAAGACCTCCTCGTTGGTCGAGTTCTCCCAGAGCACCAGCTCTTCGATGATCTCGAACAACCGCTTCCGCTCGATGTCGGCTGCGCAATCCTCCAGCGTCGGCTCGGGCGTATCGGGAACATTGCCCTGTGCGTCTGCCTTGCGCTCGCGCCACGCTTTGATGCGCACCGCCAGGTCTGCCTCCGCACGTGCCCGGATCTTCGGATCATCGAGCAGCTTGTCAGCATAGCCAGAGGGGTCATCGACGAGCTGCGCGAACAGCACCGCCCGGCATGCCGCCAGCGGCCGCCGCGCCCACCAAAGATGCAGCGTGGACGGATGCCCATGCCGGATCGATTTCTCCCGCGCCGACGCCGCGTTGATCGCCTCAAGCGGAATGGCGACCTCGATGAGCTTTTTCTTGTAAGGTTTGGTCATCATCTCTCTTTCAATGCGGCGCTGCGGCGTCGATTTGTTGGGCCATGGCCTTCAAACTGTTGCAGATCGTCGCAAAGCGGTTCTGTTTCTTTAGCCAGGCTCCGCTGGACGACATCCGTTCTTGATTGATCGCTTCCAACGCTCGTTTCTTCGAAACTGAACTGTCGTGCGCGGCAAAGTTTCTAAGCGCGCTGAGCTTCTTGAGGGCGGCTGTATAGGCGGCATCACCGACAATGTTTGGCAGCCAGTGCCCATTCGGAACGACCTTTTTGATGGTCTTCAAAAGCCCATCTCGACCAGCGAAGTCAAAATACCCGTCGCCGCAAATGAGGTACTCGCAGACCTCGACGTTCATATGCTTCGGGAAAGTGCGCTTTTTCAGCTGCGAGAATGTTGTTGTGTCGTTGTTGATCAACGCCACCAAGCAGCTCAACATTAGGTCCTCAAACTCGCGATAGACCCGGATTATTGCTAGGTCATAGCACCATGACTGGTCCTGCTCAGTTAGTGAAGCGGCCGCAGCCGAGCGCTGGGTAAACGCGACGATCTCATCAACATTCGTCACAAAAGTTTGGGCTGCTAGCTTGATGCTTTTCTTCCTCATGCGCCCTCACTCGACAAAACAAGCCTGTATGTTGCGGGGTGAATGGTGATCTCGCCGCCATCGCGCAGCGCGCGCAGGCGAGCACCCGTCATTTCGACGGGTTCACCCTCCGGGTTGACGAGAATGAATGAGTAGGCGTCGGGCTTCTGGTCGAGCAGACCCCAGACGTCGGCCTCGATCTGAAGCGGTTCCCGCTCCAGGCAATGCTCCTTCGGATAGTAATGCCGCTGCACCTCGCCGCCTGCCGAGCGCCGCTCCCACGGGAAGCGCACGCCACTGGCGCGGGCGATCCAGCTGCCATCCGAATGGTAGAAGCGGTCTTCGCCATCGGGCTTGTAACCGAGCGCCAGCGCGAAGCGGGCGATGACGCTGGGCCGCGCTGGCTTCTGCGGCGGGCGCGGACGGCTGACGGTTTCCGGCTCCAACAGACCGCCTTCGGGTTCCTGGGGCGGTGCATCTGGTTCCGGCGGGTTCGTGGGATGCTCGTCCTCGGACAAGCCCGGGTCGATCACCGACCCGGCCTCGCCATCGTCCGATGCCGCCTGCTGAGAGAGCTCGACCGGCTCATCGACCGCGTCGCCTCCCACAGGGGCAGCCACAGGCGGAACCTCCACCACAGGCGCGACCGTCGTCTGCTCTGGGCCGAGCGTGAAGTTCTCTTCGAGATAGTCCCTGATGTCTGCGGGCGATCGCTCGAACGCATAGGCCAGCGCGGCACGAATATCGGCGCTCAGGCCCTTGCCGATCTCTTCCGGCACGCGCTTGGCAAGCTTCGCCTTCGACAGCGGGCTGACGAACAGCTTGCCGTCCAGCCACAGAATGTCCGTGAGCCGCGCCGTGCCGGCGGGCACGCCGTCCAGATAAGGGATCACTTCCAGCTTCGGGGCGGCGACCCAGCTTGTCGCCGCGATCGCCGCCGCGACCGTGCGCACGCGCTCGGTCTCGCCTGGGTCCGCCAGTTCGATCCGCGCAAGCTGCGTGCCGAAGGCCGTGAGCCACGCGCGCCGGTCTTCCAGACCCGGGAACAGGGGCGGCTGGTTGAAGCGCTCCTCGACGAGGTCGGACAATGCCTGAAGCGACGAGAATGGCGGATTGCGCACCGTTTCGGCCGAGAGCTGCCTGAAATCGGCTGTCTTGCGCTTCACCCAGTCGTGGAGATGCCCGTAGGTGAACAGACTCTGCATGCTGAGCCCATAGGCGAGCGCGTCGGTCTCTACCCATTCGCCCGAAAGGTTTACCCAATGCCCGCACTCTTCCCAGATGCGGGTCGGGTATCGGGACATGAGTGTCCGCACACGGCGCGCGTCATCAGCCGAGAGCGCCTTGCCGGACGCAAGCGTACCCAGCCATTGCAGCGCGAGATCAGCTGAGGGCCGTTCGGCGATGCCTACGCGCCGCCACAGGCTAAGATCGAGCACCGAGGCCCGGATCACCGCGGCGCCCGGGACATCCTCCTCGTCCCCGGTCAGGAACACCGCGCCCGATGTCACCCAGGTCCCGTCCTGTGCGAGGATCAGCTTCTCGGTCTTGAACGCGACCTTGATGCTCTGGGCGTCAGGCGTGGAAGCGGCATCGAGCATCTGGTCGAGGCGGCGATACCATTTCTCGACCTCATGGGCCGGCGCCTTGTCCGACTTAGCCAGCGCGCGTAGCCGGTCGAGCAAACGACCTGGCCCGCTCGGCGAGCTGCGGACACCGAGCAGATCGAGCAGCGGCCGCGTCGTCTCCCGGTCGAGGAGGCCGTGCACGAATGGCTCGACATCCATGAGCGATTCCGTCTCCGGCGTCCTCCGGAGCAGATCGGCAGGGACATGGATCATGTCGCGCGTATCGGGAAGGCAGCGCTTCGACCTGAGCTTCAGCAACCAGTCCGCCAGCAGCGGCTCTGACGTCAGCGATCGGGTCGATCCCGTGGTCGCGACCTGGGACAGGCGCGCACTTGATGCACGAGACCAGTAGCTGTCCCGCTGCTCCAAAACCCGCCCGGCGACCTTGGCCCAAATCCGCGGGTCGGACTTCGACAGCGCCTCCCAGTGCCGCCAGTACTCCGCTGGGAAATCCCAATCCTCGACGACGAACTGGCTCGTCACATAGGGGTAGTAGAGCGCGCCGCGAAGGCCGCGCTTCTTGGCCTCGGAGTCTACCTGCTGGCGCCCATAGATGTTTGTCCGCTTCGCGGTCAGCGGTGCGAAGGTCTGCAGTCCCGAACGGCCGGACGACACCCACCGCAGCCAATCCTCGCGCGAACAGGTGGAGAAGCTGGCAACATAATCGGGGTGCAGGAGCTGCATCTGCCGAACAGTCTCCGGCAATAGGTCATCGAGGGCGCCGTCTTCGTCGTACAAGATTGCCTTGGCGATTGGCCGAAGCTTCAAATCGGCGCAGGCATAGCGGAATGCTTCGCCCGCGGTCGCGCCAAGCTTTGCCGCGATCTGGGCCAGTTGCACGCACTCGGCCAGCTTGATGCCGCTTGTTCCAAAGAAGTCGGCAGCGACCCGTTCGATCACCGCGTTGACGTCACTCGTATCGTCGAGGCCGATTTTCTTGAGCACCGCAAATGCGGCCTGGGTCGGGTCAGTTCGGCCATCGCCGTCGCCCTTGTCCCGGCGTTGCTCCGCCAGAAAGCGGGTCCAGTTCTGATTAAGGACAATCAGATGCCCGGCGAGAAACTCCCAGTCATCATCGGACTGGAGCAGCTTCTTCTCCCCGAGCCGCACCACCTCAGCCGCCGAAAAGAGCACTTCCTTGCCCTGGACGGGAACGATGCGGAGTCGCTCCGGTTGATAGCTTTGCCACCCCGTCACCTCGGGCGCGATGTACGTCCAAAGGTTCAGAAGATGCCGCCATGTGGACGGCCGAGGCAGGTGGCTTGTGCGGAGGCGGGCGAGAAGGTCGCTCTTCGAAAACTCCTCGACCAGGTTCCAGTGAACCAGCTTGGTCCGGTCGGCAGCCGAGACATGCCGACACAAGGCCGGGCGCGACTTCTCATCCAACAGAGCCATCGCCTGCTCCGCCGGCCAGATATCGAAGATCGGCAGCGGGATCATGATCGCCGCGTCGGCGGCAACCAGCTTGCCGTCATCGGTCAGCAGGATCGGCCGGTCCTCGACCGCATCGGCGAACGCCAGCTCGACGATGGCCGCGCAAGAGCCCTCAAGTGTGCTTGCCTCTCGGTCAACGTCAGGCAGCAGGCTATAGGCCGCAGCTCGATCCAGAACACCACTCTTGGATTGTTCGAGCCATTCCACCATCGCCTTGGCCGCGAGTTCGCCGGCACGGTTCAACAGCCAGCGGTTCGTCGGCGAGGTCTCGGGGTCCTTGATTTTGAGGCGGGCGGGATCCTGGATGAACGGAGCGTTGCAGGCGAACGGGAGCGGCGTCTCAACGCCAGTGGGCAGCACGACATAGAGCCGGCCCTTCGCGCCCAGGACGATCTCGACCCGGCAGGGCGGGAAGTCGCCGCCATCCTCGGCACCAAGCATCCGTTCCTTACGGATTTCGTCCAGCGCATCAGCGGGGAACGCTTCCTCCGCCGACCGGACCAGGAGGAAGGCGTCATCCCCCTTGTCGTCCAGCGACATCCACTCGCTCTCGGCGACAGGACCTGGTCCGAGGCTTTGCCAGTGGACCACCCGATCGCCAATCTGAAGACGGCGGATTTTCTTGAAGAACAGCAGCGAAACCGGGCTCTTCAACCATTCTTCGAGGTTCTTCTCGACCTCGCGGCAGAGAAGAGGGTTGGCGATCGCCACCTCGACGCGCGTGACGCCCTGCGTCGTGCGACGGCCATCAATCCAATGTGGCTCCGTGAAGCGGTTACGCTCGAAGGCAACGGACAATGTGGGGGTGAACAGCTCGACGCGATCACCCAGGCTGAACGTACTCTTGAAGCCGATCCCTCGGAACCCGATCGTGTGAAGGGCGCGCTTGTTCGAGTAGCCGAACCGGCAGATCGAGGCGAAGTGCGCTTCGACAAAGTCTTCGCCATTGTGCTCAAACACGAAACGTTGGTCTTCGATCGAAACGCGCGCCTCGGTCGCGCCGGCATCGTCGGCATTCTGCAGCAGCTCGGACAGGATATGGCGCGGGCTCTGCACCTGCTTGAACAGTTGGTGCCACGGCCCGGCAAGCTCGGGGTCGGCCTCAAGCTGATTCCAGCGCTTCGACGCGCCATCCCTGATCGGATGGAAGTA
Organism: Tabrizicola sp. T46; assembly: GCF_057219895.1. Classification (NCBI taxonomy): domain Bacteria; kingdom Pseudomonadati; phylum Pseudomonadota; class Alphaproteobacteria; order Rhodobacterales; family Paracoccaceae; genus Tabrizicola; species Tabrizicola sp. T46. Next base: position 65,753 of record NZ_JBXVVV010000005.1, read on the forward strand.
AGCCGGCGGCTCAGCCACGACAGGCGCGGATTGGCGCTCCGCACTCATGATGGCGGCACCGCGCGTTCGAGCAGACGCCGCAGGTCAAACTGAATCGCTGTCTCCAGGAAGGACGGCTCCCGATCAATCAGCGGCCCGCGCACATATCGCGGCTCGTGCGCAAACCCGCCGTTGACGGCCACGACCGCGAGGATGAACTTTTCGGGCTCATGCAGCGAGGTGATGATTTCCTGGCGCGTGATCATCACAGAATCCGCGCCGTCGATCCGGCCCTTGACCTCGATGAAGCGAAGGTGCCCGGACTTCGGATTGTGCGAGGCGATGTCGTAGCCAATCTTTTGGGCGGAAACATCGAGCGGTTCGTGCCCAAGCGCTCGCTCCGCCGCCATCACAGCCTGCATGGCCGCGAGCTCGATCTCCCTCCGCGCCGCCGGATCTTCGGCAAAATGATTGGGCACCGTCGGATTCTGCCGGGCGCTGAGGAGCCCCCGCGGAATGACGACCATGCCGCCGCGGACTCGCGGCGGCTGCGATGAGATGAACCGCTCCCGTTCGAGCTGATCCATCCGACGCTTCTGCCGCTCCGCCAGATCCTCGGCGCGCCGCTGGGCGTTCTGCCAACTAAGCCGCGTCTTCTTGCCGGCCTTCTCCTCTTCCTTCAGTTCGAAGGCCCTCGAGTCCCAGTAGTTGATTTCCTTCTTGAGGCGGGCACGTACCTCTTGCTCGACCTTCTCGATTTCAGGAATTCGGCGCGCCTTCACCTCCGCGACGTGTCCTTGCGCCAGCTCCACGGTAGCGAAGCGGATCGCCGTTTTCTCAAGCTCGGTGGTCAGCCAGTCCTCGTCCAGGAGATCCCGAACTTGGTCGACTTCCTCTGGCGCGGCGGGCCGGAGATTGAGATGAGGCGCGATGCCCGCGTTGCTGGCGTTCCCCGCTTTGTCGATCGCGGCAAACTGCAAGCGCTGGGAGATGATATGCGGCTTCCCGGCACTCGTCGTGCGGGCGTCCTGGACGGTGTGCTCCAGCAGGAAAACGGCCGACAGCGCCTCGCCAGCATCGGTCTCGTCGACGAGGATCGCGCCCTGTCGCATGATCTGCTCGTACTGCTCCCGGACGAGACTGATCACAGCCTCCAGCAGCGGATGCCCCGGGCAGATGAATGCGGCGACCGGCTGTTGATTGATCTTGCTCTTCTCGAAGCAGACCCTCTCGTACTGCTTCTGGATGGGCGCGCCTGTGCCGATCTGGCGATCGCGCTCCCTGATCCGCACTGGCACGTGCGTGATTTCCCAGCGACCCTCTTCACGGCGCTTGAGACGGCCGCCCAAATGCTGGAACGCCTCGACGAAGAAGCTCTGAATGTGGTGCGGCTGCAGGCGCAAGGCTTCGGCCCGCTCCATCTCGAGCCGCAGCTCTTCGACCTTGGCCTGGGGCATGGTGTCGTTTGTTAGCGCACGCCGACGCAGAAGTTCCAAAAGATGCGTCTGATCGACCGCGCCATCGACTTGGCGGAACAAGCGCGCCCTCACCTCCTCCTGCTCGCCATACTGGATGGCCTGGAACAAGAGGTCCTTCAGCGCGGTCCCTTCGAAGAGTTCGCCGAGCACATCATAGACGCGCCCACCGAGAGCCTCCCGCGCCGCCTCAAGCTTCTCGAGCAGACGTCCATAGACTTCGCCCTCACGCGTGTCGGCCGCCACAAGATTCCAGAGGTGGCAAACCTCGGTCTGCCCGATGCGATGGATGCGGCCGAAGCGCTGCTCGATCTTGTTGGGGTTCCAAGGCAGGTCGTAGTTGACCATCAAGTGGCCGCGCTGGAGGTTCACGCCTTCGCCCGCCGCATCGTTGGCGATGAGCACCAGCAGGTCCTTGTCCTGCATGAAGCGCTCGATCACCTTCCTGCGCTCCTCGCGAGAAACCCCGCCATGGATGACGTCCACAGCTTCGGAGCTTCCGAGGCGCGCGCGCACCTTGTCGAGCAGGTAGTGGAGCGTGTCCTTGGGCTCGGTGAAGATGATCAGCTTCCGGCGATTTCCGGCGGCGTCAATCATGAGATCGTCGTCGAGAATGCGGTTCAACTGGGTCCACTTGGTGTCGACACCTGAGCGCAGGACGCCGAGCGCCATCGACTCCAGGCCCTTGAGCGTGTCGACTTCGAGCGCCAACTGCTCGACGGTCTCGGCCGTCGTTGCGCCGGTCGAAATCAGCTCTTCGAGCTCATCGATCTCCTCCTGTCCGTACTCGTCGATGTTGCCGAGAATATCGGAGCTCACCGACGGCTCGCCGATACCGGCACGCCGTCCCTTGGCCGCGAGCCTCGCTTCGCCCAGCTCGGTCTCAAGACGTTCACGGCGACGTTTCAGCGACTGGTAGATGGCAGCCGGTGAGGAAGCGAGGCGACGCTGAAGGATCTGCAGGGCGAATCCGACATTATTGCGCTTCTTGCCATCTCCCTCGGCAAATCGCTGAACCCGGTTCATCTCGGTTCGCACATATTCGGTGACGGCCGCGTAGAGCGCGGCCTCGCCTTCCGAGAGCTGGTATTTGACCGTGCGGGCTCGGCGCTCGGGAAAGAGCGGTCGACCGTCGAACCTCAGCAGCTCCTCCTTCGTCAGGCGCCGCATCATGTCTTCCGTATCGGCATAATGGACGCCATCACGGAAACGCCCCTCGAACCGGTCGCCGTCGAGCAGCGCCATGAAAAGCTGAAAGTCCTCTTCCTTGCCGTTATGCGGCGTCGCCGACATGAGCAGCAAATGCCGGCAAACTTGGCCGAGCTTCTGACCGACCTGATAGCGCCGCGTGTATTTGACCTCGCCACCGAAATAGGTTGCCGACATCCGGTGGGCTTCGTCGCAGATGACGAGGTCCCACTCACGGGCGCTCATGAGCTTTTCTTGCAGGTCTTCGTTGCGGGCCAGCACGTCGAGGCGGACGATGAGGCGGTCGCGGTCGTTGAACGGGTTCCCCGAACGAGACGTCTCGATCATGTCACGCGTCAGGATGTCGAACTCGAGATTGAACTTCTGACCCAGTTCGTCTTGCCACTGCTCGACCAGGCTGCCGGGGGCGACGACAAGGCAGCGTTCCAGGTCACTGCGTGCGATCAGCTCCTTTACCAGCAAGCCGGCCATGATTGTTTTGCCGGCGCCAGGGTCGTCCGCGAGAAGGAAGCGCAGAGGCTGCCGCGGCAGCATCTCGCCATATACAGCCGAGATCTGATGAGGCAGCGGATCGACGAGGCTGGTGTGGATGGCCAGATAAGGATCGAAAAAATGGGCAAGCTTGATGCGGTTGGCTTCGGTCACCAATCGCAGCAGCGCACCATCCGCGTCGAACGACCACGGCCGCCCGTCCTGCTCAACGTCAAGACGATGCTCGTCGTCCCTGTAGAGAACAGATTCCGCGACCGAGCCGTTGTGGTCGCGGTAGACGACATTGATCGCCTGATCTCCGATCCAGTCCACAGACACGATCTGCACGGGCTGCGCAGACGCGATGCCGCGGACGGAGGCGCCGTTCTTGATGCTTTCGAGCTTGGCGGTCATCAGCCGGCGCTCCCCCACAATATCGTCATATCAGAAGCTCCGCCTTGTTGAGCGCAGCCTCGGTTTCCTTGCGGTTTAGCGCGACAATATGCTGTGTGCGAGCACTCTGCTTTGCGGCGTCCCCAAGCAGGCCAAGTCGCTTCAGAACATAGAAAAGCATCGCATACCGAACGGACAGCACACCATTGCCTTGGTCCAGCCCATAGTCCTTGGCGACCACCTTCTTCTGACTTTCCGTCAAATCCGGATGGGGTCCGATGACTACATCGAAGAAGTTGTTCCAGAGCCAATCTTGCTCGCCGGTCGCCCCAGGCTTGCCCTTACCCCGCACCTCGAGGATCCGTGGCAGCAGGAAGTCCTTGAACCTGTTCTCGAGGTGGCAATAGGCACGCGCATGCCACCGGAAGCCGTCGAAACCGAAGGCATGCGGTGTGATTCGGCGCCAGATAGGATCTGGTCGAACCTTGTTCATCGACTGATAGAAGATTTCCAGCGACTCCCTCTCTCGCACCGCGTCGAGCACACGGCGCAAGACCTGGATGTCGATGTCCCGTTTTGGGGTTAGCGCCACATCCGCATTCGGCAGAGTGGCGATCCAAGAATCGTGAGTTGGCACCGTGCCTTCGGCGACCGATCGAAGCTGCGCAAGATAGACATACGGGTCGGGATCAAGAAAACGCAGGACGAACTTGTCGGCCGCTACATACCGTTTCCCACGCGTGTCGTAGTCCACGTTTCCAGGCGCGCGCTCCTGATAGAGGGTTAGGTCTTTCGACGCTTGAGGAACGGAAACGCCGAAGAATTCAACGAGATCGGCGCGATTGATCGACCCCTCCCAGAACAGCCGGAACTCGATGAACTCGAGGCGGCGCTCCACCCCCCACTTTAAGGCCGCTGCAGCCGCTCTCATTGCATTCCGCCTCCGCCGCCCGTGAGCATCAAAACTATATGGACAGATCCATATGATGCGTGTAATTATTAGTCCCATCAGGGCGACGGGTCAATGGTCAATGAGGACCCAGATTTCGGGAGCGAGCGATGCCAAAACGCGGACCCAATAGTGAAGTCACCAGCAAGCGGGCGGCCAGCGCCGCGGCGAAAGTCCTGCGCGACCCGAAGAGCAGCAAAGCCGCGAAGACTGCCGCCGCCTCAGCGCTGACTCAGCGCTCGAACCGCAAGTGATTTCTGAGAGGTTGGCGGACATGGCAGGCGCAAATCGATCCACCCTTGTCGTTCACGGTCGTCTCGCCATGCGGGAGCGCCGGCTGGCGGCTGGCCGTGACCGTCGTCACGGCCTTCAGATCATGTCGTTCGAGCAGGCCGCCGTCCGACTGGCTGGCGGCTTCGTTCGCCCTATCGACGAAGAGAGCCTGCGTGCGGCCATCCAGGCCGTCCTGCCCGCTACGCCGATGGGCGAACTTGAAGGCATCAAAGCTCTTCCCGGCATGATCGGCGCGGCGGCCGACACGCTCCACAAAGTCTGGCGCGCGGGGATCGATCTTGCCGCATGCGCGGGCGACCATCCGCGTCTCGCCGCCATCGCGCGCTTGGAATTGGCCGTCCTCGACCAGCTTCCGCCCGGGATGATGCGGCCTCTCGACATCGTTGCAGCCGCGACCGCCCGCATCGCTCATGCGCCAGCCGTCCTCGGACCGATGGAAATCGTCGGTCTTACCGAACTCTCGCCCTGCTGGCGGCCACTGCTCCAAGGCCTAACTGCCCATATCCCGGTGCAGTGGACGGCCGGCCCGAGAAGCGTTCCCGCCTGGCTTGACGGCATCGGCGTCACGGTCGCGCATGCACCGGCGCAAACGCCAGGGATCAGAGCCGTCAGCGCCGCGACCGCCTATCATGAGGCCATCGAGGCGATGCGCTGGGCGCGCAGCCTGCTCGCCAATGGCGTCTCGCCCTCGGATATCGCCATCGCGACCGCATCGCCCGCCGATTATGACGATCATTTCCTGGCCCTGCGCGCCGACGCCAATATCGACCTGCACTTCGTCCACGGCGTCCGCACGGTCACCACCCGCGAGGGCCAGACGGCCGCAGCGCTGGCCGACATCGTGGTCCGTGGCCTGTCGCAATCGCGGCTGCGTCGCCTCGCGGCGCTCTGCCGTGACAGCGCGCCATTCGAGACCCTGCCTGAAGGCTGGCTGCGTGTCCTGCCGACCGATGCGCCGCTCTCGACGCTGGGCGCCTGGAACCGCCTCCTGAGCCGGTTGGCGCCCGAAGACTGGCCCGACAGCGCCGACCATGTTCCGGCGCTGCGCACGGCGGTCGAGACCCTTGTGAAAGGATCGGAGGCCGCCAGCGAGATCGGAGAAGCCTTCCTCAAGGGCCGCGCGCTCGCGATCTGGCGCAAGGCTCTGCTCGCCGGCCCCGCCGCCTCGATCGACGCCACGCTGGAAACCCTGAAGCAGGACGACGGGCTGGAAGCATGCGTCTGCGTCGCCTGGATGCCGGCCAGCGCGCTTGCGGCGTCGCCCCGCCGCTTCGTGCGGCTCCTCGGGCTCAATTCCTCGCGCTGGCCGCGCGGGATCGCCGAAGACCGACTGATCCCGGACCATATCATCCCGACGCCGGTGCTCGATCCCCTGCCGGTCAACCTCGCCGACCGCCGCGACTTCGAGACGATCCTCGCCACGACGGCCGACACCGTCGTTCTGTCGCGCGCCCGGCGCGACAGCGACGGGCGTCTCCTGGGTCGCAGCCCTCTGCTCGCCGGGCGTGGTGACGAAACCTATCTGCGCCGCAACGCGACGCCGGCGCACGCCTTCAGCGAAACAGACCGCCTCATGGCCCGGCCTCAGGAGTACGCAGCCGATCCGCAAGCGGTCGGTGCGCAGGGCTGCTGGCGCGACTGGCGGCAGGCCGAGATTACTCCCCATGACGGGCTCGTGCGGGCAGATCATCCGCTCGTCCTCGCCATCCTCGGCCGCACCCAGTCGGCCAGCTCGCTGCGCCGCCTGCTGCGCAATCCGCTGAGTTTCGTGTGGGTCTATGCGTTCGGATGGCGTGAACCGCAGAGCAGCGCTGAACCGCTCATGCTCGACGCGCTCGGGATCGGCGATCTCGTTCACTTGGTTCTCGACCGCGCCTTGCGTGACCTCGAAACCGGAGATGGTCTAGCCTCCGCCGACGCCGAGACCATCGAAGCCGCGGTGGCGCGGGCCGCGCAAGCCGTCGCCGCCGATTGGGAAAGCGAGCGTCCGGTTCCGCCGGCCGTCATCTGGAGCCGCACGATCGACGACGCCCGCGTGATGGCGGGCCGAGCCCTTTCCTATGGTGAAGATGTCCTCCCGGGCGCACGCTCCTACGGAGAGGTGCCCTTCGGTGGATCGGAGCCAAAATCCGACGCGGAAACGCCTTGGGATTCGCGCAAGCCGGTCACGATTCCCGGCACGGGCTTCAACATCGCCGGTTATATTGATCGGCTCGACATCTCGGACGACGGCAAACGTGCGCTGGTGCGCGACTACAAGACAGGCCGCCCCCCGCGGAGCGACATCCGGCTGAACGGCGGGCGGGAGCTTCAACGCTGCCTATATGCTTTCGCGGTGAAGGCGCTCCTCGGCGACGACGTCGCCATCAGCGCCTCGCTGCTCTATCCGCGCGAGCCCGTCGACCTTCAGCTCGACGATCCCGAAGCCGTGCTGGCCGACATCACAGGCTATCTGCGCGCGGCAAGGGCGAGTCTCGCCGGCGGTGCGGCACTGCCTGGCCCGGACACCGGCGGCGACTATGACGACCTCGCCTTCGCCCTGCCGGCCAACGCGGGCGCCACCTATTGCAAACGCAAAATGCCGGCAGCCACGGAGCGGCTTGGCGAGGTCGCTCAGGTCTGGGAGGCGGAATGATGAGCAGCGTGTCCAAGGTGCTGAAGGACGACGGCGCGCGCCGCGATGCGATCAGCCTCCATGATCGCTCGATCTTGGTCGAGGCCGGCGCAGGTTCGGGCAAGACTGCCGTCATGGCTGGCCGCATCGCCGCGATGCTGGCCGAAGGCGTCGCGCCGCGTTCCATCGCCGCCGTCACCTTCACCGAACTCGCCGCGAGCGAGCTACTGTCGCGTGTCCGCGAGTTCGTCGCCGATCTCTCGGCCGGCACGATCGCGACCGAGCTGCGCGTGGCGCTGCCCGATGGGCTGTCCCAAGCCCATCGCGACAATCTCGCCGCCGCCAGCGCCGCGATCGACGAGATCACGTGCTCGACCATACACGGCTTCTGCCAGCGCCTCATTAAGCCCTATCCCGCGGAGGCCAACATCGATCCCGGCGCAGGGGTCATGGATCGCAACCAGGCCGACCTCACCTTCCTTGAGATTGTCGATGTCTGGCTGCGCGAACGCCTGTCCGGCGGTCAGGGCGGTATCCTGGCCGAGATGGTGCTGCACAGCCCCGGCGAGACCGTGGCGCTCATCCACAAGATCGCCGAGAATCTGCGCCGTCGCCCCACGCTCGCGGCCCCGGCCGTCTCCCCGCTTGACGGCCACCTGACGGCGTTCCAGCAGGCCGCTGCGGATTTCAAAGGCTTCATGGATGGTGTGACTGCGGCCGAGCCGGAAACGGCGGCGATCGTCGAGCGGCTGGCCGAGATGGCGACCGCCTTGGCCAACGGTCCCGATCCCGCAACGCCTGCGGGCCTCGTCCGTCTCCTGACCTTGCGGCCACATCCGGACCTTTGCACCAAGGCCGGGGCCTTCGCCTCCTATCGCAAGAAGGGCAAATGGGCCGCTGCCGCCAAGCAGGCCGGTCTCTCCAAGGCCGATGGCGACCGGCTGAACGACGGCGCCGAGTCCCACTACACCGCCTGCTGCGATGCCTGGCTCGCGCTGGCACAGGCCGCCGCCGGCCATGCCCTAGCGGCGCTAATCGAAGAAGCGCGTCCGATCTTGCAACGCTATCGCGACCACAAACGCTCCAGCGCCCAGCTCGATTTCGACGATCTGATTTTCGCCGCGCGCGACCTGCTGCGCGACCATGATGCCGTTCGCCGGGCGCTGGGCCAGCGTTTTGCCCATGTCCTCGTCGACGAGTTCCAGGACACAGATCCCCTGCAAACCGAAATCTTCTGGCGGCTTTGCGGCGAACCGGTCGATGGCGATGACGACTGGACCCGCTTCCGCATCCGGCCGGGCGCACTCTTCCTGGTGGGCGACCCCAAGCAGGCGATCTATCGCTTCCGGGGTGCCGACGTCGGCGCCTATGTGCAGGCGCGCGACGCCTTCCGCGCCCAGGATCCCGGCAGCCTCCTGTCAATCTCCACCAATTTCCGCTCCTGCGCCTCGATCCTCACCTTCGTCAACGAACGCTTCGAGGCCGTCCTCTCGTCCGATGGGCAGCCGGGCTTCACCGCGCTCGACCCGTTCCATGACGACCGGGGAAGCCTGTGCGTCGCGGCCCTCGACATCGCCGTGGCTGACGAATACGGCAAGGCCAGCGCCGAACGGCAGCGCGACGCCGAAGCGGATGCCGTCGCCGAACTGTGCGCCAGGCTGATCGAAAGCCATCCCATCTTCGACCGTCGCAACGGCGCGGAGCGTCCCTGCCAACCGGGCGACATCGCCTTGCTGGCGCCGACCGGTGCGGAGCTGTGGCGCTATGAGGAAGCCTTGGAGCGCCGTGGCATCCCCGTCGCGACGCAGGCCGGCAAGGGGCTGTTCCGCCGCCAGGAAATTCAGGACCTGATCGCCCTGACCCGTGTTCTGGCCGATCGCCGCGACACCCTGGCGCTTGGCGCGTTGCTGCGCGGCCCTCTGGTCGGCCTCACCGAAGAAAACCTGCTGGATATCATCTGGGGACTTCCGCGCTCGGAGGAACAGTCGGATCGGATTCCGCGCCTGGATCTCAGCATCGATCCCGCCGTCATCGCGCACCCGCTCGCGCGCGACGTCATCGAGCGGCTGCAATCGCTCTCCTGGCGCGGCAACAGCACGACCCCGCATGAGCTGCTGTCGCAGGCCGTGGACGTGATGCGCGTCCGTCCGCTCCTCCTCGAGCGCCATCGCGGCCAGGCCGAGCGCGCGCTCGCCAATGTCGATCTCTATCTCAGCCTGTCGACCGGCTACGCCGTGCGCGGTTTGCGCGCCTTCGCCGAGGCGATGACAGCGGCGTGGTCCGACGAGGCCCGCGCCGTCGAGGGACGGCCCGATGCCCAAGAGGAAGCGGTCGCGCTCTTCACCATGCACGCGGCCAAGGGGCTGGAATGGCCGATCGTCATTCCGGTCAACACCATGACAGGCGTCATGGCGCCCGACAGCGCCGTCATCGACCGCCAGGCCGAGACCTTCTACTGCCCGGTCTTGGGTGTCACGCCTGAGGGCTACGAAACCGCCCGCCAAGCGGAAAAGGAGGAGCTGGACCGCGAACGCATCCGGCTCTGGTATGTCGCAGCCACCCGCGCTCGCGAACTCCTCGTCCTTCCCCGGCTCGACGCCACACCGTCGAAATCGGCCTGGATCGGCCTCGTCGATCTGTCGCTCGCCGGCTTGCCCGGACTGGATGTCTCTCACCTGCCTGCCGGCCTCACGGCGGCAGGTGCGGGCGCGGGCAACACCCAGACGCGTGCGAGCTTCGCCACCGAAGCCGAAGCCATCGCCGCCGCGCAGACACGGTTGACCTGGCTTGCACCCAGTCGCGATGAAAGCGCCACCGGGACCGTCTTGCAGGAAGAAGAGGCCGCGCTCTGGACGGGGGCGGCCGACGAGCAGCCTCCCGAATTGGAAGCCGCGATTCTCGTGCAGGGCGGCCGCGAACGTGGGCTGATCCTCCATAAGCTCATGGAAGAGGTTCTGACCGGCGAAATCCTGGAGACGGAGGCTGCCCTCATCGGACGGGCAGCCGAACTTATCCGTGCTCTCGGCCAATCTTCGGTCGCCGACCCGGCGAAAGGACTATCGGCGCAGGAACTGGCGGCCTGTGTAGCCCGGACCCTGGCACTGCCTGACATCGCAGCCCTGCGACCGGGTCTACTGGCCGAATTTCCCGTTTATTCTGCGCAAGCAGCCGACGGCGTGGAAAACGTAGCGGCGGGGATCGCGGACGCCCTGACCGTCGGGAAGGATGGCCGACCGGTCGTGGTCGTCGACTGGAAGAGCGACGTGAATCCCGAGGCTCAATTACTCGAGCACTATCGGGCTCAGGTCCGCGCCTATCTCGATATGACCGGCGCCGAGCGCGGACTCGTCGTTCTGATGACGAAGGGAACGGTGATTGCCGTCTTGCCCTCGCCGCAGACGGTGGCGGCCTGACGGAAGGGGACACGATGGCCTCCCGCAAGCCCCCGACCGGCTCCAACCAGGACGATCTCTTTAATCCCGAGGTCGAACTCCTGCTGCCGGCTCGGCTTGCCATCGACGGCAAAGTGCTGGGAAGCCTCGTGCGCCAGTTGGCGGTTCCGGCCCGACGCGTGCGTTGCCGACTGCGACCCTTCGCCATCCGCCGCGTCAATGGCTACGAGACGACCTTGGAATCCGGCGAGACTCTAAAAATCATCAGTGCGAAGACGGCGACGCCCCTGGAAGCCGATCTTATTCTCATTGCGCCCGGAGCAACGGAGCCGGAACGGATCGCCGAAGTGCTGGAACTCGGTGAATCCCGGTGGATGAATGCGCCGCCGACCAGAATCGACACATTAGATCGATCTGCGCGCGCCGAGCGTCTGAAGGTAGTCTCCGCATCCTGGATCGATGCGGTTCATCTGCGCGAGGGACGAACTGCCGCGAACGGCGAGGTGGCGCAGCCCGGCCTGCGGCGCCCACAGATCGGCGCGCTTCATGCCGCGCTTGCCCACGCGACGCGATCGACGGATCCGGCCACCATCGTCATGCCAACGGGGACGGGCAAGACGGAGACAATGCTGGCGCTCAATGCCAATCAGAGGTTCGAGCGCCTGCTGGTGGTGGTGCCTACCGACGCGCTGCGCGAGCAGATCGCGAGCAAATTCGAAACCTTCGGCGTCTTGATGCAGCAGAAATGTCTCGATGAGACGGCAGCTTTCCCTCTGGTCATGCGGCTCTCGCATATCCCGACCAGCCAGGCCGAAGTCGATGAAATCTTCGACAGCGCCAATGTCGTCGTCACCACAATGCAAATTGCTGGCCGGGCGGATGCCCCAGTTCAGGAACGGATGGCTGCCCGCGCATCGGCATTGTTCATCGACGAAGCACACCATATCGGCGCACCTACCTGGTCGCGATTCCGTGGCCTTTTCATCGACCGCGACCCGCCGCTTCCGATCGTCCAGTTCACCGCCACGCCCTTCCGGGAGGACGGCCGGCGCGTCGACGGTGAGTTCATCTACACCTACCCGCTCAAAAAGGCGCAGGCCGAGGGCTATTTCAAGCCGATCCGGTTCGAGGCGGTATTCGGGCTCGATCAGCCCGATGCAGACCTTGCGATCGCCGAAAAGCTCGGCGAAGTCCTCCAGGCCGATCTAGCGGCCGGCCTCAATCATCTGGCAATGGCGCGTTGCCAGACGATCGAGCGCGCCAAGGATCTCCACCAGCTCTACAGCTCGATGTTCCCCGAGTTCCGCCCGGTCATCGTTCATAGCCAGCAGTCGATCCGCGAGCGCCGCACGAACCTTGCCGCGCTGCGGCGTTTCGAGAGCCGGATCATCGTGTGCGTCGACATGTTAGGCGAAGGCTTCGATCTCCCGGAACTTAAGATCGCGGGTCTGCACGATCCCCACAAGAGCATCGCCGTCACCATCCAGTTTGTCGGCCGCTTCACCCGGCAAGATCCGCGCCTGGGTGACGCGACCGTCATCGCCAATACCGGCGTGGATGACATCGATCGGTCGCTCGCCAAGCTCTATGCCGAGGACGCCGACTGGAACGCCTTGGTCGAAGCGCTCAGCACAGCCAAAATCGACCGGCAAGTTCGACGCGCCGAGATGTTCAAGGGCTTTGTCGGCGATCTCAGCGACATTCCCTTGCAGACCCTCGAGCCGAAGATGAATGCCGTGGTCTATCGCACGGCTTGCGACGCCTGGGAGCCACTGCGTGCCGAAGACCTCTATAATCCCGGCGTCTATCTCGGCATGAAGGTCAACCCGCATCAGCGCGTGGCCATCTTCGTCACCCGCTCGGAGGAGCAAGCGGGCTGGACAACCGTGCAGCATGCCACCAACGTCGTCTGGGACTTGCATATGATGCACTGGGACCCCGACAAGAGGCTCCTCTATATCAGTAGCTCGGCAAAGGGCCCACATGACCGGCTGGCCAAGACCGTCTGCGGCGACACGACGCGGCGCGTCGAAGGTGAGGACGTTTTTCGAAGTCTTCACGGATTCAATCGCCTCATCCTGCGCAACCTCGGGCTCACGCACCATCAGGGGCGTGGCGTGCGCTATTCAATGTATATGGGCGTGGACGTCGCCGATGGATTGGACACTGCGAAATCGCAGTCCCGTATCAAGAACAACGTCTTTGCGACCGGCTTTCTCAATGGCATGCCAGCCTCGCGCGGCTGCTCGGCCAAAGGAAAGTTCTGGTCGATCTCCCCGGTGCGCGACCTCACCGACTGGGTCGAGTGGTGCAGCGACATCGGAACAGCCGTCAACGATCCCGGCATCACCACCGATGGCGTCTTCAAGAGCGCCATGCGCCCTCGTCAGATCAGTGAGCGGCCGAGCGTTCCACCCGTCGCAGTGCACTGGCCGGAGTCTCTACTTACACAGATCGAGGACCGGATCGAAATCAGCTTCGACCACATAGCCGCACCGTTTGCGGAGTGCGACATCGAACTCCTGGACCACCAAGCCACCGGGCCGCTGCGCTTCGCGGTGCGCAGCGATGCCCAGAGCGCCGAGTTCGAAATCGTGTTTGCGGAAGGCGGTGCCCGCTATCCGCAGCGATCAGGGCCGAAGGCGACGATAAAGGTCGGCGGCAAAGTAAAGACGCTGTCGGAAGCCTTTGGCGAAGACTCCCCGCAGATTGATTTTGGCGATGGGTCTCTGCTGATCTACAGCCATCTCTATGCCTTGCCCGATGGTGTTCAGGTCGAGCCTTATCCTCCGGAACGGATTGAGACTTGGGACTGGTCGGGGATAAACATCCGAACAGAATCACAAGGATCAGAGAAACGAGCCGATTCCGTCCAGCGACGCGTCATCGAGACCCTGCTCGCCGACGCTAACGCCTACGATCTGATTTTCGACGACGATGGAGCTGGCGAGATCGCCGATGTGGTTACGCTTCGCATCACCGAGGGCCTTGTCCAGGTCACGCTTCATCATTGCAAATTCTCGAGTGCCGACGCACCCGGCGCTCGCTTGAAAGATATCTATGAAGTTTGCGGGCAGGCCCAAAAATCCGCCCGCTGGCGCGACCGTCCCAACCGGATGTTCTCGCATATGCTAAGGCGCGAGAAGCTGCGCCTCGAAAAGGGGCAAAGCTCTCGCTTCGAACATGGGAACGCCGCGTTCCTCAAGCGGCTGAAAGCGACTTGGCAGGACTATCGCTACGAATTTGACGTCCGCATCATTCAGCCCGGTCTTTCACGAGCTTCTATCAGTGAAGAAGGGCTGCACTTGCTGGCCGGAGTCGAGACTTATTTGCTCGAGAGTCGCTCAATGAAATTGCGGGTCGTGGGCAGCGCATAGAAACTACAGGGCGGCCTAGCGACCCCCTATCAGCCAAGCATCAAGCGCTGCTGGCCGTCAGGGGGCTCACGCCCCCCTCTCGAACTTCACCACCGGGATGCCCAGTTTCTTGGCCTTGTCGGCGAGGTTTTCCTGGATGCCATTTCCCGGGAAAACGAGAACGCCCACGGGCAGAACGTCGAGCATGGCGTCGTTGCGCTTGAACGGAGCGGCCTTGGCGTGCTTGGTCCAATCCGGCTTGAAGGCGACCTGCGTGACACCCCTGGCCTCGGCCCATTTGGCGGCGATGAGTTCCGCGCCTTTCGGGCTTCCCCCGTGCAAAAGGACCATGTCGGGATACTTGGTCCGGACCTGATCGAGCTTACCCCAGATCAGGCGGTGATCGTTGAAGTCGGTCCCACCGGTGAGGGCGACCTTGGGGCCCGCGGGGAGCATCACCTCGGTCTCGGCGCGGCGCTTGGCGGTCAGGAAGTCGCGGCTGTCGATCAGGGCGGCGGTCAGGTGCTGGTGGTTCACCATCGAGCCGGTGCGAGGCCGCCAGGTGGAGCCCGTGTGATGCCAGAACTCGGTGGCGGCGTGATCGCGCATCATGTCCATGCAGTTCCGCCGTTCGGTGAGGGTCAGACCCTCGGCCGTCAGGCGCTCGAGTTCGGTGGATTTCACCTCGGAGCCGTCCTGCTCGCGCTGGAGGCGGCGTTGCCCCTGCTCGTTGTCGTCGAGCGACCGTTCGATCCGGGCAGTGGCGCGGTGGAAGAGGTTGACCTGGCCCCAGAGCACTTCTTCGAGGTCGGGTTCCATGCGAGTGTCGGCCAGGCTCGCAACGAGGGCGTCGAAGATGTCGGCGACGGCACCACGCAGGCGGTCTGCGTCGGGCATCGGGCGCGGATCGGGCTCGTCCTCGAAGGGACGGTAGCCGTAGAGCTGCAGCTCCTCCAGCGCATGGGCGGTCTGGGATGCGGTGTGGGCGGGTTCGTAAGCGTCGTCGCGGGTGTGGATCGTCATCGGTTTCTTGCCTCCGGGCCTGTCTCGTCCGCGCGTCATCCCGCGCGGCCTTCATGGGCTGCGAAAGCCGTCACGGGGGCTGCCCCTTCACCCCCTTTCGGGGCCGGAACGCATGTGGAGGAGGACGGGGGGCGGCTGATTTGCTTCGCGATGCAAAGGCGGCTCTGCCGCCGGCGGAAATCAGTTGCCCCCCGTCCTTGCAGGGGCGGCACCTTTGACGGCCGCCTGCCCATCTCTTGAAGGCCGCTCGGGTGACGGGTGGATGAGATTGCCCGGAAAGAGGCAAAGCGACGATCCACAGCCATGACAGGGATCCGTACCCCCTGCCCCGCACTCCCCGACTGACCCTTGCGCGATGCGGATCAGCCGAACAGCCGTTGCCGATCCTCTGGCCCGATCTGACCTGCCAGATGCTGGCGCAGCGCGTCCTTGCCGTATGCCCGAAGATCATCGTTGAAATCCCCGAGCTGAGGCTCCAACACCCGCACGACAATCCCGGCATCAAGGGCTCTGGCGCTCAACCTCTCTGCCGCGCGTAGCCCGGCCGGATCGCGGTCGATGGCGATGTAGAGGCGCTGCAAACCCTCCGGCAACAGCACAGCCCCGAGATGACCCGACGAGAGCGCCGCCCAGACGGGAAGGCCGGGCACTGCCTCGACCAAGGATAGCATGGTCTCGATGCCTTCGCCGACCAGGAGGATGTCGTCATGCGGGGTCAGCCTGACTGCATTGCCGAGAAGGTGACCCATGGCACGCCGCTGCGTCTCGACAGCCGCCTTTGCCTGTCCGTCAGGCGCAAGCCAGGTGCGATGCACACCCTGCAAAGCCCCTGCCCCATCGGTGACCGCTGCGATCAGTGCCGGTCTGGGGAGGCTGCGGGTCTGGCCCTCATCCCGATGCCAGCACTTCGGGTGGAAGCGCAGGGCGCTCATCATGCCGCCTTGGGTGATGCCCCGAGAGCGGAGGTAGGTGTCGGCAAGCGTGCCTGCGACCGGCACCGAGGCTGCAAACAAACGCGCCGCCGCCGCTGGTGTGCAACCAGAGGCATTGGCCTTCTTCGGCACTGGTGCATCCGAGAGGATCGGCTGCGGACGGCCCAGATGCGCCCGGGCCTCGGCCAGAAGATCGGGAAAGCGCGAGATCCCTGTTCGCTCGCCGATGATGTCCAGGAGATCGCCATGCTCGCCCGTGGCGCCATCGGTGAACTTGCCAGCCGCGCCCGGCCCCGACGCGGGCCCAGCCAGCCGCACGAAGAGCGACCGGCCGGGGTTGTTCTGCAGGTCGCCCACGATCCAGTAGGACCCTTCCCGCCGTCCGGCGGGAAGGTAGGCGCGACACACGCCTTCGGCATTCTCCGCCAGAGCGCGGATCACATCTTCGGTCTCGGAATACATGGCTCAACACTCTCCTCGCGCCTGTAGTCCCGTCACAGGACAACGCGCGAGCAGGCGCTCCAGCATGGCAATGCCGGCAGGATCGGTGGGGCAGAAGAGGCGCAGCTTCCAGCTGATGATCTCCGAGAAGAAGCCATCGGCCTTGAGCCGGTCCTTCGCCGCTTCCGAGAAGCCGGAGAGCTCGATCCGGTTGACGCCCATGACGCGGGACCGGTGCAGTTCCATCCCCTCGGCCAGCCGCACGACCGTCTTTCCCTCTAGCACGAGAGCATGGACCTGCGCCGCCGTGAGCCTTGGGGCGTCATCGGCAAGCGTGGTCGCGACCCAAGCGGGCGAGACACGGCGACCGATGATGCGTTGGCCGTCGTCAGTCTGCAGCCGGTAGACGCGGGTTTCGTCCTGGGGGAGCTGCTTCCAGATCGGCAGCAGCAGACCCGCCACGATGTGCAGAGTGGCTTCCGAAAACTCCGGCACCTCGGCCAGTTCCACGGTCCAGGCTGCGGAGAAGGCCGAGCGGTCAGCTTCGAGCCAATGGGTGTCCTCCATCATCCGGGCAGGGACAGTGCTGGCCTCCGTTGGCCGGATCAGCCGCAAGCGGGGCTCGATGGTGCCGTCATCCAACATCAGGCTGGTGGCAGGCACCTGCACCGCCGCCCGGCCCGAACGGCTGTTGACCAGCAGGCGTGCCTTCGGGCCATCTAGCCAGTCGAGCGCATCCGCGAGCGAGAGGGCCATGTTGCGGCGCTTTTCTGCGATGGTCAGGAGTTGGGTTTCTGCGCCGGAGCCGGGATGGGTGTAGATCACCCGCGCATCCGTGACGCGAAAGCTTTCGGCGCGCAGCGTCTCGAGCCCGAGGTCGTAGACCCCGGCGGCGATAGCGCCCTCGATCCGTTGGTCGAGGAGTTCCTCGAAGGCCGCGAAGAGCACAGCCTGCATGTCGATCGTCAGCGCCAGCAGGCGATTGAGGAAAGTCGTGATCGGGGGCAGATCATCCTTCAACCCGTTGTCATCGGTCAGGCTGAGACCGGTCGCATCCTCGAATGCCCCGAGCGAGCAGCCCGCGACATCGCCGCGATAGATGCGGCGGTAGAGTTGGCGCAAGGCATCACGGGCGTAAGGCGACTCGAGGTTGTCTTCGGGGCGGAACAGCCCCTGCCCGCCGGTCTGGCGCTGGCCGCGCGTGATGGCCCCGAGCGTGTCGAGACGGCGCGCGATGGTGGAGAGGAACCGTTTCTCCGCCTTCACATCGGTGGCCACCGGACGAAACAGCGGCGGCTGCGCTTGGTTCGTGCGGTTGGTGCGGCCCAAGCCTTGGATTGCGGCATCGGCCTTCCAGCCCGGTTCCAGCAGGTAGTGGACCCGCAGTCGTTGGTTCTTCGCGCCAAGGTCGGCGTGATAACTCCGACCCGTGCCGCCTGCATCCGAGAAGATCAGGATGCGTTTCTGGTCATCCATGAAGGCAGCGGTTTCCGCGAGGTTGGCCGAGCCGGCCCGGCTTTCCACGACGAGCCGTGCGGCAGGGCCCTCACCCTTGCGCACGATGCGGCGCGAGCGGCCCGTGACCTCGGCGACGAGATCGGTGCCGAACCGCTGGACGATTTGGTCGAGCGCCCCCGGGACGGGCGGGAGCGACGCCAGCTTCTCGATCAGCGCGTCGCGCCGCCGCACGGCTTCGCGGCATTCGACCGGCTGGCCGTCGCGCACGACGGGCCGGGATGACAGATTGCCTTCGCTGTCGGTGAAGGGCTCGTAGAGCTGCACCGGAAAGGAATGGGCGAGATAGTCCAGGACATATTCCCGCGGGGTGATGTCGACGCGGATGTCGTTCCACTCCTCGGTCGGGATCTCCGACAGGCGGCGCTCCATCAGTGCCTCGCCAGTCGAGACGATCTGGACGACGGCAGCATGGCCTGCCGCCAGATTGGCCTTGATGCTGGAAATGAGGGTGGGGGTTTTCATCGAGGTCAGCAGATGACCGAAGAAGCGCTGCTTGGCGCTCTCGAAGGCCGAGCGTGCGGCGGATTTGGCCTGGCGGTTCAGCGTGCCGTTCTCACACGTGATGTTGGCCGCTTCCATCGCAGCGGCGAGATTGTTGTGGATGATGGCAAAGGCTCCGGCATAGGCATCGTAGATGCTGCGCTGCTCGGGCGTCAGCGCATGTTCCAGCATCTCGTATTCGACGCCATCGTAAGAAAGCGACCGAGCGGTGTAGAGGCCGAGCGAGCGCAGGTCGCGGGCCAAGACCTCCATCGCAGCGACGCCGCCCGCTTCGATGGCCTGAACGAACTCGGCGCGAGTTGCGAACGGAAAATCCTCTCCGCCCCAAAGCCCGAGGCGCTGCGCATAGGCGAGGTTGTGGACGGTCGTTGCACCGGTGGCCGAGACATAGACCACGCGGGCATCGGGCAGCTTGTGTTGCAGGCGCAGGCCCGCCCTGCCCTGCTGCGAGGCTTCCGTGTCGCCGCGCTCGCCCTTCGATCCGGCGGCATTCGCCATGGCATGGCTTTCATCGAAGAGGATTACCCCGTCGAAGTCGGCACCCAGCCAGTCGACGATTTGGTCGATGCGGGACTTCTTTGCCCCGCGTTCTTCCGAGCGCAGCGTGGCATAGGTGGTGAACAGGATACCCTTGGTGAGCGGGATGTCGCGGCCTTGCGCAAAGCGCGAGAGGGGCGTGACCAGCAGCCGCTCCTGCCCAAGTGCGGACCAATCGCGTTGCGCATCCTCCAGTAGCTTGTCGCTCTTCGATATCCAGAGCGCCTTGCGGCGGCCCTGGCACCAGTTGTCGAGCAGGATACCGGCCGACTGGCGGCCTTTACCCGCCCCGGTGCCATCACCAAGGAAGAAGCCGCGGCGGAAGCGGACGGCGTCCGCAGCCTCGTCGGGCGCAGCGGAGACCATGTCGCCGGTCTCATCGACGGTCCAGGAGCCGGCGAGATAGGCGTCATGCGCTTCGCCTGCATAGATCACGGTCTCCAACTGCGCGTCAGACAGCAGGCCATCACGCAGGCCGGCGAAGGGGAGTTTCGGGCGGTAGGTGGGCTTCGGGGGCGCGACCGATGCCATGGCTGCCGACTGCACCAGTTTGGTCGGGTGCGGTGCCGCGCCGGGGATGTCGATCGCCTGCAGGCGGAAGGTCTCGTAGATCGCGTCCGACAGGCGCGCAGCGCCGAGATCGTCCGCCACCTCGCGCAAGGTATATGCGAGGTCCTCCGCATCCGGCGTGGTGACATGCACATCCATTTTGGCGGCTGCCGTCGAACGCAAGGGTCGAGCGGCAGAGCCGGACGCACGGGGAGGAAGTCCCCGGAAAGGGGAAGCTGGCTGCGATTGAGCGACGGCGCCCGCATCCATCTCGAGGCGTGGCGGGACCTCTGCTACGATCCGGGCGAGGAGCTGCGGCGCATCGACGGACATCGGGCGAGCCAGATCGGCGGTGATGCCGCCCGCCTCGCCACCACGACATTTGTCGAATACCGAGATCCGGGTCTCAAAGCTGGTGCCGTGTTTGGCGAATGCGGCACCGGAGACGGCGCCGGTGAAGACCAGATGCGCCGTCTCGGTCAAACGGCCGAAGGTTTCCACCCAGGCGGGCGCATCCGGCGCGAAACCGGCTCCGGTGATGGCGACGAGCCGACCACCGGGGGCCAGCCGGGCAAGCGCCGAGCGCAGATGGCGAGCCGTCGCCTCGGTCGTCCGACCATCGACATTGGCAACAGCCGAGAAGGGCGGGTTCATCAGGATGACGCTCGGGCGAACGCCCGGGTCCAGATGATCGTCGATTTGTGCTGCGTCGAAGCTAGTGACTGGACGCCCCGGGAAAAGGTCACGCAGAAGGTCGGCGCGGGTCTCGGCGAGTTCGTTCAGCGCGAGACTGCCTCCCGCGATCTCCGCGAGGATCGCCAAAAGCCCGGTCCCGGCCGAAGGCTCGAGGACGAGGTCACGGGGCGTGATCTGCGCTGCCGCCATTGCAGCCAGTCCCATGGGCAGCGGCGTCGAGAATTGCTGGAAGCGCTCCATTTCCTCCGAGCGCCGGGTGTGCGTGGGCAAGAGGCCCGCCACTTTGGCGAGGATCGGCAGCAGGGCAGCGGGCGAGCCGGAACGGGCGAGCAGCGCGCGGCCGAACTTCCGCAGGAAGAGGACCAGCGCCACCTCGCCCGCCTCATAAGCGAGCTTCCAGTCCCAAGCGCCATCGGCATCGGAGCCACCAAAGGCGCGCTCCATTTCGAGGCGCAGACGCAGCGCGTCGATCCGGAAGCCCTGGGCCAGGTCGGGCTGCAGCGCTCCGGCGACGGCGAGGATCGCGGGCGCGGGATCGCGCGATGGAACGGGAACGGGAGGCGCAACAGGCGCGAGATAGGTCATCGGGAAGCTCCGGGATGAAGGAAAGGGACAGGCCCGGACGCCCTCTCTCGGGCACCCTCAGACCTGATCTTCCCCCGCCCATCTTTCCCTCTCGAACCGACGCGCCCGGACGCTCAGCTTGATTTTGTTCCTGTAATGTTCTATATTGAACACCAAGCCAGAAAGGGAGTTTCCCGATGGACAGCACCACATACGCCTTGCCCGCGACGCCCAAGCAGATCGCCTATGCGCGGTCGCTCGCCCTGCGCAACCAGACCCTCCTGCCCTGGGAAGTTCAGCAGGACCGCCGGTCGCTCAGCGGCTGGATCGAGGCGCAGGCCCAGCTGAAACCGGTATCTGACATGGACCGGCTGCCCACGTCGAAGCAGGTGGCCTTCGCGGAGAAACTCGCCCGGATCAAACGGCGCGCCGTCCCGGAGGAATGCTTCCGCGACAAAGGGCTGATGTCGAAGTGGATCGACGGGAACAAGTGATCCCGACACCGGCTGGCTCCGGCCCTCCGGAGCGTCTGCCATACCGTGGCTTGGCAACCGAAGCTCAATTGCCAACCTATAGGTTGGCAGGTGCGACCTTCAGGACTTCAACCTCGGTCAAACTCCTGTCCGAGCCGCGCCAGATCCGCGAGTGCGGCATCTCTTTTTTGCATGTCGTCCTCTTCAGCGATCAGCTTGCGAACTGTGCTGACGGACAGGAACATTCTGAGCGGGTTCGAAGGCAACGGCTCAAACCCGTAGCTCTCGTAAAGCGCCTTGCGGCGCGCAACGCGGTCTGGATCGCCGCAGTCGAGCACATCGAGCATGACGACGGCGACGCCAATGGCGTCGGCCGCAACGGCAATGCGCCGTAGGGCGTCGACCAAAAGATCGCCGCCAAACCCGGCACCGCTGAACTTCCGATCCCGCCCGATCATCGAGATATAGGCGGCAGGAATGTTGCCATGCGAAGGCCGGGTCCGCGCGAACTTCGCAGGCAGATCCGTGAACTGAACGGCGTGCGCATTCAGGGCATAGAAGCCGATAACCGTCCCGTCAGGGTCGACCATCACATAGAGGCGGACATTGTCCGCCTTGGCGAGCTTGTTCGCGGTCTTCTGGAAATAGTTGTCGACTTGTTCAACGCCGCAAGAAAAAGCCGCCCGATCATGCTTCGAAGGATCGAACGGCTCGATGGTGTAAGCGACCGGTTGTGACGCGGCCATTTACTTCGACACAACCGTGTCACTGTGTCGACGGAAGGCCGCGCGCAGGGCATCGGTCGGCGCAGCTGGTGCATCGAGCGCTGCAAAGAACGCCTCATGATCCACCGGCTGGAGCACTGTCCGTTCATGCGCTGCGATCGTTGCAAGTGCGGCCTGGTAAGCGGCATTCATCGTGAAGACGGAATCGTCGACGCCGGACAGGGCCGCCGCCTGTTGGATGGCAGTCTTGATGCGCGGCTTCGTCCGAAAATTCATCCGGGCCTCGTTGCGCTCGTCGATCGCGCGGGTGGTGTCGTGGAAACCGAGCATGGTCGCCTCCTGAAATGTCTTGTCGATATGTACGCCAGATCGACGTACGCTTCAAGCGTGCAGTCGGAAAAGTTCTTCGAAGGATGCGCCTCATCCAAACCGCCGCCCAGCTTCGGTGAACGTATACTCGTTTACGATGATCCCTTCCTCGATGGCCTCGTCCGAGGTTAGGTGGTCGTACTCGGCCTCAAGCTGGCGGTAGAGCCACCGGGCCAGATCGCACAGCGCCTCGATCACGATTTCCTCGGCGTCGTCGGTCGGCGGTTGCCAGGTCGGGCTGTCGCGCGTGACATCAACGGCCATGGTGTATTCGTGGTAGTAGCGGCCGCGGTGGCTGACCTCGGTGGCGAGCTGATAGAAGTTTCGCCGCTGAATGGCCTGCAGCCGGTCGGCGATGCCATGCAAGGTCGTGTCCTGCGGGGCGTAGTCCCGGATGCGTGCGGCCGCGCCCTTGGCGTGAGACCAGTAGCCCTCGAAGCAAGCGCCGTCCCCTTGGCTCCAGAAGCCGGAAAACCAGATGCAGGGCTTGGCCCGCGTACCGCCGCCCATCAGGCGGACGGGCGTGGTTTTCAGGCGGATGCCGAGGATTTCGCAGACCCGCTGGAAGTCCTCATAGACCGCGTCCCACCAGTCGTCGTGCGGGCCGAGTTCGCGATACCAGCTGCGCGCCTTTTCCTTGGCGGCATCCGAGAGTTCGGGGAACTGGTAGACCGTGGTGCAGATGACCTCAGGCATGTGCGTCTTCCCGGTTCAGCGCGGCGGCCAGCGATTCCTGGCTGCTCGTCCAGCCGATGGATTTGCGGGCACCGAGATCGATGACATGCGCGCCGCCGCCGAAGGCATCGAGGCGGGGCCGGGAGCAGGTCAGGGCGTACTGGAAGCCCCAAAGTCCAATGAGGTCGAGCTCTTCAGCGAGGCGCAGGACGAAGCGGATGACGGCCTCGACATCGCCGTCGTCGTCGTCATGAATCCAGAGGCCGCTGCCTTCCGGCGCATCCTGGCGCACGAGGTCGAAGCCCGCGACCTCCGGGTCGTCGGCGTCCTGATCCGCAGCGCGGAGTTCCTGAAACAGGGCGAGCGCGCGGGCAGCCTTGTCGGGACTGCCGACGTCGAGCAGGCACGAGAAATGGGTGAAGTAATCCGCCATAGGGACCTCCTGAACGGGGAAGACCCGGCCAAGAGGCCGGGCACTGGATTGGGATGAAGGGTGGTTCGGGGCGATCAGCCTGTGGAACGGTCGCCCGCAGCCTGTCGCTCTGCATGAGCACACAGCATCTGCCGGTAGAAGCGCTTGCGCGCAGCCTGGAAGCCGCGAACGGCGCGCGTTTCGGGATGCAGCGCCCGGACGGCAGCGCGCAGGACGGCATAGGGCGACGCAGTCGCGAGAAGGCCGAGGCGCTGATAGGCCGGATCGGTCATGTCAGGTGACCTCGACCACGGGCGAGGCGAGATACGGATCGACCAGCGCCTCAATCTGTGCGGCCCGGCCCATCCATGGCTCGGGCCGGATGGCTTTCACCCAGTCGGCGAAGCTCGGGATGAAGCCGAGGTCTTCCTTCACATGCTGCTCACCGACCCAGCGGGTCGGGATGATGCGCCCGGTCGAGAGCGTGAGGGTCGGCCCGAAGATCGTCTCGGCCATGAAGATGCCCTCGGCGTGGTGGCGCAGAGCCCGGTGCCGGAAGTCCGCTGTGATCTCCTTGCTCTGGTCGAACCAGGCATGCACGGCGATGAAGTCATCGACCGTGCCGCCCCATTTCTTCACCGAGGACAGGGCGTGGTGATAGGGATGTGCCATCGCCGCCCCCTCAGAAATCATGGGTGTAGAGTTCGGACGACGTGAAGCGTTCGTTGAACTCGAGGTGGATGCAGCGGGCCGCGGCGTCGAAGCAGAACTCGCCGTAGGCGCCGTCGTTGTTTTCCCAACCGCCATGGGTATCGGAGAGGAAATCGTAGGCGAGTTGCTCGACCACATCCTCCAGCGAGAGCTGCCGCATCTCGACCTCGGGGTCGTCCCAGGTCAATGCCGCATAGGCGATCTCGGTCGCTGGGAACTCGACGGCGGTCTCGCCGGACCAGGCGCCGATGCTTTCGATCTGGCCACTGTCCCCGGCACCGTCGAAAGTCACGGTGACATGGGTGATGCCGGCGGCCGTAAGACCATCGAAGAGGCGGTCCTTGTTGACGGGGCGCAAGGCTTCGATCCGAGCCGCGCGCGCGGCATGGGACGCGAAGATCTGGGCAATGTCGACGGTTGAAGGCGCCATCGGGGGCGCGAGGGTGGGTTCAGCCAGGGTCATCGGGTGTCTCCGGTAAGGGGAAGGGATCGGAGCCGGGTCGGGCGATCTCTCTCCCCCGGACAAGCTCCAAATCCCCATCTGCCCTTCTCTGTCTCTCGGGCCTCACGCAGCGACCTGCAGCGCCCGGGCGGCGAAGGCGCGCCAGAGCGGGTCGACGAGACGCCCGTCCAGAAGATCGGCGCGGTGGCGTAGCCGCTGCGCCAGATCGGGCTCACCCCAAGCAGCCGCGCGGCCCGCCTGCGCGCGCAGCTGGCTTGCCTCGGTCACGACGCCCCGCGCCTCGGCCCCGCTCGTCACCGGGTGGCACCAGGCGACGGCGTGGTCGCTGGCGGCCCCGGCCAGCACAAGGCGCTCGTCGCGGTCGAGGATCGCCAGAAGCTGGGGCGCGGCGTACGTGTCCATCCCCTCGGCATGGTCGATCGCGCCCTGCATGGCCTCGGCCAGCGTCGCGAAGCGGGCGAGCACTAGGGGCGCGGCGCGGCCCGACATGAGATCAGTCGGTGCGCGGCGCGACAGGGTCAAGGCGAAGGGATGACTGGGATCGGTGTCGCCCGAGGGAAAATGCGGTGGGACGCCACGCGCGAAGGCGGTCGGGTGGATCGGCAAGGGCAGGTCGAACATGGGAAGATCTCCGACGGCGCGGGAAGCCGTTCTCCCCGCTTCATCCGTCAAAGACCAAACCGCCGCCCTCTTCCTCGAAGGGGCGACGGTGACACATCTGGCCGCAGCGTCAGACCTTGCCGAGGGACCGCAGGCTCAGCTCGGTCCCGGCCCCGACGATGATGTGGTCATGCAGCGTCAGGCCGAGGTACTTGCAGCCCTTCTGGATCTCCTTGGTCATGCTGAGATCGGCCTCCGACGGCGTCGGATCGCCCGAAGGGTGGTTGTGGATCAGGATCAGGGCGCTGGCGTTCAGCATCAGCGCCCGCTTGATCACCTCGCGCGGATAGACCGGGACGTGATCGAACGTGCCAGTCGACAGGAGCTCATCGGAGATGATGCGGTTTTTGCGGTCGAGATAGAGGACATGGAAGCGCTCGATGGGGCCACGGACGGTGAGCGCGCAGTAGTCCATCAGCGCCTGCCAGCTGCCGATGACAGGGTTCTGGCTGAGGTAGCGGCCGAGGATATCACGGGCCTCGAGGATGATGGTTTCTTCGTGGGGGGTCATTGGGGTCTCGCTGAACTGCACGCACGAAGGCCCCCTGCCCTCTCGGGGAGGGGCAAGAGGCGTGCTTGTGGAAGGGGAGTGCGCGACCGCCAGGGATGCAGGCGGTCGCATTGACGGGCCCGCGTCAGCCGACCCGGTCGAGGAGCTTCTTGGCGCGCCCTTCCATGTCGAGGCGCGCATCCTGTTGGGTCTTGTCGCGCGCCAGCCGCGTGATGCCCTGCACGAAGTCGAAGATGCTCTCGGGCGGGCGGCCCTCTTCCATCAGCACCTTCTCGATGATCTTGCCAGACTCGGCCTTCGAGAAGCCGCGCTTCCTGAGGAAATCATCCCGATCCTCGTCCGTCCGCGCCACGATCTGCTGCCGCGCCGCCTTGATGCCATTCACGAAGCCCTGCGGCGAGGAATTGGCGAACCGCGTCAGCGCGGGCGCGGCCTCATGCGCGAAGCGCGAGGCCGCGTATTTCGAGTGGCGGATGGTGATCTCCTGGAAATCCTCGACGCCCCAGAGGTTGCGGTTCTGGCACACGGCGCGCAGGTAGAAGCTCGCCATGCCAAGGGTCTTCGCGCCCACTTCAGAGTTCCAGCAGTAGAAGCCCCGGAAGTAGAGGTCGGGGGAGCCGTCCGGCAGGCGGCCCGCCTCGATCGGGTTGTGATCGTCGACCAGGAACAGGAAGACATCGCGGTCAGAGGCATAAAGCGTGGTCGTGTCGCGGCTGATCTCGACATCGGGGTTGTAGACCCCGGTCGACCAGTCGAGCACGCCCGGCACCTTCCAGCGCGTATCGCCCGTGCCATTGCCCGCGATGCGCTGCACCGCCTCGACCAGTTCATGGTCATGGATGCGGCCATAGTCCGGGCCAGTCACCGCGCGCAGTTCGGTGCGGCCGTCTTCCGTCTCGAAGGTCTTCACCTGCTCGGCGCGGTGATTGGTCAAGCCGTATTGCAGGTTGATCCCTGCCAGCGGCGCGGGCAACTGCCGCAGGTAGGACGCCGGGGCACCGACGATGCTGGCAAGCTGGCCGAAGGCCCAATGCGTGGGCGCCACCGGTTCATGTGCCTTCGGCAGCATCAGGTGCAGCCGCTCGGGGTTGTCGCGCGCGGCCTCGACGCGGATATCCGCCGTCTGCACGACCCGGCTGCGGCTGCGCTCGGACCGGCCCTTCACATTGGCCCAGAGATCGTCGAGCGACAGATAACGCTCATCGTCGGGCCGGTTAAACCATTCGGACGACACTCGCCCGTTCCGCTCACCCCGGCTCACATCCACTTTCCAGCCACCCGCCCGCGCCGGTGCGACTGGATCCAGAACTTCTACAACGCCCATCGGCTATCTCCCGCGACAGGCGCCAGGAACCACTCTCCCAGCCCTCAACCCGTCGCCAGAAAACCGGCCAAACTCGGACTCTCTCAAGGAAACGGCACCAAATGGGAAGCGTTCCACGCCCGGAACGCATCGGTGTTGACCTGCACCCGAAAATGGCAGACGTTGTGTACGGCCTTTCTCGCAGGCCGGTGTGCCCGCAACGCGAAGCTTTGCAGCGAATTTGATTTCAGAAACAGACCTCATGCCATCGGTGGGTCTGATTAGCAGCGGGCACCTAGTCAGATCCGGCTTGGACATGGATCATGACACAGAACGATAAGCTTAAGACGCTGAAGCTGCTGGCGAAGCGTTACGCGAGGGCGACCGGTCAACCACAGCACGTAGCGCTCGACCTTGTTGCCAATCGAATGGGCTTTGCTCATTGGAACGCGTTGACAGGCAGCGCGAAAGGAGAATGGGTACCCTCCGAAGCACAAGTCGCCACGATCAAGGCCTTCGTGGAACGGATCACTTCCTATGAGGGTTCGACCTTCGACCATATCTTCGGGGGCCCCGATGCCATTACTCGAGGAGAAGTCCGAGGGCATCCATACGCGCTGAAAACAATGTTTGGTGACGTCCGGATGGAAGGTGATGGTTGGCGGATCGTCCTGCCGGAAAACCCTTCAGCTGCCCCTCGGGTCGAAATCGACATCAAGCATGCCCAGAACAGCCCGATGAACGATCGGTTGCTGTGTGAAGAAGCCATCGGGATTGCAAAGGAATTGATGCAGAGCGTGAAAGCGCGACGATTTGCCGATTGGCCGCGGCGCGCCACGAAACCGGATGCGGAAGGAAAGGTGCGCCACCCGTTCTTAGAGATGGAGGAATCGAGCCTCTGGTACTGCCTGCACTGCGATGCAGAAATCACCGGACGACAGATCGCTGGAACCCATTGGCATTGCCCGGGCTGCGGCGCATCACCAATCAACATTTTTCCAGAAGCGTTCTGGCTGGGACCGAACGAGGGAAAGCCAGTGCCGGTCCAAGCTCGCGCCGAAGGGCAAGAGGTGGAACCTATCGTCTCCGTCGTCGATCCGCGGCCAAGACTTGATCTCAGCAAGGACCAGGTGACCCATTTGATCCGGGCAGCCCTGTTCGAGGATGCGACCAATGCCAGTGAGCGCATGGGAGCAAGCCTGGCCGAAATCTGGGTGGATGACGATCTCGACGTCGTTATTTCCTTCGAGGATCACTACTGGCCCGAAGAAAAGGAGCCGACAGCGGCGATCGAGGTGGCTGCAGTGCTCGAGATCGAACTGGAGTTGGAAGTTATGTGGTCGGATCCGCTGTTCGCGTGGCCCGGTTTGGCCACAGTGACCCAGAGCACGGCCGACTATACCCGCATGATGCTTGATGCCTATCGCAGTCAAGGCATCGTCGAAGAAAGGAACAAAGAGCAGTAGCTCGGCATTCGGACCAACAACGCTTCGGGCAGTCTCGGTCGAGCAGCTTTTTCATCCGGCGGGTCGGACAAACTCCAAGACAACTGATGAGGCCCCGGTTCTAGAATCGGGGTCTCATCCTCGCCTCCTGAGAAAGCTGGCTAGGCTGCTTCCCAAACTTGGTTCAGGATCCGTGCCGCGATCTCGGATTTGTCCTGCGGCAAGAACCGACCGTAGTGCTGTGCGACCATATCCGGGGTGTCCTGAATGGCATAGCTCGCTTGCTCGTAGGACCCGGTACGCTTCAGGATATGGGTGGCCAGAACGTCCCGCACTTGTGTGGCCCGTGCGGCAACAGGCCTTCAATCGCCCCGCGCTTGGTCCAAGGATTATAGATCCCGTAGCGCTGTATCGCCGTCCGCCATGCCTCATAGAACGTGTTCTGGCAGTAAGCGGCGTTGGTGCTCGTCATCTTCGCTGTCTTGACGAAGAACGTTCCCGGGTCAGCCGCCTCGCCGATCAGACGCGCGCGATGCCGCTCGATCCAAGCTTCGATCAGTTCGTAAAGTCGCCCGAGGTCCGGCAGGATCAGGCGAAATGGTTTTGAGCCGAAGAACGATGAGTTGGCGTTCTTGAAGGCGACCGACGGGATCAGGATTTCCCAACCCTGGTCGCGGCTGCTCCAACGCAATTCGCCCCGTTTCAGGTCCTCCAGTTTGCGCTCCGATGTCGGCAAGGTCCCTGGCCGGCACAGCATTAGTTCGCGCAAATTCTTCTGCCGCAGCCCCGTGTGAAGACCGATGCGCAGCATAAGGAACGCGCGGACGGCCTCTGCGGCAGCGCGGGCATTGTGCATTTCGTCCGGCATCCGCCGCAGGATCTCTTCGGTGATCTTGCGGTACTCGCCGACCGGACTTGGCGCTTCGAGCACCGGCAGGATGGGCTGGAAAGGGTCGCGATGAATGCGTGCAACACGGTCGATCTCTTTGATCCGGCGACGGGCGTGCTTGTACATGCGGTCGCAGGCGGCAGGCCAATCTGACTGAACCGCGTTAACATCGGCCTCGGTGATTAAGTCCTCGATCGGACGAAGGCTGCTCCCCATGCGAGGCGATTGGCGCAGCCAGCCGGTCTCTTCTCGGCAAATCGCCGCAGCGATCGAGAGCAGGTCAATCTCCCACTTGGTGTAGAAGCCGCGCCGGCGCTCCCGCCAGTGTAGGTACCAATCCCAGACCTGCGGGAAGATCATCATCGCAAAGGTCAAAAGCTTCGGATCCACGCCGAGCCCCTGCACTTCACTCTCTGGTGGCGCGACAAACGCCCCGAACCATAGCCCGAAATGCT
Organism: Tabrizicola sp. T46; assembly: GCF_057219895.1. Lineage (NCBI taxonomy): Bacteria > Pseudomonadati > Pseudomonadota > Alphaproteobacteria > Rhodobacterales > Paracoccaceae > Tabrizicola > Tabrizicola sp. T46. Next base: position 95,737 of record NZ_JBXVVV010000005.1, read on the forward strand.
CCACCTTTTGGGACGCTGTCTCGGTGCCCCAGACCCCATTCCTCAGCATGCCGAAAGCCGCGAAGGTCGACGTCTTGAAGCGAAGGAGTTCGGCCATCTCGTCGTTCAGGCGTCTGGGCGCGATGACAATGCCAGACTCTTCGGGCCTCCGGGCGGGTGAAGACTTGCGAACAGGCCCCGAGGCGCAGCTGAAGCGGACCGCGTAGCGCTGGCGAATGGCCGCAGCCTGATACCTGCGATAATCGGTTGACCCACTGATGATCACGGTACGGACCCAGTTCAGGATTTCTGCCTTCTCGTGGCTTGGCCGTCGGTTGAAATCCTCAGGCAGGTGCCACGCCAGACGTCGGCGCTCAGATGGGGAGATGTCGTCCAGATCGAAATCGCCTGGTGCTCGATCAGGAGTACCAGACAGGCTGAGGAAATAGCCCACCGGCAGACGATACCGCCGCTCGATGCGTCGCAGGATTTCCAGGCTGATCGCGGCACGCGGGACCTTCTTGCCGCGCCCCCAACTGATCAGCGTGCTGCGATTGACGCCGTCCTCGGGTCGCACCACCGCGTTGTAGAGGTGGTAGATGGTTTCCCCATGACGGCGGGCATGCAGTTGAAGGGCTTCACCAAACGAAGCAGGGTCATTCCATGTCGTGACCAGTGGCTCGGGAAATTCGACGATCGCTCTCGGCCGGACGCCGGGCTTCTTGCGAAACTTCTCGGTGCTGGTCGCTGAAACGGCGGCGGAGTTCGTAGAAGTCGCGGCGGCCTTGGCGCGTATTGATCGGCTCGCAGTGCGGGCCGGACGCAGGGTCGCATTCGAAACCTCGCGAGCCACGGCGTCGAAGATAGGCTGCAGCGTTGCCCGGTGGGCACGGAAGCGTTCGACATCGATGCCGAGCATGGCGGATAGAGACTGCAGGTCGAGCCCGCTGCCCCGGTAGGGCGGGTACTCGTTTCGCTCGAGCAGGTCGACCAAGCAGCCGTAGAGCAAGCGCACCTCACCTTCGGTGAAGATCATCGTGAACCGGCTCTTGCAAAACTCGGCGATCTTGCGCGGCGTGAGTGCAGAAGATGTTGATTTCATTTTCCATCCTTCGATTTCTGGGGCGGCCCAGCTATCGAAATGACCGGTTGGACGGGAGGGGCATTCGACGGTCGCGAAGCCCAGAACCCGGCGGGCTTCCCCGCCGGGCCCGAAGGGGAGACCCCGTTCTTTTCAGAACGGGATCTCGTCGTCGCGATCGACCAACTCGGGGTTTTCGTTCTCGGCCGACTTCGGACGGCTCAGGAAGTCGACCTTCTCGGCGATGATCTCGCAGCCGTAGCGGTCAGTGCCCGTTGCGTCGGTCCACTTGGTGTAGTGGATGCGCCCGTGGACGAGGACCTTCATGCCCTTTTCGCAGTGCTCCGCGACGGTCTTGCCGAGACCGTTGAAGCAGGTGATGCGGTGCCATTCGGTGTCCATGACCCGGTAGCCGTTCTCGTCGCGCATTACGCGACCTTCCGAGAGGCGCGGCCGCGAGGTGGCCAGGGTGAAGTTGGTGATCTTCGTGCCGCTTTGGGTCGAGCGCACTTCGGGCTTCTGACCGATGTTGCCGGCGAGGATGACGATGTTCTGCATGGTAAGCTCCTGTGTTTCCTGTCCCTGGGATCGTCCCTTCGACAAGACCCGGAAAAAGCCTGTCGGCTGAGGCGTGCACGGGAGACGGAACGGCGACCGGAAACCTCCAGAGGGCCGGGGTGGAGCGGGCAGGTGACGCGTTTCCTCAGAAACGCTAGCCAACACGGCCCGGACTGACGCGGGGTTGCGCGCCAGAGGCCGAACAGGCTTAGGGGATTGTCCGTCGAAGGGATGGCACCGGGGATAGGAGCGGCCTGGGGCTCTCGCAGAACTCGGCCTTCCTCACCAAGGCAACCGGGTTGAAGCAGTTGTGAAACCGCCGACCCGGCAGCTCAAGCCAACCTCATCCCCCTGCCCTATCGCGGCGTCCTCCGTGGGAGTTGCGATGTTGCAGCCTGACGGCTATCCCGGACGCATCATTCAGGACACGAGGGCCCAATGGCTGATTTCAATCTCGAGGCGATGTCGCTCAAGGAACTGCAGCAATTGCAGAAGGACCTCGCCAAGGCGATTTCCACCTATGAGGACCGGCACAAGGCCGAAGCCCGCGCCAAGCTGGAAGCCATCGCCAAGGAGATGGGCTATTCCCTGGCCGATCTGATCGGAGTCGAGTTGAAGAAGACCCGTGCGCCAGCCGTGGCGAAGTACCGGCACCCTGAGAACGCGGCCCTCACCTGGTCGGGCCGGGGCCGGAAACCGCAGTGGTTCGCAGACCACATCAACGCCGGCAAGGACCCGAGCGCTCTGGCGGTCTGACGGAGTTGGGTGACCCCGCCCGGGCGAAGCATGGCCCAAGTTAAGGAAACCGGTTTTTGCTGACACGACTGTTCGATCATGTTAGAAAAACGACGATTTCTTAACACGACGCGGAGCACATGTTAAAGCCGACCTATGCCATTCCCGCCCTGCCACCCCCGGCCGAGATCGAAACCGTTCCGGTCCTGAAGGCGCTCGCTCGCGCCAGCCGCGCGCTTGCAGATCTGAAGGGTCAGGCCAAGACCATTCCGAACCAAGGCATCCTGATCGATACCTTAGCGCTTCAGGAAGCCAAGGCTTCGTCGGAAGTCGAAAACATCGTCACAACGCAGGATGAACTGTTTCAGGCGGATGTTTTCCCTGACGATCCGCAGTCCCCGGCGGCCAAAGAAGTAGCGCTGTATCGCGACGCTCTGCGGCTCGGATACGCACGCTTGGGCGAAACCGGCGGCCTGATCCCAAATTCGGCGCTCATCGACATGTTCCGCTTGCTGAAGGGCCGCAGCGATGGATTTCGAGTGACACCGGGTACTGCCCTCAAGAACGAGCAAACAGGGGAGATCGTCTTCGTCCCCCCCCAGGATGCGCACGAAATTGTCCGCCACATGACGGCGCTCGAACGGTTCATCAACGACGATGAACTCAGCGATCTCGATCCGCTCATCAAGATGGCTTTGATCCATCATCAGTTCGAAAGCATCCACCCGTTTCCGGATGGCAACGGACGTATCGGGCGCATCCTCAACGTACTTTATCTGACCAGAACGGGGTTGCTCGACATCCCGGTGCTCTACCTGTCGCGGTTCATCACCCGTAACAAAGCGGACTACTACAGGCACCTTCAGGCGGTGCGCGACACGGGCGATTGGGAACCCTGGGTCATCTACATGCTGGAGGCCGTTGCAGAGACTTCTGCCACAACAGTCGAGATCGTCACCGGCATCCGACAGCAAATGGCGGACGTGAAGCATCGGCTACGTGAAGACTTGCCGAAGATTTACAGCCAGGAACTTCTGAACAACTTGTTTCGCCATCCCTACACCCGGATCGAATATCTGCAGAACGATCTGGATGTCAGTCGGCAGACGGCCGCGAAGTATCTCGATACTTTGGCTGAGCAGGGCTTTGTCGAAAAGCATCGCTCTGGAAAGCACAACTACTTCATCAACGTCGCCCTGGTGAAACTCTTCCTCGACGTTTCGGGCGGACCGTAAACTCGACACCGGGCGTTCGGCTCCTTGGGCAGTCGTGCCGACCTCCGCGTCGGTTCAGATTTCCGGGCCACCGAGAGGTCTGAAAGCCGAACGGACCGGATCGGGGACCCTGCCCCGATGCCGAGCTCTCGGGACAAACCGTGGGCCTTATGCCCACGGGTCGACCTCAGCGATCACTTGAACCTCGTCGCCGTCGATTTCATCAGCGGGGACGGCGCCGAAGGTACCATCGCCTGCCTGGAAGACGACGATCGAGACCATGAGCGTGGCGGCAAGGGAGGCGGCGAAAGCGTAAGCATCTTTGCGGGACATCTGTTTGGCTCCTGTCTTGGAGGCGGGGGACCATCCCCCGCGCGACAGGACCCCGCAGGCCCGAAGACTGGCTGACATCACCGGGTGCGTTCGGCTCGTCCGAATCCACCCGGCGGCACGGGCTCGCCCGTAGTCCGACCCCTCGCGGGTTGATCTCGAAGACGGGATTCAGGGCAAGGAAGGGAATGGCGAGCGGGGGATGGTGCCCCAACGTCAGGTGCCGATTGTCCCGCTTTTGCTTTGAACGCCGCCAGCCTCCTGGCCACGCTCTTGGTTGACGACTCCTTCTTTGGGAATGGATCCTCTGGGGCCCCACGATTTCGCGGGACGAGGGTCTGGTCGGTGAGGGGCCCTCCCATGGGTGGCCCCCTCACGCATTGTCAGGGCTCAGGCGGCCAGGTCCGCGCCCCCTGCCCTATCACCGTCATCAGCACCGACGATCTCGAACCGCGCGTTGCGATAGCCCTCCCGTGCAATCCAGAGCTCGGCCGCGGTGATGGATTCCGCCAGATGCAGCAGCTCAGTGTTGCCACCGAAGTCGAGGAGCACGCGGACCTGCCCGGGCTTCGGCTCCTCGGCCACTTCGAAGATCAGACGGCTGTCCGCCGAATGGCTGCGCATGATGGTGACGAGGATCACCCCGTCCGAGGAGAAGTTGCCTTCATGGAGCGTGAAGGAGGCCGGAGCGGTCCAGGTCGGATAGGACCGAGGCGGTTCCTTCTTCACGAGGCGGCCGACACCGTTTGATCGCTCCCAGGCCGCCAGCTTCTTTGTGAAACGTGCCGGCGGCTTGGGACTGCCGTCGGTGTAGCGGATCAGCGCCCCCAAGGGGGCCGCGTCGATGATGGTTGTTGCAGACATGATTCCTCATCCCGAATGCAAGTGTTCGCATTCATCATATTGATATTGCTATCTTTTTATGGAAGGAAGGGGCGGGTTCCCCCGCCCCCAGATGACTCAGATCACTCCGCAGCCATCATCGTCGCGGCGCTGTCCAGCAGATCAGCCGTCAGGAAGGCCGGGAGATCGATGTCTTCGGGCTCGCCCGCATCTTCCCACTGCCCTTCTCCGACCGCCTCGCCATCGAACGTCACCAGATCGGCTCGGCGCAGGACCTCGGGCAACCAGCCACTGCCTTTGAGAAGCCGCTCGGCTTCTGTGGCCATCTCGCCCTTCTTCAGGTGATCTAGAAGCTGCGCGGTCCCTTCCCCCTTCGCCTCGCGCACGGCCTCGAGGATGCGGGCCTTGGGCACACGGTTGAGATAGCCATCGACCGTCGGCTCCCAGCCCGCCTCGACCATGTCGAGATCGACGGCACGGGCCACCAGATCGGCATGGGCCATGCGGCGGGTCAGACCGCTGGCGGAGATGCCCGCCCCATAGGGGTTCACCTTCTCATGGAGCGCGTTGATGCCGAAGCTGAGGCAATGCGCCAGGAGCGCCAAACGGCTGCCCTGGTCGAGCACGGTCAAATAGTCCCAGAGCGCGGCATCATCGCCGAGAGGCAGATCAGCCTCCCAGGCCGCGTGACGCTCATCGACCAGCTTTGCGACGACGCTGTCCTTCAGATCGGGCGCCTGAGCGGACATGTAGACATGGCGCACGGAGGCCTCGAGACAGCTGCCCGAAGCAGAGGAGGTGCGGAAGGTATCCATCACCAGCTTCAGAAGCAGCAGCGTCAGCGCCACGCCCGGCGACCGCCCGATGGCCTCACGCAGCGCGAGGGTCCGGTGGGCCGTCAGTTCCATGACCAGCCGCTCGGGCAACGGCTTTTGCGCACCGTCATCTTCCTCATCAGACGCATCCGCGCCGATCGGCTGACCACCCGAAGTGATGACGGTGCCCCCGGCGGAGGTTGCCGATGGTTTCCAGCTGGAAACACCGACATCACCCCCCTGCCCCGTGACGTCCGCGCCATCACCATCCTGGACCGCGGTCTCCTCGCGCGGCTCGTCCTCCGGCCGGACATAGCCGCGATAGACCGCAAGGCCGCCGTCGCGATCCAGCGTCACGAATACGCCAGCGCGCGCGATTTCGGCCGGGTTGTAGATCAGCGGCCGCTGTTCGAGCGCTTCCATCGCCATCTCGAGCTGACCGAGCCGGGCATCGATCTCCTCGGGGTATTCGTCTTGGCCGGAACACTCCTCTTCCAGCGCACGATACTCGGCGAGGAGCGAAGCGTGGGCCGCGCTTTCCTCGTCGGTCATCGGCGCGGGATCACCGACGAGACGCCGCAGACCGTGGCTGTAGCCATAGGGCAGGTCGGTCGCGACCTCGATCCACTTCCAGCCTTCGGAAGTGAGCGCTTCGGCTTCAGCCTGAAGCTTCTCGGCCACCAGCCGATCGAGAAGGGCAGGGTCCTCGAGCCAACCACCATCATCGCCTTGGAAGAGATCGCGCAGCACAACACCGCCCGCGGCCTCATAGGCATCGATACCGACGAAGACGGCGCGACGATCCGAGGCCCGAACCGAGCTCTCGGTCAGCATGCGGCGGATGGCGTAGGGCTCTTTGTTCCAGGAGTTCTTCACCGCGTCCCAGACCTGCACCTGACGCCCGTGGTCGGGGTTCACCGTGAACGCAATCAGCTGTTCGAGCGTCATGCCATCCTCGGCATAGACGTCGAGCAGGGCAGGGGCCACGGAGGCGAGCTTCAGGCGCTGCTTGACGATCTGCGGCGTCACGAAGAAGGCCGCCGCTATCACTTCCTCGCCCTGGCCCTTCTCGCGCAGAGCCTGAAAGGCGCGGAACTGGTCCAGCGGGTGCAGGGCGACGCGCTGCATGTTCTCCGCCAGCGAGTCGTCCTCGGCGAGAATCTCCGACGCCGCATCTCGCACGATGCAGGGGATCGGCGCGGTCTTGGCCAACCGCTTCTGCTTCACCAGCAGCGACAGCGCCTGGAAACGACGACCCCCGGCCGGGATCTCGAACGTGCCGGTCTCGACACCATCAGCATCGACCACGGGCCGCACGTTCAGGCTCTGCAGGAGCCCGCGCCGAGCGATGTCCTCGGCCAGTTCCTCGACCGAGACGCCAGCCTTGATGCGCCGCACATTGGACTGGCTCAGGATGAGCTTGTTGAAGGGGATGTCCCGCGATGGGGACAGGACGATGTTCTGGGCCGCTTTTGTCATCAGATCTTCTCCACGACGGGCGCCGGAAGCCACTCTCCCGATCTCACTTCCCGTCACCCATCAAACCCCCAACCTTTCTCTCTCTTCGGCGTTCTTGACCGCGGTCAAGAAGTCCAAGCTGCTTGTTCTATGCGCCCAGGATCGTTTCAAAGTATGCCTCGGGCTGTCTGATCGTTTCTCCTTTTCCCAACAGGTAATCTAAGATCACTAGAAGCCGTCCAGCGCCGGTTTTCTGGAGGCCACGCATCAGCTTTTCCTGGCGTATTCTAAGCAATCGCCCGATATCGAAGAGAACACGGTTGAGGGCTTCTCCTGTTCGAGGTGGGTCTGGAAAGAAGTCAGAGACATGTGTGAAGTCTGTCCATGACATTTTTGCAGGGTCTCGGTTCATGGAAGGCCCCGCACTGTTTTGGTCAGCGCCGGTCTGCTTTGCCTGCTCGTCTTTCTTAAAAGATTCTTTTTTTATGGACTCTATCTGCCGGTCATTTTGTCCGTTTCTGGCGGACATTTCGCGCATGCTAGCATCGCTGTGGGCTTGGTCGTGTGCAGGGACTTCGTCTATGGGCACGCTTGAACTCTCGCACTCTCCGTAGCTCTGCGCGGCCTTGGCTCCGAGTTCGCGGAGATCAGCGATGATCTGCAAGATTGCATCAACCGTGAGGGTTGCTCGTCGAAGGATGTTCCTGATCGTTCCGAGTGAGGACAATCGCGCTTCGTCGAGGCGCTGGTCCTGAAGGAGGGATGCGCGCAGTGCTAGTGCTTCTGCCCTGAGGGAGCGAAGGCGTTCACGCTTCTCCGCAACCTTCAACGCTTCGGCCGCCAGTGCGTCGTGGTTCTGTATCAGTGGGTTCAAGTCGATCCCAAACGCGTCCCGGATGATGCCGCCATACCTCAGGGGGAAGCGTTTGCCGTTTGCCGAGTTCTTCCGGTCGATGAGGCCGGCTGCGTCAAGACGGCCCAAGCAGCGACGTAGGGTCCTCTCATCGACGCCGTTTGCGCGCTCAGACAAGGAGGCGTTGGAGGGGAACACAACGGTAAGTTTGGGTGTGGTCTCACCATTTGTGGTTTGTCGATCACGGGGAAGAAAGCTGATCAGGGCCGTCAAGACTGTGATGTCGTTGCTCGTCAGGCCAAGTTCTTTCCGCAGGGCGCGTACCGGTCCCAGAAGTTCGTAGATAGTAGGGCAGGCAATAGCTCTCGGTTCCGCCATGGCGGTTCGTGTTTGGGTTACATGTCTCATGGTGTTTCGGAAGAAAAAGCTTCCCCGGTCACCGCGAGCGGTGTTGAACTCGATTCGTTTTGAGGGTATCAATCAGGTGTCGAGACTGATTGAGGCCCTTCGGAAGCACCGCTTTCGGGGGGTCTTTCCTTTTCTAGCCGGTCCTCCTTTCGTTTTCTGCTCGTTGCTCTTGATGTCTTGACCGCGGTCAAGACACGGGGTCGTCACTCTGGGCCATCTTGACCGCGGTCAAGAAGCTCGCTGATCAGCTTCCGGATGGCGTCTTCAACGCGCGGGGCAAGGTCAGGGTCCACATCGATGGTGATGCGATTGCCTTTGCGGCCGATCTTCACGCGCTCACCTTGCTCAACCTTGGGTGTAGTTGCCTTGGTGGCCGTAAGCAGCGTAACCGCTGCGTCAAGTCGGTCTGGGCCTGGCAAGTTGCGGGGGATTTCACGGGCAACTTCTCTGGCTCTCGCGACGTCCTTCTCGCACAGCCTGAAAAGCTTCTCCCAGACTCGCCGACCAACGCCGTGTGCAGGTCCGATAGCTTGGATCAGCTCCATCGGAATGCCGGTTGCGATACGGTTCATCCGCGAGACGAGCGACTCGTCGATCTGAAGTGCCCGATAGGCGATGGTCTGTGCGTTCTTGCGTGTCTCGTCAGTTTTACCAAGTTCCCGAATGATCCCAGCGACGAACAGGGCCCTCTCGATAAACGAGGGGTCTTGGCGGGCATTGTTTTCCACGCCTTGAGCGATCAGAGCTTCCTCTTCGGTCATCTCCATGACCGTCGCACGCACCTTCTGACCAAGCTCACGACAGGCGAGAAGACGGCGGCGCCCATAGACGATCTCAAGTGCTCCGTCCTGGGTTCGGCGGACAAGAATGGGAACCTTTTGCCCATGTTCCCGGATTGAGGAGACAAGTTCTTCTAGGCCATCGCTCGGATCGATACGGTCCATGACCGCGGACATCCGCACGGTGCTCGGGTCAATCAGGCGCGTGGCGTGTTTGTCTTCTTCGAGCACAGATGCCTGCGCACGAGCGACTGTCGGGCTCGTGCGCTTCAGATCGAGATCCGCACCTTCGTCCGGCGTTGCGGTATTGCCCATCGCGTTCTTGAGTGAGTCCCCGAAGACCTTACGCGCCATGGCTACGCCCCCACGCCTTGAGGATTTCGCGTTCGACTTCGTCGGTCACGCGCGAAACGGACTCGATCGCACGCTCGTAGGTTCTGCGGTTCACGTCGCGAGGTTCGACCTCAAAGATGCTCTGCTGGGTGTTTGCGGCATCACCTACCGCTGTCGACTTCAGGAACTCGGCAGGGAGGACCGCATCGCCAAGGACCGTCCGAAGCAGAGACGAGATCTGGACCTGTGGACCGTCGGTGTTCTCGTAGCGGGTGATCAGCACCCGCACGAAGTTCAGGCCGTGCTCGGGAGCATGCGCCTCGACGACGCCCATCAGGTTGCTCGCCATGCCGAGAAAGCTTGCCAGAGACATGACGTCAAGCATGGATGCGTTGAGCGGGATCAGGACCCCAGTGGAAGCAAAGAGGGCGGAGATCACCGAGAAGTTCAGCTGCGGCGGCGTGTCGAAGATCACCACATCATATCGGTTCAAGACAGGCTCAAGCGCTTCACGGATCCGACTGTGGAACGTGGTGGCACCGTGTCTGAAGCTCAAAGCGACCTCAAACTCGTACTCCATGATGTCCATGGATGCCGGAATCAGATCCACTGTCGGGAAGTTCGTTTTTCGAATGATATCTGAGGCGGGCAGGGGCCCCTCGGATCGGATCAGATCGTAGGAGGTCGGCATGTCCGGATCGAGTTCAGGGGTAACCCCGAACAGGTTTGTCAGACTTGCCTGGCTGTCGAGGTCGATAAGCAGGACCCGATAGCCGCGCAGGCCCAGAAGCTGACCAACATGAGCAACGGTCGATGTTTTCGCGCTGCCGCCCTTCAGGTTGAAAATCGTCACGACCTGGCACGGTTCGCCGGCTCTTCTGTGAGGGTGCTCATCGGGCTTGATCCTACCCGTCTCAAGAAGGACGCGTTGGGCTTCGACCATGTCCTCGGCAGAGAAGCTGCGGCGGTTGCCACCCTCGAGCAAGCCTTCCGGAAAACCTTCGAGATTTGACACATGATGGCGGAAGGTGTTCTGGTTGATCCGCAGCAGATCGGCTGCTTCCCGCATCGCGAAGCGACGGAGACCCTTCTGGGCATCCGGTGGGAACGTCTCCTGCGCATGTTCACGCAACCGGCTACCGAGCCGCTTGGACATTACATCGAATCTTTGGGAGGCCCGTATCCCGCTCATCACTGCCCTCAAGTCTTTATTGTTTTGTAGACCTTAACAGTTTTGGTGAGTAAATCCAGTCCAAACCGTTGAGCGGCCTAGGGGCGTTGAGACGGCGAATTTCTGACGAGAAAAAACCTTGAAGTATCAGCGTCTTGGGCAACCTTGTTCGTAGAGCACTTCAACAGTTCGTAGCCCGCGATGTCGTGGCCACAACATGTATTGTCGACGCCTACGTAACGCAGATCTTCAGAATCGTGCGACCGATTCCCGCGACTTCACTCTAGCAGCCCCAGCCTCTCGGCACGCTCTAGCAGCATCTTCACGGATGACGGCTGCCAGCTTGTCCGCCCGCGGGGCGTGCGCTCGCGCATCGCCTCCAGCCGGGAGCAGATCGCCTGAAGCGTGATGTCGGGGTCCGCGCCCTTGATGGCGGCGACGATGGCGGGCAGGCGGTCGTCGGTCTCGCGGCGGTCGGCGCGGGCGAGCACACTCTCGGGCAGAAAGCCGTCGCGGACGTAGGCGCTAACGGCGCGCAAAAGCCGGCTTTGCGTCCATTGGCGCTCGCGGGGCAGGGGGCCGTTGACGATGCGCACCACGTCTTCCCAGGCCAAGTTGGGGCGCAGGCGACGGACATGGGGAACCCAGTCCTGCGCCGTCTCATTCAGCCGCTCCATGTAGCCGTCCTGCCGGGCCAGCCTCACCTTGCGCAGCGCCGCCGGATCCCGCGCGCGCAGGCCCGGATTGCCGCCAACCCGGCCTTTAGTCTTTGCACTGGCTAGCCCGGCTTTGGTGCGTTCGCGGATCAGGGCCCGCTCGAACTCGGCCGCAGCACCCAGAACCTGAAGGGTGAACTTGCCCTGCGGCGAGGACGTGTCGATCGGGTCCATGAGCGATCGGAAGAAGGCGCCTCTGGCTTCCAGCCGTTCGATCACCTCGAGGAGGTGCGACAGCGACCGCGCCAGACGGTCGATGCGCACGACAACCAGCGTGTCGCCCTTGCTAATCCGCTCGAGCACGCGGGCCAGCACGGGCCGCGCGCGGTTCCCTCCCGATGCTTGCTCTTCATGGATCTCTGCGCAGCCCGCGGATTTCAGGGCCTGCGACTGGGGCAGGGGGGTCTGATCCTCGGTCGAGACGCGCGCATAGCCGATCAGGGGCATCAAAACAGGCCGTTTGCAATTGCATATACTACTAATAAACGACCGTTTGTAAACGGATGCAAGGGCGCTCCTTGCGGTGCTGTCCATCGGAAAGCCCTTGGTTTCCTGAGGCTGACCACGGTCAGAGAGGTCTCGAAGACCACCGCGCGCGCGTGCTATATACAAGTGTGTCGAGGCCCCCCAACAAAACCCTTTGGTAAAGTGCAAACTGCACGTATTTTGCACATATGAAACCTCAAGTATCCGTCTTGTATGATGATTTCGAGGTACCTCCCATTGCCGTTGGAGAGGTCGATGAGACGTCAGACGACGATCTGTGGTTCCTGCCCGGTCCGATCGAAGAGGAAACCGACGATCTGCCGCCTGGACCACGGGCGGAGCCCCGCGAGATGTCGGTTCTCGACGACTGGCGGAAGGCCGAGGCGGGGCATGCCGCGCGCCTCGCCCGCGTCGCGGGTCGGCTTGGAGCGCTGGATGAACGGCTCAAGCGCGGACCAGAGGGGTGGCGGCACAGACTGGCCCTGATCGAGGCAGCCGACCTTAGTTGGTTCGCCGGGGATCGAGTCGCGCCGGATAGGTTGGCACTGTGGATCTCCATGCGCCTTTCGGGAGCCCAAGACGACACAACAGCGCTGGCGCGGGTGGGGTGGGCGGTGCGGCGCCTGACGGGCGGGCCGGGGCCAGACGTCGACCTGTCTGCCTTCCTGGATCGCCATGACCCCGAGAACATGGATGATGTGGCAGAACCATTCTCCGATCGAGCCGAGGGGTGGCTGGAACTTATGGCGCAAGCTGACGATCTGCACCCGATCACCCGCGCCTGCATGGGCTTCCACCTTTGGAACCTAGCAGGACTCGGGCAGCACAGTGACCGGATGGAAGCGGCGGTGACCGCCGCACGCATCTCGGCCAGCGAAGGGAGGGGCGCAGTCTTTACGCCGCTGGCGATGGGCGGGGCAGGGGGCCTGCGCGCAGGTGGCTCACAGACTGTCCGTCTGGCGCGCTGGCTCGACGGGATGGAAACAGCAAGCCTGACCGCGATGCGGCACCTCGACGATATCGAAGCATGGTCAGCGCGGGCAGAAATCGAGATGTCACCGCTCTCGGGAAAGACACCACGGGCGCTGCGCGCGGTACTGACCGAATGGCCCCTCGTCTCGGCCCCCATGGCCGAGACCATGACCGGCGCCAGTCGAGCGGCCGTGCAGCGCAACCTTGCCTGGATGGAAACGCGGGGTCTGATCCGTGAGATGACAGGCCAGGGGCGATACCGGATGTGGCGCACGACGAACTAGGGTCGCCGTATCAGGTGTCAGCCATCGGGCAATATGATTGCATCGTCAACGAAGATGGCGCGCGATGAGCGAAGTCCTGTCCTTTCGAAACCGGGCGCCGTCCTATTGAGCTCAACAACGCTCAGCCCACGTCGATGAGCACTGGTCTTCCATCCTCACGCCATTCAGGCAAACCACCTTCCAGCCGCCGCGCGTTTAGACCGTGGCGGCGCAAAGTGGCGACGGCCTGATGGGCATAGACGCAGTATGGGCCGCGGCAATAGGCGACAATCTCAGCGTCATGCGCAAGTGTTGGGAGAATTTGCTCCAACTGCGCCAAGGTGGCGTTCCGTGCACCGGGGATGTGGCCCGCAGCATATTCGTCGGAGGGCCGGACATCGAGAACAGTGACAGAGCCTCCCGCGAGCCGTGCGGCGAGGACCGCGCGACTGACCGGTTCGGGCGCGTCATAGCCGCCCGAGAGGCCCCGTAGGATGCGCTCGACTTGTGCCAGGTTACGTTCGGCCACGATGCGCAAAAGGTCCATGAGTTCCAGAGTCTTTGCGTCGGTGAGTCGGTAGATCACCGCCTTGCCATCGCGGCGGCTGGTGACGAGCGCAGCCCGGCGCAACTGTTGCAGGTGCTGCGAGCAGTTGGCGATGGTCAGGCCCGTCTTTTCCGCCAGCGCCTCCACGCCACGCTCTCCTTGCGCCAGTTGTTCCAGCAGCATCAGACGCGCCGGTGCCGACAAGGCGCGCGCGACAAGGGCGTATTCCTCCAGCAGGGCCAGCTTCGGGCTGATTGACAAGGCCTGTCTCCTGACGCTAGATCATTCAAGCGTTGCCTTGAATAATAGCGATTCCATCGCGCCCCACAAGGCCAAAGGCGAGCGATCCATGTCCGAGACCATCCTTGCCACCGAGGCGACCATCCGTCTTGCCATCTTTCTGGGTGTTCTGACGGCAATGGCGCTTTGGGAAGTGGCAGCCCCCCGGCGCAGACGGCAGATCCCGCGGGTGATCCGCTGGACCAATAATCTTGCGCTCGTGGTGGTCGATACGGTCATCCTGCGGCTGTCGTTCCCGATCCTCGCTGTCGGGCTGGCCGTCATGGCCGAGGATCGCGGCTGGGGCCTGTTCCACAATCTCGATGTGCCAGTCTGGGTCGCGATCATCGTCTCGATGCTGCTGCTCGATCTGGCGATCTACCTTCAGCATGTGATGTTCCATGCGGTGCCGGGGCTCTGGCGGCTGCACCGGATGCACCACGCCGATCTTGATTTTGACGTCACAACCGGCCTGCGGTTCCATCCTGTCGAGATCCTGATCTCGATGGGCATCAAGCTGGCGGTGGTCGCGGCGCTCGGCCCGCCCGCCGTCGCGGTGCTGCTCTTCGAGGTGGTCCTGAACGCCACCGCGCTGTTCAACCACGCCAATATCGACCTGCCACGCCCGGTGGACCGCGTGCTGCGCCTGTTCGTCGTGACGCCGGACATGCACCGCGTCCACCATTCCACCGACCCGCGCGAGACCAACTCGAACTACGGCTTCAACCTGCCGTGGTGGGACCGGCTGCTCGGCACCTACATCGCTCAGCCCGCCAAGGGACACGAGGGGATGGAGATCGGGATCGAACAGTTTCGTACACACCGTGATTTGTGGCTCGACCAGATGCTGATTCAGCCCCTTCGTGGACCAGCGAGCGGCTACGCCCTCGATCCAAATTCCGAGCTGAAGGATCCCACAGAATGATTTTACGTCTGTCTTCGTCGGGAGTGCCGCGCTGATTGCGCCAGATCGAACTTACGCCTAGAGTGGCGGCGTTTGGTGCCCGCCGCTTTCCGTGGCGGGATAATCGGGAACGCAGTGAAATCCTGCGACGTGCCCAACGCTGTAAGGTGGATGGGGCTGCATTTGCCACGGGTCGAATGACCGGGAAGGCGCAGCACCCGCGCGAAGCCAAGTCAGAAGACCGGCCAGACGAAACAGGACGCGCCGAAGGCCGGCGGCGCGCCCGTTTCGACGAAGGGGGACCGTCATGTCCGTTTCTGCCTCTCCGGTCGCGGCCGGAGCCTTCAGCGAAGGCGAGCGCGCTGCCGTCTATCGCGCTATCTTCTCGCGCCGCGACGTGCGCTCGCAGTTTACGGACACTCCCGTGGACAAAGATGTTCTGATGCGCATTTTGACGGCTGCCCATCATGCGCCTTCGGTTGGGTTCATGCAGCCGTGGAACTTCATCATTGTCCGGGATTCCGGTGTGAAAGGTCGGGTTCAGGCCGCCTTTGCCGATGCAAACGCCGAAGCCGAAGCGATGTTCGGACCTGACCGCCGTCCGCTCTATTCCAGCCTGAAGCTTGAAGGCATCCTGCAAGCGCCGGTCAGCATCTGCGTCACTTGCGATCGCGCGCGTGGCGGCCCTGTTGTGCTTGGCCGCACCCACGCGCCCGAGATGGACCTTTATTCGACCGTCTGTGCTGTTCAGAACCTCTGGCTGGCGGCTCGGTCGGAAGGGATTGGTGTGGGTTGGGTCAGCATCTTTCGGTCGGGCGCGTTAAGCGAGATCCTTGGCCTGCCCGAAAGCGTTGTTCCGGTGGCCTGGCTTTGCCTCGGCCACGTCGAAGAGCTTTACGACCAGCCCGAATTGGCGGCTAAGGGTTGGGCAAGCCGCCTGCCGCTGGAGCAGTTGATCTATTGCGACGCTTGGGGTCAGTGCGAGGGGGCACGGGATCTCCCGTCAGACGTGACGCCGCCTGCTTGGTAGTATCGCGGCAGGCCGCATGGTGCCCTGTGAAAGGATTGCCTTCCGTCATGCGCGACTGGCCTTTTCCCTTGCCGCCACGACGCTGATCACCACCCAGATCGCAAGGCGCAGCGCCATCGCACCCATCGTCCGCGCCTCGTATGCAGTCCCGCGCCAGACCTCCAAGAGAAACATCGCAAAGATCGCTCCGGTCGCGAGGGTGATGGCGATGGCAAGGCCGGGTGCCCAGCCAGTCCTATACCAAAGCCCCAGACCCGCGATGATGTAGGCAAACCCTGCTAGGAAGTTGAACCACAGAACGAACGGGACGACGGCCCCCATGTCGGCGCCACCAAAAAGGGCGCGGCCTCCAGAAACGATAGTCAGGAGACCGAAGACGATTGCGACAAAGGCGACGGCCGTCAGGGGCTTTCTGCGGGCGGGCATGGCCTTCTCCTTGGTTCAGCTGTCCACGAGACGACCATCGCGCAGGTGGATCAGGCGGTCGAAACGGTCGAAGATCTTTTCATCATGCGTCACGGCGATGATGCAGGCCTTCTGGTCGCTGGCGAGCTTTCGCAGAAGGTCCACCACAAGCTGCGCCCGACCACTGTCCAACGCAGCCGTGGGTTCATCGGCCAGGATGATCCGGGGGCGGTTCGCCAGCGCGCGGGCAATGGCGACGCGTTGCGCTTCGCCCCCGGAAAGCAGGGCTGGCTTCACCTTGGCCCGATGCCCGACTTCAAGGTAATCAAGCAGTTCGCGTGCCCGTTCGCGGCCTCTTTCGGCAGGCCAGCCCGCAAGGTCCAGCACGACCGAGACGTTCTCTTCGGCGGTCAGGAAGGGCAACAGGTTGTGCGCCTGAAAGATAAAGCCGATCTTGTCCAGGCGCAGCTGTCGCAGATCGCTGCGGAGCCATTTGCCGTCGAACACCGCATCGCCATCCAGTTCGACCCGGCCCGCGGTCGGGGCAAGAATGCAGCCGATCACGTTCAGCAGCGTCGTCTTGCCCGAACCGGACGGGCCCAGCAGCGCGATGACTTCGCCGACATGTACCCGCAGATCCACGGACCGCAAGGCATCGACACGGGTTTCGCCTTCGCCATAATGCTTGGCGACGCCCCGCACATCGACCAGAATGTCGCCCGGCGGCATGGGTCAGCCCCCGAGCGCTGTGGCAGGGTCAACCTTCAGCGCCGCGCGGACGCCAAGACCCGAGGCAACAAGGCAGACCATCAGGATGATGCCGGTCAGCACCAGCGCGTTGAACGGCTCAAGCACTACGCGTCGGGGAAAGCTGTCCTTGACCAGAAGGATCAGGGCCAGCCCGATCGCAAGGCCAGAGATGCCAAGGATCAGCGCCTGTTGCACGATCAGGCCCACAATGGTTCGATCCGGGGCGCCGATCAGCTTCAGGGTAGCGATCTGCTTCAGCTTCTCCATGGTCATGGTGTAGATGATGAGTGCGATCACCACGGCGCTGACAGACAGCAGGATCCCCAGGAACAGACCGATCTGGCGCCGCGCCCGGTCCACCACCGAGGCAAGCAGAAGCTGCTCCTGTTCACTTTGGCTGAGGGCGGAGAGGTGTTTCCATTGCCGAACCGTCGCGGTCAAAAGCTCCACATCGGCACCGGGCTGCAGCCGGGCAACAACGGCGGCCACCGTCGGTGGGCGCAGGCCGCCATCGCCCCGAGCCGCCTGCACCCGGGCAGCGGCCGGGTCCATCGCCGTCTGCAACGTCAATGCATCAGCCAAAGTCACATAGACTGCCGGATCGCCGCCTGAGTTCATCGCATCCTCGACCAATCCCACGACGGTAAAGCGGTCGCGTCCCAGCCGGATGGTCTCTCCGGGCACCAGACCGGTCTTGCGGTCTGCCAGCAGTTCAAAGTGGCTTCTGCCCAGCCCCCGCCCTTCGGTAATGCGCTGCGGTCCGCCGGGACGACCGGGTTCAAAGCCGATGACATAGAGCCGCAAGGTCCTGCCGGCATGGCTGGCCTCGATCGCTTGGTAAGCGATGGCCCCGGCCTCGGCCACTCCGGGCATGCGGGCCACGGCGTCCCGGGTCGTGGCCGGGATGCTTGACGCTTCGGCAAAGGGGCCTTGTGTGCCAGCCTCGACCACCCAGACATCAGCGGCAGGGGCCTTCACGACGGCCAGGGCATCTGCGACAAGGCCGTTGTAGATGCCGATCATCGCCAGCACGACCGTCATCAGAAGCCCAAGTCCCAAACAGGTCAGGACAAAGCGGAAGAGGCCGTGGCGGATATCCTTGATGGCAAGGTTCATGGCGCAGCTCCGATGTGAGCAAGCCGGCCTTCATCCACACCTTGCAACGGGACGGCCACGACCTGCGCAGCATCGGGCAACCCGCCCGTCACTTCCACCCGGCCCCGGTCGTCACGCGCGCCGAATGTCAGGTCGGCGCGCGAAAGCCTACCGTCCTGGACGATCCAAACCGTGCCGCGATACCCGTCGAAGCCCATAATCACCACTTCAGGCACCATCAGGGCCGTGGCGCGTGTGGCAGTCAGGATGCGCACCTCGGCTTGTTCGCCCAGAAACATTTGCGGCGGGCAATCCGAGCAGGTCAGCCAGACGCGGCGTTCCTCGTTCACCCGGTCGCTTTCCACTCCGATGCGGGTGATCGTGCCCGTGAATTCGCTGGCAGGCTGAGACCGCAGACGGATGGTGCCGGGCTGGCCAAGGGCCAGCTGACCAGCGCGTTCTTCGTCAATGTAGGCCTGAATCCAAATCGTATCGGGGTCGATCAGGGTAAAGATCGGATCGCCTGACCGAACCACGGCCCCGGTTTCGGCCAAGCGTGTGACAACCAGCGCATCAAAGGGCGCGGTCAAGCGGTGACGGTCCAGCAGCGTCTGTTCAAGTTGCAGGGCAGCGACTGCATCCTGCCCTTGAGCGCGAATGACGGCGAGTTCCGCTTCGGCAACTTTCACGTCAGCACGAGCGACGTCTTCATCTCGCTGCGCCTCCTCCGCGCGCTGGATGGATGCGGCTTCCTGTCGGGTCAACTCGGCCTGCCGGCGGTTGGCCGTCTCGCGCTGCGCCAGGATTGCCGTGGCGCGGAGGACAGCCGCTTCCGCCTTGGCCTGATTGGCAGCGTTCGCCGCCACGGCGGCCTGGGCACGCGCGAGCCGCGCCTCCTGCTCATCCTGATTCAGCTCGGCCAGCGCTTGCCCCTGTGCCACGCGGTCACCTGCATCGACCGTAAGCGACATCAGTGTTCCGCTGGACTCAAATCCTACGCGCGCCAGCACCCTCGCCTCGACGGTTCCGAGGCCGTAGATGCGAAGGGCCACATCGGTTTCGGGCTGCACGACCGCCACCGTCAACGGACGCTCGGTCAGGTACATCGCTCCTGCGCCGATGCTCAAGGCCGCCACCACCGCAATGATCCAGATGGTCCGCATCGGTCAGCCTCCTTCAACCCCAAGGAGCTGCAGCTGGACATCCAGAAGGCGCAGCCCTTCGGCCTGCAGGCCAAAGTCGCGCGCGCCCAGTGACCAGCGGATCGCCACCCCCTGCACCAAGGAAGTCAGCAAGACCGCCACATCCGCTGCTGCAACGTCATCGCGCAGGGTATGGGACTGCTGGCCCAGCTCGACTTCGCGCATAAGATGGCCATGGAAAGCGGTCAGCCGCCCGCGGAATGCCGTGCGCAAGGCCGCGTTCTCGACATTCAGTTCGCGGGAAAACAGCAGCATGGGCATCGCGGGTGTTGCTGCGATCTGGTCCAGTTGCGCCCGGATCAGGGCCCTAATCCTGTCAACCGGCAGCTCACTCTGTGCCACAGCCGCATTCCAGGCATGGGTCAGCGTTTCGGCCACCTGGTCGGCCACGGCACTCCACATTGCAGCCTTTGTTGGAAAATGCCTGAACAGGGCAGCCTGCGTCACGCCGACTTCGTTGGCGACGGCGCCTGTCGTCACCCGGTCCGGGCCGATCTGGTCGGCCAAGGCAAGGATCGTTGCCACGATTTCAGCCTTGCGGAAATCTGACGTCTTGCGCATCGATTCATCCAAGCAAGTAAGTGAGTAATCACTTACATAATCGGATGAAGGAGTCAACGTTCCAAGTCAGACGATCGGTCCCGCACCGGAAAGCGAGAACTCGACAGGATCGTTCCTGCCTCGTCGACCGTGAACCGGCAGGCGCGATTGATGTAGCGGAACGTCAGGCGCCAGCGTCCCGCGTCCGTCCCCACCCCGGCCTCGCAGATCGATGTCAGGGCACCGGTGCGCATCGACTCGCGAACGTCGGACTCGGTCAGTCCGAATGCTTCGGCGAGCAAGATTGCCGGAACGACAAAGCCTGCACCGTCACGTTCCACCTGCGTCATTGCGACACCACGAGGTTCTTTGGCAGCGGGGGCAGGGCGATATCGGCCAGTGTCGATCGGTCGAGATCCGTGAGAAAAGCTGCTTCCGCAGAACGCAGACGCGCCTTGAGCCGACAGCGCGTGTCTATCGAACAGGCACCCCCATCGGCCCCGAAACACTCGACCAAGGGCTGCCCTTCTTCCAACAACCGGATGACCTGGCCAAGCCGGATCTCGGACGCCGGTCGGGCCAGCACGGCGCCACCGCCGCCGCCGCGCCGGGTTTCGATCAGGCCTGCGCGCGCCAGATGCTGGATGATCTTGGCCAGATGATTGCGGGACAGGCCCAAGGCTTCGGCCAGTTCGGCCGTGGAGATGGCGCGCGACGGATCGGAGGCCATTCGCATCAGCATCCGTAGCCCGAAGTCGGTGAAGGAGGTCAGCCGCATGAGGTCGGTTTCCTTGAATAGGCATTTACAATACCAATTAGCAGGCCTAAGCCAAAGCGCAAGACGGAGACTCAGATGTCCAGCGCAACTGTCAGCTTGTCCATCCCGACAACCAGGCCGGAAGTGACGGCCGCCCTTATGGAAGAGACGGGTCTTAGCCTCGATGTTCTACGCGATCTGGTACACCGCTTTTACGGCTGTGTCCGTGCAGATGCCGTTCTGGGGCCGATCTTTGCGGCCCGCATCACCGATTGGTCCGTGCATCTTGAGCGGATGGTGACGTTCTGGTCTTCGGTCGCCTTGATGACCGGGCAGTATCATGGCCGGCCGGTGCCCGCGCATACTCCATTGCCGATCAATGCGGCACATTTTGACCGCTGGCTTGCGCTGTTCCGCGCGACAGCTGTTGATACCTGCACGCCCGCGGGTGCCTTGCACCTGATCGAGCGCGCCGAGCGGATCGCCCATTCCCTGCACATCGCCGTTCAGTCAGCCCAAAGCGACCCCGTCGCCCCACCCAAACTGTTCTTCTGACAGGAGACCTCACATGACCGAAGCTGCAGCGCCGTTCGAGCCGACCGCCCTGACCCGGCACATCGAGGAGCGCTACCATGCCCGCCACAGGGAGCAGCTTCCGCAACTGGTGGCAATGGCCGAGCGTGTCGAGGACGTGCACTTCGGCGACGTGGGCGTGCCTGACGGACTGTCGGCCCTGCTGCACCAGATGCTCGGCGAATTGGAGGTGCATATGAAGAAAGAGGAACTGATCCTGTTTCCCGCGATCCGCAAGGGCGGGATGCCCGGCATCGAGACTCCGATCGCGGTGATGCGCGCCGATCATGCCGGGCATGACCGCGAACTGGCCGCGATCTTCCGACTGACCGCAAACCTGACCTTGCCCGACGGGGCCTGCGGCACCTGGACCGGGCTTTACCGTGGACTGGATGAGTTCACCCGTGACCTGACCGAGCACATGCGGCTGGAGAACGACGTGCTGTTCCCGCAGTTCGAGGCGGAGCGGCGCGCCGATGTCTGAGCCGGGCCCATTCGCCTCGTCTCCCTGCATGGCTTGCGAGATCGCCCCGGACTACTTCGATCCGTTGGCTGTGGACCAAGAGCAGGTCCGCGACGTCGCTCGCTGGCGCAAGGCCGAGCGCGCGCGATTGCTCGCAGACCGTCAGGCCCTGTCCATGTCGCAGCGTCGTGCAGCGGCAGACATGATTGCCGCGCGTGTCGATACCCTGATGGCTGAACGTTTCCCGAGCGTCGACGGGCTGACGCTCTCGGCTTGGTGGCCGATCAAGGCGGAACTGAACTTGCGGCCCTGGCTGGAAAGCCTGCTCGCACGCGGCGCGCGCGTCACATTGCCCGTGGTCACAGCGCCCTCTGCACCACTGGCGTTCCGCCTATGGACGCCAGATTGCAGGATGGTGCAGGGCTTCTGGAAGATCCCGGTCCCGGCTGACGGGCCAGAGGTGGTGCCTGACCTGACTCTTGCCCCCTTGGTGGGCTGGCACCCGGCAGGGTTTCGGCTGGGCTACGGCGGGGGGTACTTTGACCGCACGCTCGCCGTGCTGTCGCCTCGCCCGATGACAATCGGTATCGGTCTGCAATCTGCCCGGCTTGCCACCATCTTTCCCCAACCCCGCGACATCGCACTGGACGTCATCCTGACCGAGGCCGGGGTCCAGTACGAACAGAAGGACGCATGATGACCACCACTGCCGAACAGATGCGCGCCTGGACCGGCCCTGCGATCCTGACCTACGGGTTCCGGCCATTCTTCTTCGGCGCCGCGACCGGGGCTGCGCTGGCCATGACGCTATGGGTGCCGATGCTGTCTGGTCATCTGACGCTGCCCACCGCCTTCGATCCAGTCAGCTGGCACGCGCACGAATTCCTGTTTGGATACCTCGGCGCGGTGATTGCGGGGTTTCTCTTGACCGCCGTGCCGAACTGGACAGGCCGGTTGCCCATCGTGGGCTGGCGGCTTGGCGGGCTGTTCTTCCTGTGGCTGGCCGGGCGCGTGGCAGTTGCCATGTCGAGTGACCTGCCCGCAGGATTGGCGGCGACGGTCGATCTGTCCTTTCCGCTGGTTCTGGCCGTTGCCATAGGGCGCGAGATCGTAGCGGGCAAGAACTGGCGCAATCTGATTGTGCTGGCGATGCTGGCGGTCTTTGCCCTTGGCAACGGCCTTTATCACTGGGAGGCGGCGCGAGGCGACTATGCCGCCCAAGGCCATGGCCTGCGGCTGGGGTTGGCGGCGGGAGTGATGATGATCGCGGTCATCGGTGGGCGGATTGTACCGTCATTCACCCGCAACTGGCTGGTGCGGCGCGGGCCGGGAAAACTGCCCGCCGCGCCGATGCAGGGGTTCGACAAGGTGGCCCTGCTGGCTCTCTTGGCGGCGCTGCTCATGTGGGTCGCGCTGCCGACGTCCTTGGTGACCGCCGTCTTGCTGGGGCTGGCAGGTGCTCTGCATGCTATCCGACTGGCGCGATGGGCGGGCATCCGCACGGCGGCGGAGCCACTCGTCCTAGTGCTGCACGCTGGTTATGCTTTCCTGCCTCTGGGGGCCATCGCGCTCGCGGCCGAGATCCTAATGCCGGGTGTCTTCGGCATGGCCGCAGCGCAGCATATCTGGATGGGTGGCGCTGTCGGGTTGATGACTCTCGCGGTGATGACGCGGGCAACCCTGGGCCATACTGGGCAAGAGTTGCACGCAGGCCCCGGCACGGTGGCGATCTATCTGGCGCTGGTCACCGCTGTCCTGGCGCGCGTGGTCGCGGGGGTCTGGACCGATGAGGCGATGGCGCTGCACAGCCTGGCCGGAGTGGCTTGGATAGGGGCCTTTGGCGGCTATGCCGTTCTGTACGGGCGGTTTCTGCTGCGCCTGCCGCCTGCGAAACGGATCTGACTGGGCATGGGCTGGAACGAATTCGCCTTTGCCTTCGCGGCCTTCTTCCTGACCCACTCCATTCCGATCCGCCCGCCGTTGCGGCCCTGGGCGGTGGCAAGGCTGGGGCATGCAGGCTTTGGCATCGCCTATTCGGCTCTCTCACTTGCCGTGCTGGCCTGGTTGATCGCGGCAGCGGGTCGAGCGCCCTATGTGCCGCTTTGGGACTGGGCGCCGTGGCAGAACCATGTCGTGCTGGCCGTGATGCTGCCGGTCTGCGTGATCCTGTCGCTGGCAATTGCACGACCGAACCCCTTTTCCTTCGGCGGCGCGCACAATGACCGGTACGACCCGGCGCGTCCCGGCATCGTCCGCCTGACGCGGCATCCCCTGCTTCTGGCGCTCGGGATATGGTCGGCGGCGCATATCCTGCCAAACGGCGACTTGGCGCATGTGATACTGTTCGGCACCTTCGCCGGTTTCGCGATGCTTGGCGGCCGCCTTGTCGACCGGCGGCGACAGCGAGAGATGGGGCAGAGATGGCACGACCTGCGCGCAGCCCTATCGGAATGCCCCGCATCGCTATCCCTGACCGCCGACACCCTTTTGCGCTTGGCTGCCGGGCTCATGCTCTATGCGGGGTTGATCTGGCTGCATCCCCTGGTGATCGGAGTGGACCCTCTGGTCTGACGCCTCAGGTGGACCCGTCGTCGATCAGCGGGTTCGGCTTGGCAAACCGCTCGAACTCTGCCTGGTTGGTGATTGTGATACGTGTTCCGTCCACCTCCAGCCCATAGGGCTGCAACCCCTTGAAGGCGCGGCTCAGGTTTTCGGCGGTCATCCCAAGCACTGAAGCGAGGCGGCGCTTCTCGAAATCAAGGTCGAACGATGCTGCCCCACCGGCGCGCCTCTGCTGGCGCAGCAAATAGTTCGCCAGCCGCTCCAACGATGTCCGCAGCTTCAGGTCTTTCTGCGCCTTAATGACCGAGCGGTAGCACTGCGCCAGTTCTGTCACGATGGCGCGGGCAAAGTTGCCGTCAATGTCGAAAACGGCGCGCACATCCTGACTGGGGATCAGCGCGATCCGGCTCTTCTCCAATGTGCGGGCTGACATGAGGTAAGGCGCATCCTTGATCGTAGCCGCCAGGATGAAAGTCGAGATGGGCCGAACGGTCGCAAGGCTGGTCTCACGGTCATTCCAGGCCGAGAAGAGGTCAACCGAACCGGAAAGCACAACATGCAGGAAGTCGCTCGGGTCGCCTTCAGTGATCAGTTCGATCTGCGCCGGGAAGTTCTGGACATAAGCACCGCGCATCAAGGCCGAGAAATTCTCGTCCGCCATCTGTGAAAACAGCGCGAGGTCGCGAATCTCCCTGAATGATGAATCGGGCATCCTGTCGTCCTTAGAAGTGCTTTGGCAGAGTCCAATCCCACGATTGATAATTGTCAAGCCAACAATTGATCATCGCAGGAGGAGCCTTGACTGACCCTGCAAGCGAACCTGACATTTTTCTCTAAGCCATTTATTTCAATAAGAAATCCGCAATAGATGATCTAGATCAACCTCTTTGGCCTGCGTGGATCTCAGCACTGGCATCAACCCCACTGGGGAAACTGCCTCCCTCTTGCCGGAGATCCCGCCATGCAGACCGCAACGACAGCCTCACGCGCCGACCAGACCCGCGCCCTGACGCTGAGCACGATCGCCTTCACCGCTTGTTTCGCCGTCTGGACGATCTTTTCGATCATCGGCGTCGCCATCAAGGGCGAGCTGGGG
>NZ_JBXVVV010000006.1:0-120039 GCF_057219895.1 Tabrizicola sp. T46
ACCATCTGCAGCTCGGGATCGCCACCTACGACCCCGAGGCCTACTTCAACGCCGTGCAGAACGCGCCCTCGCATTCGGTGCAGGGCAAGAAGCTGGACCGCATCCTGGAAAAGATCGGCAACTGACGGCGCCGGGCAAGCTGGTGTCAATTAATGCGTTGCCGGGCAATTGCCTGGCAGGCTAAGCTGATGTCGATGGTTCGGAACAAAACCGCAGAGGACGGCGCGGATGTCAGCACCGATCAGCACGAACGAGATCGAGGACTTCGTTTCCTCGGTACGTCGTCTTGTTTCGATCGACGTCCATGACCAGCCGGCCGAAGCCGATCAGGCACAAGACCGGCTGGTGCTTACTCCGGCCCAGCGCGTTGCCTCGGACCGTGCAACCGCAGCCGCTCCTTTGGTCCTGACCACCCGCGTGGCGGATGAAAAGGGGCCGGAGGCCTCTGCCGAAGCACCGGCCGCTGAAGCACTGGCCGCCGAAGCAGTCCATGTCGTCGAGGCGGAATGGGAAGAGGAAATCTGGGCCGAGCCCGAGGCACCGCTTGCCGAACTGGCGCTTGGAGCCGAGGAGGCCGAGCTTGTTCCGGAGCCGGACCCGGTCGTGCCCGAGCCAGTCGTGCCCGAGACAGTCGTGTCAGAGCCAGTTGTTTCTGGGCTCGCTATGCGTGAGGCGGTCGCGCCGGAGCCCGAACCCGTGCCGGCGGCAGCAGCGCAAGAAAGCAAAGCGCCCTGGGGAGAGGTCGGGGATGACTGGCTGGACGAGGACCTCGAACTTCTGGCGCCGGGTCAGGCCCCGCCGGCGGTGGAACAGCCTGACGAGACCAAGACAAAGCGACCGGATGTGCTGAAGCTTTCAGCCGAGCAGATGCTGACCGATGGCGAGGGCAATCCGCTGACCGTCCTGGACGAGGCCGCCTTGCAGCAAATCATCCGGCAGCTGATCCGCGATGAGCTGAAAGGTGTTCTGGGTGAGCGGATCACCCATAGCGTGCGCAAGTTGGTGCGGGCCGAGATCAACCGCGCGCTTGCCGCCCACGCCCTGGACTGAGACCGGTCCGAACCAACGAAAAACGCGCCCGGATGGGCGCGTTCAGGTCGTGTCAGGGAAAACCGATCAGGCAGCTTCGGCGTGTTCGGCTTCCAGAAGGTGACGGCGTTCGGATTCTTCGCGGCTGAGCGCGACGCTGGTGCGCACACCCTTGCCGACGAATTCCATCAGGCCCTTGACCACGCGCTCGTTCGGGTCGATCCCGGCGCAGGACAGCACTTCACGGCCGTCGCGCGACCGCGCCCAGCGGGCGATCTGGTCGGGACCATTGCCGTATTTCTTGTCATCGGCAATCGCGTCATCAAGTGCGGCAAGAACCACGGCGGCAAAGAGTTTGCGCGCGCGCTGCCCCTGCTCGAAGTTGAAGGCGGTGCTGTCGATGGAGTCAAACATACTGCGGTCCTTGTTCTTGCTCTTGTCTTTTGGCGTTCAAGGCTTTTAGCCATTTGCACATGATTCGGGCAGTCCGCTTTCGCATGACGGATATGCGTAGACTGCATGACAGTGACGGGACGCCTCAGGATGTAGCGGTCCGGTTGCGCTGTCACCCGCAGCATGTGGGGGCAGGCGACGGGTTTTCAAGCTTTTGTAACGATTTCGTGCCGTAACGTCGCCACGGTCCGCGCCGGCCGGTATCAGGCTGTCTCCAGTGACGCCGGGCCAGCCGCCAGGGGTGGATCGCACCGGTCGAGCCGCAGGTAGGCAATGGCCTGACCGTCGCTTTGGGTGAAGAGCCGCCCGGCCGGCTTGCCGGCGGCGGTGATCTCGGTTCCCACGGGCGCGGCGCCCGAAATCCTGACACGCACCAGGCCTTTCCGCAGTTCGGTCTTGTGCTTCATCCGCGCCGTCACTTCCTGGCCGACATAGCAGCCCTTGCGGAAGTCGACGCCGTGAAGCCGTTCGAAACCGTGTTCGAGGATGTAGCTGTCGTCGGGGATCAACTCGATGCCGCTTTCAGGGACAAGGTGCTCGACCCGGATCCGGTCCCAGTCAATGGAGGGCGGGGCGCCCGGTCGGTCCGTCCAGGCGCGCCAGCCAAGCGCCTCGTGGCGCGGGTCGGGCAAGGCACCCTGCGGCGCGGGGCCAAGTCCGCGCCGGACGAAAAGGCTGGTCGGCGTGATCGTCACATCGGCGCGCAGACGGTACATCGACAGGCGGCGCAGCGTGGCAGGGGCCAGCGTCGTGGCAATGTCGATCAGGATCGCGTCCTCTGCTGCGGTGCGGATCACGAAGAAATCGGCAAGATACTTGCCCTGGGGCGTCAGAAGAGCAGCCCAGACAATGCCAGGGCCCGCCTCGAGCTGGCGCATGTCGTTGGTCACCAGCCCCTGAAGAAAGGGCAGCGTATCCTTGCCGGTCAGGGACCAGACGGTGCGCGAGGGATCGGTTTCGCCTTCGGTCATGCGGACAGGATAGGCGCCTATCCTGGCCGGCGAAAGTCTTGCTCACGCAGTTTTGCCCGGATCGCGCTGCGAAAGGTCACGCGCGGTTTCCAGCTAGGGGAGAAGCGGCGGTTTCCGGCCCAGGTCGTCTGGGAAATGCCGGGTCCGGCGGGCAGACCCGGCCGGGCCGGATTGACGCCCCTCCTGCCGGGGCATAGCCATGGCGGACAAAGCGCAGGAGAAACGCATGAGCCTTGCCAACGGTCGTCCCTATCTGGCGATTCCCGGCCCGTCGGTCATTCCCGACCGGGTGCTTCGGGCGATGCACCAGGGCTCGCCCAACATCTACGAAGGCCCGCTGATCGACATGGTCGCCAGCCTCTGGCCCGACCTGCGCGCGGTGGCGGGGACCACGGGCCATGTGGCGATGTATATCGGAAACGGCCACGCTGCCTGGGAGGCGGCGAACGCCAACCTCTTTTCACGCGGCGAGAAGGCGCTGGTGCTGGCGACGGGGCAGTTCGGGACAAGCTGGGCGAATTCGGCCCGGGCGATGGGGATCGAGGTCGAGGTCCTGGATTTCGGCAAGTCCGCGCCCGTCGACATGGGGCGGGTCGAGGCTGCGCTACGGGCCGACAGCGGCCACCGGATCAAGGCGGTGCTGACGACGCATGTTGACACGGCAAGTTCGATCAAGACCGACATCCCCGCGTTGCGCGCGGCAATGGATGCGGCGGGGCATCCGGCGCTGCTGGCCGTCGACTGCATCGCGAGCCTTGGCTGCGACGAGTTCCGGATGGACGACTGGGGCGTCGACGTGATGGTCGCGGCCTGCCAGAAAGGGCTGATGACCCCGCCGGGGATGGCCTTCGTCTGGTTCAGCGAAGCCGCGCGGCTGCGCTGCGGGAAGTCGGACCTTGCCAGCCCCTACTGGGCCTGGGGCCCCCGGGCAGAGCCCGAGGAGTTCTGGCAGATCTGGGATGGCACCGCGCCGACCAGCCATCTCTTCGGCCTGCGCGAGGCACTGAACATGCTGCAGGAAGAAGGCATGCCGCAGGTCTGGAAGCGCCACCATACGCTGGCAAGCGCGGTCTGGGCCGCCTTCGATGCCTGGGCGGCGGGTAACCCGGCCATCGGGATGAACGTCGTTGCCCCGGGCGATCGGGGCTGGTCGGTCACCGCCGCGCGTTTCGGCGCCCCCCATGCCACCGCGCTGCGGACATGGTGCGAGACGAAGGCCGGGGTGACCCTTGGGATCGGCCTTGGCATGGCGCCTTCGACCGACCCTGCCTATCACGGCTTCCTGCGCGTGGCGCATATGGGGCATGTCAATGCCCATATGACGCTGGGGGCGCTGGCGGTCATGGAGGCGGGGATGCTGGCACTCGGCATCCCGCATGGCGCGGGCGCTCTGCCCGCCGCCGCCAGGGTGGTCGCAGCCGGGGCATGAGCGGCTGGTTCCGCCTGCGCGAGGTAGAGCCGGGCGTCTTCGTGACGCTGGAGCCGGCGGTCGCGCCGATGTTCCGGGCGGCGATGGTCACCGTGCTTGGGCGCGACCGGGACCTGCAGTTCGACTTCGGCTGCGGGGTCGTGCCGCTGCGGCCGGCTCTCCCTTTGACCGGCAAGCCCATCATCGCCGTCGCCAGCCATGCCCATGTCGACCACATCGGCGGGTTTCATGAATTCGCCGACCGCCTTGGTCATGCCGCCGAGGCGGCGGGCTTTGCCGGGCTGCCGGGCGTCGAGACCTTTGCGGAGGAGTTCCGCAGCTGGCCCGATGTCACCGACCCGCCGCCAAACGGCTGGACGGTGGATGACTGGCAACTTCGGCCCGCGGCATTGACCGGGACGGTCGGCGAAGGCGACCGGATCGACCTTGTCGACCGGGTCTTCACGGTCCTCCACCTTCCCGGCCATTCGCCGGGCGGGATCGGCCTGCTGGACGAACGGGACGGGCTCTTCCTCTCGGGCGACGCGATCTATGATGACGATATTCTGGATGACCTGCCCGGTGCTTCGGTCCCCGACTATGTTGCCACGATGGAACGTTTGCGACTGCTTGACTGCCGCCTGGTCATAGGCGGGCACGGGCCCGAGATGACCCGGGCCCGGATGGTCGCGGTGGCGGAGGCCTACCTGCGCCGGCGCGGCTGAGGGCTCAGCCGTCGTTTTTCGCCAGCCACTCCTGCATCCATTTGATTTCGGCCTCCTGCGCCGCGATCACCTCTTCGGCCAGCTTCCGGACCTCGGGGTCGGACCCGTGTTCAAGCACCACCCGCGCCATGTCGACCGCGCCCTGGTGATGCGGGATCATCCCCCGGATGAAATCGACATCGGCATTGCCGGTGTATTCGATGGCCATGTCGGCATGCATCCGGTCATTGGCCTCCATGTAGGCCATTGAGGCCGGGCCCTTGTCGCCCATCATGGCGTGGCCTTCGTGGCCTGTCGCGTCCTGGGCCATCGAGTGAAGGCCGGTCAGGCCAAGCGCGGCAACGAGAACGGGGGCGGCGAGACGGAGACGGAACGGGATCATTGGCAACTCCACAGGCTGTTTCGAACGTCTTTGCAGCCTTCCCGCTTGGGAAGGATAGTCATTTTGGCGTGAGCGGGCCCCCGATTGCCTGCTTTGTGCGCAGGGTGACGGGGCATGTGCACAGCGGACGCCCTTCGCCCCTTTCCGCGCGCGCCTCCGAGGTTTATCCTTCGTGACAGGATCAAGACGGTTTCTCTTGCGGTGACGGGTTTCGGGATGGCGTGCGGACGGCCGGTTGTCGGGATCATCGGCAACAGCTACCTGATCAATGACAGCTACCCGGTGCACTCGGGCGGGACGATGAATTCCGCCGCCGTGGCCGAGGTTGCGGGCTGCCTGCCGCTGATCATTCCGTCCGATCCCCGTTACGTTGCGGTCAGGGAACTCCTGGAGCTTTGCGACGGCTTTCTTCTGACCGGGGGGCGGCCGAACGTTCACCCCAGCGAATACGGAGAGGAAGAGACGCCGGCCCATGGTGCCTTCGACCGGGGCCGGGATGCGATCACGCTGCCCCTGATCCGCGCCTGTGTGGAACGGGGCCAGCCCTTCCTTGGCATCTGCCGGGGATTTCAAGAGGTGAACGTGGCCCTTGGCGGCACTCTTCATCCCGAGATCCGCGACCTGCCGGGAAGGATGAACCACCGGATGCCGCCCGATGGGACGCTGGAGGAATGCTTTGCCCTGCGCCATGCGGTGACATTCACCGAAGGCGGGCAGTTTCACCGGCTGATGGGCGCGCGCGAGGTGATGACGAATACGCTCCATGGTCAGGGCATCGCGCGGCCAGCCCCCGGGATCGTCATCGACGGTCATGCGCCCGATGGCACGCCCGAGGCGATCTATGTCAAGGACGCGCCGGGCTTTACCCT
This sequence comes from Tabrizicola sp. T46, assembly GCF_057219895.1. Classification (NCBI taxonomy): domain Bacteria; kingdom Pseudomonadati; phylum Pseudomonadota; class Alphaproteobacteria; order Rhodobacterales; family Paracoccaceae; genus Tabrizicola; species Tabrizicola sp. T46. Next base: position 5,838 of record NZ_JBXVVV010000006.1, read on the forward strand.
TTCGGTGCAGTGGCACCCCGAGTGGAATGCCGGGAACGACCCGGTCTCGCGCCCGCTTTTCCAGGCCTTCGGCGCAGCGGCTGCGGACTGGGCGGCGCGGGGTTCGGCCTCGTCCACCAAGCGCAATGTGGCGCCGGTCAGAGCGGCCGCAGTTTCAGCTGGGTGATCCGGTTCTCACGCCGGGCGACCACTTCGAAGCGGAAGCCGTGGAAGCTGAAAACCTGGCCTTCGTTCGGGATCATCTGGGCTTCGTGGATGACAAGGCCAGCAATCGTGTTGGCCTCGTCATCCGGCAGGGACCAGTCTGTCGTGCGGTTCAGGTCGCGGATCGTCATCGCGCCATCGACAAGGTAGCTGCCGTCCTCGGTTGCCGTCAGGCCTGAATCCTTGCGCACCACGTCGAATTCGTCGGTGATGTCACCGACGATTTCTTCAAGGATGTCTTCCAGCGTGATCAGCCCCTGCAACGCGCCGTACTCGTCGACCACCAGCGCGAAATGGGTGCGCCGGGCTAGGAACTCGCGCATCTGTTCGTCCAGCGAGGTGGTGTCCGGGATGAAATAGGGCTTCATCGCGACCTTCACGATATCCAGCGCCTCGATTCCGAGCGGCGAGTCGCCTCGGACCAGCCGGTCCACCTCGCGCAGGAGGTCTTTTGCATGGACCACGCCAAGAATGTTCTCGGTCGTTTCGCGATAGATCGGCAGGCGGGTGTGCGGCGAGGCAAGGACCCGGGTGATGATCTCGCCCGGGGGAAGGTCGGCGTCGATCATCTCGACCTGGCGGCGGTGGCGCATGATCTCGTCCACCGTCCGGTGCGACAGGTCCAGCGCACCAAGCAGCCGGTCACGGGCGTCCTTTTCCACGGCACCTTCGGAATGGCCAAGCGCGATGGCCCCGGCGATCTCTTCGCGCAGAGCCAGCATCGCGCTGCCCTCTTCGGCCTTCAGCCCGACCAGCCGCAGGAGACCGCGGACCACGGCGCGGACGACCGATACGACTGGCGAGAAGAGAAGGATCAGGACCCGGATCAAGGGCGCAACCCGGGTGGCGACCGGCTCGGGGTAGGTGATGGCGACGGTCTTCGGCATCACCTCGCCGAAGATGAGGACGAGTGCGGTCATGGCGAAGGTCGCAAGGGCCACCCCGCTGTCGCCGAACATCCGGGTCAGCAGGGCCGTGGCCAGCGACGCCGACAGGATGTTGACGATGTTGTTGCCCAGAAGCAGGGCACCGATCATCCGTTCCCGGTCCTCGGTCACGGTCATCGCCGTTGCCGCCCCGCGAGACCCCTTGTCGGCCAGACCTTTCAGCTTGGCGCGCGACGATGCGGTCAGCGCCGTCTCGGACCCGGAGAAGAAGGCGGACATCACCAGAAGGCCAAGGATGGCAAGCGCGGTCAGCCAGAAGGCAGCGTCGAGGGTGGGGGTGGGCATCATCGGGTCCTGCAGCGGGGTCAGCCCTTGCGGGCAAGGGGGTGGCGGGTCAGCACGAGGTCGGCCAGGTGATCGTCAAGCACATGGGTGTAGATCTCGGTCGTGGCGACATCGGCATGGCCCAGAAGGGTCTGGATCACGCGCAGATCGGCGCCGTGGGCCAGAAGATGGGTGGCAAAGGCGTGTCTCAGGACATGCGGCGTGACACGCGCGGGCGAGATACCGGCGCGGATCGCCGCATCCTTCACGAGGCTGTGGAAATACTGCCGGGTCAGGTGGCCGTCCCGCCCGTCGCCAGGGAAGAGATAGCGTGATGCTGGCTTGCCCGCGATCCGGGCGGCCTCTTCCGTGGCGTCGCGGTGGGCCAGCCAGGCGGCCAGCGCCTCTCGCGCCGGGCCGGACAGGGGCACCATCCGTTCCTTGTCCCCCTTGCCGCGCACGAGGATCATCCGGGGGTCGCCCCGGACGGCCGCGACCGGCAGGCCGACAAGTTCGCTGACGCGCAGGCCCGAGGCATAGAGCAGCTCGAAAAGTGCCGTGTCGCGCAGGCGGTCCGCTGAAGTGCGGCCCCGCTGGCGCGCGGCTTCGAGAAGACGCTCCACTTCGGCCTCGCTGAGCGTCTTCGGCAGGGATTTCGACCGGCCGGGCCCGGCAAGGCGCTGGGCCGGGTTGTCCGTCCGCCAGCCTTCGTCGACCGCGAAAAGGTAAAGCTGGCGGATCGCCGACAGGCGCCGCGCCCGGGTGGCCTTGGACAGGCCTTGGGCGTCGCAGTGGACAAGGTAATCCTCGACCGCTGCCCGGTCGGCGGTGGCAAGGTCCTTGCCCCAAGCCGTCAGCCAGTCGCTGAAATCGACCAGATCGCGGCCATAGGCCAGCCGGGTGTTCCGCGCCTGGCCCGCCTCGGCAGCGCGGGCGTCAAGGAAGGTGGCGATCCATCGTCGTGCGTCCGGCCCCGGCATGCCGCTACCCCCGCCGTTCCAGGATCATCAGTTCCAGCGCCGTCCGCCGCGCCACGCCCGACAGGCCCGCCGCACGGAGAAGCGCAAGGCCATCGGTCACACCGCGCAGGTCGCCCTGCACGCCGCGCCCGATGCTGTCGATCGCCAGAAGGATCGCCTCGCCGGGCCGGTTGCCGTCGATGAGCGCCTGGCCCTCGGCCGGAAGGGCGGGGTTGCGATAGGCCGCCACGATCGCGCGGGCCATGCTGTCCGGCGGCACGACCAGCGTCGGGTCGCCCTTGGCAACGGCCACGAGGAAAGCCTCCTGCGGCCCGGTCGGGGTCATCCGGCGGGCCGCAGCCTCAAGATAGGGCGACAGCAGCGCCACCCGCAACGCGATCGCGCCGGCCTCGCCTTCCAGCTTCAGGTCGATCAGGGCCTGGCCGAAAAGAACGGCAAAGGGCACTTCAAGCTCGGCCTCCTGCATCCGCAGCCAGACCTCGGGCAGGGTCTCGGCGACACGGGCCGCATCGCCCGAGGTAAGCGCGCTTTCGAACTTCTGGAAGGCGGCGGCCCGGTCCCAGACCCCGCCCGAGGCTGCGGGCGCGCGTTCGGTGTAAAGACCGAGGATCACGTTCGGCGGCATGGTCCCGCCGCGCGTCAGCCGCTCGGCTGCTTCGATCTGCGCCTTCCAGCCGGCGCGGGGGCTGATCTCGGCATAGGAAAACGCAAGCGGCAGACGATCCGTCGCCAGGGGTTCGCCGATCGCATCGAACATCACCCAATCCAGCGGGGTCACCGGCTCGGGTGCTGGCGGGGGCGGTTCGCCTTCGAAGAGGTCCGGGTCAAGGAAACGCGCGAGAAGCGCCGCCTGGTTGGCGGTGATTTCGCCCAAGGCCTCGGCGCTGTGCAGGGTCAGGGCGGCGGTGTCCCAATCGCCTGAGCGCGCAAGGCAGAAGATCCTGGCCGGCACGGTTGGCGCAAGGTCGGGGGCGGCCGCCATCTTTTCGCAGGCGCGATCCTCGGCCCCGGTCAGAAGGGCCACGTCGAAGGCTCGCCGGAAAAGCGCCGGTGTGGTCGCCCCGGCCGCTTCGATCAGGGCGGCGGCCTGCTCCAGCGCGCCAAGGGACAGAAGCTTGTCGATCCGGACCTGCAGAAGATCGCCCTTGCCGGCGGCATCGACCGGGGGGTCGGCTTCGGCCAGAAGGATCGTCAGGAACAGCTGGCGCAGCGCCGGCAGGTCGTCGTCGGGATGGGCGACCAGCCGTTCGGCGATTTCCAGCGTCAGTCCCGCACCCCAGAGGTTCTTCGGCAGGCCCGAGACCTGGGGCGGGATCAGCCCGGTTCCGTCCGGTGCCGGGGCGTCAAGCGCGGTCGTCGCCACCGGCTCGGGCAGGGCACCGCCCTGTCCCGTCACCGGCGGTTCGTCGATCACGACCGTAACGCCTCCGCTGTTCGGTGCGGCGGGGGCGGCTACGGATTCCGACAGCCAGTCGATCGCGCTGAGCGGTCCCCCGTCCTGGGCGAGCGTCGGGCCCGAGAAGACCAAAAGGGCGGCAACCCCGGCCAGCCTAATCCGCATTCAACACCACGGGCTGCTTCACTTCACTTTGGACCGGGGCAAGATCGCCCAGATAGGCATAGGCCGACAATCCGATGAATCCGATGATGACAAGGAATACCAATGCCTTGAATACCCGACCCATCCTCTTGCCCTTCCTCGTGTCGTCTTGCCGGACGGATTGGCCCGCCCGATCTTCTTGCGCCCTGCCGGCCTTGCGGCTGACTACGGCGAACCCGGATGCAATTCTATATAGCATTCGCCCGAAGTTCACGCCATTGAGGGCGAAAGATTTCCTTTCGGCAGGGGATCGCCGTTCCGGACACGGGGGCGCGTATCGGTCAGATGGTGCATTTGGAGAAGACTGTGGTGATGGTCGGCATGATGGGTGCCGGCAAGACGGCCGTCGGCACCGCCCTTGCGCGCCAGCTGGCGGTCGAGTTCCGGGATTCCGATGAAGAGATCGTCCGGGCCGCCAACCGCAGCATCGCCGAAATCTTCGAACGCGACGGCGAGGCCTTCTTTCGCGCCCGCGAGACCGAGGTGATCTCGCGCCTTCTGCGGGGGACGCCTTGCGTGCTGTCCACCGGGGGCGGGGCGTTTCTGGCCCCGGCGAACCGGCAGATGATCCATGATGTCGGCATCTCGGTCTGGCTGCGCGCCAGCCTTGACCTTCTCTGGCAACGGGTCCGGCACAAGACGACGCGGCCGCTTTTGCGCACGCCGAACCCGCGGGAGACGCTGCGTGAGCTTTACGAGGCCCGCCTGCCGCATTACGCCGAGGCCGACCTGATCGTCGATGCCTCGCCCGAGCTCTCGGTCGAGGCCATGGCGACCCGTGTCCTCGAGGCGCTGCGCAGCCGGTCGGACGTTCTGAAGGAGTGACCCCTTGAATACCGTGAAGGTGGATCTTGGCGACCGGTCCTACGAGGTCCGGATCGGCACCGGGCTGATCGACCGGGCCGGGGCGGAAATCGCGCCGCTTCTGGCCCGCCCGCGCGTGGCCGTGGTGACGGACGCGACGGTGGCCGAGCGGCACCTGCCAAGGCTGACCGCCGCGCTGGAGGCCAGGGGCATTGCAGTCAGCGCGCTGGCGCTGCCGGCGGGCGAGGCGACCAAGAGCTGGGAGCATCTGGCCCGGGCAACAGAATGGCTGCTGGAGGCAAAGGTCGAACGCCGGGACGTGGTGATCGCGCTTGGTGGCGGCGTGATCGGCGACCTCGTCGGCTTTTCCGCGGCGATCCTGCGCCGCGGGGTACGCTTCGTGCAGCTGCCGACGACGCTACTTGCGCAGGTCGACAGTTCGGTCGGCGGCAAGACCGGGATCAACACGGCACAGGGCAAGAACCTCGTCGGCAGCTTCCACCAGCCAAGCCTTGTGCTCGCCGACATTGGTGTCCTCGATACGCTGCCGACGCGCGACTTCCTGTCCGGTTACGGCGAGGTGGTGAAATACGGCCTTCTGGGCGATGCCGATTTTTTCCAGTGGCTTGAGGGCCAAGGCCCGGCGCTGCGGGATGGCGACACGGCGGCACGGCTTCACGCCGTCACCCGGTCGGTCGAGATGAAAGCCGGGATCGTCAGCCGCGATGAGACCGAAGAGGGCGAACGCGCGCTTCTGAACCTTGGCCACACCTTCTGCCATGCGCTGGAAAAGGCGACCGGCTATTCGGACCGGCTCCTTCACGGCGAGGGCGTCGCGATCGGCTGCGCGCTGGCCTTCGAGCTTTCGTCCCGCCTTGGTCTCTGTTCACAGGAAGACCCCAGCCGCGTCCGCGCCCATCTGAAGGCAATGGGGATGAAGGTCGATCTCTCTGACATTCCCGGCGATCTGCCGGGGCCCGAGGCGCTTGTCACGCTCATGGGGCAGGACAAGAAGGTGGTCGACGGCAAGCTGCGCTTCATCCTCGCGCGCGGGATCGGGCAGGCCTTCGTGGCCGATGACGTGCCCGGCGAGGCGGTGCTCAAGGTCCTACGCGACGCGCTGGCAGGGCGCGGCTGAGGTCGCTGGAACATGGCGGTCGGCGAGTCCGTTGGTCCTGGGCCGGATCCCGGTGCCGATGACGACCGTTCAGAATTTCGGGCAAGACCGATGACGCGGTTCGGGTGTAATGTTCCCGGGCCGATGATGAAGGAAAGGTCCCATGCTTCGCAGAGTGCTGTACCTTGGACTTCTTCTGCCCGCAGGTTGCGTGCAACCGACCCAACCGGTTTCCGTTGACGTTGCCGAGGCCCAGTGCGCCCGCAATGTCCTTGGCGGTGGCAGCCAAAGCACCGTTTCGATCGGCGTCGGCACGGGCGCTGGCATTGGCTATGGTGGATGGGGCTGGGACGACTACTGGGGCGGTGGCACCGGCGTCGGCGTGTCGACCACGATCCCGGTCCGCCCAAGCGACCCGGAGGCCGCCTACAACTCCTGCGTGGTTCGCAAGTCCGGCCAACCGCCGGACACGCCATTGGCGAAGCGCCCCGAGGTTGTCGGTTAGCGGTTCTGGCGGCCCTAGAACAAGAGCTTGTAGACGTTCCCGTTCGTATCCGTCGCTTTCCCGGTGCCGCTCGCGGTGCCCGAGCCGATGACGAAGGTGCCCTGCACGCGGGTGCCATCCTCGCAGACGGCATAGATCTCGCCGTCGTTCACGCCCGCCACCGTGTCGGTCTTGGCCTCCACGTCGCCGCCGACCTTCTTCCAGGTCAGGGACACACCGCCCGACCGCGTGACGGTCTTCGGGGTCAGCGAGCTCCAGGTGCCCTCGCAGTCGTTGCGGTCGGGCAGGCGGAAGCTGACCGGCCCCGAGGTGCCCTTGACGTTGCGCATCGTCGCTTCGATCACCTGCGTCGGGTCGGACGCGTGGATCGCGCCTTCCAGGGGGTAGAACTGCATCGTGGTCGTGCCGCCACCGCAGGCCGCAAGCGGCAGGAGGGCAGCGAGGAGAAGGGCTTTGTGACGCACGCCGGGGCTTTCCTGATCGTTCCGATGCGGGAAGGGGGAAGCTGGCTGGGGCGCTAGGATTCGAACCTAGGTATGGCGGTACCAAAAACCGCTGCCTTACCACTTGGCGACGCCCCAACCGTGCCGGGGTGTTTAGCGAAGGGCCTGCGGGGGTGCAAGGGGCCTTGCCGCAAAAATCGACGTCATGCCGCGGCTTGCCCGCCCGTGCCGCTGCGGGTAGGACGGGCCATGGTCTGGGACGCGATCATCCTTGGCGCCGGGGCGGCCGGCATGATGGCCGCGATCGAGGCCGGGCGGCGCGGGCGCCGGGTGCTGGTGATCGACCATGCCCGCGCGGCGGGCGAGAAGATCCGAATCTCGGGCGGCGGGCGCTGCAATTTCACCAACCTCGGGATCGCGCCGGACCGCTTCCTGTCGCAGAACCCGCGTTTTGCGCTTTCGGCGCTGAAGCGGTTCACCCAGTGGGATTTCATCGCCCGGATCGACGCGGCCGGCATCGCCTGGCACGAAAAGACCCTGGGACAGCTCTTCTGCGACGGTTCGGCGACGCAGGTCATCGATATGCTCCTCAAGGACATGGAGCGCGCCGGCGTCACCCTTTGGCTCGGCTGCGCACTGGGCGACGTGCGCCGGGAAGGCGACCACTTCACGGTCGAGACCGCGCGGGGGCCGCAGGCGGCGCGGAAGGTTGTCGTGGCGACGGGCGGCAAGTCGATCCCGAAGATGGGGGCCACGGGCTATGGCTACCGGGTCGCCGAAAGCTTTGGCCTTCCGCTGGTCGAGACGCGCCCCGCCCTTGTCCCCCTGGCCTTCGCCGAGCAGGAACTCAACTGGATGCGCCCCCTCGCCGGGCTAGCCGTTCCCGGCCGGGTCAGTGCCGGGCGCCAGGGCTTTGACGAGGCGATGCTTTTCACCCATCGCGGGCTTTCGGGGCCGGCGATCCTGCAGGTCTCGTCCTACTGGCGCGAGGGCGAGGCGATCTCGATCAACCTCATGCCCGGTCGCGATCCGGGGGCCGAACTGCGGGCGGCGAAGGCGGGGCAGGGCAGGGCGGCACTGCGGACGGTGCTTGGGCATTGGCTGCCCGAGCGGCTGGCGCGGCATCTTGAAGAGGCGGCCGGCGTCACCCAGCCGATGGCCGAGTTGTCGGGGGCGACACTGGACCACGTGGCGGCTGGCCTTTGCGACTGGCGGCTGGTTCCCGTAGGGTCAGAGGGCTACCGGACCGCCGAGGTCACACTGGGCGGCGTCGACACACGGGCGCTCGACGGGCGCACGATGGAGGCGACGGCGGTGCTGGGGCTGCATTTTGTGGGCGAGGTGGTCGACGTGACCGGCTGGCTCGGCGGCTACAACTTCCAATGGGCCTGGTCATCGGGCTGGGCGGCCGGCCAGGCGCTATAGGGTTCGCCTCAGCAGTGGAGGCCGTGCGCCAGATTTGTCGCGCCAAAGGTCGGGGTAGTCGATGACCGCGCCGAACCCGTCGACCTCCAGCCGCGCGGCATAGCCGTGCAGGGGCGAGGCGTAATCGTAAAGCCGTTCGGCGACCCGCCGGTAAGTCTGGCGGAGCGGCTTGACCACCCAGTCTTCCATGTCCAGCCAGACCACCTCGGTCCCCGCTTCGGTCCCGGCAGGAAGGCTCAGCCGGCGGATTGCATTGGTGTTGCTGGCAGGGGTGAAGCCAAGTCCAATGTCACATAGACCGCTCAGCCGGTCGTCGCCGAAGTCGTTGACCTGCCAGCGCCCGTCCTCGCCGCGGCGGATGTCCTGTGTGACCTCCTGTCCGCCGATCCAGCCGCGCACTGCGGCGGACCGGCTTTGCCAGGCGGGGTCGCAGTCCAGCCGGTAGCGGATCGAGGCCGGAGCGCCCGCCTGATCGAAGACGGCGGTGCCTTCGACGGTCCAGCCGGTTTTCGTCCGCAGGAAGCGACAGGCGTCCTGTCCCGCGCGGTCAAGCCGGTGCCAGAGCATGGAATGCAAGGAAACCTCCCCGGTAGTCGGGAACGAAAGCCTTGACGGGCCATAAGGTTCCGCACCAGCGGCGGGGGAGCGCCGGATACACGGCGCCGCTCGGCGGCCGCGCCGCCCTGGGGCCGGTCAGACGCGCAGGGGTGACGCTTTTGCCAGCCGGTCAAAACCCATCAGGCTTGCCACCAGTGCCGGCATTTCCGCGAGCGGGATCATGTTCGGCCCGTCGGAGGGCGCGCGGTCGGGGTCTTCATGCGTTTCGATGAAGACGCCCGCGATCCCCAGGCTGACGGCCGCCCGAGCCATCACCGGCGCGAATTCGCGCTGCCCGCCCGAAGACGAGCCCTGCCCGCCGGGCTGCTGCACCGAATGGGTGGCATCCATGATCACCGGGTATCCGGTGCGGGCCATGATCGGCAGGCTCCGCATGTCGGTGACCAGCGTGTTGTAGCCGAAACTTGCACCGCGTTCGGTAAGAAGGATCCGCTCATTCCCGGTCGAGGCGACCTTGGCCGCGACATTGGCCATGTCCCAGGGGGCCAGGAACTGGCCCTTCTTGATGTTGACCACGGCCCCCGTCTCACCCGCCGCAAGCAGAAGGTCGGTCTGGCGCGACAGGAACGCTGGGATCTGGATCACGTCGACCACCGTGGCCGCTTCGCGCGCCTGGGCGGCATCGTGGACATCCGTCAGGACCGGGATGCCGCTGGCCCGAACCGCTGCCAGGACCTTGAGGCCCGCCTCCATCCCCATGCCCCGCTTGCCCGAAAGCGAGGTCCGGTTGGCCTTGTCATAGCTGGCCTTGAAGACGAACTGCGCGCCCGCAGCCCGGCAGGCCTCGGCCATCCGGCCCGCGATCATCTGCGCGTGGTCCAGGCTTTCCAGCTGGCAGGGGCCGGCAATCACCAGAAGCGGCAGGTCGTTGCCGACCCGAAGCGTGCCGATCGAGACGTCCTTCATCCTTCCCCCGGGGCCTTCGCTCAGGCCGAGACCTGTTCGCGCAGGATCGCGGCGGTCATCGCGACCATGAGGTATATGCCCAGCATGATCAACAGGGTGATCAGTGTATTCTCGAAGGCGCGCGGATAGGCGGGCGAGTCGGTCGGCGTCGGGCTGACGGCCAGCGAAAGATAGCGCACCTGGCGGTTCGCCTCGACGCGCGCGGTTTCCATCGACTGGAGCGCCTGTGTCATCAGCATCTGCCGCGTCGCAACGTCGGCCTGGGCGATCTGAAGCTGGCTCTGGATCTCGGCCATGCTGCTGCCGTCCGAACTGCCGACGGTCATCGCGCTCCGAAGCGCCGCGATCTCGTCTTCAAGCGAGGCAATCCGCGCCCGGACGGCATCAAGCCTGGCCTGGTTCGGGGTGGCATTGGATTCGATCTGCGCAAGGCCGATCCGCTCTGTTGTCAGCTGTGATTCCAGCGTCGCGATCTGGGTCGTCAGTAGCGTGACCTCGGCCTCGCCCGAGATCACCCTGAACTTCTCCTGCAACTCGACCAGCCTGCGCTGTGCTTCGGTCAGGTTGGCCTCGGCTGTTTCATAGCCCTTCTGCGCTCCGGCCATCTGGTCCGCGCGCAGGCGCTGGGTCAGGTGGTCGACCTGTTCCTCGGCATAGCCCACAAGCTGGCGGGCCCAGGATGCCGCAACCTCGGGATCGGCGGCGATGACCTCCATGCGAACAAGGCCCTCGGACGTATCGTAGGAAATCCGCACGAAGCGCTTGTAGACCCCATAGGCGTCCTCCATCGATGCATCCGGCGCCAGCCGCTGCACCGGGTCGATCGACGGGTCCTGGAAATGCCTGCGAAAGCCGACGTCCTCTTCCAGCCGCAGCATCGCCTCGCGCGATTGCAGATAGGCCTGGACGGCGACGGAATCCTGCGAGGTTGCAAGGCCGGTGCCGGACAGCAATCCGCCAAGCCCGCCGCCCGAACTTGCCGGTCCGGCCTGCTGGATCACGAATTCTGCCTTGGCGACATACATCGGGGTCGCGATGCGGTAGAAGTACCAGCCGGCCAGGAGCGTCGGAAGCAGCACGAAGGCAAAAAGGCGCGCCGCCAGAAGCGCAAGCCGGCGGCGGCGGCGGCGCGCGATCTCGGTCTGCATGCGCAGGATCTCGGCGGCCTGGTTCACCTCGGCCCGCTGCTCGGTCGAGGGCACCGCCATGGGCCGGGGGCGCGCCGGAAGCCGGGCCCCGTCGCCCGGCAGCCGTGTCAGCGCGCGCCCCTGATCGGAGGACGAGGCCGGCCCTCCCGCTGCCTGACCGGTGGGTTGAGCGCCATCGGATGCCGGTGCCGAAGCCTGGGCAGCCCCCGCCGCCGGGCCGCGGAAATCGACATTGCCGAACCCGTCGCCCTGCGTGTCGAACGGCATGTCCGACCCCGTTTGCGCGGGCGGGACTGCGCTGCGCTCGACCCGGCGCAGGAAGAAGCGCGCGGCCTTAGGTCGTGTAGTCATAAAGACGTCTCGCTTCTTCAAGGGTGTCGAACATGTAAAGCCTGCCGTTCTTCAGAACCGCCGCCGAGTGACAGAACTTCTGCAGGGTTTCCGGCGAATGCGACACGATCACCACCGTCGCGTTCTGAAGCCGTTCCTTCAGCAGGCTCCCGGCCTTGCGGTTGAACTCGACATCCGAATTGGCCGGCATGCCTTCGTCGATCAGGTAGATGTCGAACTCGATCGACAGAAGAAGCGAGAAGGAAAAGCGCGACTTCATGCCCGAGGAATAGGTCGCCAGCGGCATGTCGAAGTACTCGCCCAGGCCGCAGACCCAGCGGCAGAAGCTTTCCACATAGTCCGGATCAAGCCCGTAAAGCCGGGCGATATAGCGGCTGTTCTCCTTGGCCGAATGCTTGTTGTTCACCCCGCCCATGAAGCCAAGCGGAAAGGACACGCGCGAGGTCTTGCGGATCACGCCTTCGTCGGGCTTTTCCAGCCCCGCCATCATGTTGATGATCGTGGTCTTGCCGGCCCCGTTCGGCGCGAGGATCCCCAGCGAGTTCCCACGCTCGATCCGGAACGAGGCGCGGTCAAGGATGACCTTGCGCTGGGTCCCGGTCCAGAACGATTTGGACACCTCCTGAAACTCGATCATTCACGCCTCTGCCCGGCCGCGCCATGCGCCGCTGATCCCGGTCTAGGTCTACAGCGTTAACATCCGGTTTGTGGCCACAAAAGGGCTTTGCTCCGGCAGGACGGGGCAAGACCCACGGTCTCACGCGGTCGTGTCGCGCGTGCCACGGGCGCGGCGGTCCGGAGCCTTGTGGCCGCGGGGCGTAGGCGGCAGACTTCCGGGCATGACGCTGGTAAAGGATATCCGGGGCTGCCGGCTTTGTGCCGCGCGCTTCGCCGCAACCGCGACGGCGCACGAACCGCGTCCGGTGGTCTGGTTCCGCCCCGGCGCACGGGTCCTGATCGCGGGGCAGGCGCCCGGCGCGCGGGTGCATGCCAGCGGCCGGCCCTTCACCGACCGCTCGGGTGAGCGTCTGCGCGACTGGATGGGGGTGACCGAGGCCACGTTCTATGACCTCTCGCGCATCGCGATCGTGCCGATGGCCTTTTGCTTTCCGGGCTATGATGCCAAGGGTGCCGACCTGCCGCCGCCGCCTCTCTGCGCCGCGACCTGGCGGGCCCAGGTGATGGAAGCGGTTGGCCCGGTGGCACTGACGCTTCTGGTCGGTGGTGCCGCGATCCGCTGGCACCTCGGCCAGCGCGATGTCACGCGGGCCGTCGCGGACTGGCGTGCTTCGGCCGCACGGGGCGTCTTTCCCTTGCCGCATCCCTCGTGGCGGAATACGGGGTGGCTGACACGCAATCCCTGGTTCGCGGCCGAGCTTCTGCCCGTGCTGCGGTCCAGTCTGGAACAGGTGCTGAATGGCTGACCTCGTGACCTTCCTCGACGCCGCCCACGCCGCGGTATCGGCCGACCCGGAGAACGAGGCGCTGCGCCTGCGCTTCTTCGAGCGGCTGGCCGATGGCGAGATGGTGCTGCTTCTGGAACGCGAGGCGGATGGCGAACGGCTGGAGCCCAAGGTTTTCGAGCTTGAGGATGGGCCGGTTGTCCTGGTCTTTGACCGCGAAGAGCGGCTGGCGAGCTTCACCGGCGGGATCGCGCCCTATGCCGCCCTGCCGGGCCGGGTGATCGCGGGCCTTCTGAAAGGGCAGGGGATCGGCCTTGGGGTGAACCTTGGCGTCGCACCCTCGTCGATGCTGCTGCCACCCGAGGCGATGGACTGGCTGGCCGAGACGCTGGACGAAGCCCCGGAGGAGGTCGAGGCCGCGCCGGAGGAGTTCCTGCCGCCCGCCGTGCCCGAGGCGGTGGTCGCCGCGCTCGATGCCAAGCTGGCCCGGGCGGGTGGGCTGGCGGCAGCGGCCATCCTTGCTGGGGTCGTCTACCGCGACGGACGCCGGGGCCACGTGCTGGCGATCCTCGATGCGGCCGACGGGGCAGAGGGGCCGCTGGCCCGGGCGATGGGCGAGGCGCTGGTCTTTTCAGGCGTGGAAGCCGGTGAGTTGGACGTGGTCTTCCTGGCCGCAGCCTCGCCGGCGGCAGCGGCGATGGCCCGGGTCGGCCTGCGCTTTGATCTTCCGGCACCGGAACGGCCCGCGGAACCGGCCCCGCCGGGACTGGACCCGTCGCGTCCGCCCAGATTGCGATAGGGCGCGTCCTTGGCCGACGGCAGAGCGGGGGTTTCACACCCCCGCACCCCCGTGGGATATTTGTGCAGAAAGGATGAGCGATTTGGGGTATTATAATACCGCATCCGTAAGCCGATGATTTTGCTTGAGTAAATCTTTTGATCGGCGCTTGACGCTGTGCCGGGCTTCGGCGATAAGCCCGCATCCGAGATTCCGGGGGCAGAGGTGCCCCCTTATTCGTTGGGAACCACGATGAAAACCTTCACCGCTACTCCGGCGGACATCGAGAAGAAGTGGATCCTGATCGACGCCGAAGGCGTCGTTCTGGGCCGCCTCGCCACGATCGTCGCCAACATCCTGCGCGGCAAGAACAAGCCGACCTTCACCCCCCATATGGACATGGGTGACAATGTCATCGTCATCAACGCCGACAAGGTGCAGATGACCGGCAAGAAGCGCGACGACAAGGTCTACTACTGGCACACCGGGCATCCGGGCGGGATCAAGAGCCGCACCGCGCGGCAGGTGCTGGAAGGCGCCCACCCCGAGCGTGTGGTGGTCAAGGCCGTCGAGCGCATGATCACCCGCAACCGTCTTGGCCGTCAGCAGATGACCAACCTCCGCGTCTACGCCGGTGCGACCCATCCGCACGAGGCGCAGCAGCCGACCGTTCTGGACGTCAAGGTCCTGAACCCGAAGAACACCCGGAGCGCGTGATCATGGCCGATATCAAATCTCTCGATGACCTGAAGTCGGCTGTCGGCTCTGCCCCCGCCGCCGTGGAAGCCGCCCCGCGGGTTCCGGTCCGTGACAAGCTGGGCCGCTCCTATGCCACCGGCAAGCGCAAGGACGCGGTCGCCCGCGTCTGGGTCAAGCCCGGTTCGGGCAAGGTCGTGGTCAACGGCAAGGAAATGGCGGTCTACTTCGCCCGTCCCGTGCTGCAGATGATCCTGAAGCAGCCGTTCCAGGTAGCGAACGTGGAAGGCCAGTTCGATGTCTACGCCACCGTCGCCGGTGGTGGCCTCTCGGGCCAGGCCGGTGCGGTCAAGCACGGCATCTCGAAGGCGCTTCAGCTTTACGAACCCACGCTGCGCCCGGCGCTGAAGGCCGCAGGCTTCCTGACCCGCGACAGCCGTGTCGTCGAACGGAAGAAGTACGGCAAGCCGAAGGCCCGCCGCAGCTTCCAGTTCTCGAAGCGCTAATCCCTTGCGTAGGATGCGCTACAGCGCACCGCTCTCAAAGAAAGGCCCGCCCATCCGGCGGGCCTTTTGCTTTGCCGGCATGAAAAAAGGGCCGGAAGGTTCCGGCCCAGTCAGGGGTAGGATGGGGCAGGGGACCGGGTCAGGCCTGCCAGAAGGGCTTGGCCGCCTCGGTCCGGGCATCTTCGGGCGTGAGGCCGATGTCGCGCAGGAGATGGTCATCCAGGCGCGCGAGCAGCATGCGGTCACGACGGCGGGTCAGGGCTTGCGAAAGGACAAGGGTCAGGCGCGCCACCAGGCTGGTGCGCGGGGAAAGGGGAAGGGTCTTGATCTCGCTGCGGGTCATCGCAGCCTCCTTTGATTTGTATTGATACAATAGCGTCTTTCGCGTAGAAACAATGTAGCAATACCGCGGAATGAGTCGCCAGAGGATTATTGTGACTGATACAAGTTGGGCGCCTGATCTGAGTCAATTTCCCGGACCGAAGTATCTCGCGCTCTCGCGTGCCCTGCGCGACGCGATCCGGAGCGGGGGGCTGCCGCCCAATTCGCAGCTTCCGACCGTGCGCGACCTTGCCTGGCGACTGCACCTGACGCCGGGAACGGTGGCCCGGGCCTATCAGATGGCGACGCAGGAGGGGCTGTTGCAGGCGACGGTCGGGCGCGGCACCTTTGTGGCGGCACAATCGCCGCGTCTCGGGCCCACGCAGCCATTGTATACCGAACGCCCCAACGCCAGGGCCTCGGGCCTGACCGACCTGCGTCCGCCGCAGGTGCCGGAGGTTGGCCAGACGGCTGCCTTCCGCACCGCCCTTCTGGCCATGGCGGCGGGCACCGACCAGGGCTGGCTCGACTATACCAGCCAGCAGGGCGAGGCCGCCTTGCGGGCCGAGATCGCCCAGTGGATGGGCGACCGCATCCTGGGGCCAATCGGGCCCGAGGACGTGGCCCTTACCCATGGCGGGCAGAACGCGATCGGCCTGATCTTCGATTGCTGCCTGCGCGGCGAACGCCCCGTCGTCCTGATCGAGGAACTGGCCTATCCCGGCTTCCGCTACGCCGCCCGCGCCGCCCGGGCCGAGGTCGTCCCGGTCGAGATCGACGAACACGGGATCGTCCCCGCCGCACTCGAGGCCGCCTGCCGCCGCCACGGGGCGCAGGTCCTGTGCCTCACGACCGAGGCGCAGAACCCCACCACGGGCCGGATGCCGGTCAAGCGGCGGCAGGAGATCGCCGCCATCGCCCGCGCCTATGACCTGCAGGTCCTGGAGGACGACTGTTACTCGGTCGCCGAAAGCGACATCCCCAGCTTGCGCGCCCTGGCGCCGGAGCGGGTCTGGCTGGTCGGCTCGGTCTCGAAGACGATCTCGGCCGCCCTGCGCTTTGGCTATGTGATCTGCCCCGCCGGGATGGGCGAGGCGGGCCGCCTGACCGCCCAGCACGGCTTCTTCGCCCTTTCCCGCCCGGTCGCCGACCTCATGCTGCACCTCTTTCGGACCGGGGCCGCCCACGAGATCCGCACCCGCGTCCAGGCCGAGTTTGCCGAGCGGCTGCAGATCCTCGTCAACCATCTCGGCGCCTTCGATCTCGCCTGGCAGCCGGGCGTCCCCTTCGTCTGGCTGCGGCTGCCGATGGGCTGGCGCGCCTCGACCTTCGTGCGGATGGCCGAGGCGAAGGGGGTGCTGGTGCGGTCGGCCGACGAATACGCCCTCGTCACGGGGCGTGCGCCGAATGCCGTCCGAATCGCGATCTCTGGCCAGATTCCGCGCGCCGAATTCGAAGGCGCGATGACCACGCTTGCCGCCCTTCTGGCCCGCCCGCCCTCGGACCTCTCGGTCTGACGGACTGTTGCAGTTTCGCAGCGATCACGAGGATTTGCCCCGCGGCCCGATTGACCGGACCGGCTTACCTAACGGAAGAATCAGGGCAGAGCAGATAAGAACGAGAGCCCGAAAATGGGACTGCAATCCACCTTCCACGCGCCCCACGGGGGCGCGGACTTCCTTGGCTGGCGCAAGACCCGCCACGGTGCCACCGAAATTGTCTATGACGACGGCGTCGCCCGCCGGATGGTCTGGCGTGTCGCCACCGAGGACCCGTCCGAGGCCCGGATCAGCGATGCCCTGCGCGTGGCCGTCGGCTCGATCCGAGTAGTTCCAACGCTTTATGATGAGCTCAAGAAACGGGCGATCGCCATCGAGCGCGTCGCGGGCTGACCTTCCGGCCCGTTCCGTTGCGGCCAGCCCGGCGTGCCGGGGTTGATTTCCGCTGCCGTTAATGCCCCTCTTGCCTTGGTGTGATCGGTCGGGATAGATTTGATCAAATCATGGGACGCGACCCGCGCGGCATCAAGCGCGGGCGACTGAGGGGGAGACATGGCCGCAACGCCGATTTCCGAGGCCAGGGTGGGCCTGAAGCTCATCAGCCCGACCGCCATCTATGTCGTCCTGCTGCTTGCCATCCCGCTTGCGACCGTCCTGATCTATTCGGTCATGACCGGCGGGCGCGGCACGGTCGGTCTGCCCTTCACGCTGGAGAACTACGCCGAGGTACTCTTTCACCCCAAGGGCGCCTATCTTTTCATCATGCTGAAGTCGCTGATGGTGGCGCTTTGCGTGACCTTCATCACCGTGCTTCTGGCCTATCCGGTCGCCTATTACATCAGCTTCCACGTCAAGCCTGACCGGAAAAGCCTGTGGCTCTTCCTGATCACCATCCCGTTCTGGACCAGCTACATCATCCGCGTCAGCCTCTGGTTCGTCATACTCGGCTTCGGAGGAATCATCGATTCCTCGCTGACCGCCATCGGGCTGTCGCCGGTGAACATCGCCAGCTACTCGATCCTGTCGATCATCATCGTTCTTGCCCATGCCTATGCGCCTTTCGCGGTGCTGCCGATCTTCGTCAGCCTGGAAAAGGTCGACCGCAGCCTCCTCGAGGCCGGGCAGGATCTCGGTGAATCGCGCTGGTCCACCTTCCTGCGGGTCACGCTGCCCCTGTCGATGCCGGGCGTCATCGCGGCGGTGCTCATCGTCTTCATCCCCACGGTGGGCGACTACGTGACGCCCGAACTCGTGGGTGACGGCAAGGAACCGATGATCGCCAACCTGATCGAGACCCAGCTTCTGAAGCTTCGGAACTTCGCCCAAGGCTCGGCCTTCGCGGTGGCCTCGATGCTGATGGTGGGCCTTGTCAGCCTTGCCTTCGTGCTCTGGAACCGCCGCTTCATCGGAGGCCAGAAATGAAGAAGGCGCCGATCCTCAAAAGCTTCACGCTCTTTTACTTCCTCTTCCTCTACGGGCCGATCCTGCTTCTGCCGATCTTTGCCTTCAACGACAGCCGGGTCGTCGCCTTCCCGCTCCAGGGCTTCACGCTGGAATGGTTCCGCGAGATGTTCGCCGACAGGAACCTGGCTGAGGCCGCCAAGAACAGCCTGATCATCGCGCTTTCGGTGGCAACCCTGTCGACGATCCTAGGGATCTTCGCCGCGCGCGCCTCGGTCCGTTACCGGTTCCCCGGCAAGGCCCCGATCATGGGCATGATCATGCTGCCGCTGGTCCTGCCCGAGATGATCGTCGCCATGGCGCTGCTGGTCGTGCTTCTGTCCATCGGCGTGCCGCTTTCGCTCTTCACCGTCATCATCGGCCAGACGCTGATCTGCACGCCCTTTGCCGTGGCGATCTTGACCTCGGCCTTCCAGTCGCTTGACCGGTCGCTGGAAGAGGCGGCGATGGACCTTGGCGAAACCCAGCTTTCGACCTTCCGCCTGATCGTGCTGCCCTTGGTGATGCCCGGGATCATGGCGAGCTTCCTGATCTGCTTCACCATCTCGTTCGACGAATTCATCATCGCGAACTTCCTTGGCTCGGGCCAGCCGATCCTCTCGGTCTATATCTTCGGCCAGTTCCGCTTCCCGGCCAAGGTGCCGTCGATGCTGGCGCTCGGCACGCTTCTCGTCCTCATGTCCATCATCCTGCTTGGCATCGCCGAGTATTTCCGCCGCCGTGGCATCGCCAAGGCCGGTGGCCAAGCTTCCGGAGGCTTCCTGTGACCTTTTCCGACGACCGCCCGACCATGATCGAGTTCAAGGACGTCCATAAGTATTATGGCGACTATCATGCGCTCAGGGGCATCAACGGCACGATCAAGGCGGGTGAGTTCTTCTCTCTTCTCGGGCCCTCGGGCTGCGGCAAGACCACGCTTCTGCGCACCATCGCAGGGTTCGAGGATATCTCCTCGGGCGTGATCATGATCGACGGCAAGGACATGGCCTCTGTCGCCGCGAACACCCGTCCGACGAACATGGTGTTCCAGTCCTACGCCATCTTCCCGCATATGAGCGTCGAGGAAAACGTGGGCTTCGGCCTTCGGAAAGACCCCCGCTCGAACGACGAGAAGGCGAAAGCCGTGGCCGAGGCGCTGGAGATGGTGGGCCTCAAGGGCTTCGGCAAGCGCGCCGCCCATGCGCTGTCGGGTGGCCAGCGGCAGCGGGTGGCGCTGGCGCGGGCGCTGATTCTGAAGCCCAAGGTGCTTCTCCTCGACGAACCCCTCTCGGCGCTCGACAAGAAGATGCGCGAGCATATGCAGGTCGAACTCATCAAGCTGCAGCGCCAGGTCGGGATCACCTTCATCCTCGTGACCCACGACCAGGAAGAGGCCCTGGTCATGTCTGACCGGATCGCCGTGATGTTCGAAGGCGAGATTGCCCAGCTGGCCGACCCCGAAACGCTCTATCGCCGCCCGGCGACCAAGAAGGTTGCGGACTTCATCGGCACGATGAACTTCATCCCCGCCGAGATCGTCTCCGAGGCTGGCAACAGCGTCGAGATCGACGCCAAGGGCCTTGGCCGCGTGACACTGGACGCAAGCCAGGCGCCCGCCAAGACCGGCGACAGCCCGGTCGTGGGCCTGCGCCCGGAAACGCTCACGCTGCTTTACGATGACCAGAAGGCCCCTGAACGCGAAACCGACGGCGTGATCGACGAAGTGATCTACTTCGGCGACATGACCTATTACGACGTCTATCTGGGCGGCACGGATGTCGAGGTGCGGCTGTCGATGCGCAACGTCCCGGGCCGCCCGGTGCTGGACGTCGGCACCAAGGTCCGCGTGGCATGGAGCCCCTCGGCGCTGGTCCTTTTCCGCTGACCCCTCCTCGTGCGACTTCGTCTGCTCGTCGAACGCGCCAAGCGAGGAGAGACGAAGTCAACGACGAGCGGGCCACCTGGGGCCGTGGCCAGACGTTAACAAAGCCCTAACGTCCACGCGCAATTCATTGAAATTGCTAGATTTCCCGAAATTGACCACTGTGGTCACCCGTGGTCACCTGTCCGGCGACAGAAGCCCCAGCCCGCGAAGGTAGATCCCGATCGCGGTCTCCAGAAGGTCCTCGGCAGGCCAGGGCTGCGGCCCGCCGTTCCCGCGGACGAAGAGTTCCACCACCCCGTGACTCGCCGCCCAGACATGGGCCGAGACCATGCTGGCGGGCGGCCGCCGCGCCTCGGGCAGGCCGCGGACCAGCCCTTCCGCCGCCCGGTCCATCGTCGCCCGCGCCTTGCCCGCGACCTGGGCAAGGTCGGCATGCTGGCCGGGCTGAAGGCCGCTTTCGAACATCGCCTGGTAATGGCCGGGATACTTCCGGGCAAAGGCCAGGTAGGCCCGCCCCGTCGCCTCGAAGGCCGCAAGCGGGGTGGGCCGGCCGTCATCGTAGGCGTATTCCAGAAGGGCGGCAAAGATGTCGAACCCCTGCCGCGCGACCTCGGCCAGAAGATCGTCCCGCCCCGCGAAGTGCCGGTAGACGGCCGCCGGGGTCACATCCGCCGCCTTGGCCGCCTCGGACAAGGTGAACCCCTGCGGCCCCTTCTCGGCGATCAGCTCCAGGGCCGCCTCGACCAGCGCCTGCCTCAGGTTGCCGTGGTGGTATCCCCGTTTCAAGATCAGTCCTTCGGCCTGAGCTTCGGCCCGCCGCAGATCTTGCCGTCGACCTTTCCGATCGCAGCCGCGTCCTTGCCCTTGTATTCGACCGCGTTCAGGATCATCTGGATCACCGCGATCCGGGCGCGCTTCTTGTCGTCCGACAGGATCACCGTCCAGGGCGCGGGCTTGCCGTGGGTCCGCTCCATCGTCTCGTCGATCGCCTCGCAATAGGCGTCCCATTTCGCCAGTCCGTCGACGTCGATCTTCGACAACTTCCACTGCTTCAGCAGGTCCCCCTCCCGGGCAAGGAACCGGCGGAGCTGCTCGGCGCGGCCGACCTCCAGCCAGATCTTCAGGAAGATGATCCCCTCATCCGCGATCATCTGTTCGAATTCAGGAAGCTGGCGGAAGAACCTTTCGCGGTCCTCGGGGGTGCAGAAGCCGAAGACATGCTCGATCATCGCGCGGTTGTACCAGCTGCGGTCGTAAAGCGCGATTTCGCCCTTTGCCGGGAACCAGTCGACGTAGCGCTGGAAGTACCATTGCTGGCTTTCCCTCTCCGACGGTTTCGGCAGGGCCACGACATAGGCCTGGCGGGGGTTCATGTTCTCGGTCACCGCCTTGATCGCGCCGCCCTTGCCGGCGGCATCGCGGCCCTCGAAGACCACGATCAGACGCTGGCCGGAGTTCCGCAGGTCGGCCTGCATGCGGGCAAGCTCGATCTGAAGACGCTCCATATGGGCGTCGTAGTCCTTGCCCTTCATCTCCTCGCGGTAGGGGTAGGTTGCGGTCAGGATGTCATCCTTTCCGCCCTTCTCGATCGCCTTGCGCACGGCGGCGGGGGCTTCTTCGTTGAAATAGCGGCTGATCGCGCCGTCGAAGGGCAGGGTCATGTGAATCCTCCTGACATTCCCGCCAGTATGGCGATTGCCGGCCTCAGCGCAATGCGGCGCGGTCGATGGCGGCAATGACCGTGTCGGGGTGGCTGTGGTGCGGCATGTGGCCGGCGCCGTCGATGACGGTCAGGGTCACGTTGGGCAGAAGCTGCGACAGGGGGCGGGAGTGGATGTCGAGCGGCACGATGGTGTCCGCGCTACCGTGGACCAGTTCGACTGGCACGGTCAGGCTGGGATAGCGCGGTTCCATCGTCACCAGCTCGGCCCGCAAGGCATTGACCTGCGCCGTGTTCGCCCGAAGCGCCGCGCGCCGGGTGATGAGCGGCGTGCCAAGCCAGTCGTCGTAGCCCGCGGGCACCGGGTCGGGCGCGAAGACGCCGTTGATCGCCGCGCGGACATAGCTGTCCGGCACAAAGGCCGACGCAAGCGGGATCGCAAGATGGCGGCCGGGCCATGTGGCGGTCAGCCGGTACCAAGGGTCGAGCGTGCCGGGCCAGGGCAGCGCGGGTGAGCCGACCAGCACCAGCGCGCGGGGGCCACCTTCCAGCGCCCAGGCCAGCGCCACCGACCCGCCGTAGCTTTGGCCCAGCACCACGGGATCGGCGACGCCAAGTTGCGCAAGGCCCGCCGCGATGTGCCGGGCCTGGGCGCGGAGCGAGGGCTGATCCAGCGGGTCGGAATGGCCAAGACCGGGGCGGTCCACCACGATGACGCGGTACCGGTCGGTCAGCCGGTCACGCAGGGAGAAGGTGAGGTCGCGCAAAGACCCGGAGGCGCCGTGGATCATCACGAGGTCGGGGCCGGTTCCCGCCACCTCGACATGAAGGCGCCTGCCATCAACCATAAGGACCTGTCCGGTCGGGGGATGGGCCGCTTCGGCCGCCGTCTCGCGCGCCGAGGCCCGCCAGTGGGTCACACCGGCAAGGCCAAGGGTCGCGATGAGAAGGCTAGTGGCCAATCTGGTCAAGGTCATATGGCGTGGACTGGTAAATCTCGTTGATCCAGTTGCCATATAGAAGGTGGGCGTGGCTTCTCCACCGGTTCAGGGGCGGCATCGCCGGGTTGTCATCTGGGTAGTAGTTCAAAGGCACGTTGATCGGCGTGCCTGCCGCAACATCCCGGTCATATTCCTGCTTCAGCGTGTCGCTGTCATATTCGAAGTGGTTGAAGATGTAGAGCGCACGGTGCGCCGCATCCTCGACCAGGCAGGGGCCGACCTCATCCGAGCCGAGCAGCGTCTGAAGTCCCGGTGCCGCGTCGATCTCGGCCTGCTTCATCTCGGTCCAGCGGCTGACGGGGATGACGAAATCATCCGAAAAGCCGCGCAGATAGGGTGAAGTGGGGCAGAGATTGCGGTGCCGGAAGCAGCCGAAGGCCTTGGCCGGCAGCATGTGTTTCTTCACGCCGTGGAAATGGTTGATCATCGCCATCCCGCCCCAGCAGACACCGAAGGTCGACTGGACGTTATCTTGCGTCCAGTCCATCACCTCGCAAAGCTCGTCCCAGTAGGTGACCTCCTCGAACGGCAGGTGTTCGATCGGGGCGCCGGTGATGATGAGACCGTCGAACTTCTCGCCCTTCACCTCCTGGAAGGGGCGGTAGAAGGTCGCCATGTGCTCGGCGGCGGTGTTCTTCGTCTGGTGTTCCGACATGCGGATGAGGTGCAAGTCGATCTGCAGGGGTGTCGCGCCGATCAGCCGGGCGAACTGGTTTTCTGTCTGGATCTTCTTCGGCATCAGGTTCAGAAGCCCGATCTTCAACGGCCGGATGTCCTGCCGCGCCGCCCGTTCGGGCGACATGACCATGACGCCTTCGTTCCGCAGAACGTTGAAGGCGGGCAGGGTCTCGGGCAGGGTGATGGGCATCTGATGCTTCCTTTCAGAGCGGCGGATGTAGGGGGGAATGCGGGCGGGATCAACCGGCGCGGTCTATGGCTGCTGCGATCATCGCGTCGAAGTCGGTCGGGCTGCGGACCATGGCAACTTCTTCGGCGGTGACCGTCACCCCCTGCCGGGCCATGGCGGCATAGCGCGGCTGGCGGTGGGCGAGTGCCCGGGCATAGGTCCAGCGGACGAAAGCATCCGGATCGCAGGTTTCTTCGGTCACCGAATGGGTTGCGCGGTATTCTTCCCACATCGCGTGAAGAAAGGCCGGCTGGTAGTACATCGGTTTCGGCGCGCGGTCGAAGCGGCGGACAAGCTCGGCCGTATGCGCCTCGGACCCCTTGATCCAGACGAGGAGGAGCGTTTCGCGCAGTTGCGCCATCACCGGATCGGCGGGGTCTTCGGGGCTCACCACTTCGCAGATCGAGCCGGAGGTGTCGCAGACGAAGTTCGGGTAGCCATAGATCGCCTCGGCCCGGTCGATGAAGCGGGCGGTGTCGAGCATGGCCGAGACCTCGGCGGCGCGGTGCTGTTCCTGCCTGACCATGTATTCGGCGAAGGGAAGGCCGCCCTTCGCCGGGTTCCCGGGCTTGCCGAGGTAGGTCGAGAGCGGGGCGAGGTTGTTGAAGGTGATGTTCGACGCGATGTAGACCGAGTCGGTCATCAGAAGCTCGCGCAGGAGCGGAACCTTCATCGCCTCGCGCTTGAAGTTGTCGGCGATGAATTCGTTCATGTAGCGCGTGCCGATGCGGTAATCGACCGAGTAGTGGAACCAGGACCCCTGGTCGCGCAGCATGTTGGCAAGATGCGTCTTGCCAAGGCCCGACATGCCGAAGAGGAGCACCCGCTTTTTCGGCGCAGCAAGGTAGTCGCGGGCGGTGCGGTAGATCATCGGGGGGCTCCTGTCCCGCCCCTGTTAGCGCCGGGGCCCCGGATTCACAACGAAAAACCCCGCCCGGAAGGGGCGGGGTTCCTGGGCCAGACGCCGGATGGATCAGAACGAATAGCCGATCCGGAAGCCGACGCCGATCCCGTCGTTGTTGGTGAAGCGGGCGCTCAGCGGCGGGTTCGTCGTCGCATCGCCGATGTCGACATAGCGGATGCCTGCGGTGATCTTGACGGCGTCCATCGTGTAGGTGCCGGCAAGGCCGATGCTGGTGGCACCATCGGTCGGGCCGAGGTTGCCGGTCAGCTCGCCATCCGAAGCCTCATAGCCGACGGTGATCGCCCCGGACCATTGTTCGTTGAAGCGCCGGCCGATGCCGAGGTTGTAGGTCACGCGGTCCTTGGCATAGCTGACCAGCGGGCCGAGGGCAGCAGGGTAAAGCACCGGGTCGATGACGAATTCGCTCCAGTCCACCCAGCGGATCGAGCCGAACAGGAGCGTATCGGTGGCGACCCCGGTCTGGAATTCCAGGTTCACCGACTGCGGCACCTCGGTTTCGAAGGTGCTGGCCAGCGAGGCCGGCCCCAGCGTTTCGAACGAGTCGAGCGTGTGGGTGATCGCCGAGTTGTAGGTCAGTGCCACGCGCGCGGCGATTTCCGGCTTCTCCCAGGCGAAGCCGACGACATAGCCAAGCTCGCTGTCGTGGTTGGTGCTGAGCGTATAGCCAAGCGGCGCGCCGACGAGCGGAATGGACACGTCACCCTTCACGGTTTGGTAACGGAGACCGCCATAGACCGAGACGTTGTTCTCGAACTTGTAGCGCAGAAGGGCAGTGAGGGCCCAGGACTGCAGGTCCGCGGTGGTTTCGGCCAGGGGATAGTTCCCGGGCACACCGAAGGTGCCGGGATAGAAGACGTCGGCCCCGATCGGCTCGTCCAGGATGATGGCCAGCGCCATCCGGTCGTTCAGGTCCTGTTTGTAGCCAAGACCCCAGTTGTTGTAGCTCGGCGCCATGTCGCCGGACTGGAGCAGGCCGCCCGCGACCGAACCCGAAACGTCCGGGCTGAAGTGGCCGAAGTTGAGTTCGGCATAGCGGCCCTGTTCGAACAGGATCGCCA
Source organism: Tabrizicola sp. T46 (assembly GCF_057219895.1). Taxonomy (NCBI): domain Bacteria; kingdom Pseudomonadati; phylum Pseudomonadota; class Alphaproteobacteria; order Rhodobacterales; family Paracoccaceae; genus Tabrizicola; species Tabrizicola sp. T46. Next base: position 31,229 of record NZ_JBXVVV010000006.1, read on the forward strand.
CGGATTGTGTGGAGCGCTCGACCCCGCCGGCCTGCGCCGTGGTTGCGGCGGCAGCCATTGCTGCGGCCGTGCTGATGATGCGTTTCATTGTCCTCATCCCCGAATGAAGGAATTTCCCTGCATGCAAGGCTATGGGCGCACGAAAAACCGGTCAATCAATGACGCCGCGTCACGGTTTTGTGACGGTCACCACCTGTGGCCCGGACACCCCAGCGCGCAGGTTGACCCAGATCCCGAGGAAGATCAGGCCTGCGCCAAGGAACAGCGTGATTTCAACGGGTTCGCCGTAGAAGGCGGCCCCGATGGCGGCGATGATCGGCAGTCTGGCGAAATCGACCGGCACGACGCTTGACGCGGGGGCAAGCGAAAGGGCTGACGTAAGGCAAAGGTGCGCCGAGACGCCGGCGATGCCGATCAGGACCAGCCAGGGAAGGGTGGCAAGGCTGGGCGGCGTGATCGTGCCGTCGGCCAGAACGGCCGCAAAACCGAATCCCGCCTGCATCAGCGTCAGCCAGAAAAGGATCGAGACGATGGCCTCGTTCCGGGTCAGGGCCTTGGTCATCAGGGTCGTCGTCGCGAAGAAGAAGGCGGCACCAATGGCGGCGAGGACGCCCGGGTCGATGGCGGTGAAATCGGGTTGCGCCACGATCCAGACGCCGCTGAAGCCAAGCGCACAGGCCAAAAGCTTGCGGCCGGTCAGACGCTCGCCCAAAACAAGCGGCGACAGGAGGATGACCCAGATCGGCGAGGTGAACTCCAGCGCGAAGACCTGGGCGAGGGGGATCATGGTGATCGCCCAGAACCAGAGCGACTGGCCGGTGAAGTGGAAGATGTTGCGGATGACATGCCCGCCGAGCCGCTTGGTGCTGATCCGCCCAAGCTGGCCCAGGACCGCCGCCCCGATCAGGACAAGGCAGAAGCCGACGACCGAACGGTAGGCGAGGATCTCGAACGTGTCATGCGCGCCCCTGATCTCGCGCGTCGCCACCGCCATCGCGGTGAACGAGGCGATGGCCCCGGTCATCCAGAGCGCGGCGGCAATCGGGCGGTTGGGCTGGGTCATGCCGCCGACCCTTGCGGGGTGGGCGGCAAATGTCCAGAGCGGGGATCACTCCAGCTCGATCGTGCCCGGCGGTTTCGAAGTGCAGTCGTAGAAGACGCGGTTGACACCCTTGACTTCGTTGATGATCCGCGTCGCGGTCTCGCCGAGGAAGTCGTGGGTGAAGGGGTAGTAGTCGGCGGTCATTCCGTCCACGCTGGTGACCGCACGCAGGGCGAGCGCATAGTCATAGGTCCGCCCGTCGCCCATCACGCCCACGGTGCGCATCGGCAGGATCGCGGCGAAGGCCTGCCAGATCTCGTCGTAAAGGCCGTGCCTGCGGATCTGATCGATGTAGACCGCATCGGCCCGGCGCAGGATGTCGAGCTTTTCGGCCGTGATCTCGCCCGGGCAACGGATGGCCAGGCCGGGGCCGGGGAAGGGGTGGCGGCCGATGAAGGCGGGGGGCAGGCCAAGTTCGCGGCCAAGCGCGCGCACCTCGTCCTTGAAAAGCTCGCGCAGGGGTTCGACGAGCTTCAGCCCCATCTTTTCCGGCAGGCCGCCGACGTTGTGGTGGCTCTTGATCGTGACCGAGGGGCCGCCCGAGAAGCTGACGCTTTCGATCACGTCGGGGTAGAGCGTGCCTTGCGCAAGGAAGGTTGCCCCGCCAACCTCGTTCGCGTGCTTCTGGAAGACGTCGATGAAAAGACGGCCGATGGTCTTGCGCTTGACCTCGGGGTCGCTGACGCCTTCAAGCGCGCCGAGGAAAAGCTCGCTTTCGTCGGCGTGGATCAGCGGGATGTTGTAGGTATCCCGGAACATGGTGACGACCTGGTCGGCCTCGCCCAGTCGCAGAAGCCCGTGGTCGACGAAGACGCAGGTCAGCTGGTCGCCGATCGCCTGGTGGATCAGCACGGCGGCGACCGAGGAATCGACGCCCCCGGACAACCCGCAGATGACCTTCTGGTCGCCGACCTGGGCCCGGATCTTGGCGATCGCCTCCTCGCGGTAGGCGTCCATGGTCCAGTCGCCCTTGAAGCCGGCAAGACGCACGAAGTTTTCGTAGAGCTTGCCGCCTTTCGGGGTGTGGTGCACCTCGGGGTGGAACTGGACTGCGTAGAAGTGACGCGCTGGGTCGGCGGTGATGGCGAAGGGGGCGTTGGGCGAGGTGCCAAGGACCTGGAAACCCGGAGCCAGTCTTGAAACATGGTCGCCGTGGCTCATCCAAACCTGCTCGCGCCCGCCGTGGCCATCATCGGTGTCGAACCAGCCTGCGAGGATCGGGTGGGTCGTGGCCGTGGGTGTCACGTAAGCACGGCCGAACTCCGCCGTGCCGTGGCCGCCTTCGACATGCCCGCCAAGGCAGTGCATCATCACCTGCTGGCCGTAGCAGATGCCGAGGATCGGCACGCCAAGGTCGAAGACACCCTTCGGCGGCATCGGCGCGTCCTGCCAATAGACGCTGGCCGGACCGCCCGAGAAGATCACCGCCTTCGGCGCGAAGGCCGCAAGGAAGGCCTCGTCCACGCGGTTGTAGGGGTGGATCTCGCAGTAGACGTTCAACTCGCGCAGGCGGCGCGCGATCAGTTGCGTCACCTGGGAACCGAAGTCGATGATGAGAAGGCGGTCGTGCTGGGTCATGCGCCCGCGTAGCGCGAGGTTTGGAGTGGCGCAAGGGGTGCAGGCGTCGGACCGGGAGTTTCACACCCCCGGGCCCCCGTGGGATGCTTCCGCAGAAAAGAAGAGCAGGTCGTTTTCCGGATCGGCGCGTGTCGTTTTTGGTTGGCAGGCGACGGAAACGAGGGGCGGGCGGTCAGCGTTTGGCGGCATAAGGGCGGCAAACCGGATCGGAGGCCGCGAGATGAACGAATTGGCAGGACGCAGGGCGCGCAGCGGGGGCGGGGCCAGCCGCCGGGCAGAGCGGACGGCGGTCAGCTTCGAAAGCGCCCGCTTCATCCAGCGCAACATCCCGAATTTCGAGATCCTGAACGAAGAGGCGCTTCAGATCATCGAATGGAACGCCGAGATGGTGCTGGAAGAGATCGGCGTGAATTTTGTCGAGAACCCCGGCGCGCTGGACCTGTGGCGCGCGGCGGGGGCGGATGTGAAGGGCGAGCGGGTGCATATTCCGCGCGGCCTCGCGCGGAAACTGTGTGCCACCGCGCCGTCTTCTTTCACGCAACACGCCCGGAACCCGGAACGGAACGTCGAGGTCGGCGGCAAGAACCTTGTCCTCGCGCCGGTCTACGGCCCCCCGTTCGTGCGCGATGCCGCGGGCGGGCGGCGCTATGCGACGCTGCATGATTTCCAGAACTTTGTGAAGCTCGGCTACATGTCGAAATGGCTGCACCACTCGGGCGGCACGGTGTGTGAGCCGACTGATATCCCGGTGAACAAGCGCCATCTCGATATGCTGCTTGCGCACATGACCCTCAGCGACAAGCCCTACATGGGGTCGGTCACCGAACCCACGCGCGCCGCCGATTCCGTGGCGATGTCGAAGATCCTGTTCGGGGATGACTTCGTCGACCAGAACACGGTGATGACCTCCCTCATCAACATCAACTCGCCCCTGACCTTCGATGGCATCATGATGGGCGCGCTCGAGGTTTATGCCCGTGCGAACCAGGCCGCGATCATCAGCCCCTTCATCGTCGGCGGGGCAATGGCCCCGGTCACGGTCGCGGGCACGCTGACGCAGGTCCTGGCCGAGGTGCTGGCGGGTGTCGCTTATTCCCAGCTCGTCCGCCCCGGCGCGCCGGTGATCTTCGGCGCCTTCGTGACCTCGATCGACATGAACTCGGGCGCGCCGACCTTCGGGACGCCGGAAGCCGCGCATATCACCTATGGCGCGGGGCAGCTTGCCCGGAGGATGAACCTGCCCTACCGGTCGGGTGGGTCGTTCTGCGGCTCCAAGCTCCCTGATGCGCAGGCGGCCTACGAGACGGCGAACAGCCTGAACATGGCGCTGCTGGCGGGCGTGAACTTCATGCTGCACGCCTGCGGCTGGCTGGAGGGGGGGCTTGTCAGCTCTTACGAGAAGTTCGTGATGGACGCCGACCAGCTCGGTACGCTCCACCATCTTGCCCAGGGCATCATGATGGATACGAACGGCCAGGCGATGGATGCGATCCGCGAGGTTGGTCCCGGCGGGCATTACCTCGGCTGCTCGCACACCCAGGCGAACTTCAAGTCGGCCTTCTGGCGGTCGGACCTTCTGGACTACAAGCCCTTCGAGACCTGGGCCGAGGAAGGCAGCCGCGACACGCAGGCCCTGGCGACCGAGCGGGTGGCAAAGCAGCTGGCCGACTACCAGCCGCCGGCGCTGGACGAAGGGGTGCGCGAGGCGCTGGAGGCTTTCGTCGCCAACCGCAAGGCCGAAATGCCGGACGCGTTCATCTGAGGCTTGACGGACGGAAACGGGCGGACCTACGCTGGCATCAGCGTCGATCCGTCCGCCTGAACGATGGTCCCCATGATCCGGAGGTGCCATGTTCTCGCCCCCCAAGCGCAGCTTTCTTGACCAGCCCGTCGTCGGGATCGACGGCCTGCGTGCCGGTGATGCCGTCATCTTCGGGGCTGGCCATGGCACGCCCTATCCGCCGAAGGGTGAGGTCGGTTACACCCTTGGCACCGCAAGCTCCGACGCGCCCGAGGCGGTTCGGGCGGCGGTGAACCAATCTTCGACCGACATCACGCATTACGACTTCGACCTTGGTGGTTCGCTCCTGCCGCCAGGCGCGCGGCTGGTCGATCTTGGTGATCTGGCCGGGGCTGAGGATGGCGCCGGGAACCGCGCCCGCATCGAGAACGCGACCCGCGGCATCCTGTCGGCCGGGGCATTCCCGGTCATGATCGGCGGGGACGATTCCGTTCCGGTTCCCTTCCTGCGCGCTTTTGCCGATATCGGTCCTGTCGATGTCCTGCAGATCGACGCCCATATCGACTGGCGCGACAGTTTGGGCGGGGTGCGGGACGGCTATTCCTCGACCATGCGGCGGGCGTCGGAACTGCCCTTTGTGCGATCGATCACCCAGGTCGGGATGCGCGGCGTCGGCTCGGCCCGGCCCGAGGAGGTCGAGGCCGCGCTCGCCTGGGGCGCCAGGCTGATCACCGTGCGCGAGGCGCGGGCGACAGGGATGGCGGCACTGGCACAGTCGCTGCCCGAGGGCGGGCGGCTGGTGATACAGGTCGATGCCGATGCCTTTGATCCGTCCGTCTGCCCGGCGGTGAACGCGCCGACCCCCGGCGGCTTCCGGTTCGAGGAGGTGGCGGACCTGATTGCCGCTGCGATCCGCCGCAAGGGTCTGGCCGGGTTCTCGGTCGTGGAACTCGTGCCCGGCCAGGACCCGCTTGGTCTTTCGGCCAATGTCGTCGGGCGGCTGATCTGCAATGCGATCGGCTTCGCCCTGCGCGCGCGCTGACCGCTAGACCAACCCGCCCCGGCGCAGCATCCGCACCTCGGCCAGAAGGGCGATCAGCACGTCGATATGGCGGGCCGCGGAATAGCTGGCATCTCCTGCAAGCCGGGTCGCCTCCAGCGCTTCCTCGACCGACAGCAGCCGCGGCACCGTCTCTTCCGGTGAGGCGGCACCGTCGACCAACCGCTTCAGGTCACGCTCGCGCCGGTAATCGCCAAGGCCGAACCTTGCCGCATGCATCAGAAGCCGCGGGCGGCGCAGGTTGGCAAGCATCATCCGAAAATCCGACATGGTGACCCTCCGTTACTGGACCGGGGCCACTATCGGATGAAACAACCTGGCGTTGCGTTCGCTACGCCGCAGCGTGCGGAGGTTACCGAAAGGTTTAGGAAATCCCGTCAATTGTTAAGGCAGGCCGAAAGCTTAACGAACAGGTAACCAATTCCACCCAAGGTTGCATCAGTCCAAGGCTGGACTCAGCACACCCTTGGTGTGGACTAGTACGGGACGAATGAATTGTCAGACCTGACTGCCGCCATCTTGCCCGCCTGGCTTCCCTCGGCGGTGCGCCTGTACCTTGATCATGTCGAAGAAGGGACCTCGTTTCGGGCCATCGCCCGACGCGAGGGCCTGCATGCCTCGACGATCCTGCGGCAGGTGCGCCGGTTCGAGGTCCGCCGTGAGGACCCGCTGATGGACGAGGCTCTGGCTGCGCTCTCCCACTATTCCCACCGCGCCCCTGATGACCCAGCCCGATAGGATCAGCCCATGTCTGCCCAGCTCCGTTCCGGCCTTGTGCCCGATCTGACCGATGAAGCCGTCCTGACGCGTGAGGGGCGCTGGGTTCTGCGCCGGCTGGTGGAACCCGGTGCCCTGATGGCCATCGCCCCCGACATGGAAAAGGCCGTCATCCTGCGCGAGCTTCCCGACGGCCGCTCGCTGCGGACGGCGGTCATCGACCGCGCCGTGGCGCAGGCCTGCATCCTGAAGGACTGGATCGCCTGCCGGAAGGCGGGGCGGGTCTCGACCCACGAAATCACCGGGGCAGGGCGTGCGGCGCTGAAGCGGATGACGGGTGAGGATGACCGCCGCCGTCAGGGCCTGGGCGAGGCTGCCGCGCCCTTTGCCGACCAGCATCGCCATTGGGACGAGCGCGAGGTCGTAGAGGACGGAGGATCGCAGCGCGTCCGCTACAATGTGGCGGAAAGCCCGGTGGCGCTGCTTGGCCGCAGGCTGGATCGCGACGGCAAGTCCTTCCTGCAGCCGGAAGTGGTCGATGCCGCCGAACGGCTGCGCGAGGATTTCGAACTGGCGCAGATGGGGCCGCGCGTGGCCCAGAACTGGGACCGTTTCCTGACGGCGGGCGACCGGGGCGGCTTTCAGCCCAACAGCGGCCTGGCCGAGGGGCCGGGCCGCGCCCGCGCCCGGGTGGCCGCGGCGCTGCGCGACCTTGGCCCCGGTCTTGGCGATTTCGCCTTGCGCTGCTGCTGCTTTCTGGAAGGGCTGGAAGTTGCCGAAAAGCGGCTGGGTTGGGCGGCCCGGTCTGGCAAGATCGTGCTGCGCATCGCGCTGATGCGTCTGCGCCGGCACTATGACGAGACCTACGGCCCGTCAGGCCCGTTGATCGGTTGAAGTTCAGGCCTGGAGTCCGCGCAGGACCAGAAGAACCGACATCGCCGCCAGCGCGACCGAAGCCAGCCGCCGCAATAGGAAAAGAAGTGGTGGCTGGCCCGGGGACCCCCGCCGCACCATCGCGCCGAACCCGGCCCAAAGAAGCGCCGCCCCGACCACAAGACCGGCAAAAAGGATCAGGTTCCCGGCAAGGTGGTTGGGGGAAGGCAACAGGACCAGTCCGAAGATCAGCGCCTTGGGATTGAGCGCCGTGGTGACGAAAAGCGTGCGCGCCCCGACCGTTGCCGCCGTCGCAATATCCGGCAGACGCCAAAGCCGCAGTGCCAGCACCGCCACCCAAAGTGCCGCTGCCAGTGTGACCGCCGCGTGCAGTCCCGGCCAGGCTTCCAGCACGGAGTCCCCGACCAGGGCCAACGGGACGACGGTGATCAGATATCCGGCAAGCTCGACCGGGATCAACCGGCCTGCGCCCCAAAGCCCTCGCTCGGCCCCGGCCAGAAGCATCAGCGAATTTGTCGGCCCCGGCGTCAGGAGAAGGGCAAGGATCGCCAGGGAAAGCTCGGGTGTGGTCATGGTCAGGCCGTCGTGTCCTTCGGTTCGCCCGCTTCATCGCACGAACCGGGGGCGGCTCCCTTGACCCTGATCAAGGTCAAGGGAACCGCAGGCGGTCTTTTGCCTCAGTCCGCGCGGGTCAGACCAGCGGCATGCACGATCCCGGCGATCGCGCCGCCAAGCAGGGGGGCGACGATGAAGAGCCAGAGCTGCGAGAGGGCAGTCCCACCCGCGAAAAGCGCCGGTCCGATCGACCGCGCCGGGTTGACCGACACGCCCGTGACGTTGATCCCAACAAGGTGGATCGCGGTCAGCGTCAGGCCGATGGCAAGCCCCGCCATCGCCGCCGGGGCGGCCTTGTCGGTGGCCCCCAGAATCACGGTCACGAAGATGAAGGTCATCACCAGTTCGAATGTGAAGGCCGCGACCAGCGAGTATTCACCCAGGTATCCCGGACCCCAGCCATTGGCGCCCATGCTGCCCGACCAGCCGGCAGAGCCCGAGGCGATCAGGTAAAGGACTGCCGCCCCAAGGATGGCCCCGATGACCTGGGCAATCGCGTAACCGACGAAGGTGCCCGCGTCGATCCGGCCCGCCAATAGCATGCCCAGCGACACCGCCGGGTTGAGATGCGCCCCCGAGATGGCACCAAGGCCATAGGCGGCCGCAACGATCGCCAGGCCGAAGGCCAGCGAGATGCCGGTGTAGCCGATGCCAACCGGAAAACCGGCGGCCCCCGTAACCCCAGCGGCGATCACCGCAGCGCCGCAGCCGAAGAAGACAAGGATGAAGGTGCCGATCACTTCGGCGATAAGTTTCTTGGACATTCCGTTCCCTCTTACTGACCGGACCTGCGATGGGCTCCGGTTCATTGCCGTGTTGCAGCCCCTGCAAGGCAGTTGCCGTTGCGTCTTACGCCTGCACAGATTACACGGGACGCTGAAATCGCGAACGCTTTTCGTGCGATTGAAACGGTCTAAAGGTTTTCCGATGCGTGACCTGAAGCTTCCCGACGAACGCCACCCGGAAAAGGCGCATCGGCCGGACAACCTCCAGCCGAAGAAGCCCGCATGGATTCGGGTGAAGGCGCCGACATCGGACGGCTACAAGCGCACCCGCGACATCCTGCGCGAGAAGAAGCTCGTCACCGTCTGCGAAGAGGCCGGCTGCCCGAACGTCGGCGAATGCTGGAGCCAGGGTCACGCCACCATGATGATCATGGGCGAGATCTGCACGCGCGGCTGCACCTTCTGCAACGTGGCCACCGGCAAGCCACAGGCGCTCGACGCCTTCGAGCCGGGCCGCGTGGCCCATGCGGTGGCCGAGCTTGGGCTGAGCCATGTGGTTGTCACGTCCGTCGACCGCGATGACCTGGCCGATGGCGGGGCCGAGCATTTCGCCCAGACGATCCGCGCGATCCGGCACCGGCGCCCCGAAACGACGATTGAGGTGCTGATCCCGGATTTTCTGCGCTGCGGACCCGAGGCGCTGGAAACCGTTGTCGCTGCGCGTCCCGACGTGCTGAACCACAACCTTGAAACCGTCCCCGGCCTTTACCCCGAGGTCCGGCCGGGCGCCCGCTATTTCCACTCGCTGCGCCTCTTGCAGCGGGTGAAGGAGCTTGATCCGACGATGTTCACCAAGTCCGGCATCATGGTTGGTCTGGGCGAGGACCGTCAGGCGGTGGCGCAGGTGATGGATGACATGCGCTCGGCCGATGTCGATTTCCTGACCATCGGTCAGTATCTTCAGCCGACACCGAAACATCACGCGGTCGCTCGCTTCGTCACCCCCGAGGAGTTCAAGGCCTATGAGACCGCCGCCTGGGGCAAGGGGTTCCTCATGGTCTCGGCGACGCCACTGACACGCTCGTCCTACCATGCTGGCGACGATTTCGCCCGCATGCGCGCCGCGCGCCAGGCCGGCCGGGGCTGACCGCGAGTTTTCGCAGAAAACTCGTGCACTGATTTTCTGCGATAATCAGAAGAGCATCCGAACCGGGCCCGCATTGCCGATCACGATGTATTGCGTCTGGGTGAGAAGCAGGTGAAACCCCCGCTTCTGCACTTCCGCCACGAAGCGGTCATGCCCCACCTAGGTAGCCACCCAACCGATCGCGCGGCGGACGACACCGCCCTGTGCGGCATTTGCCGAGAAGACCAGGTCGATCCAGCCGTCAGGATCCGAGATGCGGGATTGCGAAAGCTTCATGCACGGCAATTTGTACCGCACAGGTAAACGCCCGGTTAATCGCGATTACTCCACGTCCGGCACGGCCAGCAGATACTCCGCCACCGCCTGCCGGTCGCTTTCCGGCAGCCGCGCCATGTTCTCGACCACATGGGCCATGTGCCCGCCCACGCTGTCGAATTCGGGCGTGAAGCCGGTCGTGAGGTACTGCACGATGTCCGGCGCGGTCCAGCCCAGCTTGGCCGGCGTGATGTTCGGAATCCGTCCCTGGCCGGACGGATTGGGCGCCCCGCCCAGCCAGCGGGCCGTGTCCATGCCGCCCAGGGCCGTCCGCGGCGTGTGGCACTCGCCGCAATGCGCCATCGCCTCGGCCACATAGCGCCCGCGTTCGGCGGTGGGCGTCAGGGATCCCGGGATCGCCCAGTCGTCGTTCAGATAAAGCAGTTTCCAGACCCCGATGGTCTGGCGCAGAGAAAACGGAAAGGCCAGTTCATGCGGCTGGCTTAACGTCGGGTCAGAGGGCAGGGTCTGGAGGAAGGCGTGAAGGTCCGCCACGTCCTGCAGCTGCATCTTGGCGTATGACGCATACGGCAGGGCGGGGTAGTAATGCTCGCCACCCGGGCTGACGCCCCGGGTCAGGGCATTGGCCAGATCAAGAAGGCTCCATCCCCCGATCCCCTGTTCCGGGTCCTGGCTGATGTTCGGGGCGATGAAAGTGCCGAAATCCGACGGGAACCGCTGCCCCCCAGTCAGCACCAGCTGCGCCTCGCCCTTCGCGCCCTCTGCCATGTGGCAGGACGCGCAACCCGAGGCCCAGAAGACAAGCTCGCCCTTCGTCGCATCGCCTGCAAGCCCGGCCACCGCTGCTTCAGAAAGCCCCGAGGGCCGCGCCAGAAACCAAAGTCCCATCGCCCCGATCAGGGCCAAGGCCACCAGCAACCGCAAGATCCGCATGAGCTATCCCTTCCCGCTTCGGTCCCGGCAGCCTACCGAAGGCGGTCGAGCTGTCCAGTCACGGGTTCGCGCTTATGCGGTTCACGGTCAGCCAGTCGGGCCAGCCGAACAGCCATTCGATCCCGACGATGACAAGGCAGATCGCGACCACGCCAAGGACAAGCTTGACTCGACCCTCCGACGGCGGGTTCCGCGCCCATCGCGACGCCCGCAGAAGCCAGCCCTGTATGTTCATGCGCCCGACCCCGTGAAGCGCACCTTGCCGATGTAGGGCAGGTTCCGGTTCCTCTGGGCAAAGTCGATTCCATAGCCCACGACGAATTCGTCCGGGATCTCGAACCCGGTCCAGTCGGCCTTGACCGGCACCTCCCGGCGCGAGGGCTTGTCCAGAAGCGCGCAGACCTTCAGCCGCGCAGGTTCCCGCGCCTTCAGAAGATGGATGACATGGTGCAAGGTGAACCCGGTATCGACGATATCCTCCACCACCAGCACGTCGCGCCCCGCGATCTCGCCGCGCAGGTCCTTCAGGATGCGGACCTCGCGGCTGGATTGCATGGCATCGCCATAGGATGACGCCTCCAGGAAATCGACTTCGACCGGCAGGTCGATCTCGCGCACGAGGTCGGCGATGAACACGAATGACCCGCGCAGAAGCCCCACGACCACCAGCTTGTCGGTGCCCTTGAAATGCCGGGTGATCTCGCGCGCCAGGGCCTCGACCCGGGCGGCAATCGCCTTGGCGCTGATCATCTGGTCGATCACGTAAGGCGGCGCTGGGGCTTTCTCGACGGGGCGTTCAGGCATCCGCAGGTCCTTGGTCTGGCATGGGGCGCCTGTCTGATCGCATGTCGGCAACAGTTCCGAAATGATTCTCATCGGGGCTTGTCCGGTAACCTGCGGCGCAGTCACGGCTTGACCCCTGCCATCCGACGCGCGACATGGGTGATACGTTTCGCAGCACAGCCCATGCCCACCCATTCCGAGACCAAGCGCCTGCCCTACACCGCCCGCCAGATGTACGACCTGGTGGCCGATGTGGCGTCCTATCCGAAGTTCCTGCCCTGGAACTCGGCCGCCCGTATCCGCACGCGCAAGCCGATCGAAGGCGGTGGCGAGGTGATGGAGGCCGACCTCGTGATCTCGTTCAAGGTCTTCCGCGAGCGCTTCACCAGCCGCGTCACCCTCTGGCCCGAGCAGGGGCGGATCGAGACCGAATATTTGGACGGCCCCTTCCACCACATGCAGTCCACCTGGGCTTTCCGCGACATCCCCGGCGGCTGCGAGGTCGACTTCCACGTCGACTTCGAGTTCCGCAATGCGATCCTTCAGGGGATCATCGGGCTGGTCTTCAACGACGCGATGCTGCGGATCGTGCGCGCCTTCGAACGCCGCGCGGCCGAACTTTACGGCCCCGCGCCGCTCTGACCGCGCCGGAACCGGCGCGGCCCCGCGTATCAGGGATCGCCACGTCCCAAGACCGAAGGCCCCCCGATGCGCGTGATCCTGACCCTGATCCTTCTCGCCCTCTCGCCCGCCTCCCTTGCCGCGGAAACCGTCCGCATTGGCGACAGGTTCTACGAGATCGCGCTTCCGCCTGACCCGAAGGGCGCACCGCTGATCCTGGCGCTGCACGGTGGCGGCGGTTCGCCCGACCAGTTCGCCCGCGCCTCGGGCCTGGCACGCGCCGCCTTGCGCGAGGGCTATGCCGTCGCCTTTCCCGCTGGCAGCGGGCGCCGGGGTGACGCGCTTCTGACCTGGAACGGCGGCTACTGCTGCGGCTATGCCGCGCGGAGGCGTGTGGATGACCAGGCGTTCCTCGCGGCGGTCATCCGGGATGCAGCGCAGCGCTACGGGCTTGATCCGCGCCGCGTCTACCTGACCGGCATGTCCAACGGGTCGATCATGGCCGAGACTTTCGCCGCCCGGAACCCGGGCAAGGTGCGGGCGGTGGCCGGGATTGCCGGCACAATGGATACCGGGGCGACCCGCATCGCCGGTCCGGTGCCGGCGCTCATCATCCATGGGACAGCGGACGCCATGGTGCCCTATGCCGGTGGCAGGGGGGATGCCAGCCTGACCCGCACCGACTTTGCCTCCGTGCCTTCGGTGGTCGCGGCTTTCCTCGCCCCCTGGGCGTCGGTTGAAACCGCGAGCCGCCGCATCGACCGCCACGACGATGGCACTTCGGTGACGGTGACCGACCACAGCAGGAAGGGCAGGGTGGTCCTGCGCCTGATCACGGTCGAAGGTGGAGCCCATCACTGGCCGGGCGGGCGGAAAGCGCGGCTGACCGAAGGCAAGACACGGGAGATCGATGCGAACACCGAGATCCTCCGCTTCTTCGCCCTGCATCCCTAGGCGCGCCCCAGCGCCGTCATTACCCCAGCGCAGCCGACAAAAGTTCAAGCGCGTGCTCTGTTGCGGCCTTCCGGACCCGTGCCCGCCCCAGCGCCCCGAACTCGACCGTCTCCACCCTGACGGCTGTCCGGGTGGCAAGACCAAAGCAAACCCGCCCCTCGGGCTTGAACTCCGACCCGCCCGGTCCCGCGATGCCGGTGATCGAGACGGCAAGACCTGCCTCCGACTGCCTCAGCGCGCCCAGGGCCATCTCCTCCGCCACCGCTTCGGACACGGCACCATGGGCAGCCAGTGTCTCCGGCCTGACCCCCAGCATCGCCACCTTCGCGGCGTTGGAATAGGTGACGTAGCCCCGGTCGAACACGTCGGACGACCCGGCAATGTCAGTCAGCGCCGCGGCGACCATCCCGCCGGTGCAGCTCTCCGCCGTAGCGATCCGCATCCCCTTTGCCCGTGCCCGGGTCAGAAGATCGGCCACGTTCACTGAAGCAACCCGTGGTAAAGCCCGGCCAGCGCGACCGAGCCGATCCCGGCGAACAGCCCGGCCCAAAGGTCATCCAGCATGACCCCGGCGGTCGCCTCCATCCGGTCGGCCCGCCCGACAAGCCAGGGCTTCCAGATGTCGAAAAGGCGGAACAGCAGGAACGGCACCACCCAGCCCGGCCAGGCTGCAAGGAACAGGTCCTCGACCCCATGCCGCCACAACGGAATGACGGTGAAGGAAAGCGCCAGAAGCTGCCCCGCCACCTCGTCGATCACCACTTCCGAAGGATCCTCGCCCCCTTTGGCGCGCAGATAGCGCGGCACGGCCCAGAACCCCGCCAGCGTGGCGATGACGCAGGCGACCGGCACGGCCAAAGCCCATCCGGCCTGATAGGCCGCAACCCCCAGCGCCACAGTGATCGCACTCGCCCAGGTACCTGAGGCGGGCCGGAGATGCCCACTGCCGAAGAAGGTCGCGATCAGCGCGCTCATGCCTTGACCAGCGTGGCGGTGGCAAGCGCCGCGATGCCTTCCTCGCGCCCGGTGAACCCCAGCCTTTCGGAGGTGGTGGCCTTGACGGACACGCGGCCCACCTCGACCTCCATGATCCGCGCCAATTCGGATTTCATGTCAATGGCATGCGGGCCGATCTTCGGACGCTCACAGACCAGCGTCACATCGCAATTCGCCAACGCGTAACCCTGCGAACGGGCCAACTCCATGGCGTGGGACAGGAAGATATGGCTCGCCGCGCCCTTCCATTGCGGATCGCTTGGCGGAAAGTGGCGGCCGATGTCGCCCATCGCCAAGGCACCATAGATCGCGTCGGTCAGGGCATGCATTCCCACATCGGCATCCGAATGGCCAAGCAGCCCCCGGGTGTGCGGAACCTTCACGCCGCACAGCCACACATGGTCGCCCTCGCAGAAGGCGTGCACGTCGTAGCCGTTACCCAAGCGCACATCCATGTCTCGCCTCCGCAGGATCGCCTCGGCCCGGGAAAAGTCGCCGGGGAAGGTCAGCTTCAGATTGGTCTCGTCGCCCTCGACGATCGCGACGTCAAGGCCCGCCGCACGCGCCACCTCGACATCATCCAGCGCCCCGCCTGGATGGGCACGGTGGGCGGCAAGGATCGGCGCAAAGCGGAAGGCCTGTGGCGTCTGCGCCCGGTAAAGCCCGGCCCGGTCCACGGTGCCACGGACGAACCCCCCGTCCCCCCGCCAGAGCGCATCGGTGACGGCCAGCGCCGGTGCTGCACCCTCATGCTTGTCCAGCGCCGCGATCAGCCGGTCGATCAGCGCCCGGCTGACCAGGGGCCGCGCGCCGTCGTGAATGAGGACCCGACTAACCCCGGTCCCCTCCAGCGCGGCAAGACCCGCAAGCACCGACGCATCCCGCGTCGCCCCGCCGTCCACCAGCCGGACGCCCAGCCCCTCGGCCCGGGCGCGGTCATCCGGGTGGATCACCACGACCACGGGCAATCCGGCAAAGGCCGCCACGGCATGCTCCAGCACCGGCCTTCCAGCCAGAAGCCGCCACTGCTTCGGCACCTCGCCGCCCATGCGGGTGCCCCGCCCGGCGGCCACGATGATGACGGCTGTGTCCATTGCCACTCCCCCTCTCGCCTTGCTAGTCGCTCGCGGGCGGGATGACAATCTGGCGCGCGACCGGGCGGATATGCTCAAAATTTGTGCATCGCATCTTTTTCAGCCATATTCCGGGGCTGGCGTCTTGGTGCTGTCTGCCCGGGGCGCTAACAGGAAGAGGTCTGCACAAGGATCAGGCAGTTGCCCATCGCCCTCGGCCCGGTAGAGATTGCCCCACCCGTCTTCCTTGCTCCGCTGGCGGGGATCACCGACCTGCCGTTCCGTCGGCTGGTCGCTGGGTTCGGCGCCGGCCTTGTGGTCAGCGAGATGGTCGCCTCGGAAGAGGTCGTGCGCGCCCGCCCCGAAGCCCGCGCCCGGGCAGAGCTTGGGTTCGGCGAACAGGCGACCTCGGTCCAGCTGGCGGGGCGCGATCCCTACTGGATGGCCGAAGGGGCAAAGTTCGTCGAAGGGCAGGGCGCCCGGATTATCGACATCAACATGGGCTGCCCCTCGAAGCGCGTGACGACCGGACTCTGCGGCTCGGCGCTTCTCCGCGACCTCGACCTTGCGCTGAGGCTGATCGAGGCGGTGGTGAAGGCGGTGAAGGTTCCCGTCACACTGAAAACCCGCCTCGGCTGGGATGACACGCTCCACAATGCGCCCGAGCTTGCCCGACGCGCCGAAGGGGCAGGGGTGCGGATGATCACCATCCACGGCCGCACCCGCTGCCAGTTCTACAAGGGCCACGCCAACTGGGCCGCGATCCGCGCGGTGAAAGAGGCCGTGACGATCCCCGTCATCGCCAATGGCGACATCACCGACACCGCCACCGCGCGTGAGGCGCTGCGCCTTTCCGGGGCCGACGGCGTGATGATCGGGCGCGGCGCACAAGGCGCGCCGTGGCGCCTCGCCCAAGTCGCGCATGAGCTTTACGGCACCCCTGCACCCAAGATCCCCGAAGGCGGCCGCCTTGGCCGCATGATCCTCGATCACTACGACGACATGCTCACTTTCTACGGCCGCGACCTTGGCCTTCGGATGGCAAGAAAGCACCTTGGCTGGTATCTCGAGGAAGCGGGGCTCGAACATGCCCGCGAGGCGATCCTCACCTCCACCGACCCGGCCGAGGTGATCCAGCTGATCGAACTGGCCTTCGCCGAGCTGGAGCTTGCCGCATGACGCCCTACCGGATGCCTTACCCGGTGCCCGGCGTGATCTGGGCCTCGCTGCCCCTGCCGACCTTGCTGATCGACCCTCAGGCCCGGATCCTCGAGGTCAATCCGGCGGCCGAGACCTTTCTCAACATGTCGGACCGGGCCCTCCGCGGCCAGCCTGCCTTCGACCGGCTGTCGATCGACGCCCCGATGGAAGAGGCGCTGTCCCGTGCCCGCGCCAACCAGTCGCCCCTCAACATCAATGACGTGGACGTGACCACCGGCGAACGCCCGCCCGTGCAGTGCACGATCCACCTCGCGCCGATGCACGACAACCCCGATGTCGTGATGCTGATCCTGTCTCCGCGCGAAATCGCGGATCGCCTTGGCCGGTCGATGGGCGTGAAATCCGCCGCCCGCTCGGCCATCGGCATGGCCGAGATGCTGGCGCATGAGATCAAGAACCCCCTCGCCGGCATCTCAGGCGCGGCCCAGCTCCTCTCGATGAACCTTGCCACCGAGGATCAGGAGATGACCGACCTCATCGTCGAGGAAACCCGCCGCATCGTGAAGCTGCTGGAGCAGGTGGAGCAGTTCGGGAACATCCGTCCCCCCGACCGCAAACCCACGAACATCCATGACGCGCTCGACCGCGCCCGCAAGTCCGCACTGGTCGGCTTTGCCGCGCATATGACGATCGTCGAGGATTACGACCCCTCGCTGCCCCCCACCTTCGCCGACAGCGACCAGCTGATGCAGGTCTTCCTCAACCTCATCAAGAACGCGGCCGAGGCCTGCAAGACCGGCGGCACGATCCGGCTGCACACCTTCTACGACCTTTCGCTGCGCCTCCGCCGCAAGGATGGCCCTTCCGCAGCACTACCCCTTAACGTCGAGATCATCGACGACGGCCCCGGCATCAAGCCCGAGATCGCCTCGTCGATCTTCGAACCCTTCGTCTCGGGCCGCGAGAACGGCACCGGCCTGGGCCTCGCACTTGTCTCCAAGATCATCTCCGACCACGAGGGCTGGATCTCCGTCGATTCCGTCCCCGGTCGCACCGTATTCCGCGTGTCGCTGCCCATGGCGCCGCGCGACAGGAAGAAGGAAGCGAAATAATGGATGGCACCGTCCTTGTCGCCGATGACGACCGCACGATCCGCACGGTCCTGACCCAGGCCCTGACCCGCGCGGGCTGCAAGGTCCACGCGACCTCAAGCCTGATGACGCTTATGCGCTGGGTCGAGGAAGGGAAGGGTGACCTTGTAATCTCCGACGTCATCATGCCCGACGGCAACGGCCTCGACGCGCTGCCCCGGATCGCCAAGATGCGCCCCGGCCTGCCGGTGATCGTGATCTCGGCCCAGAACACCATCATGACCGCGATCCAGGCTGCCGAGGCCGAGGCTTTCGATTACCTCCCGAAACCCTTCGACCTGCCCGACCTGATGAAGCGGTCGTCGAAGGCGCTGGAACAGAAGCGCCGCGCCCCGAAGGTTGTGGTCGCCCCCCGTGATGCCGGCGACGACCTGCCGCTCGTCGGCCGCACCCCCGCGATGCAGGCCCTTTACCGCCTGGTCGCACGGGTGATGAACACCGACCTTGCCGTCCTCGTCACCGGCGAATCCGGCACCGGCAAGTCGCTGATCGCCCGCGCGATCCACGATTTTTCCGACCGCCGCACGCTGCCCTTCGTCGTGGCCCAGGCCACCGACCTGCAGGGCGTCG
The DNA here is from genome assembly GCF_057219895.1 of Tabrizicola sp. T46. Lineage (NCBI taxonomy): Bacteria > Pseudomonadati > Pseudomonadota > Alphaproteobacteria > Rhodobacterales > Paracoccaceae > Tabrizicola > Tabrizicola sp. T46. Next base: position 49,326 of record NZ_JBXVVV010000006.1, read on the forward strand.
ACGGCCCCTCAACCCTTCTGGCCAAGGCGCGCGGCGGCTCCATCGTCTTTGACGAGGTCGCGGATTTCGACGAGGATGCCCAGGCGCGCGTCGTGCGGATGCTGGACCTGCTTGGCGACAACGCCCCCCGCATCATGTCCACCAGCCAGTCCGACCTCTCCGCCCGGATGGAGGGCGGTCAGTTCCGCCAGGATCTCTTCTACCGTCTCGGCGGTGTAACCCTGCATGTGCCCTCCTTGCGCGAACGGGTGGATGACATCCCGCTTCTGGCCGAACATTTCCTGGCCCGGGGCGAGCGTGACCTTGGCACCGCGCGCCGTCTGTCCGCCGACGCGACCGAACTGGTGCGCGCCTATTCCTGGCCGGGCAACGTCCGGCAGCTGGAAAACACCCTGCGCCGCCTTCTCGTCACCGCCTCGGAATCCGAGATTTCGCGGGGCGAGGTGGAGCAGGTCCTCGGCAACCAGCCCAGCCCCGAACCCCGCGCCGATGGCACCAGCGGCGAAAAGCTCTCTGCCTCGGTCGCCCGGCATCTCAAGCGCTACTTTGACCTCCATGGTGGCGCGCTGCCGCCCCCAGGCGTCTACCAGCGGATCCTGCGCGAAATGGAACTGCCGCTGATCGAGATCGCGCTCGACGCCACTGCCGGCAACCAGGCGAAATGTGCCGATCTTCTGGGCATCAACCGCAACACGCTCCGCAAGAAGATCACCGATCTCGACATCCGCGTGACCCGTCGGCGAAAATTGATGTAACGCAGCCACAGGCGACGTGTCTTTTCGGTTTCACCCGGCTGCGACGCAAGATATGGTGGCAGGGGGCGGCTTGACCCCCGGCTATCGGACGGATTCGGTTGGACCGCATCATTCAGGGCGATGTCTGGGCACGCTTTTCCCGGCTGCGACGGCAGCGCCGGGTGCAGACGGCAGTCACTCTTGGCCTGGTCTTCCTCGGTCCCGTCCTTGCGGTTGCCACCTTCCTTGCCATGGGACCCTTCAACCAGGACGCGGCTTCGCCTGTCCTGCGGCTGATCCTTCTGGCCGACCTGATCTATGTCCTTGCGATCGCGGCCCTCGTCCTTGCGCGCGTCATGCGGCTTATGGCCGACCGGCGGTCCCGCTCGGCCGGATCGCGCCTGCACCTTCGGCTTTCGGGCGTCTTCATGCTGATCGCCCTGATCCCGACGGTCCTCGTCGCGGTCTTTGCGGTCCTCTCGATCAACATCGGGCTTGAGGGCTGGTTCTCCCAGCGCGTGCGCTCGGTCGTCGGCTCATCGCTCGATGCCGCCGAAGCGTACGAGGCCGTCCAGCGCAATGATCTCGCCGAAGATGCCGTCGCCCTCGCCAACTTTCTCAACCGCGCGAAGCAGCAGGCGGTCTTCCTGGGTGACGATCAGGTCCGGCCGCTCCTCAGCCAGGGTCAGCAGGTCATCCAGCGCGGCCTGAAAGAGGCCTATCTCGTCGACAGCACCGGCGCGCTTAGGACCCGCGGCGAACGCTCCTATCTCTTCGGCTTCGAACCGCCGACCCCGGAACAGCTGGACCTCGCGCGCGAGGGGAACACCGTCCTCATCCCCGACTGGTCCAACAACGAATTCCGCGCGCTCGTCTTCCTCAGCAGCTTCACCGACCGCTTCCTCTATGTGACGCGTGAGGTCGACGGCTCGATCCTCTCGCTTCTCGACGAGACGAAGGAAACCGTGCAGCTCTACAACCAGCTGGAAAGCGAACGGGGACGACTTCTGTTCAACTTCGGCCTCATCTACCTTGGCTTCGCGCTGATCCTGATCCTCGCCGCGGTCTGGCTGGGCCTCTGGTTCGCCGAACGTCTGTCGCGCCCCGTGGGCCGCCTTGCGGGCGCGGCCGAACGCGTCGGGGGCGGCGATCTTGACGTGCAGGTGACCGAAGAGGACGGCGATGACGAAATCGCCTCGCTCGGGCGGCTCTTCAACCAGATGACCCGCCAGCTCAAGGGCCAGCGCGAGGCGCTGATGGACAGCCACCGCCAGACCGAACGCCGGCGGCGGCTCTTCGATTCGGTCCTTTCGAACGTGACTGCCGGGGTGATCGGGCTGGACAGTGATGGCGACATCGATTTCGTCAACCGCGCCGCCGAACGGCTTCTGGACCTTGAGGATGGCCAGTCCGACATGCCGATCTCGGCCGCCGTGCCCGAGTTCGCAGCCCTTTTCGACCGCCTGCGCGAAGGAACCGGCAGCGCCGTCCAGGAAGAGGTGCGCCTGACCCGCAAAGGCAAGCAGGAAAGCCTCCTAGTCCGCATGAGCATGCGCCGGACGGATCAGGGCAGCCTGGAAGGTTACGTCGTCGCGTTCGATGACGTGACGCAGCTTGTCTCGGCGCAGCGCATGGCCGCCTGGGGTGACGTCGCCCGCCGCATCGCGCATGAGATCAAGAACCCCCTCACGCCGATCCAGCTTTCGGCCGAACGGATCAAGCGCAAGTTCTCCGCCCAGGTCCGCGATCACGAGGACCTTGAGCAATACACCGACGTGATCGTCCGGCAGACGAACGACCTGCGCCGGATCGTCGACGAATTCTCCAAGTTCGCCCGGATGCCCGAACCCGACCGCCGCGACTGCGACCTTGCCGAACTTCTGAAAGGCGCTGTGCTTCTGCAGGAAAACGGCCAGCCCGCGGTCCGCTTCGTCTCCACCATCCCGTCGGATCCCCTGCCGATGGAGCTTGACGCAACCATGATCGGCCAGGCGCTGACCAACCTGATGAAGAACGCCGGGGAAGCCATTGAAAGCCGGCAGGAAAAGGGCGTTTCGACAGATTTCCGTCCGGAAATCCGCGTGGCGCTGGAGGCGACCGAGGCCGAGGTCGTGATCCGCATCGCCGACAACGGCACCGGCCTCCCCCCCGACCGCGCCCGGCTGTTCGAGCCCTATGTGACCACCCGCGAAAAGGGCACCGGGCTGGGCCTTCCGATCGTGAAGAAGATCATCGAGGAACATGGCGGCACGCTCGCCCTTCTCGATGCGCCGGTTTTCGAGGGCAACGACCACGCCGGTGCCCTTGCCGAGATTCGCCTGCCGCGCAGCCCGCGGCGCAAGCCAAAGTCCAATGTCCCGCCGGAAGCCAGAGTTCCGGCGGAGGGAGGGTAAGACATGACCATTCTGATCGTCGACGATGAACAGGACATCCGCGAACTTGTAGGCGACATCCTGCGCGACGAAGGCTACAACGTCCGCCTCGCCGCGAATTCTGACGAATGCCTTGCCGCGATCAACGTCGAGGCGCCCTCGCTGATGATCCTCGACATCTGGCTCAAGGACAGCCGGATGGACGGGATCGACATCCTGAAGACCGTCAAGCGCGACAACCCCGACATCCCCGTGGTCATCATCTCCGGCCATGGCAACATCGAGATCGCCGTCGCCGCGATCAAGCAGGGCGCCTATGACTTCATCGAAAAGCCCTTCAACATCGACCAGCTGATGGTCGTGGTGGCCCGGGCGATGGAAACCAGCCGCCTCCGCCGCGAGAACATCGAGCTTCGCCGCCGCGACGTCGCCTCGGCCGACATGCTCGGCTCCTCCGCTGCCTTCAAGCTTCTGAAGTCGAACCTCGACAAGGTGACAAAGTCGAACGGCCGGGTGATGCTGACCGGCGAGCCCGGGTCGGGCAAGGAAATGGCCGCCCGCTACATTCACACCAACTCCAACCGCGCCGCGGCCCCCTTCATTATCGTCTCCTCGGCCACGATCGAGCCCGAGCGGATGGAAGAGGTGCTCTTCGGCCGCGAAACGCCGGACCGCGGTGTCGAGCCCGGTCTGCTTGAACAGGCCCACGGCGGGGTGGTCTATTTCGACGAGGTGGGCGACATGCCCCTCGGCACCCAAGGCAAGATCCTCCGTGTCCTCACCGAACAGCAGTTCACCCGCGCCGGCGGCACCGACAAGGTCCGCGTCGACCTGCGCGTCATCTCCTCCACCTGCCGCGACTTGCGCGCCGAGATCGGCCTCGGCCGCTTCCGGCAGGAACTCTACGACCGGCTGAACGTCGTCCCCATCGCCGTCCCCCCGCTCTCCGAACGGCGCGAGGATATCCCCGAACTCACCCGCCATTTCATCGACTGGTTCCACAAGACCCAAGGCCTGCCGCAACGGAAACTCTCGCCCGATGCCGAGACGGTCCTCCAGACCATGGCCTGGCCCGGCAACATCCGGCAGCTGCGCAACATGGTCGAACGGCTCCTGATCCTTGGCGACAGCGCCGGGCCCATTGAGCCCAACGAGCTTCCCGGTGCCGAAACCCGGGCCGAGGCTGACACCGGCGTCATGCTCTCCGGCGCCATCGCGGCCCTTCCCCTCCGCGAGGCGCGCGAGCTTTTCGAGCGGGAATACCTCCTGACCCAGATCAACCGCTTCGGCGGCAACATCAGTCGCACCGCCAGCTTCGTCGGCATGGAACGCTCGGCGCTGCACCGCAAACTGAAGTCGCTCGGCGTCGTCGGCACGTCGCGCGGTGGCAAGGGCTTTGCCGAGTTCGAGGAGTAACTCCCCGGGCTGACCCATCAGGGCTACCGCCCAGCCGATTGACCCACCCGCCCCGATCTGACATTCAGAACCCTCGGGAAGGCAGGGCATTCGATGAAGGTCATCATCTGCGGCGCAGGCCAGGTCGGGTGGCAGATCGCCCGCCATCTCTCGGGCGAAAAGAACGACGTCACGCTGGTCGACATGAACGCGGACCTCGTCCGCCGCGCGACCGACACGCTCGACGTCCAGGGCGTCGTCGGCTGGGCCAGCCATCCGGACGTCCTCGAACGCGCAGGCGCGCGCGATGCCGACATGCTGATCGCCGCAACCCATTCAGACGAGGTGAACATGGTCACCTGCCAGGTGGCCCATTCCGTCTTCAACATCACGAGGAAGATCGCCCGCATCCGGGCGCAGAACTACCTCGCCGCCCTTTACGGTGATCTCACGAACCAGGACCGGCTGGCGATCGACGTCGTGATCAGCCCTGAACGCGAGGTGGCCGAGGCCGCCCTTCAGCGCCTCGCCGCGCCTGCAACCTTCGACACCGAAAGCTTCATGGGGGGCAGGGCGCAGCTACTTGGCATCCAGCTTTCCGAGGATTGCCCGGTCCTGAACACGCCTCTGCGCCAGCTGAACGAGCTTTTCTCGACCCTCCGCGCCATCGTCGTCGGCATCCGCCGCGAGGACCGGCTCTTCGCCCCCGACCCGGGCGACCAGCTTTATGCCGAGGACCAGATCTACGTCTTCACCCATGTCGAGGACGTGAACCGCGCGCTGGAAATCTTCGGCAAGAAGACCAAGAAACAGGAACGCGTGGTGATCGTCGGCGGCGGCAATGTGGGTCTTGCCGTCGCCCGGGCGCTTGAGGCACGGACCGACCGTGTCCGCGCCAAGATCATCGAAAAGGACCGCGCCACCGCCGAAGCCGCCGCCGACGGGCTGGAACGCACCATCGTGCTCAACGGCGACGGAATGGACATCGACATCCTGATGGAAGCCGCGATCGACCGGGCCGACGCGATCCTTGCCGTCACCGATGACGACAAGACCAACCTTCTCGTCTCGGTCCGGGCCAAGCAGGCAGGCTGCCAGATGACCATCGCGCTGGTGAACGATCCGACCCTGGCCCCCCTTATGGCGCCCCTCGACATCGATGCCTACATCAACCCGCGCGCCACCACGGTCTCGTCGATCCTGCGCCATATCCGGCACGGACGGGTGCGGGCGGTCTATTCCATCGGCGATGCCGAGGCCGAGCTGATCGAGGCGCAGGTCCTGTCGACCTCGCCCCTCGCCGGGCGGCTGGTCCGCGACATCGAATTTCCCGAAGGCGTTCTGGTCGGCGCGGTGATGAAGGGCGAGAAGGTCCTCAAACCGACCGGCGACCTCAGGATCGAGACGGGCGATGTTATCGCCCTCTTCGCCATGGCCAGCGATGTCCCGGAAGTGGAGCGCCTCCTGCAGGTCTCCATCGATTTCTTCTGATGCTTGCGCGGCTTGCCGAACTGCCGCTTCTGGTCGTGCTGATCGGCCTTGTGGGCGGCCTTGCGCTTTTTCCCGCACTTTATGCCGTGGGCAGCGACCAGACCGCCCTTGGCCGGGATTTCCTCTGGTCGGCCCTCATCATCCTGATCGGCACCGTGATGCTTGGGGTCGCGACTGCGGCCTACAACCCGCGGAACCTTGCGCGCAGCCATCTTGCGGCGCTGGTCGGCGCCTATGTCGTCCTGCCCCCGGTCATGGCCCTCCCGCTGGTCGAGGCGGTGCCCGACACGACCTTCACCAACGCCTGGTTCGAAATGCTCTCGGCCTTCACCACCACCGGGGCCACGGTCTATGACCCCGACCGCCTGCCGGATGCGGTGCATCTCTGGCGGGCGCTGGTGGGCTGGTTCGGCGGCTTCATCACGCTTCTGGCCGCCTATGCGATCCTGGCCCCCATGAACCTTGGCGGGACCGAGGTCGCCTCGGGCAGGGTACCGGGGCGTGGGGCGCAAGGGGCATCGCAGGTGACAAGGACGGCCGAGCCGACCGAGCGACTGGTCCGCTTTGCCCTGCGGCTTTTCCCGGTATATACCGCCCTGACCCTGATCCTCTGGGTGGCCCTCCTGATCGCGGGCGAGGCCGGGATCAGCGCCTTGATCCTTGCGATGGGCACGCTTTCCACATCCGGCATCACCGGTCAGGCCACAGCCGGCACCAGCGGTTCCGGCGCAATGGGCGAAGTGCTGATCCTTGCCTTCCTGATCTTCGCCATCACCCGCCGCGCGCTTCCCCTGCCGGCCGCCGGGCCCGCGCAGGCCGGGCGCTCGATCTTCGGCGATGTCGAACTGCGCCTCGCCGCCGTCATCATTCTCTCGGTCACGACGATCCTCTTCCTCCGCCACTGGCTTCGCATCGATGCCGGCGTCACCCCTGTCGACGAGGCCGAGGCCCTACCATCGCTTTGGGGCGTGTTCTTCACCGTCACCTCCTTTCTGACCACCACCGGCTACATTTCCGGGGAATGGCAGACCGGCGCCGACTGGTCCGGGATCGGCACGCCGGGCCTGGTGCTGCTTGCTCTTGCAATCATCGGCGGCGGCACGGCGACCACGGCCGGCGGGGTCAAGCTTCTGCGTATCTATGCGCTCCTCCGGCACGGCGAGCGTGAGCTTGAACGGATCATCCACCCCAGCTCCATCGGGCGCGGCGGTGGCGAGGCGCGCCGCCTCCGCCGCGAAGGCGCGCAGCTTGCCTGGGTGTTCTTCATCCTCTTCGCCGCTTCGATCGCCGTCACCACAGCGCTTCTGACGCTGGCCGGTGTCACCTTCGAACCTGCCTTGATCCTTGCCATCGCTGCGCTCACCACGACTGGCCCCCTGGCCGAAGTCGCCCTTGCCGACCCGATCGCCTATGACTCACTGTCGACCGTTGTGAAGGCCATCCTTGGCCTCGCGATGATTGTTGGCAGATTGGAAACGCTGGCCCTCCTTGCGCTGATCCTTCCCGGCCGCAGCCGCAGCTAGTCCCGCCGCTGCAACAGGGCCCGGGCGTCGCTTGCAGACTGTCAACTTTTGCGCTGGAAACTCCTCCCAAGGCGCAGCATACTTTGCACAGGCCGTCTCTGGCGGTGACGATCAGGCTTTCGTCCAGGAAAGCCTCGCGTGACAGTGAAGCGATAGAAAAACAAGGCAAAACAACAATGGCCGCCGACAAGCAAAACCTGCAAGACGCCTTCCTGAACCATGTCCGGAAGGCGAAAGTTCCGGTGACGATCTTTCTTATCAACGGGGTCAAGCTGCAGGGTGTGATCACCTGGTTTGACAATTTCTGTGTCCTTCTGCGCCGCGATGGCCAGTCGCAGCTTGTCTACAAGCACGCGATCTCCACCATCATGCCCGGCGCGCCGATCAGTCTTTACGAAGGGGAAGACTGATCACCCGCGATCCGCAGGGCGATGACGACCTTCTGTCCGACCGGGCAGGGAACCGCTTGCGCGACACCGCCGCGGCGGCAACGCGGACTTATGTGCTCCACCCGGCGCTGAAGTCCGCCTCGGCCCGGCGGCTTCCCGAACACGGGCTGGCCGAGGCCGTGGCGCTGGCCGCCGCCCTTCCGGAACTTGAGGTCCTGGGGTCCGAAGTCGTGCGCCTGTCGCGGACGAGCCCCGCAACGCTCCTCGGTTCGGGCAAGGTCGAAGAGCTGAAGGCGCGCTTCAAGGCTGACGGGATCGAGCTGGTCCTCGTCGACGGCGCGGTCTCTCCGGTGCAGCAGCGCAACCTCGAGAAGGCCTGGGGCGTCAAGCTTCTCGACCGCACCTCGCTCATCCTCGAAATCTTCGCCGACCGCGCCCGCACCCGCGAAGGCGTCCTCCAGGTCGAACTCGCCGCCCTCAGCTACCAGCGCACCCGCCTTGTCCGGGCCTGGACCCACCTTGAACGCCAGCGCGGCGGCTTCGGCTTTGTCGGCGGCCCGGGCGAGACGCAGATCGAAAGCGACCGCCGCGCCATCGACGATCAGGTGGTGCGCCTGAAACGCCAGCTCGACCGGGTGGTCAAGACGCGTGAGCTTCACCGCGCCTCGCGCCGTAAGGTGCCGTTCCCGCTCGTGGCCCTTGTCGGCTATACCAACGCCGGAAAGTCCACGCTCTTCAACCGCATGACCGGGGCCGAGGTGCTTGCCAAGGACATGCTCTTCGCCACGCTCGACCCCACCATGCGCGGGATCGTCCTGCCCTCCGGCCGCAAGATCATCGCCTCCGACACCGTGGGCTTCATCTCGGACCTGCCGACCCAGCTTGTCGCCGCCTTCCGCGCCACGCTGGAAGAGGTGCTCGAGGCTGACCTCATCCTCCACGTCCGCGACATCAGCCACCCCGAGACGGCCGAACAGGCCGCCGACGTGGCCGAGATCCTCGCCTCTCTCGGCGTCAAGGACGACACGCCCCTGATCGAGGTCTGGAACAAGCTGGACCTCGTCACCCCCGACGCCCGAGCCGACCTGGCCCTCAATTCAGCCGGCCGCCCGGACGTCTTCGCCGTCTCGGCCCTGACGGGCGAGGGGATCGCCCCGCTCCTTGCCGCCATCTCCCGCGCCTTTGACGAGGAAAAGACCGAACGCACCCTCACGCTCCCCTTCTCCGAAGGCCGCAAGCGCGCCTGGCTGCACGACCAGGGCGTCGTCACCGCCGAGGAGGCGACGGATCAGGGCCACCGCCTCACCGTCCGCTGGACCGCCCGGCAGGAAAAACGCTACCGCGAGCTTTAGGACGCGCCCTCAGCGGGCCGCCGCAAAGCAAGGTAGACACTGTCGCACCACTCGTCGCGCCACTTCAGCGTGCGCTCCGCCCGCCCGGTCTCGACAAACCCCAGCCGCGCCAGCAAGCCCAGAGAGGCCGCATTGCGCGGATCGACATCGGCCGTCAGTTCGGCAAGGTCCGGATCGGCGGAAAGATGCGCGATCACCGCCGTCATCGCCTCCTTCGCCAGACCCTTGCCCCAGTGGTCGGGATGCAAAAGGAACCCCACCTCCGGCACCCGCCACGCCCCGGCCTTGCCAATCACGCGGCCCTGATGCTCGATCAGAAAGTCCGTCTCCGACGCCCCCTCGATCATGCCTTCCAGCCACTGGCGGCTTTCTTGAAGCGTTTCATGCTCGGGCGTCGCCCAGTAGCGCATCGCCGCCGGTTGGGACAGGATCGCATGCACATCCCCCAGATCCCCGATCCGCGCTGGGCGGAGCAGCAGCCGCTCGGTCCGGATCATTGCCCCTCCGGCGTCAGCACCATCACCCCCGCCGCCGCCGCGCGGGCCAGATCAGGGTCCAGCGACATCGGGATATACTCCCCCCGCCGCCAAAGCTCGCCCAGGTCGTCATAGTGCCGCGACAGGGGATGCCCCGACTGCCCCGTGGCGGTGATGAAGACCGAGCTGTCGGGGTCGGCAAAGTCATAGACCCCCCGGTAGCCCGCCGAGTGCACGTTCTGGAAGGGCTCATCCCCCGTCCCCCGCGTGACACCCCGCATCAGCGTGTCGTCACCCCCACTCGTGGATTGCCGGATGTTCACGAAGTACCGCAGGAACGGCACCTCGCCCAGAACCGGATGGTCATGCACCGCCAGGTGCGCGTCGCCCCAGCGCCAGCTTTCCAGATTGTCCCCGTAACGCTCGGTCAGCCGCAGCAGGGCCTCATCCAGCGCGATCCGCGCGATGTCGGTGCAGGTCTCGGTCGCCGCCGACTGGATCACGTCGCACCAGACCCCCGCGCCCCCCACGTTCCGATAGACCCGCTCCAGGAACACCGGCGAAATATGGGTGAAACTGTCGGCCATTTCGCCCAACTCGTCGCGGATCAGCCGCTCCTGCAAGGCCCTCAGCCAGGCCTCTGCGATCAGCGGCTCGGGCAGATGCTCGTTCATCTCGCCGTTCCATTCGGCCAGAAGGATCAGCGCCCGCTGCCGCAGCCGTTCGGGCGTGCCATCGGGGGCCGCCTCGCCGGTGAACCACAGGTCCGCCCCGATCAAGGGCAGCAAGGCCCGCGCCGTCGGGTTCACCGTATCCAGCTGCGCCTCGATGAAGCTTTCGCGGGTATGCACCTCGCGCGCCTGCATCAGCGTCAGCCAGCGCTGGATGCGCTGCGTGTCGCCCCAGGAGAAGCTCACATGTTCGGGGAAGGGCCGGTCGATCATCTTGTTGTTCGTGTTGCCCAGAAGGCCGCTTGCTGGGTTCACGAAGCGCGGGTTCGTCTCATAGGGCAGGGTGCCCTTGAACCCCGCCGCCGGGTCCGCTCCCAGCACCGGCAGACGGCCCCTCGACGGATGCGCAGGGTCGCGCGCCGGCATCTGGCCCACGACCTGCATCGCGATCCCGTTCAGGTCCGCCAGCATCAGGTTCTGCGCGGGCGCCACGACCAGCCGCCCCGCCTCGATCGCCGAGGCCACATCCCCGGCCTGCATCAGCCGCAGCGCCGCCGTCATCGACGTGTCGGCCCCGTTCAGCGCCGTCCAGCTGACGGCAGCGACATGTCCCGGCGGGGTGATCGAGGCCAGTTGGTAATGCGTGCCGGGCAGGATCGGGCCGTTCCGTGACCAGCGCAGCGTCAGCGTGACGGGGGCTTCATCCTTGACCGTGATGATCGACTGACGGCTTTCGAAGGTCGCCCAGCCTTCCGGCGTGCGGTATTCCTCGGGGTTTTCCGGGTTCAGCTCTTCGATCAGCACGTCCTGATCGTCCAGATAGGCCGTGGTCAGGCCCCAGCCCAGCCGCTCCGACCGGCCGACCAGCACGGCGGGCGTGCCTGGAATGGTGCCGCCGATCACGCCGCCCGATTGCAGCTCCAGCCGCGCCAGATACCAGATCGTCGGCGCCGTCAGGTCAAGGTGGGGGTCGCTTGCCAAGAGGCTCCCGCCCGCCGCCGACCGCGCCGGGGCCGCCGCCCAGGCGTTCGAGGCCCCGCCCATCCCGGGTGCGGCCACCGGCGACATCGGTCCCAGGGCAAAGTCCAGCGGCTCCATCGACGGCAGGACGCCCGGCACCAGCGCGGCAAAGTCCGGCAGCGCCGCCACGCCTTGACCCGGATCGTCGGGCAGGATGTCCGCCAGCCGCTCGGGCGAGAGCAGCAGCGACACCCGCGCCCGCAGGACCTCGTCCTGCAACGATCCCGACAACTGCAGGGCCATCAGCTTCAGGATCGCGATCGAATCCGCCGGGGCCCAGGCGGCGATCTCCGGCTCGAAAAGGAAGAACTCCGGCGCCCCCCGGCCACGTGCGCCCTTGTTGATCTCGCCGATCCAGGCATTCACCCCCGCCGCATAAGCCTCCAGCGCCGCTTTGGTGGCTTCGTCCTGCGCCTCGACCGATTGCAGCGCAAGGCCGTAAAGATCGTAGCGCCGCATCAGCTCGTCCACTTTCACCGTCGGCTGCCCGAATATCTCCGACAACCGCCCCTGCACCGTCCGGCGCAGCATCGTCATCTGCCAGAGCCGGTCCTGCGCATGGGCAAAGCCAAGGGCGAAGAACACGTCCTTGTCCGTCGCCCCGAAGATATGCGGCACGTTGTCGTTGTTCCGCACGATTTCGACCGGGGCGGTGATGCCCTGCACGGTGAAATCCTCGGAATAGTCGACCAGCGACCGCGACAGGATCCAGTAGGCCAGAAGAAGCACGATCAGCCCCAGCACGATCGCGGCGGTCAGAAGCCTGATCAACCAGCGAAAGGCGGTCAGCATGGTTGGTCAGTCATCTTGGGGCGTTGGCTTGACGGGGTCGGCATGTTGGGTTCCTAGTCGATCCGGCCATGAACGGCAATCATCGGAGGGATCAAGATGGCGAAAGTGGCGTTTCTCGGACTTGGGGTGATGGGCTTTCCGATGGCCGGGCACCTTCAGGCCAAGGGCCATGACGTGACCGTCTGGAACCGCACCACCGCCAAGGCCGAGGCCTGGGTCACGCGCCACCAGGGCCGCCGCGCGGGCACCCCCGCCGAGGCCGCGAAGGGGGCCGAGTTCGTTATGGCCTGCGTCGGCAATGACGACGATCTGCGCTCGGTCTGCATTGGTCCGGACGGCGCCTTCGCGGGCATGACGCCGGGCGCGATCTTCGTCGACCACACCACGGTTTCCGCGAACATCACCCGCAAGCTTGCCGCCCAGGGGGCGAAGACCGGCATCGCCTTTGTCGATGCGCCGGTCTCGGGCGGGCAGGCGGGGGCCGAGAACGGCCAGCTGTCCATCATGTGCGGCGGGGACCCCGCCGATTACGCCCGGGCCGAGGGCGTGATGGCAGCTTACGCCCGCATCTGCCGGCTGATCGGTCCCAGCGGGGCAGGGCAGCTTGCCAAGATGATGAACCAGATCTGCATCGCGGGCCTGATGCAGGGCCTGTCCGAGGCGCTCGCCTTCGGCGAAAAGGCCGGGCTTGACGGCGAGAAGGTGGTCGAGGTCATCAGCCAAGGCGCCGCAGGCTCATGGCAGATGGTCAACCGCCACAAGACCATGCTGGAGGGCGAATTCGACTTCGGCTTTGCGGTGGACTGGATGCGCAAGGACCTCGGCATCTGCCTGGATACCGCAGACGAGATCGGTGCGCGCCTTCCCGTGACTGCGCTCGTTGACCAGTTCTACAAGGACGTCCAGCTGATGGGCGGGGGCAGGAATGACACCTCCAGCCTTATCCGCCGCCTCAGGTAGGGTGGGGCTGACCCCACCTTCAACCCTTTCCAAATTGTTAACGTCCACGGCCAAGTGTCTGATAGCGTTCGCAAATCCGAATCTGACCACTGTGGTCAGCCGGACGTGTCAGGGGATGATCCGGGTGTATTTCACCCCGCCCAGCGTCGCCCCCGCGATCAGGCCCTGCTGGCCGAAGATGAGGGCTATGACCGGGTCAAGCTCGGTCGTCTCCTTGCCGATCGAGGCGCCCTGCTCCGGTGTCGCATAGCGGATGTCCGCCGTCGCCGCCCAACCGGGGGACCGGCGGAACTCTTCCAGCGCCGCGGGGGTCATGAAGAACAGGGCATGGGCATATTGCTGCGCCCCGATCTGGAAGCCGACGGTGGCCTTCGTGGCCGAGTAGTAGTCGACGGTCGCTCCCGCGATCCGCAGCGCCCCGCGCCCGTAGGCCCCGCCGAACCCGAAGCCCGCCTCGGTGACGAGCGGCATGTAAAGCACCCCCGCCGCCTGCTGGGCAAGGTCCGCCGTTCCGGGATACCGGCTGAACAGGAACTGCTGCGTCGCATCGACCCGCGCATCGATCTGCGCCGCCCCGTTCGACCCGACGCCGTTGGCACAGCCCGCCAACAGACCCGCACCCAGGCCGATCATGAGCCCGCGCCGCGTGAAACCCTCATCCATCATTGGTCCGCCCTTTTCTGCCTCATGGGGTCTCGTGGCCCCTTGTCTGGTTTTCTAGCGGTTTCCCGCCGACCTGTCATGCCTTTCCCGAAAGACAGGCAACCCGCCGCCTAGCCCTGCAGGGTCTCGTACATCGCATAATCATCCGCCGCCGCCTCCCTTAGAAGGGCCCGCGTCTCCGGTGTCAGTTCGGTCGCCCCGGCAGGCGAGACGTTGAGGCGCGGCAGGATGATCTCGCAGCCCAGCCGGTCTTCCAGGAAGGCGACGAAGGTCTCTATCTCCTCATACCGGAACAGCCGGTCCACCCCGACCCCCTGCCGCGGGCGCAGGAACCGCTCCTGGCTCCCGACATCGGCAAAATCGGGCCGCGGATCGCTGCACCAGGCGCGGACGAAGGCGTCGAAGGTCATGCCGCGCGTCGACTTCGCCGGATCGGTCCCCTCGCGCTGCCGGTAGCGATACCACGACCCCAGCCAGTCCGTCGGCTCGCGCATCAGGGCGACGACGGTGAAGGTGTCCTTCGACGCGGCTTCAAGATAGGGCCCGATGAAACGCCGGTAACGATGCACCGTCGTGTGCTTCAGAAGCGGCGGCCGCTGGATCGATACCGCCGCCAGCGATTCGAGAGCCGCCGCGATCGCAGTCGAGCCGGTCTTCGGCGTCGCCAGAAACGCGAGCCTTTCTTCCCAGAACACCAGCATTTCCGACCCCCGCGTCCCTGAATTCCTGCCTCCCCCCGTCTTCAGGCGGCGGCGTAAACTATCCCTTAACCAAACCCGGCAAAAGCTGCGAGTCGGAAGAATATGGTTGAAATGTTCTCTGTTTGATCCCATAGATGTGAGAACACTTGGGGAACATGGGCAAGGATTGCCGCCTGCGGGTGGCTATGAAATAAGGAGCGTGACATGGCGACGGCAAACCTTCTCGACCTCGGGAGCAAGCGGGAAATGGACAAGTCGAAGGCGCTGGAAAGCGCTCTCCAGCAGATCGAACGGCAGTTCGGCAAGGGTTCGATCATGCGGCTCGGGGCCGACAGCCCGGCGATGGAGATCGAGGCGACCTCCACCGGATCGCTTGGCCTCGACATCGCGCTGGGGATCGGCGGCCTGCCCAAGGGCCGGATCATCGAGATCTACGGGCCGGAATCCTCGGGCAAAACCACGCTGACCCTACATGCGGTGGCCGAGGAACAGAAGAAGGGGGGCGTCTGCGCCTTTGTCGACGCCGAACACGCGCTTGACCCGCAATACGCCAAGAAGCTGGGCGTGAACCTTGACGAGCTTCTGATCAGTCAGCCCGATACCGGCGAGCAGGCGCTGGAGATCGTCGATACGCTGGTCCGCTCGGGGGCCGTCAGCATGGTGGTCGTCGACTCGGTCGCCGCCCTTGTCCCCAAGGCCGAGATCGAGGGTGACATGGGCGACATGCAAATGGGCAGCCAGGCCCGACTGATGTCCCAGGCGATGCGCAAGCTGACCGCCTCGATCGGCCGGTCGAACTGCATGGTGATCTTCATCAACCAGATCCGTATGAAGATCGGCGTCATGTTCGGCAGCCCTGAGACGACCACCGGCGGCAACGCGCTCAAATTCTACGCATCCGTCCGCCTCGACATCCGCCGGATCGGCGCGATCAAGGACCGGGACGAGGTCGTGGGCAACACCACCCGCGTCAAGGTGGTGAAGAACAAGGTAGCCCCGCCCTTCAAGCAGGTGGAATTCGACATCATGTATGGCGAAGGCATCTCCAAGACGGGCGAGCTGGTGGATATCGGCGTCAAGGCCGGCGTGGTCGAGAAGTCGGGTGCCTGGTATTCCTACGGCGACGAACGGATCGGCCAGGGGCGCGAGAACGCAAAGCTCTTCCTCAAGCAGAACCCCTCGGTCGCCATGGCGATCGAGGACAAGATCCGCGCCGCCAACGGGCTGGACTTCACCATGGCCGGCGATGACGGGGACGTGCTGGACGAGTGAACCTGCACCCATCAGCCGATGAGCTTGCAGCCGCGCTGCCCGATGTGCTTAAGGCACCAAAGACGGGCAGCGCGGTTGAATTTCTGTGCCTGCGTCCCGGCTATGGCCAGCGCAACTTCGTCGACAGCATCACGGTCACCCGCGCCCACGGTATCCCCGGCGAACGCTGGGGCACGGCCCCGTGGCTGAAGCTGCCGGATGGGACTGGCCATCCCGGCATCCAGGTCTCTATCCTGCCGCGCCGCGTGCTGGACCTTGTCTGGCGTGACCGGGATGCGCAGCTGCATCCGGGCGATACCTTTGTCGCCGACCTTGACACCAGCGAGGCGAACCTGCCCGAGGGCCAGCTTCTGGCGGTGGGCACGGCGGTCCTGCGGGTGTCGGAGGTTTTCAACGACGGCTGCGCGAAATGGAAGGTCCGCTACGGCGAGGCCGCCTATGACTGGGTCCGCACCCCGGAACACCGCCACCTCCGCCTGCGCGGGGTCCTTTGCAGCGTCGAGACCGACGGCGAGATCCGGCTGGGCGACCGGATCAACGTCCTGCGCGGTTGATGAAGGCCGTCGCTCCAGCGTGTCGATTCGCACCTCTTGGTTAATCGGTCACTGCCTTCCCGTGCGTAGAGACGCAGGGAAGACGCAGGGAAGACGGAAAGAAGACAGTCCCGGCCGACGCCGCAGCAAGTCTTTATGAAGCGTTCTCAAGGAGTTGCTGACGGCCATGGAGTAGGGGTTCGGCAGTCAGGCCGCGCATCCACCCCGCGTTCCTCCGCCCCCATCGGATCACGCCGGACCCGGACCCCTTTCCCATGCCGCAACGCAGTGGACAGCCCCAGCCCATGCCGCTACACCCTTGGCCGAACCCGCGTTTCCGCCTGAAGGACAAGGCCCGACATGGCATCCCTGAACGACATCCGCTCCACCTACCTCGACTTCTTCCGCCGCAACGATCATCGGGTGGTCGAAAGCTCGCCCCTGGTGCCGCGGAATGACCCGACGCTGATGTTCACCAACTCGGGGATGGTGCAGTTCAAGAACCTTTTCACCGGGGTGGAACGGCGCGATTACGTCCGCGCCACCACCGCACAGAAATGCGTCCGTGCAGGCGGCAAGCACAACGACCTCGACAACGTCGGCTATACCGCCCGGCACCATACCTTCTTCGAAATGCTGGGGAATTTCAGCTTCGGCGACTATTTCAAGGACCAGGCCATCGCCTTCGCATGGGAGCTTCTGACCAAGGACTTTGGCCTGGCGAAGGACAAGCTTCTGGTCACCGTCTACCACACCGATGATGAGGCGGCGTCGATCTGGAAGAAGGTCTCGGGCCTGACGGACGACCGCATCATCCGCATCGCCAGTGACGACAACTTCTGGCGGATGGGTCCCACCGGCCCCTGCGGCCCCTGCACCGAGATCTTCTATGACCACGGGCCGCACATCTGGGGCGGCCCTCCGGGTTCCGCGGAAGAGGACGGGGACCGGTTCATCGAGATCTGGAACAACGTCTTCATGCAGAACGAACAGTTCGCTGATGGGCGGCTGGTTCCGCTGGAGATGCAGTCGATCGACACCGGCATGGGGCTGGAGCGGATCGGCGCGCTACTGCAGGGCAAGCACGACAACTACGACACCGACCTCATGCGCAGTCTCATTGAGGCCAGCGCGAACGTCACCTCCCAAGACCCTGACGGTCCTGGGAAAATCCATCACCGGGTTATCGCCGACCACCTGCGGTCGACCTCGTTCCTGATAGCCGACGGCGTCATGCCGTCGAATGAAGGCCGGGGCTATGTTCTCCGTCGGATCATGCGCCGTGCGATGCGGCACGCCCACATGCTGGGCGCACAGGACCCGGTGATGCACCGCCTGGTCCCGGCCCTCGTCCGCCAGATGGGCGGGGCCTATCCCGAGCTTTCCCGCGCCCAGGCGTTGATCGAAGAGACGCTGCGGACCGAAGAGACCAAGTTCAAGCAGACCCTCGACCGCGGCCTGCGCCTTCTGGATGACGAGCTCGCGGGCCTCGCCGAAGGTGCCGCGCTGCCGGGTTCTGCGGCCTTCAAGCTTTACGACACCTACGGTTTTCCGCTGGACCTGACGCAGGACGCGCTGCGCGAAAAGGGGCGTGAGGTCGATGTCCAGGGCTTCGACGCCGCTATGGCCGAGCAGAAGGCCAAGGCCCGCGCGGCCTGGGCCGGTACCGGGGCGGCGGGGGACGCGAAGATCTGGTTCGAGATCGCCGAAGAACAGGGCGTTAGCGAATTCTTGGGCTATGACACCGAAACTGCCGAGGGCGTGGTCACGGCACTTGTCCGCGACGGTGCGCTGGTCGGCCAAGCCGAAGCTGGCCAGACCGTGCAGATCGTGGTCAACCAAACCCCGTTCTACGCGGAAAGCGGCGGGCAGGTGGGCGATTCCGGCCTCATCCGCACCCAGACCGGCACGGCCGAAGTGACCGACGTGAAGAAGGCCGCCGGGGTCTTCATCCACATTGCAAAGGTCACGGAAGGCACTGTGATCAAAGGACAACCTGCGAAGCTGGAGGTTGCGCACGGCCGCCGCTCCGCGATCCGCGCGAACCACTCCGCGACGCACCTCCTGCACGAGGCACTGCGGCGCTGGCTTGGGGATCACGTCGCCCAGCGGGGTTCGTTGAACGCAGCAGACCGTCTCCGGTTCGACTTCAGCCACGGCGAAGCGATCGGGGTGCAGAAGCTGCAGGAGATCGAGTCCGAGGTGAATGCGTTCATTCGCCAGAACTCGCCCGTCGAGACCCGGATCATGACCCCCGACGACGCCCGCGCCATCGGCGCGCAGGCGCTGTTCGGCGAGAAGTATGGCGAAGAAGTCCGCGTCGTCTCGATGGGCCGATGGAAGAACTCTGGGAAGGGCACAGACGGGAACGTCTATTCGTTGGAGCTTTGCGGGGGCACACACGTTGAGCGAACCGGCGACATCGGCGCGATGGTGATCCTCTCGGAAAGCGCCTCCTCTGCCGGGGTCCGCCGGATCGAGGCGCTGACCGGTCAGGCTGCACTCGATCACCTCCGCCAGCAGGACGCGCGGCTGAACGACATCGCGGCGATCATCAAGGCCCCGCCGGCCGAGCTTGCCGACCGCATCCGCGCGCTTTTCGACGAACGGAAAGCGCTGGCGAACGAGGTCGCGCAACTGCGGCGTGAGGTGGCGATGGGTGGCAAGGCCGCCGGGCCGGAAGCCAAGGATATCAACGGGGTGAAGTTCGTTGCTCAGGTTCTTTCCGGCGTCTCGGGCAAGGACCTTCCGGCGCTGATCGACGAGATGAAGGCTCGCCTCGGTTCGGGCGCCGTCCTCCTGATCGCCGACACGGGCGCCAAGCCTGCGGTGGCCGCCGGCGTCACCGCAGACCTGACCGGGAAGCTTTCCGCCGTCACGCTCGTCAAGGCGGCGGCCGAGGCGCTTGGAGGCAAGGGTGGCGGTGGGCGGCCCGATATGGCGCAGGCTGGGGGCGCTGACATCGGCCAGGCCGATGCGGCGATCAAGGCGGCCGAAGCCGCGATCGGGGGCTGAGATGCCCACCGCGCTCTGGATCGCCCATGTCCACGTGACCGACACCGAGGCCTATGGTCGCTATGCCAAGGGCGCGACCGAGGCCATTGCGGCCCACGGTGGCGTCTTCCTCGCCCGCGGCGGGCGCTATGTGCAGCTGGAAGGCAACGACCGGCCGCGCAATGTGGTGGCGCGCTTTCCGAGCCTTGAGAAGGCGGTGGAGTGCTACAACTCGCCCGCCTATCAGGCCGCGCTTGCCCATGCAAAAGGCGCTTCGGTCCGCGATCTGATGGTTGTCGAGGAAATCGAGTAAGGATTTCCGCGATTTGACTGGACTATCTTTCCCGCAAGGGCCGATTCCTGCTATTGTAACGGGAATAAGAAAGCCGGGCAGATGACCGACACCACGAAAAGGGCAGGCTGATGTGCCGCTGGGCCGCCTACACCGGCGCGCCGATCTTCCTTGAGGAGATCGTGAGCCGCCCGGGTCACAGCCTGATCCATCAAAGCCACGGTGCAACGCAAAGCCATACGGCGATCAACGCCGACGGCTTCGGGATCGCTTGGTATGGCGCGAAGGCGGAACCGGGCCTCTTCCGCGACGTCCTGCCCGCCTGGTCCGACCCCAACCTGAAAAGCCTGACGGCCCAGGTCCAGTCGCACCTCTTCCTCGCGCATGTCCGCGCCAGTACCGGCACGGCAACCAGCCGCAACAACTGCCACCCCTTCACGCACGGGCGGTGGAGCTTCATGCACAACGGCCAGGTCGGCGGCTATGATGCCTTCCGCCGCGATGCCGACATGATGATCCCCGAACACCTCTACCCGCACCGCAAAGGTGCCACGGATAGCGAGGCGTTGTTCCTTGTGGCGCTGGCAGAAGGCCTTGATGACGACCCGCGCGGGGCGCTGGAACGGGCTGCGGCACGGTTCATCCGTCTTGCGAGGGCGAAGGGCGATGCCCCGCACCTGCGGATGACGGCGGCCCTCTCCGACGGCCAGCGCCTTTACGCCGTGCGCTACGCGACCGATGATGCCGCGCCATCGCTCTATCACCGCTGGTCGGACAGCAGACAGGGCAGGGCTGTCGTGTCCGAGCCGCTCGAGGCCGAGGAAGGCGGTTGGGAGGAAGTGCCCCCCTACAGCTTCTGCACCTTCGACGCCGAGACCGCGATGGTGGAGGATTTCCTGCCCTGCCGTCTTGCAGCAGCCGCCTGAACTTTTCGCGAGACTCTTGCCACGGTTCTGCCGCGCCACAGCTTTCGGCCCATGCGCGTCCTGACCCTTTGTCTTGCCCTCCTTGCGGCACCCCTGCAGGCCGACCCGATGACCGCCGCCGCAACGCCCGGCGCGGTGCTTCTGATGCGTCACGCCACGGCACCCGGGACCGGCGACCCGCCCGACATGCGCCTTGGTGACTGCGCGACACAGCGCAACCTGTCGGACGAGGGGCGCGCCGAGGCGCGGGCCATCGGCGACCGCTTCCGCGCGGCTGGGATCGCATTCGACCGGATCCTGAGCTCGGAGTGGTGCCGTACGACCGAGACGGCGGAACTGATGGACCTTGGCCCCGTCACGCCCTTCCCGGCGGCGAATTCCTTTTTCTCGGACCGCTCCACAGCCGACCGCCAGACAGCGGAGGTGCTTGCCTACCTCGCCGCGCTGCCCGGGGATGAGCGTGTCCTGATCGTGACCCATCAGGTCAACATCAGCACCCTGACCGGCATCACCCCGCGTTCGGGTGAGATCGTCATCACCCGGCGTTCGGGCGACGGGCTGGAGGTTCTGGATCGCCTGCCGCCTGACTGACGCCCGGGCTCAGGCAAAGGTCCGGCCAAGGGCCGCAGCGATCCGCCGGGCAAGGTCATCCGCCGCTGCGCGGGTGGCAATGCTTTCCGAGACCAGCGGCTTTCCCCCCTTGCGCTCCAGCCGGACGCGCCAGGTCGTCGGGCCGTCGGACCATTCCTGCGCCTCGACCGTCAGCGCGCCAAGGTCGGCTTTACTGACCGGTCCGACGCTGCGGCGGAAAAGGTTCGCCTCTTCCAGCACTGCGCCATCGCCGGCGATTGTCAGGACGGTGGACCGCCCGAACAATGATCCGCCGATCAGCAGAAGGCCAAGGGCTGCCGCCCCGAGGGCGATGATCCAGAAGATCGGGGAAACAAGGGTGAAGGACGCGATCCCGGGCCAGAGGTCCCAGATAGGCCAGACCAGCACAAACAGGCCTAACAGCGCCATGATCAGGCGTTTGGGCCGGGAGTGACGATCGGCGAGTTCTACGCGCGCATCGGACATCCGGGGCAGGATGCCCCGGGAATGTGACGAATTTCCGGCGTCACTCCTTGCGCGAGGCGCGCTTCCGTTCGTTCGGGTCCAGCTCGCGCTTCCGAAGGCGGATGATCTTCGGCGTGACCTCGACGAGTTCGTCGTCGTCGATATAGGCGATGGCCTCTTCCAGGCTCATCCTGATGTGCGGGGTCAGGCGGACCGCCTCATCCGACCCGGAGGCGCGGATGTTGGTCAGCTTCTTGCCCTTCAGCGGGTTCACCTCAAGGTCGTTGTCGCGGCTGTGCTCGCCGATGATCATGCCGACATAGACCTGTTCCTGCGGGCCAATGAACATCCGGCCACGCTCTTCCAGGTTCCAGAGGGCGTAGGCGACCGACACCCCGGCTTCGGTCGAGATCAGCACACCTTGCCGTCGGCCCTGGATCGGGCCCTTGTGCGGGGCGTGGCCATGGAAGATGCGGTTCAGAACGCCCGTGCCGCGGGTATCGGTCAGGAACTGGCCCTGGTAGCCGATGAGGCCACGCGAGGGAACATGGGCGATGATCCGGGTCTTGCCGACGCCGGCGGGCTTCATCTCGACAAGGTCGCCCTTGCGTTCGCCGGTCAGCTTGTCGATGACCGCGCCCGAGTATTCGTCGTCGACGTCGACGATGACCTCTTCGATCGGTTCATGCCGGACACCGTCGATGTCCTGCATGATGACACGGGGGCGCGAGATCGAAAGCTCGAAGCCTTCGCGGCGCATGTTTTCGATCAGGACGCCCATCTGGAGTTCGCCGCGGCCCGAGACTTCGAAAGCCTCGCCGCCGGGGGTGTCGGCGACCTTGATCGCGACGTTGACCTCGGCTTCCTTCATCAGGCGGTCACGGATGACGCGGGACTGGACCTTGTTGCCGTCGCGCCCGGCAAGGGGGCTGTCGTTGATGCCGAAGGTCACGGTGATCGTCGGCGGGTCGATGGGCTGCGAGGGGAGTGCCGTGTCCACCTCCAGCGCGCAGAGGGTGTCGGCCACGGTGGCCTTGGTCATGCCGGCCAGCGTGACGATGTCGCCGGCCACCGCCTCGTCGATCGGGGTCTGGGAGAGGCCGCGGAAGGCGAGGATTTTCGTCACGCGGAACTGTTCCAGCCGTTCGCCGGTGCGGGAGAGCGCCTTCAGGGTCGTCCCGGTGCTGATGCGGCCGGATTCGACGCGGCCCGTCAGGATGCGGCCGAGGTAGGGGTCGGCGGAGAGGGTGGTGGCGAGCATCGAGAAGGGCTCATCCACGCGGGCGAGGACCTTCGGGGCCGGCACGTGGCGGACGATCAGGTCGAAGAGGGCGGAGAGGTCCTTGCGCGGCCCGTCAAGCTCGGCATCCGCCCAGCCGGCGCGGCCGGAGGCGTAGACATGGGGGAAGTCGAGCTGGTCGTCGTCGGCGCCAAGGTTGGCGAAAAGGTCGAAGACCTCGTTCAGCGCGCGGTCGGGTTCGGCGTCGGGCTTGTCGACCTTGTTCAGGACGACGATCGGGCGGAGGCCGAGGGCGAGGGCCTTGGTCAGCACGAACTTCGTCTGCGGCATCGGGCCTTCGGCGGCGTCGACGAGGAGACAGACGCCGTCGACCATGCTCAGGATACGCTCCACCTCGCCGCCGAAATCGGCGTGGCCGGGGGTGTCGACGATGTTGATGCGCGTGCCGTTCCACTCCACGGAGGTGCACTTGGCCAGGATCGTGATGCCCCGCTCGCGTTCGATGTCATTCGAGTCCATCGCCCGTTCGGTGACGGCCTGGTTGTCACGGAAGGCGCCGGACTGCTTCAGAAGCTCGTCCACGAGGGTGGTCTTGCCGTGGTCGACGTGGGCGATGATCGCGATGTTGCGCAGTTCCATGTGGGTCCGGGTCCTGAAAGGGTTGGCGGGGGCCTTACAGGGTTTTCCTGCGGCTGGCCAGAGGGGCTGGGGTGACCACAGTGGTCAAAACTGAGTAATGTATTGGGATCAATGGCTTGGGCGTGGGCGTTTACGATTCTGAAAGGTTTTCAGGTGGCCACGTAGCGGTCGCGGCGGTGGTTGATCGCAATCACGAGGTTCACCACCAGCGCGCCCGCGAAGCTGATCAGGACCAGCCGTGGCTCGATCACGAGGAAGGCGGCGGCAAAGAGCACCGCGTCAAAGCCAAGCTGCACCCAGCCCGCGCGCCAGCCGAGGCGGTCCTGCAGCATCAGGGCGACGATCCCGATCCCGCCGAGGCTTGCCCCGTGGCGGAAGAGGGCGAGAAGGGCAGAGCCGGAGAGAAATCCGAAAAGCACGGCACCCACCAGAGGGTTGAGGGTGGCGAAGCTGACCTGCGTGGGCAGCCAGAGGCTGAGGACTGAAAGAAGGCCCACGGCAACGAAGGTCTTGAGGGTGAACTGCCAGCCCATCCTGAGATAGCCGAGCACATAGAAGGGCAGGTTGATCGCAAAGAACACCGGCCCGAAGGCCCAGCCGGTGGCGTAGGAGATGAGCACGGCCAGCCCCGCCGTCTGCCCGGTGACAAGGCCGAGATGGGTCAGGATCACGATGCCGAAGGCCGCCATGGTGGCGCCATAGGCGAGGCCCTGGGCGTCCTCGATCAGGCTGTGGCGGGCGGGGTCGGTCATGCCGCGCGGCATAGCCCGAGCGCGCGGCAGGGAAAAGGGGGCACGATTTTTCGGCGAAAAATCGGGGGCTTGGGGCAGCGTCTCAGGCAGCGACATAGCGGTCGCGGCGGTGGTTGACGGCGAGGAAGAGCGAAAAGATGGCGGCGCCCAGGAAGCTGTATCCAAGGGTGTCGAAGGGCATGATCAGGGCCGCGAGGCCGAAGATCACCGCGTCGGAGAGAAGCTGCGCGTGGCCGGCGGGAAAGCCGGTGCGGTCCTGAAGCTCGATCCAGAGGACGGAAAGCCCGCCGAAGCTGCCGCCGTGGCGGATGGCGGCCAGCGCCGCGATGCCGAAGAGAAGGCCGAAGAGGACGGCGGCGACGGCGGGCTCGATCCGCCCAAGCTCCACCCAGTTCGGCAGGATGGCCACAAGGGCCGAGAGGGCGGCGGTGGTCACAAGGGTCTTCAGCGCAAAGCGCGCGCCCATCCGTTTCCAGGCGAGGGCAAGGAAGGGCAGGGTGACCGCGAAATAGACCGCCGGGAACGGGAGGCCGGTGGCATGGGCGATCAGCACCGCAAGCCCGGTGGTCTGGCCGGTGACAAAGCCCATGTGGGTCAGGATATGCATCCCGAGAGCCGCCATCGTGACGCCGAAGGCGATGCCCTGCGCATCATCCAGCGCGGAGTGGCGGGGGCCTGCGGTGATCTGGTCGGGACGGTCGGGCATGGGAGACTCTGGGCTTGGCAGATGGGTCATATATGCTGACTTAAATAAAGTCAATAAGCATGACCTATGCACCGCGCTTGTTCCCGTTAGGTTCTTGACGCGCCCTGGTGCCGGGGATAGACAGCACGTCTTTCGCATCAGGCTTTCGGAGGACGACATGACCGGGCATTTGCCAGCGGCTGAGGTATTCATTGCCACCAGTCTTGACGGCTACATCGCGCGGCCCGACGGCGACATCGGCTGGCTGACGGGCCGCCCGGTGCCGGAAGGGGAGGATTTCGGCTATGCGGCGTTCCAGGACGGGATCGGCGCGATGGTGATGGGGCGGGAAAGCATTGAGAAGGTGCTGACCTTCCCGGACTGGCCCTACAAGGTGCCGGTCGTGGTCCTGAGCCGGACGCCGGAGCGGGTGACGGTGCCTTCGGCGCTGGCCGGGAAGGTCCGCGTCAGCGGCAAGGGACCGCGTGCGGTGCTTGAGGAGTTGGCCGCCGAGGGTGTCCTTCGGGTCTACATCGACGGCGGGCAGACCATCCGCAGCTTCCTGGCCGAAGGGCTGGTGCGGCGGGTGATCGTCACGCTGATCCCGGTCCTCCTCGGGCAGGGCCGTCCGCTTTGGGGGCATGGCGCGGGGGATCGGGACCTGACGCTGGTCAGCGCGCGGCACTGGGACAACGGGTTCGTGCAGGTAGAGTATCGGGGGTAAGGAAAAGGGCCGGAGGAGACCTCCGGCCCTTCGAGCAGGGAGGTGGGTTGGCACCCACCCTACGGTGTCAACACGCCGGTTACCCTTTCAGCGCCTTGTTCAGGTATTCGTCGACCTTTTCCAGGTAGCCGATGGTGGTGAGCCACTTCTGGTCCGGCCCGACGAGGAGGGCGAGGTCCTTGGTCATGTGGCCATCTTCGACGGTCTGGACGGTGACCTTCTCCAGCGTGGTGGCAAAGCGCATCAGCGCCTCGTTGTTGTCGAGCGTCGCGCGGTGCTTCAGGCCCCCGGTCCAGGCGTAGATCGAGGCGATGGAGTTCGTCGAGGTCGCCTTGCCCTTCTGGTGCTCGCGGTAGTGGCGGGTCACCGTGCCGTGGGCGGCCTCGGCCTCGACGATCTTGCCATCGGGGGTCATCAGGACCGAGGTCATGAGACCAAGCGAGCCGAAGCCCTGCGCCACGATGTCGGACTGGACGTCACCGTCATAGTTCTTGCAGGCCCAGACATAGCCGCCCGACCATTTCAGCGCCGAGGCCACCATGTCGTCGATCAGCCGGTGTTCGTAGGTAAGGCCGCGCTTCTTGAACTCGTCGGCGAATTCCTCGTCGTAGATCTTCTGGAAGATGTCCTTGAAGCGGCCGTCATAGGCCTTGAGGATGGTGTTCTTGGTGGAGAGATACACCGGGACGTTCCGCACGAGGCCGTAGTTCAGCGAGGCGCGGGCGAAGTCGGTGATCGAGTCATCGAGGTTGTACATGCCCATGTAGACGCCGGCCGAGGGGGCGGAGTAGACGTCCTTCTCGATCACCGTGCCGTCGTCGCCGACGAACTTCATGGTGAGCTTGCCCTTGCCCGGGAACTTGAAGTCGGTCGCGCGGTACTGGTCGCCAAAGGCGTGGCGGCCAACGACGATCGGTTTCGTCCAGTGCGGGACGAGGCGGGGGACGTTCCGGCAGATGATCGGCTCGCGGAAGATCACGCCGCCGAGGATGTTGCGGATCGTGCCGTTCGGCGACTTCCACATCTGCTTCAGGCCGAACTCCTCGACCCGTTGCTCGTCCGGGGTGATCGTCGCGCATTTGACGCCGACGCCATACTCCTTGATCGCGTTCGCCGCGTCTATGGTGATCTGGTCGTCGGTGCGGTCACGCTCTTCGATCCCGAGGTCGTAGTATTTCAGGTCGATGTCGAGGTAGGGCAGGATCAGTTTCTGCTTGATGAAGTCCCAGATGATCCGGGTCATCTCGTCGCCGTCGAGCTCGACGACGGGGTTGGCTACCTTGATCTTCGACATGGGCGACCTCCTGAGGGATTCGATTGGGCGCTGCATAGCGGAAAAGGGACGGCTTGGGAAGGGCGGTATGCGATTGTATACCGAAATATCGTGCGCCCTGAGTGCCCGCCCGTCCATGACTTCGTCACTTCTCGCTGGGGGGCGACGACGAGAAGCCAAAGGCGCAAGAGGAGGTCAGCCGAACCAGGGCCGGGCCTTTTCCCGCACCCAGTCCCACAACCCTGGCGCTCCCCTCGCGATCTTCGGGCCGACGCGGGCCTCAAGCTGGTCGTAGGTGACGTTGTAGGTCGTCCAGGTTCCACCGCCGGACATCAGGTTCGCCATCACCGGCTGCACCCGGTCGAGCGCCTTGGCGAAGCGGGCGTCGGGGGTTTCGGCGGCCTCGAACTCTTCCCAGAGTGAGCGGAGGTTGTCGCGCAGGTCGGTGGGGAGGAGGCCGAAGATGCGGTCGGCGGCCTTGGCTTCGGCGGCAAGGGTCGCTTCGCTGGCATGGGCCGCGCCGTTCTGCGAATGGATGGGCACGTCGCCCACGTCGATCTCCACGAGGTCGTGGATCAGGAGCATGCGGATCACCCGGTTGATGTCCACCCCCGGCCCGGCCTGGTCGGCCAGGACCAGCGCATAGAGGGCGAGGTGCCAGGAATGTTCGCCGGAGTTCTCGGGGCGCGAGCCGTCGACGAGGGTGGTCGCGCGTAGGACGGATTTCAGGCCGTCCGCCTCGTTCAGGAAGGCGAACTGCTGTTCCAGCCGTTCGGTCAATGCCCCATCCCGCCGAAATCTACCGGGGCGACGGGTTCTTCCTCGATCTCGCCACGCTTGGCGGCCAGCGCCTGTTCCAGGAACTCACGCCCCCTGCGTTCGGCCAGGCGGACGCGGATCGAGGTCATGAAGGCCTCCTGGAAGCTGGGTGAGGCGGCCATCAGCACCTTGGCGATCTTTTCGTAGAAGCGGTCGTCGCCAAGTTCGGTCTCGGCGGCGAGCACGTCTTCGGCAAGCTGGTCGGCAAGGTCCTGAAGCTTGGACATGTCAGCGCGTGACCTCGGTCATCCGCCGGCGCACATAGTCCGAGACCGTCTGGATCATCGGTCTCATATGCGCCTCTTCGTCCTTGAAGAAGTGATCGGCCCCTTCGATCTCGGCATGGGTGATGGTGATCCCCTTCTGCTCGTGCAGTTTCGACACCAGGGACTTTGTGTCCTTTGGCGGGGCGACCTTGTCGGCGGTGCCGTTGATGATGAGGCCGGAGGATGGGCAGGGGGCAAGGAAGGAGAAGTCGTAAAGGTTCGCGGGCGGGGCGACCGAGACGAAGCCGGTGATCTCGGGCCGGCGCATCAGAAGCTGCATCCCGATCCAGGCGCCGAACGAGAAACCGGCGACCCAGCAGTGCTTGGCGTTCTGGTTCATCGCCTGCAGGTAGTCGAGCGCGGAGGCCGCATCCGAAAGCTCGCCGATCCCTTGGTCATATTCGCCCTGGCTGCGCCCGACACCACGGAAGTTGAAGCGCAGGACGGTGAAGCCCAGGTTGTAGAAGGCGTAATGGAGGTTGTAGACCACCTTGTTGTTCATCGTCCCGCCATAGGCCGGGTGGGGATGCAGCACGATGGCGATCGGGGCGTCGCGGTCCTTCTGCGGATGATAGCGGCCTTCCAGGCGTCCGTCGGGACCGGCAAAGATAACCTCGGGCATCGGCCTCTTCTCATCAGGGGAGCGCGCGTTTTCTTGACGCTTTCGCTCGGACAAACTAGAACCGTTCTAAAGACACCGGGGCGGTCTTTACTGGGTCGGATTGAGGTAATGCTGCCGGCGCGCGGCGTCAATGCGCTTGCGCTGGCAGGACAGGCGGCGGGGGAACCGGATGAAGCTTTCGACGAAGGGCCGTTATGCGATGGTCGCCCTGGCCGACCTGGCGATGGCGGGCAGCGATGATCTTGTCTCGCTCGCGGCGATCTCGAAGCGGCAGGACATCAGCCTGCCCTATCTGGAGCAGCTTTTCGTGAAGCTGCGCCGGGCCGGGCTGGTCGAGGCGGTGCGCGGTCCCGGCGGGGGCTACAAGCTGGCGAAAAGCCCGGATCAGATCCGGATTTCGGAAGTGATGGAGGCGGTCGAGGAGACGGTCGACGCGATGCACACCGGCGCGGGGGCCAGTGGAGCTGTCTCGGGCAGCCGGGCGCAAAGCCTGACCAACCGGCTGTGGGAAAGTCTGTCGGCCAATGTCTATGTCTTCCTGCACCAGGTGCGGCTCAGCGACGTGGTGAAGAACGACCTGACCCCTTGTCCGGCGGTTCCGCACCTTTTCCGTGTGGTGGACGAGGAATGAGACCGCTCGGCCCCTTGGCCAGCCCCGGGGGTTAACACCCCCGGACCCCCGTGGGATTTTTTCGCAGAAAGGATGAAAGGCGTTGAAAGGCCGTATCTACCTTGACTGGAACGCGACCGCGCCCCTTCGCCCCGAGGCGAAGGCGGCGATGCTTGCGGCCATGGAGGTGGTGGGGAACCCCAGTTCCGTCCATGCCGAAGGGCGTGCGGCAAAGGCGGTGATGGAGCGGGCGCGGGGCCAGATCGCCGCGGCGCTGGGGGCCGAAGGGGCCGATATCGTCTTTACCAGCGGCGCAACCGAGGCGGCGGCGCTCGCTTGCGCGGGCAGGGGTCTGCTCTGTGCGGCGGTGGAGCATGACGCGGTCGCGGCCTGGTGCGATCCTTCGCTGCCGGTAGACCGGGAGGGCCGGGTGACGGTGGCTGACCCGGCGCGGTCGGCGCTGCAGCTGGCGAATTCGGAGACGGGCATCCTGCAGGACCTGCCCGCAGGCCTGGCCGTCAGCGACCTGACGCAAGGGTTCGGCAAAGTGCCCTTCGCCTTCAACTGGCTGGGCGTCGATATGGGGCTGATCTCGGCCCACAAGCTGGGCGGTCCCAAGGGCATCGGCGCGCTGGCCGTCCGGCAAGGCATCGAGGTCCCCGCGCAACTGAAGGGCGGCGGGCAGGAGATGGGACGCCGGGCCGGGACCGAGAATCTGATCGGCATCGCGGGTTTCGGCGCCGCTGCCGAAGCGGCTGCGCGCGATCTGGCCGACGGGCTCTGGGACGAGGTCGCCGAGATTAGAAATATTCTAGAATCGGAGTTGTCGGCCACGGCAATCGGGACTATTTCAGTCGGGAATGGCGTGCCCCGCCTGCCCAATACGCTTTGCCTGATCGCACCGGGCTGGAAAGGCGAGACGCAGGTGATGGCGATGGACCTTGCAGGCTTTGCCATTTCGGCGGGGTCGGCCTGTTCCAGCGGCAAGGTGCGCGCCAGCCGAGTGCTGACCGCGATGGGCCATGATCCCGCGCTGGCGGGGCAGGCGATCCGGGTCTCGATCGGCCCGGGAGTGACGAAGGATGACGTGGGGCGGTTCGCGAAAGCCTGGACCGCCGCCTATGCCAAGGCCCGCACGCGGGCCGCTTGAAGGAGACGGGACGATGAACGCCATGCTGGATACCCAAGCGCCCGATGTTCGCGACGGCGTGGACCGCGAGACGATCGAAACCGTCCAGGCGATGGCTGGCAAGTACAAGCACGGCTGGGAAACCGAGATCGAGACGGAATATGCCCCGAAAGGTCTGAACGAGGATATCGTCCGCCTGATCAGCCAGAAGAACGGTGAGCCGGAATGGATGCTTGACTGGCGTCTGGCGGCCTACCGGCGCTGGGTCCAGATGGAAGAGCCGCGCTGGGCGATGGTGAGCTACCCCGACATCGACTACCAGGACCAGTACTACTACGCCAAGCCGAAGAGCATGGCGGCCAAGCCGAAGTCGCTGGACGAGGTCGACCCGAAGCTGCTGGCGACCTATGCCAAACTTGGGATTCCCCTGAAGGAACAGATGCTTCTGGCCGGTGTTGAAGGTGAATCGGAACCCCGCAAGGTGGCCGTGGATGCGGTCTTTGACTCGGTCTCGGTCGGGACCACCTTCAAGGCGGAGCTGGCGAAGGCGGGGGTCATCTTCTGCTCGATCTCCGAGGCCGTGCGCGAGCATCCGGAGCTCGTGCAGAAATACCTTGGCAGCGTGGTCCCGCAGTCGGACAACTTCTTTGCCACGCTGAACTCGGCCGTCTTCTCGGATGGGTCCTTTGTCTACATCCCCAAGGGCACGCGCTGCCCGATGGAGCTGTCGACCTATTTCCGGATCAATGCAGAGAATACCGGCCAGTTCGAACGCACGCTGATCATCGCCGACGAAGGCTCCTACGTCAGCTACCTGGAAGGCTGCACCGCGCCCAAGCGCGACACGCACCAGCTGCACGCGGCGGTGGTCGAGATCGTGATCCTGAAGGACGCCGAGGTGAAATATTCCACGGTGCAGAACTGGTATCCGGGCGACGAGGAAGGCCGGGGCGGCATCTACAACTTCGTCACGAAGCGCGCCGATTGCCGGGGCGACCGGGCCAAGGTGATGTGGACGCAAGTCGAGACCGGGTCGGCGATCACCTGGAAGTATCCGTCCTGCATCCTGCGCGGCGATGACTCACAGGGTGAGTTCTACTCCATCGCCATCGCCAACAACGCCCAGCAGGCCGATACCGGCACGAAGATGATCCACCTGGGCAAGCGCACGAAGAGCCGGATCGTGTCGAAGGGCATTTCGGCGGGCCGGGCGCAGAACACCTATCGGGGGCTTGTCAGCATGCACCCGAAGGCAAAGGACAGCCGCAACTATACCCAGTGCGACAGTCTTCTGATCGGTGACAAGTGCGGGGCACATACCGTGCCATACATCGAGGTCCGCAACAACTCTTCCCGCGTGGAGCATGAGGCGACGACCTCGAAGGTCGACGATGACCAGCTCTTCTACTGCCGCAGCCGCGGCATGGACGAGGAAGAGGCGGTTGCCCTGGTGGTGAACGGCTTCTGCAAGGAGGTCCTCCAGGCCCTGCCGATGGAGTTCGCGATGGAAGCGCAAAGCCTGGTCGCGATCAGCCTGGAGGGATCGGTGGGGTGACGTCCGCGCTGTCCCTGGCTCTGCCGGAGGTTCGGCCGGTGGCGGCTTCGCATCAATCGACCGGCGCTAAGCGCAAGGTGCTGTTCTCGGCGATGAAGAACGAGGCACCCTTCGTGCTGGAGTGGATCGCCTATCACAAGGTGATCGGCTTCGATGAGATCGTGATCTGCTCGAACCCGTCCAACGACGGGATGGAAGAGATCCTGTCGGCCTTGGGCGATGCGGGCGAGATCCGGCACCTGCGCGCCGAGGTTCCACCCGGCGAGCGGCCGCAGAGCGTTGCATCCGACGTCTTTGCCGCCGAGGTCGGCTATTGTGAGGGTGACTGGTATCTCTGGCTGGATGCGGACGAGTTCCTGAACGTCCATGTCGGTGACCGGACCGTCCATGCCCTGACCGATGCGCTGCAGGACCGGCAGTTCGCGTTGATCAACTGGCGGATCTTCGGGGCTGCCGGTCATGACAGGTTCCCGGGCCGCTTCATCGATGAGGGCTTTGTCCGGGCGGCCGAGGCAGATTTTGCTGCCAACCTGCAGCAAAAGACGCTCTTCCGCTTTGACGAGGCGGTGGTCGGCTTTGGCCGGGTCGGCATCCACCGTCCGCTGCTTAAGTCCGGCTCCGGCCTCACGGCGGCAGCGGTTCTGACCGGATCAGGCCATGCAGCAAACGCTGTTGGCCGGACCAACCGGAACTGGCTGAGCGGTTCGGACTTCCCGACCAACGCTTTCGTGTCGAAGGCAGAGGCCGGCTGGAGCCTGGCCCAGATCAACCACTATTGCGTCCGGACGCCCGAGTTCTTTGTCCTGAAGCGGCTGCGTGGCCGGGGGTTCGAGGCGAACGAGGTGGGGCGGACCAACACACGGCACGTCAACGCGTTCTTCGCCGCCCATGACCGGAACGAGGCGGAAGACCGGTCTATCCTGCACTGGCAGGCGCAGGTCACGCAAGAGATTGCCCGCCTCATGGGTATTCCCGCAGTGGCTGCGGCCAGTCGCCGGTCGGACAGCCTGCTCATGGGCCTGCTTGCAAGGATCGGTGCGACCGGAGCGCCGCCGCGGCAATGGTGGCTGAAACTCCCGGCGCCATCCCCGAAGGTGCCACAGCCCAAGGTCACCGGGGAACTGCCCGCATTTCCGCTCGATATGCGCCCAAGGGAGGCAGACCTTCTGCGCCGGTGCCTCAGCTCTTCCTCGGTGGTGCTTGTTTACGGCAATGGCGGCCTGGGCCTTCTTGCAGCCGAACTGGGCCGCAAGGTCACTTGCGTCGAAAGTGACCGGGAGCGGGCGGGACAGCTGACGGCCTGCCTGAAACCGTTCCCGGATGCACGGGTGGTGCATGTGAACATCGGCCCGACCGCGGCGGAAGGGATGCCGTCGCGCCCGCGCTTTCATGGCCGGTTCCATCTTTATCCCCTGTCGGTCTGGGATACGCCCGACCTCGGCGATCCGGATCTGGTGCTGATCGACGGACGGTTCCGCGTAGCCTGCCTGGTGGCGGTCATGCTGCGCGCGCGGCGCCCGACGACCGTCCTGTTCCACGATTACGCTGATCGGCCTGACTATCACCGGGTAGAGCAACTTGCCCGGAAGGAAGAGACGGTCGCCCGCCTTGCCCGCTTTACCGTGACACCCGCCGCG
Organism: Tabrizicola sp. T46; assembly: GCF_057219895.1. NCBI lineage: Bacteria > Pseudomonadati > Pseudomonadota > Alphaproteobacteria > Rhodobacterales > Paracoccaceae > Tabrizicola > Tabrizicola sp. T46. The sequence continues at coordinate 82,889 of NZ_JBXVVV010000006.1, forward strand.
ATCCCGCCCGAGATGCTGACCGAAGTGATCGGCTGGTTCTCGGACGCGCGCTGATCTGAATTTGGATGGATGAGAAAAATGCTGGAAATCAAGAACCTGCACGTGAAACTTGAGGAAGAGGACAAGGTCATCCTGCGCGGGGTCGATCTGAAGATCGGCCCGGGCGAGGTGCATGCCATCATGGGGCCGAACGGGTCTGGGAAATCGACGCTGTCCTATGTCCTCTCGGGCCGCGACGGCTATGAGGTCACCGAAGGTTCAGCCACGCTGGACGGTCAGGAACTCCTGGACATGGAGCCCGAGGCACGGGCGGCGGCTGGGCTGTTCCTCGCGTTCCAGTACCCGGTGGAAATTCCGGGCGTGGGCAACATGACCTTTCTTCGCACGGCGGTGAACGCGCAGCGCAAGGCCCGGGGCGAGCCCGAGGTCAGCGCCGGCGACTTCCTGAAACTGGTGCGCGAGAAGGCGAAGGCCCTGAAGATCGACGCCGAGATGCTGAAGCGCCCGGTCAACGTCGGATTTTCGGGAGGCGAGAAAAAGCGCAACGAAATCCTGCAGATGGCGATGCTGGAGCCCCGGATGTGCATCCTGGACGAGACCGACAGCGGTCTTGACGTCGATGCGATGAAGCTGGTTTCGGATGGGGTGAACGCGCTCCGCGATGCCGGGCGGTCGTTCCTTGTCATCACCCATTACCAGCGGCTTCTGGACCATATCAAGCCGGACGTCGTGCACATCATGGCCGCCGGTCGGATCGTCAAGACCGGCGGGCCCGAACTGGCCTTGGAGGTCGAGACGAACGGCTATGCCGACATCCTGAACGAGGTGGGCTGATGGCTTTGGCGCAAGCGAAGGACGATGCGCTGACCGACCGCCTGCGCGCGGTGGGCGTGCCTGAAGCGGGCGGCGGCTGGCTTGGACAGGCCCGGCGCGAGGCGCTGGGGCGGCTCAAGGCGATGGGTCTGGCCACGAAGCGGGACGAATACTGGCGCTACACCGATCCGACCAGTCTGAACGCCCCTTCGGCCCCGGTGGCAAAGGTCTTCAACCCGCAGGACGAAGCCCCGGTCTTTGATGCGATCGACCGGCTGAAGATCGTCTTCGTCGACGGGGTCTTCGATCCTGCCGCCTCGGACGACCTGACCCTTGCAGGGGTGGAGATCGAGCGACTGGCCCAGGCGGGCGGCGCCGATATCCATTGGGCGCAAGGCCTTTACGGCGTGCTCGAGGCCCGGGGGCAGACGCCCGTCGCGCGGCCCCTTGCGGCGCTGAACACGGCCGCCGCGACCGATGGCATGCTGATCCGGGTGACCGGGCAGGCGGCGCGGCCCGTGGCGCTGGTCTATTTCCATGCCGCCACGACTTCTGACGCCATGCTGCACCACTGCATCAAGCTTGAGGCCAGGGCCGAGCTGACCATCCTGGAAAACGGACCGGCCGCTGCGCGCTTCACCAAGGTGATGGAGGTCGAGGTCGCTGATGGCGCGCGCTTCCACCACATCCGGGTGCAGGGCCGCGACCACGAACGCCGCGCCGCGACGCATATCTTCGCGCGGCTTGGGGCGGGGTCGCTCTTCAAGTCCTTCACGCTGACCGCGAACGGCCGGCTTACCCGCAACGAAGCGGTGCTGGAGCTTGCAGGCCCGGATGCCCGAGCTCACGTCGCAGGGGCTGCCGTCGGTGATGGCGACTTCCACCATGACGACACGGTCTTCGTCACGCATGCCGCGGAAGGTTGCGAAAGCCGCCAGGTCTTCAAGAAGGTTCTGAAGAACGGGGCGGTCGGAGTTTTCCAGGGCAAGATCCTGGTGAAACCGGGCGCGCAGAAGACGGACGGGTACCAGATCAGCCAGTCGCTCCTTCTGGACGACGACAGCCAGTTCCTGGCCAAACCCGAGCTTGAGATCTACGCCGATGACGTGAAATGCAGCCACGGCTCCACCTCCGGCGCCATCGACGAGACGGCACTCTTCTACCTTCAGTCCCGCGGCGTGCCGCGCGCGACGGCGCAGGCGCTTCTGGTACTGGCCTTCCTCGCCGAGGCGATCGACGAGGTCGAGGACGAGGCGATTGCCGACGATATACGCGGCCGGCTGGAAGGCTGGCTGGCGCGCCATGCCGGAAGGGGTGCTGCGTGACGGTGACCGAGGAAATCCTTGCCACCTGGCGTCGGCCCCGCGACATCCTGCGGGCGCGGCTGGATGGGGGCGTGCGCGAGGACCGTGCCCTTGCGATCCTGATGGGGGCCTGCTGCCTGATGTTCGTGGCGCAATGGCCCCTTCTGTCACGCGCCGCGACGCTTGACCCCTCTGTCCCGCTCGACGCACGGATCGGCGGTGCCCTCATGGCCACGATGTTCATCCTGCCGGTCGTCCTTTACGGGGTCGCGCTGGTAAGCCATCTGATCGCGCGGATGCTTGGCGGCAGGGGAACCTACTACGGGGCCCGTCTGGCGCTGTTCTGGTCACTTCTGTGCGTCTCGCCGCTCTTCCTGCTGAACGGTCTGGTCGTCGGCTTCCTCGGGCAAGGGACGCAGGCGACCGTGGTCGGCCTGATCGTGCTGGCCGCGTTTCTGTGGCTTTGGATCACTCTTCTTGTCGAGGCGGAACGCGGATGATGGCGCTTACCGATGAGCTTGTCGCCCTGGCGAAACGGACATTCGAGGACCCGCGTGACGGGGTTCGCGCGCTTCTGCGGATGGGGGTGCCGCTGCCGGCGCGGACGGCGGGCCTACTGCTGGTCGCGGTCTCGTCGGCGGTCGTGTTTCACCTCGGCTTCTTCTTCCTGCCGCCGGGAGACGATGCGGTTGCCGGGTTCATGAGCCAGAGCCCCATCCGCACGGCCGTGGTCCAGTGGGTGATCCTGGCCGTGACCGTGCTTTGCATCTACCAGATCGGCCGGGCCTTCGGCGGCACAGGCTCGCTTACCGACGCGCTTCTGGTCGTGGTCTGGCTGCAGGTCATCATGCTGGGTGTCCAGCTGGTGCAGCTTCTGGCCTTCATCCTGATTCCGCCCGTTGCCGGGCTGGTCAGTCTTGCCGGCTTCATCGTCTTCTTCTGGCTGCTGACCAGCTTCATCGCCGAGCTGCATGGCTTTGCCTCGCGTTGGGCGGTCCTTGCAGGGGTGATCGGGGCGGGCTTTGCCCTGGCCCTTGTGCTTGCGGTGATCCTGACAGTCTTCCTCGGACCGGAGGCCTTGCAAGGTGCTTGACGTCGAACGGATACGCGCCGACTTTCCGATCCTGTCGCGGCAGGTGAACGGCAAGCCCCTGGTCTATCTCGACAACGGGGCCTCGGCGCAGAAGCCGCAGGTGGTGATCGACGCGGTCACGCAGGCCTATTCGCAGGAATATGCCAACGTCCACCGCGGCTTGCACTACCTGTCCAACCTCGCGACCGAGAAATACGAGGCGACGCGCGGGATCATCGCCCGCTTCCTGAACGCACGGTCCGAAGACGAGATCGTCTTCACTACCGGCACGACGGAAGCCATCAACCTCATCTCCTACGCCTGGGCCGCGCCAAGGCTGGGGCCGGGGGACGAGATCGTCCTTTCGGTGATGGAGCATCACGCCAACATCGTTCCCTGGCATTTCCTGCGCGAACGGCAGGGTGTGGTGCTGAAATGGGTGGAGGTCGACGCAAAGGGCGATCTTGACCCGCAGGCTGTAATCGACGCCATCGGCCCGCGCACGAAGCTGGTGGCCGTCACCCATATGTCGAACGTCCTCGGGACGGTCGTCGATGTTGCGGCGATCTGCGCGGGCGCAAGGGCGAAGGGCGTGCCAGTGCTGGTCGACGGCAGCCAGGCTGCGGTGCATATGCCGGTGAACGTGCAGGCCATCGGCTGCGACTTCTATGCCGTCACGGGACATAAGCTATACGGACCAAGCGGTTCCGGGGCGATCTTCATCAAGGCCGAGCGTCAGGCCGAGATGCGCCCCTTCCTCGGCGGCGGCGACATGATCCGCGAAGTGACGCGCGATACCGTCACCTGGAACGACCCGCCGATGAAGTTCGAGGCGGGCACCCCGGGGATCGTGCAGCAAATCGGCCTTGGCGTGGCGCTGGATTACCTGACGGGCCTTGGCATGGACAACGTGGCCGCCCATGAACGCAGCTTGCGCGACTATGCGCGTGACCGCCTGTCGGGCCTGAACTGGCTGAATCTGCAAGGGACTTCAGACACGAAGGGGGCGATCTTCAGCTTCACGCTGGACGGGGCCGCCCATGCCCATGACATCTCGACCATCCTCGATAAGCGCGGCATCGCTGTGCGCGCAGGGACGCATTGCGCCATGCCGCTGATGCAGAAGCTGGGGATTCCGGCCTCGTGCCGGGCTTCGTTCGGGCTTTACAACACGGTTGAAGAGGTCGACGCGCTGGTCTCTGCGCTCGAGTTCTGTCACGAGCTTTTCGGCTAGCTGCAGGGCAGGGCAGCGACGGGGCAGGAGGCACACGGCATTCTCCTGCCCCGGGGATGGCCTTTGCCGTTGAAACCCCCGCCACCTTCCGCTAAAGACCCCGCAGGCACCCGTAGCTCAGCTGGATAGAGTGCTGCCCTCCGAAGGCAGAGGTCACAGGTTCGAATCCTGTCGGGTGCGCCAGAAAATCAATGACTTAGCCGAAGATAACCACATCCATTTTCTGTTGGGATGCAGGATGGATGCGCGTTGGACGTCGAATCCACATCAGGCTCGCCTGTTCAGGGCCTGAATTGTCGCTTGCTGGTGGTTCGGGCAGTGGTGCCCGTACACTTCCTCGAGGGTCTTTGCAGAGGTCGAGAAATACCCAGCCGCATCCCAGACTGGGGCGCCTTTCTGCAGCGCCCAGGTGATGGCGGTGTGTTTGAGGGTGTGAGGGGTGACGTCGGAGAGATCGAGATCGATCCCTTTGGCTCTGGCCATGGTCTGGGCAAGCGCCAGAGCGCCTTGCCAGCCATGCTTGATGTCTCCGACCCGTCGGCCCTGGTAGTCTTCCACGACGTATTTGCGGCCGTTCCTGACCTGCCTGCGAAGGTGAGCCAGGTAGCGGGGAGGAAGCCTTGCGGTGCCCTGCTTCTTGATCGACATGACCTTGCCCATGGGCTTGCGGTAGAGGAGCCCCTGGACGGTGTCGACGTGGCCGCCGTAGATCGTCGGGGTGTCGAGGTGCAGCTCCAGGATCGTGGTCTTCCTGGAGCCGGTGTAGAGGCCGCAGAGGATGAAGTCGGCGAGGTGCTGGCCGTCGATCCTGAGATTGCGGGCAGCCCGGAGGAGCCAGGCGGCTTCCTGACGGGTGAGCCAGCGTTCCTTGGGGGCGGGTCTGGCAGGCAGGGCAACCTGGGCAGCTGAGGTCAGAGTGCCCTCCTTGAAGCAGTAGTTGATCGCTGCCTGCAGGACGTTGAGCTCACGTCGGATCGTGCCGGGGGAAGCCGGCTGACCGAACTTGGTCTTGCGGGACTTGGCATAGGCCCGGCAGGTGGAACCAGTGACCTCGGAGACCTTGCGGCCGGACCAGAACTTAGCCAGTGCCTCGATGGCAAAGCCGATCCGCTCGGGTGCGGCAACGTGGGCGGCATGCTCTTCCGCGTAGCAGATCAGACAACCATCGATGGTCATCTCCTGAGCCGATACCGGCCCGGTGGGCCGATACTTTTCGCTTATGTAGCGCGCGAGTTGTTCTTCAGCCGACTGACGGTCGATTGTCCCACACGAGATACGGGAAGCTCCGTCTCGGATGCACCAATAGGATTCCCGCTTATGCGCGGTTCGGTCGACCCAGACGAGACGGGCACCTTTGGCTCTGGTTGACATTTTGGGACATGCTCCCCTCGTTCTTCCAAATCAATGAAAAACATCCATCAGAATTCCATGATGGACGAGTGTGCCGAATGCGGCTTGGTGGCCAGCTATGCAAGATGCATTGCTTGGCGGTCCTGAGCCCAACCTGATGTCGTCAGCTCATGCCTCAGTTTAGACTGCCAGCCGATGTTCCTACAAGGCCTCTGATTTTACTGTAAGCAAAAGCCCGAACTGGCTTCCGGCGCGACATCGTCCCCAAGGGTTGCCCCTTCCTCTTCCCCGGCGATGTACCCGATCAGCCGGTCGGCGACCCCAAGCGTTTCTGGCCGAAGATGTAGAAGGTGGCCGAGATTCCTGACGTCCGCATCCACGACCTGCGCCATACATTCGCGTTTCTGCTGGTCTCCGGCAGCGACACACTAGAAATGATCTGTCGCCTCCTCGGCCACCCTTGGATCAGCACAACCCAACGCTACGCCCATCTGATCGACGCGCCCTTGCGGGCCGGGGTCATCGCGGTAGGCGAGATTCTGAAGCCGCGGTTGAGGGGCGTGGGGTAGTGACGAAGGGCCGCGAGCGTCGATGGCTTGGCAGTCGCTAGGGGCGGAAAGTGGACAGTCGACACGGCAATCCCTTCCGACCGACTAGGACAGAAAGCGGTCGTTCGCTCGGGCATCAGTAAGTGAGAACGTAACGGACCATCTGTCGACACGCCTGGAACCGCGAAACTTGTTCCTGACTTCCTTCAGTGAAAGATGTTGAAGTTGTGGAAGACCTCTGGGTGACCTGATGCCGTCATTTAGGAACGAACCCCAGTACCGCGCGTTTCGTCTCCGATCCCCGCCCATCGTCAATTTGCCAAGTTCGGTGGAGTCCGAGTTTACGTAGCGTGCATCCGTTCCTTCTGTGATCCTGATCTCGTCAGACGGGCACATTCGGTTCGCAGCAAGCAGGACAGTCGGTTTACCATGGGTGCGCCAACAAACGACTCAGAGATCGCAATGGCCGACAGTGCGATACCCTCGCTCCCCTTTGTCGAGTTCTTCACGAGGTCTCACCCGTCCGCTGCCGAACGGATGGCCGAGGGGCGTGCACGGCGCGTTGCCTGCCCCCGCAGTTCTCTCGCCTTTCATTCACATCGCGCGGAACGCCCGGATCCGGTCGATCTGATCGAACGCCAGAATGCATCCCGGATTCCGGCGCTTGTCCCGGTTCGAATGGGGCGGATGCTTGCCTCGCCCTTTGCCTTCCTCAGGGGCAGCGCCGAGATCATGGCGGCAGACCTTGCCGGGTCCACCCGCAGCGGCATCGATGTCATGGCATGCGGTGACATGCACGTATCAAACTTCGGGCTCTTCGCCTCGGCAGAGCGCGACCTGATCTTCGCGATCAACGACTTCGACGAGGTGCATCCAGGCCCATGGGAATGGGACCTCAAACGTCTCGCGACCAGCGCCGCAGTCGCAGCAGATCACATTGGCGGGACCACAGCCCACGCAGAGGAAGCTGCCTGGAGTGTTGCTGACGCATACGTAAAACGAATGAGACGCTTCAGCCAGATGGGTCACCTTGAGCTTTGGTACGACCGGATCGACGAGCGACGCATCCTGAAGAACTTGCCTGAAGAGTTTCACCCCGACGCAAAGAAAATCATGGAAAGCGCCCATCGCCGCGGGCATATCCAGTCGCTGGAGCGACTGACGGAAGTGATCGACGGGTCTCCAAGGCTGATCGAACAACGCCCGATCATCGTGCATGAAACCCATCTGGCGGACGGAACTCCAGTGCCGGTCGCATTGGACCGAATGCTTTCGTCATACCTCGCTTCGCTTGGTCCGGATCGCCGCGATCTCTTGCAACGCTACCGAATTGTCGATGTCGTCCGCAAGGTTGTCGGCGTCGGGAGCGTGGGCACCGACTGCTGGGTCTTGCTGCTGCAAGGGGACGATGAACACGACCCCCTGTTCCTTCAGGTGAAGGAGGCCAGGCCTTCGGTCCTGTCTCGCTATTTCCCACGGAGCATCCCGTTTGCAAACGAAGGGGAGCGGGTTGTTTTCGGCCAGCGGATGATCCAGGGCTCGCCGGACATCTTCCTCGGATGGGGCCCGGACGGCAAAAGCAAGATCGGGCACTTCTACGTCAGACAACTTGCCGACATGAAGGGTGGCCCCGGGTTTTCCACCGGCAATTTGAAACGGATCGCTGGGCTATACGCCTATGCTCGTCTTTGCGGCTGGGCGCTGGCCCTTGCGCATGCAAAGTCCGGCGAAGCTGCCGCCATCACCGGCTATTGTGGGCAAAGCGAGGCTGTTCCCGATGCCGTCGCCCGCTTCGCCTGTGCCTATCGCGACCAGAACCAGAAGGACTATGATGCCCTTTCGGCAGCGGTAAGGCAGGGGCGCGTACCCGCGGTTCACGGAGTGTAGCCGCCGCACAGTTGGTACGCCGCGTCAGGCCGGACTGCCACGCTAGAACGGCAGAACGTAGTTTAGGATCGACGTCTGGCGCAGGATGATCTTGCGGATCGGCCGGCTGATGGCCCCGCGGTCGGTGTAGATGGCTGCTGTGCCCATTGCACCCATTGGGAGCGTGCGGGCAAACTCCGCGTCGTCAAGGTCCACCACAGCAATGAAGGGTGCAGCTGTGATCTTTGCGGGCGTGGCGGCCAGGCCGGTCGGCGCAACCTGTCCGGTCGAGATCGCCTGGACGAGAGTCCGGACCTTGCCCGTGTGGATCTCGCCTGGGGCGAATTTGAAGGCGATCTCGACGGTCTGCCCCGGCACGATGTAGCGGGCGTTCGCCTGGGTAATCTCGACTGCGACGCCGGTTGTCGACGTGTCGATGAACGCCATTACCGGAGCGCCGCCAGCCCTGGACCCGACACGCAGGGCCACGTTCGTGACAAAACCGTCAGCGGGTGCCCGGACTGTGCTGTTCTCGAGGTTCCAGCGCGCCTGATCAAGCTGCACGCGAAGCCCTTCTACGACAGACCGTTCCTCGAGCACAGTCAAGCGCGAGCGGACATCCCGTTCCAGCAATGCCTCGTCAGCAGCGAGTTGTTCTTCCCGCACCGACAGTTGCCCTTCCAGCGCGGCGACGGCTGCCTCAAACGGCTTTGGGTCGATCTGGAAAAGGACATCTCCGGCCTTGAGGGGGGTGTTCGGCACTGCGGGAATGTCGATCACCTCGCCGGTCACGTCGGGTGTGATTTGCACGGTATTCCGTAGAACGATGGCCGGGCCTTGCGGGCTGGTCCACCCCATCGGTATCAGAAGCGCGACCTGAAGGGCTGCCCAGAGGGCCGGAATGGACATGATCCAGAACCGGTTCCACCGGATCACGCCAAGCTTTTCCAGAAGGGCGAGGAAGGCGCCATAGATGGCGAGGATGGCTACGATCATGGCTTTGTCCTCCGCTCGGCGGGGACAGGCGTATCGACATAGGCCCAGATCAGCGCCAGCGGCCAGAAGGCGAAGCCGAGGAAGAAAGAAAGCCAGCCCGCGATGTTTACGGCCTCCGCCCACGGGTGCTGGCGACTGCGCGCGATCTTGCCTGGAAGCCCCGCCAGCTTGAACGCGATGATCACGAGAGCCGCAACCAGGATTATAAAGACCACCCAAGCAATGATGTCATAGACGCTCATGCGGCACTCCTTATGTCTGCCCAGTTGACTGGCAGTGGTCCTTCAACCCGCCCAAACTGAAGCTCGCAGATAAGCTACGCGACTCAGCGCCGGATGTGCAAGCATCCCACGTGCAGACCAGAACCGGGTGCCATGTGTCCGTCTTCCTCGGCGAAGATCTCTATGTCATTTAGAAACCACCATATCTGGCTGTCATTTCACAGTCGAACCAACGACTTCCCAAACGCTTGGGCCTTCGCAGTTGGGATCAGGTTCGTAGCCACTTGAGACAACCGCAGTCTTTTCACCATTGAAAATTGCGGTAGCACGAAGACTTTTCAGGCACTAGCATCGATGCTGGAAAGCTTGATCAGGGCATCCCCTTGTCATGGCTCTGCAGCAACAGACGGAGCTGACCGACGTGTTCAGTCAGATTGACGGGTCCGCGAAAGTGGGCAAGTCGCAATGGGAAACACTGGCCTTTGCGGGTGTCGTCGGAGCGTTTCTCAGCTCACCGCGGAGCCAAGGCCAAGATCGTAACGGGAGTGATCGATGATGCGGCTTACCAAGACCCTGACGCTACTGACTCTTTCCACCATTCTGTCGTTTGGTCATTCCGCGTTCGCGCAAACGTCGCTTGACCGTACGGTCCTGCCCATTCCGCAGCCGGAGATCGCGCCGATCACGGAACCGGATTGGCGCAAGGCTGAGATGCCACCCATCTTTCAGGTGAGGGCGCCCGAAGGCGCGCCCAACGTGCTTTTGGTCCTCATCGACGACATGGGCTTTGGCATGCCCGGTGCTTTCGGTGGACCATTGCAGATGGACACGCTGGACGAGCTTGCGCAGGAAGGGCTGCGCTACAACCGGTTCCACACGTCGGCGGTTTGCAGCGCCACGCGCGCGGCCCTGCTCAGCGGGCACAACTCCCATGCGGTCAACTCCGGTGAGATTGCCGACATGGCGACCGGGTTCCCCGGGATGACATTCCTGCGTCCCGACACGATCACGCCCCTTGCCGAAATCCTGCGCCAGAATGGCTACAGCACCGCGGCGTTCGGCAAGAGCCACGAGACGCCGGGCTGGGAAGCTACGACAACCGGGCCATTCGACCATTGGCCCACCGGGTCGGGGTTCGAGAAGTTCTACGGCTTCATCGGTGGCGAGGCCAACCAGTGGGCGCCGATGATCTATGACGGAACGACCCGCGTCGAGCTGCAGCGCGACGACGACTATCACTTTACCGAGGACATGACCGATCAGGCAATCAACTGGGTCAGCACCCACCATTCGCTGACACCGGACGACCCGTTCTTCATCTATTTCGCACCCGGTGGCACCCATGCGCCCCATCACGTTCCACAGGACTGGATCGCGCGTTTCAAGGGCCAGTTTGACATGGGCTGGGATGTGCTGCGCGAACAGACCTTTGCGCGACAGAAGGAGATGGGGGTCATTCCGCAGGATGCGCAGCTCAGCCCGCGCCCGGACGAGATTCCGGCCTGGGACAGCTTCACACCCGAAGAACAGGCGCTCTTTTCGCGGCAGATGGAGGTTTTCGCCGCATATGCAGCCTATACCGACGATCAGGTGGGCCGATTGGTCGACAGGCTTGAGGACATCGGAGAGCTGGACAACACGGTGGTGATCTACATCGCCGGCGACAACGGGGCCAGTGCCGAGGGTGGGCCGGCCGGCACCTTCAACGAGCTGGCCGCGCTGAATGGCATCATCGGCACCACCGAGCAGATGATGGAATACATGGACAAGTGGGGTGGTCCCGAGACTTATCCGCACTTCGCGATGGGCTGGGCTTGGGCGGGCAACACACCCTATCCTTGGGTGAAACAGATCGCCGGACACCTGGGCGGCTCCCGCACTGGCATGGCCGTGCGCTGGCCCGAACTGATCACCGACGCCGGGGCCGTTCGCAGCCAGTTCCAGCATGTGATCGACGTTGCCCCGACAATCCTGGACCTCGCTGGCCTGCCGCAGCCAACGACGGTGAACGGCGTAGCGCAGCGGCCGATGGACGGCACGTCGATGGTGCCAAGCTTTACCGATGCAGACGCGCCCGAGAACCGAACGACGCAGTACTTCGATGTCTTTGGCAACCGCGGCATCTATCACGACGGCTGGCTGGCCTCGACCGTGCACAACATCCCCTGGCTGTTCCGGCAGCAGCTTCCAGCCTTCGAGGATAATGTCTGGGAACTCTACAACCTCGAGACCGACTTTGCACAGGCCGTCGACGTCGCCGCCGAGAACCCCGCGAAGCTGCAAGAACTGCTTGCGGTCTTCGATGCCGAAGCGATCCGCAACAAGGTCTATCCGCTGGACGACCGCAAGGCCGAACGGGCCGTCCCCGCCGTTGCCGGGCGGCCAGACATCCTGCGCGGGCGCACCGAGATGACGTTCTACGACGGCATGGTCAGCTTGCCCGAGCTTTCGATCATCTCGATCAAGGGGGTCAACTACACCGTGACGGCCGAGATCGAGGTGCCCGATTCCGAAGCCGAGGGGGTGATCTTCTCGCAGGGCGGCCGCTTCGGAGGCTGGACCATCTACATGGACGGGGGACGGCCGACCTATGAGTACAACTACCACGGCCTGGAACGCACGCGGATGCAAGGAAAGGAGGCGCTTGCCGCCGGCAAGCATACGCTGACCCTGGCCTTCACCTCTGATGACCTGAAGACCTTGGGTGCAGGCGGGACGGCGGTCCTCAGTCTTGACGGGACCGAAATCGCCCAGACAAGGATTCCGGCAACGGTCGCTGGGGTGTTCGACTTCTACGACGGAGCCAACGTCGGCACCGATACCGATACCCCGGTGTCCGAGGCCTATACCGAAGGCGACAACGACTTTACCGGAACCGTAGATAGCGTGACGATCCGGACAGAATGATGCCCAGTGTGCAGCAATGCCAGCGTCGGAGACTTTGGTAAGCTGACGCAGACCTGCGAGTTTCCCGGAACCTTGAACACAAGGGGCCAAGCATTATTGCTGGAGACAAACGTGCCCAATAGTTCGATCGACATTGGTCTGGACGGCATGGTGCCGATCCCCGGCGGCACCTTCGTCATGGGGTCGGACCGCCACTATCCCGAAGAAGGCCCGGCGCACCGCGTACAAGTGGACGGTTTCTGGATCGACAGAACCCCTGTGACCAACCGGCAGTTCGAGGCCTTCGTCGACGCGACAGGGCACAAGACGCTGGCCGAGACACCGCCAAGGGCCGAGGACTATCCGGGTGCGCTGCCCCACATGCTGCGGGCCGGATCACTGACGTTCCGTCCACCCACACGGCCCGTGCCGACAGCCAACCACCTGGTCTGGTGGGATTATACCTTCGGTGCCTACTGGCGCGCACCCTATGGTCCCAATTCGTCGTTGCAGGGAATATGGGACCATCCCGTCGTTCACATCAGTTATGCCGATGCCCTTGCCTATGCCCGGTGGGCGGGAAAGGACCTTCCGACCGAAGCGGAATGGGAGTTTGCGGCACGCGGCGGGCTTGACGGTGCTGAATATGCCTGGGGCAGCGAACTGACACCGGGCGGGCGGCACATGGCCAACACCTGGCAGGGCCGTTTTCCGATGGAGAATACGCGCGAGGACGGGTTTCTGCGCACCTCGCCGGTCAAGTCCTATCCGCCGAACGGATACGGTCTTTACGACATGATCGGGAACACTTGGGAATGGACGCAGGACTGGTTCGTCCCCCGCCACCCCGCCGACGCAGCAAAGGCCTGCTGCATTCCCAGTAATCCTCGCGGACCGGCACGAGACGACAGCATCGATCCAGCCGACGCGGCGCGCATTCCGCGCAAGGTCCTTAAGGGCGGCTCTCATCTTTGCGCCCCGAATTACTGCATGCGCTACCGACCGGCGGCTAGGCATCCCGAGCCGGTCGATACCTCGACAAGCCATGTGGGGTTCCGATGTGTGCGCCGCACCTCAACTACTGAAGAGCTTGGTTCGCCGTAATGTAAGCGAAGCACGAGGTTTCGCCGCACGATGCTGCAAGCTGGCCAGCCGCAGGAAGTGCCGTCGTCGTCAGCCCGAGTTTCTCCCACATCGACCCAACGATTGGTCTTCCCCCTGACGGTACATTACATGACGCAAAGGGTATGGTGCGTTGCTGCACCTGCCGGCAGTTAGATCTCGCGATGCTTGGTGGCGATCGTCCGCTATGGGCTCTTGCGGCCATAGTTCGCCGCCACTGATCGAAGGTCCGCAAAGGGCCGTTCGCGCGGCATCATTCCTCACACTAGGCCAATCCCCGGGCGAAGATGACCGGGAACCTGTTCTTCTAGGCGCCAGACCACTGTGATGGGCCTCTCACCCTCCCAGCTGACAAAAGTCGGTTGACCGCAATAGAGGAAAGGTGCTGCCTTCCCTTCGCGCAGTTTGCCGGAGCGGACAAAGAGATGCACCTTTGTGCCGGGCTCTCGGCCCGACAGCATCCGGCCGATCTGGCTCTCGCGTTGGGTCTGGGTCTGGCTTTGCCACTGCATGCGGTCGGGCGACAGGAACCGGTCCTCGTAGTGGTTCCCGGTGGCCAGCCCTCCCTTCTTCAGCGTTGTCAGCAGGATCAGGTCCCGGTTCAGCCGCACGATCCCGCTGTTCCAGTTGCCGGGGTTGAAGGTCGCGCCGAACAAGGGCGGGATCGCCTCGCGCAAGTATTCGCGCCAGAGAATTGGTCCTGCGCCGGTGAAGGGCGCGGCAGGATCGTCGATGTCTTTGTCGGGCAGGGTGGCCGCGCGCCAGTCCAGCAGTTCGACGATCATGGCTGCGGCTGCGCCTTCTGGATCTGGGCGGGTTAGCGTCAGTCGATTGCCGTCGCGGCGAAGATGAGGGTTCAGCGCCCAGTAGGCGAGCCCTTCTTCGGGTGCCGACTTGCCTGTCGTGAGGGTGCCCAGCGCCGAGATTGCCGCACCGTTCAGGGCCCGGTCGCTTTCGAGCTGCCGAAGCAGCGCCGACTCGCGCGCCTGCGCGGCGGTGTCGACCGGATCGCCCATATCGCGGACAAAGTCGAACCAGCCGCCGTGGCCGTTGCGTCCGGGGTCAAAGCCCATCCCCGCAATCTCGGCTGCCGTCGGGCGCCTCTCATGGCGAAGGCGAAAGTCGCGGTACTGCGCCTCGAAGTCTTCCATGCCGGACTTCGGCCGTAGAAGGTCACGCAAGATTTCGACCACGCGCAAATCATAGGTCACGCTGCAGCCCGGCGGCAGAACTAGTGTGCCCGCGAGCACCTGATCCAGCCGCTGGCTGAGCGACCGGTCCCCCGGTCCAGCCGCCAAGAGCGCAGCTTGGTCAGAAAGATGCGGTGGTTGCCGATATAGTCGATGACTCGCAACAGCTTGCCCTCGACCCGCCGCAAACCGCGCCCGAGTTGCTGCAACCACAGGATCGCACTTTCGGTCGGGCGCAGCATCATTACGGTGCCGATGTTCGGCACGTCGACCCCTTCGTTGAACATGTCGACGGCAAAGAGGATGTCGATCTCACCTCGCCCCAGCTGCCCCAAGGACGTGGCCCGAGGGGCGGAGCCGGGGCCGGAGTGGACTGCAACGGCCCGCAGGCCCCGGGCAGCGAAGTAAGCCGCCATGAATTCAGCGTGGCGCACGGAACAGCAGAACCCGATTGCCGGGCCTTCGCGGTGCCGGTGGAACTGGTCCAGCGCATTCTGGGCGCGGGTTTCGGTCGCAAGCGCGGCCTCAAGCGCTTCGGGGTCGAACTGGGCGGATCGCCAGGGGATCTCGGCATAGTCCACCTCGTCTGGCACGCCGAGGTAGCGGAAAGGGGACAAAAGGCCCGCCTCGATGCCTTCGAAGAGGTCACAATGGTAGACCAGATTGTCACCACACAAGGCCAGGAGGTCTGCGCCATCCGACCGATCCGGGGTTGCGGTCAGGCCCAACAGAAAGCGCGGGGTGAAGTGCTCCAGAAGGCCGCGGTAACTCGCGGCCGAGGCGTGATGAAACTCGTCCACCACGATGTAGTCAAAGGCATCGGGCGCAAAGCGGCGCAAGTGGCCCGCCCGGCCCAGCGTCTGGATCGAGGCGAAAAGGATCTCGGCGCCATCGTCCTTCGCGGTGCCGTCATAGCGGCCGAAACGCGCTTCTGGGCGGATGCGCCGAAAGGACGACATTGCCTGCGACAGGATTTCCTCGCGGTGCGCCACGAAGAGAACGCGGGCGAAGGGACGACTGTCGAAGGCCGCGAGCCAGGTCTTGCCGAGCCCTGTGGCCAGAACCACGAGGCCCGCACGTTTGCCCGCCGCCCGGGTGGCCGCCAGTGCCTCCAGGGCCTTGGCCTGGACCCTGTGGGGCAGGGGAGGCGGCTGGTGCGGTTCATCCGACACGATGCGCTGGGCCATGTCGGTCAGCGGCGTGGAGCGGCGACGTGCGGCGTAGGCTTCGATCCAGTCGGGCGTCAATGCGCGGGTCTGCGGGTGTGCCAGCAGGGCTTCGAATGCTGGCGCCACGGCATCGGCCGCGCCCTCGGAATGCAGGTTCCATTCGATTCCAGTGGTGAGCGCTGTCCGTGACAGGTTGGAACTGCCGACGATGGCCGCTCCTTGTCGGTCGGCCGCACGAAACAGCCAAGCCTTGGGATGAAACGACCCGGAGCCTGTTTCGAACACCCGAAGGTCGGCCCCGTCCAGATCGACCAGCCGGTAGAGCGCTGCAGGTTCGGTGACATCCATGTAATCGCCGACAACGATCCGAAGACAGCCGCCGCGCCCGAGCAGATCGCGAAACCAAGGCTCGATCAGCTGTACGCCGGAGTCCATTGCAAAAGCCACGGCCAGATCGACGTTGTCTGCTCGGTCAATGCCGCGGGCGATCAATGGGAGGAGTGGGTCGCCTGCACCCGTCGCAAGGCGGGCCACTTCGGCCGACGCGGGTTTCAGGCGAAAATGGCCATAGTCGGTGCATGCCTGAAACCCCTGCGCACCGGCGGCTAAGGCCTCGCCTAGCTTCGCCAGTAGTCCGAACTGCTCCGACGCCGTCAAGTCTGCCCAGTTGCCCACATGGCGCGGCGCTGCCAAGGGGCCCGGCATCTGACAAACTGGGCAATCGGGAAATGAATCAGACACCACGTGGACCTCAACTATCGAAATACGCTAGAGATTTCTGCTTGGCTGTCCAGGCGCTATCGGGTGGCGGGACCTGCTAAATCGGTCAGATGAAGAGGGTCGGGCGCTTTGCCGGTCGGTTGTCTGAAGCGCAGGTGGGCTGTGCCTTGGCTGAACGTGACGGCCAAAAGATCGGTCACAAGTCACACAAAAGGGCGAATCAGAACTTGGAAGCCGGCGTTCCGGTTCAACATTAGCTCAACGGGGCAACCTACCTGGTTCACCGTATAGGCTACAGCCGCATCCGCCGGTTGTGGATGACAGCGGCCAGGTAAGTCATTGATATGTTGGGATCCGGTGTTCTTCCTTTGATCCATCATAGAAACCTAAAGGCCGCAGCTTCAAATTGCGTCCCTCCGGAAAACGAGTTCAGGCAAGACCGTCTCCCACTCTTCGTGTTTGATGTAGGTCCGGTAGCGCTCTTCGTTGTCGGGTTTACGCCAGCGGATGATTGCGCCGACTCTACCTGACACCAGTATGGTTCCCGCGGGAGGCGCCCAGTTTCCAGCCATCCGACCAAGTGGTCGGCGGTCGCGGTCGAGGATCAGCCACTTCCCGTCACGCTTTTCAAGTGTCACCGGGTCATCGACTTTCGCCGCGGCGATTGCTGCATGGGTTGGGTTGGAAGTCGCCAACCGACCGGCATAAGATAAGTCGACAGAGGTCTGATCAGGCACCTGATACTGGTCAGGCTCTTGGAGATCAGACCGATGTGGCATCTCGACCTTGCGCAATACCTCACTCTCGCTGTCTGCCCGCACAAACGCGTGTTCTCCGCTAGTCACCACTGCCAAGCTGCGCCGTGCACGGGTCATCGCGACGTAGAAGAGGCGGCGCGGGGCTTCGCCGTCCTCGCCTTGCGAGAGCGCCTTCCAGCCACCGTTCAGGATCACCACATGATCGAACTCGAGGCCCTTGGAACGGTGAGCGGTCAGCAAAAGCAGCCCCCTCTGCCCTGAACGGACATCCCGCGCCCATTCGGCAAGCCACTCTATGGTATCGGGAACAGGTATGGTCTTCTTTCCCAGATCGCGCGCAAGTTCCGCGATGCCTTCCGCCAAGAGATCGACCCAGCGGTTTGACGGTTGCTCGTTGAGCACGTCGAGAAGGCCCTGAATCGTGAACATCTCTGCCTGGCGTCTGCGCAAACCTGCCACGAAACGCTGCGTCTCGCGCAGGCGCCAGATGCTCGGGAGCTTTTCGTTAGCCATTTCTACCGGCAGCCCGAGTTTTTCGGCGTAGGCACGCACGGGTCCGAGGCGCCGCCAGTCGCGGGAAATGATCGCCGTGCGGGCCCAGCTGAAGTCAGGGTCAAGCCGAGAGATTCGGACAAGCTCATCAACCGCTGCCTGCGCTTGCGCAACGTCGTCGTGCACCACGTCAAGGAACTGCACACGGCCTTTGCCAACAGGATCATGGCCCGCCATCATGCCACCGCCCGGCTCAAGGCTGCGCATCTTGTCGACCGTGATCGGGTGTCCCGCCTTCATGCGTCCGCGCGCGGGTTCGATGACCTGATTGGCCGCATCGATGATGTAGCGGGTCGAGCGGTAGTTCTCGACCAGGAACCTGGGTTTGGCGCGGTAATCTTCCTCGAACTGGCGAATGAACGAGACCTTGGAGCCCTTGAAGGCGTAGATGTTCTGGTCGTCGTCGCCTACGGCAAAGAGGCTCAGCCGCTGATCCGGATCCTCGAGAGAGCGCCCCGCTATGGCTGCGATGAGCGCATATTCGACTTCGCCGATGTCCTGATATTCGTCCACCAGAATCCAACGATAGCCCTGAATGAGCGTCTCTCGTTGTGCCTCGGCGTCGGATCGGCTCAGGCCCTGGCCGTTGATCTGGCGCACTGCTTCCGCAACGACCGCGTCAAAGTCCTGCTGTTCGGTTGTCTGTCCAGCAAAACTTGCCCCCACAAGTCGCATCGCAAACGCGTGGCAGGTAGACACGGTGACCCGCGCAGCATCGTCGCCAACCAAGTTGCGCAGACGGGCGCGGATTTCGGCGGCTGCGTGCCGGTTGTAGGTCAGCACGAGGATTCCCTGCGGGTCTTCGCGTTTCACCCGGAGCAGGTAGGCGATGCGATGGACGAGCACGCGTGTCTTGCCCGACCCTGGCCCCGCCAACACCAGCACGTTGGTCGCCTCGCGATCGTCCGCAACAATCTCCTGCTGGACTGGATTCCTCAGGTCATCAACGATCTGCTTCCAGGCCTTTCCGGTGGTCTGGCGGCGGATCTCGACGTTGCGACCCGGCATCCAGCGCTGCAGGAAACTGTCCTGATCGAGTTCGAAGTAGTCTTTCGCCAGACGCACCGCATCCTCGATCCGCTCCAGGCCCTTTTCGGCATAGGCGGCCATGACATGGGTCTGCACGGTCTGTTCGCGATAGTGCTCTTCGAGGGGCAGGAAATCCTTTCTCACAAAGCTTGCGCGTCCCGGTTTCAGGTAAATGGTCATTGCCGAGCGAAAAACGGTCAGCCCCTTGCCAAGCGTCAGCACCTGCTGCTCGTGGAGCCACAACAACGCGCGCTCCATAAGCTTGGTCATCTCCTTCACGCCGGATGCCTTGACCAGGGCATCCCCGTTCAATGCCCCCAAGAGGTCGCCGATGGTCGTCTCGACCTGAACGTCCTTGCCGCGGGCACCTGCCGGCGCTTTGCCAATCAGGAATTCAAGTAGCTTCTCGGCTGCCATCCAGCGCACACCGGCAGTCTGCTCAACGACCCGCCAGGAGCGCTGCAATGAAACCTCCATTGTCCTGCTTGACATCTTGCGCAGGCGGATGTTGCCAAGCCCTCCGTCACTGTCGCGCCCGTCTCGCTCGATACTGCGCAGAAGCCTGTCAATGACATGCGGGCTCGCGTCTTCGTGACCTTCCCCGCGCAAGAGCTGGCATGCCGCGGCCAGATCAAGCGGCACACTGTCACCAATGTCAGCCTCAGGAGCCAGTTCGCGCATTCGCGCAATAAGCGCCCGCTCCAGTCGCACCGACCGAGCCAGCCTCTGACGCGATGAGTTATTGCCCCCGATATGAACAGCGACCGTGATGGCGATGTCGTTGCGCGCGATGCCGAGGGTTTCTAGATCCGCCATCGCCTTGCTCAGTGCCTTGTGCGACAGCCCGCTGATGCCAGTCAGCTCATCCGTCGAGATGCCCTGATCGGCGGGAGTATTCATCACATGTTCGACGATGGTCAGAAGCTGCTCCCGACGCGCTTCGGTGATTTCCGCCCCTTTCAATCGGGCCTTGGCCTCTTCCAGCGTGCGCACCAGAAGTGAGGACGGAAACACCTGCACCCGGTTTTCCTCGCGCGAGACCAATGCTGCCTCTTCAAGCCAGGAGACTGCTGTCTTGACGCGTGTGTCATCCGTGGCGCTGTCGCGCACAAACTCTCGATCTTTCTCTTCGCGCACGATTTCGCCGGGCGTTGCCACGACCTTACCGCTGTTGCGGGTGTGCTCGTCGATGCGGCGCAGCGCTTTCAGTATGGCCCCAATCTCATGGCGTTCGAGGCGCGAGCGCGCGGTGAGGCTGAACTGCCGCTCGACATCGTCGGTGTGATAGAGAAGCACACACTCTGCAGGTGCCCGATCGCGGCCGGCACGACCCGCCTCCTGCAGATAGTTCTCGAGTGATCCTGGGATGTCGGCGTGGACCACAAGTCGGATGTCAGGCTTGTCGATGCCCATGCCGAAGGCGTTGGTGGCTGCAATCACACGCAGGTCGCCCACACGGAAGCGCTCTTGCACAGTCCGCTTCTCTTCAGCTGTCAGACCCGCGTGGAAGTGCTCGGCGGCCAGCCCTTGGCTCTTCAAGAAGGCTGCGACGCGTTCCGTTTCTTTGCGGGTCGCACAGTAGACCACGGCCCCCGATTTGTTGTCTGCAGGCAGGCGCTCCGAAATGGTAGTCAGGATGTCCCCGAGCTTGCTTTCCTTGCCGGTCGCCAGAACCGAGAACTTGAGGTTGGTGCGGGTAGCACCACCGTCGAACAACTCCAGTTCGACACCAAGGCGCTCCCGGAAATGCTCTGAAATGTCGCAAACCACTTCGGGCTTGGCCGTGGCCGTCAAGCACAGGACGGGTGCTGCGGTTGTGTCGCCTGAGAATTCACGAATAAAGCGAGATATGTAGCGGTAGTCAGGCCGAAAGTCGTGCCCCCATTTCGAGACGCAATGCGCCTCATCCAGTACCCAAAGCCCCACTTCGCGCTGCGCCAGCACCGAACGGATCGAGACGCTGCGCAACTGCTCAGGAGAAATCAGCAAGATTGCTGCCTGTCCCATCCGAACGCGGTCAAGTGCATCTTGTCGTTCAGGCATCGAGAGCATGCCGTTGATCGTCACGGAAGACGAAATCCCCGCACGCTCCATTCCCTGCACCTGGTCGGCCATAAGCGCCACCAATGGAGAAATGACCACCGTCAGCGCCCCGGTTTTCTCATAGAGGCTAAGGGCAGGCACCTGATAGCAAACCGACTTTCCGGTACCAGTTGGCAGGATACCAAGCACGTTCGCATGCTGCATGGCTTCCGCCACGATGACTTCTTGCAGGGGTCTTCCGTCGGTGTGCGCCGGCTGGGAACGGTAGCCAGCAAAACCAAACCACTTCTTGAGTGCGCTAATGGGGTTGTTCATCTTGGCGCACCAGTCACATGCGCCTGCGCCGCAGTTTGTGTCCCTCAACTCTCGCACGATAAGGGCCGCCTGCGGAAAACTGGCTCGCACCCATGGCGGCATGACGGACTCTCCGCCGGAGACCGAAATCCAAGCCAGCGCATAGGCCATCGGCCAGCCCAGTCTAGGATCCGACAGCTTCTCTAAGCCCGTACCTATCTGCGCGTCACAAGCCCTGCCTTGAAGTAGCGCCTTGATCGCCGAAAGCGCTACGGTGCGATCCGGTGCAGAGGCTTTACGGATTTCCTTGAAAACGGCATCGAACCCTCCTGAGCGGTCCGTTCGCGTTGCAAGGAAATGATAGGCCAGCAAGGTTTCCGGCGAGTGTACCTCGATCTCGGTCAGCGCCTTGATCTGGTTCTCAAGCACCTCGAACACCAACCGTGCATCACGCTCGGGGTTGTTCACATGCCCCGCCTGCAAGCGCCCGTCATGATAGTGCTTCACCAGGTAATGGTAGGGGTTGCGCGGAAACGCCAGCGGATTGAGCCAGAGCGTATCGATCGGCGCGCTCATCTTTGCGGCCAGCCGCGGGCGCTTCGCCAGAAGGTGCTCTATATCGTGGCGGAGGATGTTGTGGCCGAGCACGTGCGGCGTCTTCTCAAGTGCTTTCTCGAGTTGGTCGAGCGACTGCTTGATGTTGCCTTTTGGCGCTACAACCGCAGGCCCATCACCGAACCGCACCGCAGCCATGTCGAAGATCTCGATGGTCTTTGGGTTGACCTCCAGATCAACCGACAGACAACGCTCGAGCAGGGGCCTTTTGTCTTCAGCCTTCGGTCTGAGGAAGTTCAGAAAAGCCATAAAGCCCAGTGGGGTCGGGTGCCTTCAGCGACTTTAAATCGGCAAATCTCTTGCCGCAACAGAACAAGTCTTGCTTTGAATGCTGACAGACGCGGCTGGTTTCTCGCCAAGGGATACCGCGCTTGGGCAAGGCGTAGCGGTCTCTGATCCGTGTCCCTGGTGATGAAAGCATACCGTCCGAACGTCCCCAGCTTGGCTGGCACCTTGTCCATCAGCCCCTGGATATATTCCGCCCATTTACCTTCTGCCAACGCTGCGTCCACTTCTGTCAGCCCCTCGGAGATCGTTGCGAACTCCCCGGCTTCGACAAGTGGCCAGATCGACATCCGGCGATTGGCATCTTCGAGCGATTTCAGCTCGGTCTCCAGCCGGCGCACTGCGTCCGGGTTGGTTCTCTGGGCGGTGATTTCCGCCTTGATGTCGATCGCCCTCTTCAAGTTCTTCTGATACTTCGTGATCTCCAGAAGCTTCGTCTGGTAGCCCTGATACATGTCCCGGAAGCTCACTCCGTGCATGGCCAGCTGCATCACGTTCGAAGCCAGGTTGGCCATCGGAATGATGATCGACCGCACCACGATGGTCGATTTCACCACTGACACACCAGCCTGGATCGCCTTCTCGGCCGTAGCCAGATAGGTGAAAGCATCCTTGCCCATCACCGCAGTCGCCACCTTCACGAAGGCTTCCTGGTGCTTGTCATCCAGCCGCGAGATCCCGGTCCAGGGATCGGTGATCGACGCTGCCCGGTAACCCACCGCGTTGTTGATCATGTCCTTCCGGATCGGGAAGCCATCAGCCCCGAACACAGACTGGATGTAAGCCCTGAGATCGTTGGGCACCATCTCCCAGCTGTCGATATGGACCTTGTCCTGGCTCTGCGACAGATCAACGAACTCGTCTGCCCGCTTGCCCTTGTCCCGGTCCCAGATGGTCTTCAGGTTGTCGACGAGCTTGCGGTTGAACTCCTGGCCCAGCTCCTCTTCAGCCTGGCGACCAGCCCAGGCACCGAGCATCTCGCCCATATGGGTGTTCCGCTCCAGCGCAGCCAGCGCGTGAGGGGCCATGTGACGCTCATAGGCCACCACATTGCCCTTGGCATCATAGACCGGCAGGAGAGCCTCCACAGGCCCCCTGGTGGCGTTCCGCAAGCGTTGCTGGATGATCCCCAGGTAACGCCCAGAGATCACCCCTGCAGTCGTGCCAGAGATCGTGCGACCGGTGCGAGGATCCACACCCGAAGCCGACTGCTGGACCGTCTGCATGGCACCTTGGGTATATGTGCCGTTGCCCGCCACGGTCGAGAAGTAATACCCTTTTTTACCCGTTTCTACACCGGCGCCCTTATAATCTCCCATCCGGGTGTAACCCCGGGCGATGAGAGCATTGTGCTCGCTGTCGTCCCGCACAACAAGGTCGATCCCATCCCGACGTTCCGAGGGGATGTAGCCCTTGTAGTGGTTGAACTTCGCCGCATCGGTCTGGATCTTCGCCTTCTCGTCCTTGGCGACGGACCAGAGATACCCGGCAAGGAAGTCGATACCTAAAGAACCCCTAAAGAATGAGGGCGAAAATGGAGGGGTATTTCGACCTCGTACTAAGTTGGGAAAGTTGTTCGCCGGCCTTGGAGAAAAGAACATCCGGGAGCATGAAATCTGCCTTGCCGCTACTTTCTACTCCTAAAGGATAAACTGCCCGGAAGGTTCCGCTTACGACCTAAAGAACCCCTCAACATCAAACACCATTCTTTGTGCAAGAAAAAATGCAAGAAAAGGAGAAGATACCGCCAAGAAATAGTAGACTCAAGAGTTCACTTTGTTCAGCTCTGATCGGCGCCAGTAACCTTTCGTATTCGATCAGTTAAATTGGCTCGGCCCAGAAAATTTGCATTGACCATCCGAAAATTAGGTGTATAACGGGGCTCGCCCCACCGGGGCCTTATAGCTCCCGCGCGAAAAATTTCGGTCTCAATTGCACGCTGAACGGTGCAATACACAAAGGAGCAATTTCCCAGCTGTTCCTGAGCTAGTGCTTTCTTCCAGATAATGGGTCGTTACAATTCAGAATTCTATCGGCATCAATATGCACCGACGCAGAGCATCAGACTGGTCGCTTGGACGCCGCGAAAAGACGAGGTCGATACAATCGTCGAATGTACCTACGATGGGGATGACTTCGCATTCATAAAGACTGAATCTAAGGGCTCGATCTCATTGGTTCGGTACAAAGAGAAAACATAGTAGCCGGAACCCTTGCCCCTGAGGATTCGGGTCGAACTTGCTTGGGCCAAAGAAATTTCCTAGACCGCGCTCCCCTCGAATGGCCAGATGACCCTCAGGCGTTGCAGCACAACTGACAAAGAGGGTGGAAAGCGGACTGTCGGTGGTCAGGCAGGGAAATTGCGGCAATTGCAGGGAAGCGAGTTGGCGTGCGCCAAGTCGGACAGCTGGAGGTGTAGTCGGTGAAGGGCCGTGGGCAAGCTGGCAAACCGTACCGTCGGCGGGTAAGTCGGACACGCCCTACAACTTCCCTTGAAGCTCTTTCTTTCGCTGGCTCAGTCGAAAGTCTCTGCGACCACAAACTTTCGGAAGGCATATTGCATCACGACCGTTGCGAGTCCCGCGATCAGGGTCAGCGTCACCCAACTGGCCAGGCCCGGCAGGAACAGCGTGGACCTGAGGGTCGTGAATGTGAATATCCCGACGCCAAAAGCCAGCGTCACCGCGGCGAGGATCACGATCGTCTTCATGATGAACTCGATCAAGGACCGGCCGAGAAACTCGAAGTCTGCCCGCCCCATCGGTATGGGCTTGGCCGGGAAAAGCAGGAAGATCGTGTTCTCGACCGCGTAAAGGAGCAGGGTGAACGGAAGAGCAAAGGCTGCCAGAGCCAGAGCAACAGGCGCACCTAGACGGTCGTAGAAGACGAGGAAGCTGACGATCATCGTCAATGCTACGACATAAGACAGTAGCACCTGAACCACGAGCTGCCCCAGGCAGATTCGCAACGGAGCGATCGGCAGCGTCTTGTAGGTTTCCATCCGGCTGAGGTCGCCACGAAAATCGCAGATCAGCGTGCGCGGAAGCATAAAGCAGAAAAAGAAGAAGATCATCACCAGTCCGCCTTCGCCCGCGACGGATATTCCGGCCATCTTGGCAATGGGTCCGGCGCAGGCCGCACCGAAGATGAATATGGCGATGACCTTCGACGAGTTGCGCATGGCCTTGATGGCTTGACGCCAGGCGATGGGCCCGAGGCCGCCGAGCGCTGGCGCAGTGCGGATCGAAGGAACCTTGCTCCGCTCGGTCGCCCAGAACGATCCGCCTTGCTTCATCCGCTCCCAGCGGTTGCTGAGACGGGTGTGTTCCCCCAACGAAAACTCGGAGGTGTGACGGTCGAGCTTGATGACAGCATAGAGGAGCAGGATGTTGATCAGGATCGCGAGGACGGTCCAGAAAGCCAGATCTGGAAAATGCGCCCGTGTGAGAAAGAGTTCGGTGAAAACGATGAATGGCATCAGGATAATGGTGCCGATCAACGAATGGCGAAGGTCCGACAGAAGGCCGGCCATGCTGTAGTCCGGGGCGATCCAGGCGTGAATCATTGCAGCGAGAGCGAGCGCCAAGACCAGCGCAAGGACGGGCCATTTCAACCGCGCAAGCCGGTTCCCCTGGAACGCCTGCCAGGCCATCCCCAAGGCTGCGCTGTTCAACTGGACAAACAGAAGCGTCAGAAACGCGGCGGTAAAGGCAGCGAGCGCCGAGCCGGTCTGCGATTGGGCAAAGGGTATGATGAGTGCAGCGCTCAGCGCAGCACCTGCAGCATAGGAGATGAATTTGTAAAGAAGCAGGTCACGACGGCTGAACGGTCCGACAAAGAGAAGGTTGATCTCGGTCGACGAAAAATGAAACGACGGCCCCGTTGTGAGCAGCACTGTCAGTAGCGTCATCCCGAACATTCCAAGCGGCATGAATGTCTCGATCTGCGCGCGGATGACCGGTGAATCGAGATTTGCGCCTGCAAAGAGCGATTCAGCCGGGACCGTGTTTCCCGACGCGATCAACAGCCAGACGATCCCGCCAAGAGCAACGAGCAACAGCACGCCACGCAGGCTGATAAGCTGCATCAGCCGCAGGCGAAGCGCGCCGCGCATGCGCATGACAAGAAGACGAAGAAGCGCTGGGTCCATGGTCTAGACGTCCGTCGCCTTGTCTTGCGTGATCGTGAAATAGGCGGCCTCAAGGGCCGAACTGCTATCGGATCCGCCAAACTCGGCGAGGATGTCGCTCATCGTTCCGAACCGGCGGCACTCGCCGAGGTTCAGCACCATGACATGGGTGCAGAGCGTCTCAAAGAGGCCCAGAAGGTGCGAGCTGATGATGATTGCCGCGCCGTTACGGGCGCGCTCGCGGATCGCCTCCTGAATGCCGCGGATACCCTGGGGGTCGAGCCCGGTCAGGGGTTCGTCGAAAAGGATCGCCTTCGGGTCGTGCAGGAAGGCGCAGGCAATCGCCACCTTTTGACGCATGCCGCGTGAGAGGTTGTGAACGAGCGTGTCGCGCTTGTGCGAAAGCTCGAATGACTGAAGAAGCGCCTCTGCAACGTCGTCGAATTTCGCGACTTTGTAAGCGGCGGCCGTGAAAGCCAGGTGTTCCCAGACCGTCAGCGTGTCGAAGAGCCGAGGGTCGTCCGGAATGTAACCGAGGCTTTTCTTGGCTTCGATCGGCTCCTTGACGATGTCATGGTCCGCGATTGTCAGGTGCCCGGACGTCGGCGGAACAATCCCGCACAGGGCACGCAACGTCGTCGTCTTGCCCGCCCCGTTGGGCCCGAGTAGCCCAAGGATCTGTCCGGGAGCCACGGAAAAGCTGAGGTCCTTTACGGCTGTGAAGCCTTTGTATTGCTTGCTGAAGTTCGTGACTGTGATCATCAAGGATTGCTCGACTTATGGTGCACTGCCACATTAGTGCGGCTAATCAGAAATGGAAATCGTCGAAGCCCGCGAGGCACGGTTTCTGATTCACCAGAAGTGGAGCTGATGCATTAGGAACTCGACATCGGTGGGTCGTCGTCACCGGATCGCGGCGCGCGCTTCGTCCGCACTGCGCACCTACGAATTCAGTGTGCTTCGCAAGCGTGCTGAACGTCGGCTTCGACGGACCGCGCGCTCTCATCCTGAGCCAAGGGCCGAAGGTCGGCAAAGGGCGGCAAGCAGACGTTCGCTGCGATCCGTATTGACGGCAGCTTCGAACACAGCGTTCGGCCGGGCCATGGCCCCGGTTCTTGGCCAAACGAGTGTCCAAGCTCTTCCAACCGAATGTGATTGAGCAACGGCAGGGACAATTAGATAACTTTGTCCCTGCGCTTAAAGCTTCCTTTAACCAGCTGGCGTGTACCAGATCGGTGATGTATAGGCCCGCTCGGCGATGGTCATGCGGACGTCATCAGCCGGGGTCTGACCGAAGTACTTTGCGTCAAAGGCGGTCCAGCGCGGCGTAGGGATTTCGATGACGCGGGCATAGTAGAACGCCTTCAGCGAAGGGTCGAACTCCGGGTCGGTCCAGACGGTGATCAGTTCCGGATCGCCAATGGTGTTGGTAAAGCTTGCGTCAGCCACATTCACAGTAGTCCCGACCGACGGAAGCTTGCCGTCCGCACCCGGCTGGCGGGACTCGGCATCGCCCCAGGCCACGTCGTAGACGCGTTCCTGCGCATTGCCATCGGCGTCGATCCAGCCCTTCACGATCTGGACCCGGTCAAGATTGGCCCCAATCGGGTCTTTCAGTGCGGCGACGAGGAAGCTTGGAGCCTTGCCCTCAGGCGCGTTCACGAGGTCGCCGCCCATCGGCACGCCTTTGGCATAGCCAACCTGAGCAGGGCGCCGAGTGTCTGCATCTTCGGCTACGAAGTCCCAACCGCCGAAGAACCGCACATTGATGCGGCTGCCGGTGGTGGCATAGGTTTCCTTGCGCTCCATCGCGTCAAAGATCGAGGCGCGCGTATTCTCGGTCGCCCAGACGACAGCAAGACCGGCGGCGCCGACTTCCCATTCTTTGACTGTGGCAATTGGTGTTTTGACGAAATCCTTGGCAATCCTCTCCGGCCCGGGCTCCATCGACACGGTCTTGCCGAAAAAGTTGTCCTCCTCGAAGGACGAAAAGCCAAGATGGCTGTCGGTCGATCCGACCATGCCAAACTTGTAGGGGTTCACGCCAAACTGCGTTTCCAGCTTCATCCCGTTTAGCAGGGCAGAGCGGGCATACTCGAACTCGAGCATGTCCGGCGTTTTTGCCGTTGTCATGACCAGATTGCCCTTGTCCCAGATCTCGAAATCGGCGAACTCGTCGTTCGGCGAGAGGTTCGGATGCGCCTCGCCCGTCCCCTTGGTCTGGGTCACCTCGTAGATCTTTTCCCACTTCGCGCGTTCGGCGACATATTCAGCATCTATCGGCTTGCCAAACTGCTCGATGGTCGGGAACATCAGGCCGTTGGACAGGTTGCCGTTGTGCGCGATGGCCAAAACGTCACCACCGGTCTTGTCTTCGTAGGCGCCCATCCATTTCCACAGATCTACGGGGTCCTGGCTGCCCATTGGCGGCAAGGTGACCATTGGGTCCATCTGGACCGCAAGATCGCCGCCATCGCGGTAGATCACGTTGCGGTGCAGGTTGTCGCCGGTGCCGACTTGAGACGTCCATTCATAGCCGATCATCGCGGTGAAGCGTCCGGGCTCGTTCGCTTCCTCGGCAGCGGCAATGATGTCCTTCCAGGTATCGCGGTACAGCTTGGTGCCGGGCAGAGACATGATGTCGGTCGGGAAAGTGCCGGTCGAGAAGGCGGTGATGATCTGGACTGCTGCTTCAGCGCCTTTGCCGGCTTTGAACAGGTCGTACCAGCCCTTCGCCGTGGCGTTGGCAAGAATGTTTGGGTTTCCGGCAGCGAACTCGGCGAAGAACCCCATGTTGTCCGAATGGTCGGTGACCACCGTGAAATCCAGCGGCCGGGCAATGCGGACGGGTTGGCCAGTGTTCGAGACGATCTCTTCGCCCTTTGCATAGCGGTAGGCATCGCGCGGTCCAAGGATGGCCCCGAAGGTACCCGCGTCAAACGACAGGGTCGTATGCAGGTGCGTCTCGCCGAACAGCGGCCGGTCCGGAAAGTTACGCCCGGCATTGGGAGAATAGGGCGGCGTCTTGTTCTGGACATCCAGCCCAGAAGGATCATGACCGTGCGTGTCGACGATATCGCCCTGGGCAAAGGCAGGCAAAGTGCCCGGGCTTATGGCGAGTGCGGCAAGTGCGAGTGTCCGGAGTGTCTTCGATGTCATGGTCGTCTCCTTTCGAGGCGTAGTGCAGTTTACTCATGCAGTCAGGATCCGTTCCAATGTCCAGAACGCGGCAACGGTGCCGATGGCATAGGCCGGGACTTGCTCCAGCCAGTTCGGCAGGGTTCTGGAAAAGATGCGCCTACCCACGGCTATCAGCACGAGGACGACCGCGACAAAGGCCAGTTGCCCCGCTTCGACGCCCAGGTTGAACGCTAGCAGCGCAAGAGGAATGTCCCCCTGTGGCAGGCCGATCTCGCGAAGCGCGCCGGCAAAGCCCAGCCCGTGCAACAGCCCGAAGATGAAGGCCACAAGCCATGGCGCGCGTGAGGTCAATCCCGGCTGCCCCTGCCGCAACAGCAGAAGCTCGCGGGCGAGGAAGACGATGCTGAGGGCGATGGCGGCCTCGACCGGGGCTTGCGACACCCGCACGAGACCAAGGGTTGAGAGCGCAAGGGTGATGCTGTGTGCCACCGTGAAGGCGGTGATGGTCTTCACCAACCGCCAGCCCCCGCCCACGAGCAGCGTCAGGCCAAGGACGAAGATCAGATGGTCGATCCCGGCTAGGATGTGGTCAAAGCCAAGGCGCAAGTATTCCGCCCCAACGGTAAAGGCGCTGCGCGGACCTACAACGGTCACGGAGGGCGACGCCGGGCGCAGAAGTTGGGTCTGGCTGGTGCCGTCGACGAACTCGACCCGCACTAGAACTTCAGCGCTGGTCTCGGGTAGCCGGTTGATCGTGACCGTCTTGCCGATCAGTCCCGTCTCAGCGCAGTCCAGCAGCATCCGCGTTATGTTTGCGCCCGGCAAGTCGGTTTCGTTGGTAACCGTAGGCGCGCACCCCTCTGGCCAGCCCACGGTAAAGCCGATGACATACTCCCCGCGCATCGGCCGCTTCCAGACAACCTCATACCGACCAACGGACAGCTCGCGGACATCAAGGAAGGCCGGGCGTGCTTCATGCGCCGCCAGCGGGATCGCAAGGCCGAAGATCGCGAAGATCGTCAGAACCAGCCAGCGCATCATGAACCATCCCCGACATCCTGAGCTGCTGAGGCAGGGGGCTCGACAACCACCTCGTAGCGGTCCAGCAGCTTGAGAAAGATCGCCTCGTTGGCGGCCACGCGCTGCTCGTACACCCAATCGTCTTTCACGCGCTGCCGCACGGCCTCGAACGCGATGGGTCCACCAGAGATCCTTTCGGAGACCCATACCAGGTGCAGCCCATAGCCTGAGGGGATCGGGCCGGACCAGCGTCCGGCCTCCTGTCGCAAAAGCGAGGCCGCAAAGTCCGGGCCGAACAAAGCTTCGACCTCGACGGCACTTATCTTCTCGAATCCAGAAGGCAAGGACGTGGCATCCCCAAGCAGGTCTGCGCCCTCTGGCCCCGTTGCCGATTGCAGATCAGCCAGCGCCTGTGCCGCGTCAGCCTCGGCCGCAGCGCCACGCCGATCCGTGCTGAACAGGATGTGGCTGAAAGACACCTGGGCGGACTGTGCGTAACGGTCGGGCCGAGCGTTGTAATAGGCAAGCAGCGTCGCCTCGTCCGGGTCTGCATCATAGGCCAGGTCCTGGGTGACAAACTCGTATTTCTGCCGCAGATGGCGACGGATCACCACGTCGTCGCGGTCAAGCCCGAGCGCCAACGCCTCGCGGTACAGCACCTGCTCGCGGATCGCTTCCCGGACCAGTCCGGCGAGTTCGTCTTCGCTTGGCGGGCGTTGCCAGCGTTGCGTCCAGGCCACCGCCATCAGGTCGACCTCAGCCGCCGATATCACGATCCGGCTGTCATCGGCGACTTGTTCTGAAGCATTTGGTTCTGAGAGAACGACGAACAGCATCCCGGCCAGAACCGCGAAATGAACAAGCGGCTCACGCACAAATCGTCCCAGAACTGTGGTGATGGATTTCATGTCTCGATTGGCCACACTTTTCAGGTCTTGCTGCATTGCTGTCAGACTGGACATCCGGCAGGCCACACGGGCCAGACCAAATCTACGCTAACCCTTTACATGGGCATTTCCGGTCAGGCCGAGTGTTGCTGGCGCCGCGATCATTCTTGCGGAAAACGACATTTCAGCTCCTTCGGATCGGCACCACGGGAATAGAAACAGGCAGATTTGTTCAAGATTGCGAAGGTGGCCGAGTCGCGACCTGCAGCTATCAATACCAGAACCGGCCGCGACCACATTGATCTGTCGCAAGGCGCGGTCGCCGACCTGCGCTGCCCCGCGCCTTGTCTACATCAGGTCAGCACACAGCAACTGTCACAGCACAGCACAGCACAGCGCCGTACCTTTCGCCGAGTGGCGCCGGCAACACTTACCGGGGTCAACGGGCGACCGACAACCGAGAAGGCGGGGAGGCCAATGCCGAGTTTGCCTGTAACTGTAAAGCTGGCGCCAGTCTCTAATGCTCCTGCCGCCAGGGCAAACATTGCACACGTCATGGCGAAACGTTTCAGCATTTCAGTTTTCTCCCTGCGGAACAAAGATCCTTGCAACCTCTCCGAGGTCGGGAATGTCCGTGATCTCTGCCCTGGTCGCTCCTGCCGGAGCCGCAATGTCGAAAGCGGCTTCGACCTCGCCGCCTCCAGTATTCCGAGATGGCGAAAGAGACGCGCCAAGATTCCGGAAAGCAGACTTTGACAACCATCGTGCCGATCGTCTGCAAAGGGCCGATAGCTCCGACGCCGCGTTCGACACAAAGGGCGGGTAGTGGTCGTTCGCTGCGATCCGCCGTCCAGTCGGCATCGCAGACTTTCCGGACTCCCTTCAATCGCGAAGCCATGCCCTCATGCTATCTGCGTCGGTCAGGATAATCCGACCGTATGAGGCGGTGAGCCACCCCCGTTCCTCCATACGTTTCAGCGCGCGGTTTACCTGCTGGCGTCCGGCATTGGCGAGTTCTCCAAGCTGGGTCTGGGTCACGTTTACCTCGACGGGTTCATCGGAGTGAAAGTCTTCGACCGGCGGC
Organism: Tabrizicola sp. T46; assembly: GCF_057219895.1. Taxonomy (NCBI): domain Bacteria; kingdom Pseudomonadati; phylum Pseudomonadota; class Alphaproteobacteria; order Rhodobacterales; family Paracoccaceae; genus Tabrizicola; species Tabrizicola sp. T46. The sequence continues at coordinate 115,217 of NZ_JBXVVV010000006.1, forward strand.
GCGACCCGGAGGATGGTCGCTGCAATTCGCCGGTCGGGTTCGCGGATCTGGAGCGTCGCTATGACGGACACCGAGACGGCGACGGCGAAGTCGCTCATCGCGAAGATCGCGCGCGTCTGCTCTGGATTGGACCTCAGGATGTCCTCCAGAGCGGCCAAGGTAACGTGGTAGAGGTCGGTCGGTTCGAGCAGCGAGAAGGTCATCGTCCTACGCTGGCCAGAGAAGAGAGGGCCGTATCCGAACCACGTGCCGGAGCGCAGGACGTGCGTCAGCGGAACCTCGCCCGTGAAGGACGGAATATGGACACCGACACCGCCGTTCACGACGCCGTAGATGCCGCCGGGGTTGTCGCCGGCATGGAAGACGAACTCCCCTGCAGGGCACGACATGAGCCGTGCCTTACTCAGGATTGCAGATTGCAGCGGGGGCGTTTGCGCGGCGAGCCAGCCGCGCAGCAGAATGCTCTTTTCGGCCGCAGCCCGGTCCATGGTCAGAACCTCAAGGCGTAGGCGAGGGTCGCCTCGATTCCACCAAGGTCGTTGCCATCACCCATGTAGTCAAGCGACAGGTCTAAGCGCCCGCCGTTGGGCGAAAGAGCGGTGAGGCCGGCACCGAAGTTGATTGTCACGGCCTCCGTCTCCTCGATCTCAAGCGTCCCGGAATAGACGGCACCGTCCTCGGGTCGTGCGAGCCAGGCTTCTATGCCGAAACGGGCTGCGGGGATCAGGATCGTGCCATCGGCAAGCGGCTCGAGCTTGTGACGCAGTTCGGTCGCAAGGCTGAGAAGTGCGACAGTGTCCGATCCACCCGCAACTTCGAAAGACCCCGAAGGTCCCGCGTAGGCGTGCCCGTCAAAGTCATCGTGCGACAGGAAAAGCGACAGCCGAGGTAATGCCTCCATCTTGCCAAGGGCATGGCGGCCGGTCGCGTTCAGCGACAGGAAGACGCGGGAGGCATAGTAGTTGCTGTCAAGGTCAAGGATGCCGGTTTCGACATTGCGCGACGCATAGCCCAGCCAAGCGTCAAGAAGGAGGTCTTGGCGCGGGCGCCACGCGACGTAGGGGCCGAGGACGACACCGTCGAAATCAGCAGACACGGCCGCATCGAAAGCGTCGGTGCTGGCGGTTTCCATACCTAACGCGAAGCCCAGAATGAGGTCAGGCCGTTGAACCATGTCGGCTCCAAGCGTCAGCATGGACCAGCGTCCGCTGCCGTCGCGGCCTTCCCGGTCGTCGTCGTAGGAGAGGCTCTCGGCCTGCGCCCAGACGCGCTTTCCCGACTTAGGCGCAATGGTTCCCGATGAAGGCAGTCCCCATGCCTGTAGCCTTTCCGTTATGGAGTAAGGCCGAAGAAAGGCCGGGCTGGTGGTCGTGCCAAGCAAGGCCGGCTCGTTTCCATCAGGTGATCCCCCGCCCGATCCGCCGCCTCCGCCTCCGGGAGGAAGGACGAGCCCGCCCTCCTGAAATGCCGTGGCAATGGCGCAGTCGCCCTGCGTTTGTTCGTAAAGTGTGTGACTTCCTTCCGCGCCGGCCGCGACGAAGCCCGAGGTTGATAGCCTGAGGCCGGGCGGGTCGGGAAAGCTGAAGGCGTCCACTACGGTTCCGGTTGCATCGTGCCGAAGTTCAAGTGCATCGCCGAAGCCGAAGGGGGGCGGCCGGATCGCGGTCAGGAAGAAGACGGCCGTCGCGTCCGCGTTCCTGCCGAGGAAGGCAAGCCCGCCGTATGACCCGCAGGGTGCGTCACTTCCCGATTGGGCGACAACGGGCAGCGCAAGACCGACGGCGACCAGGAACCCGGCGCTGAACGCCCGGTGGGGCTTGAGGCCAATCGGATTGGTCGAGGAGAAGATCAAGGTGTGCAATGATCGGCCGTTAAGTTGTCGAAGGTTTCCTTTGCACCCTAACGAGATTCTTTCTCGAGATTATCCCGGTTGCGACAATTCCAGCTGTCGAGATCGTCTAGTCTGAACTGTCGGCTTCGATCGCGCCGGCTGTCAGGTCGCTATTCTTGGCGGAGTTGCACATGGCTGGAACGCTTCACCCTGATCGCCGGACAATTTTCAAGGCGCTTCTGACCACGACGGCATTGGCACTCTCGGGCGCGGCCTGGGCGCAGGAAGCCCCTGCCATGCCGCCCGCAGTTCTTTCGGGCGATGGCTGCAATGCTCAAGAAGCACGTTACGGCGGCCCGAACTGGTGAATGAAGAGTGCGAAGGGCAGGTCAGTCTGCTCAAGCAGGCAATGTCGGCCCAAGAGATCGAGAAACAAAGGCACAGAGGATCCAAAGAAGATGTTGTCCAATCGAAAACCTTCACGGCGGGCTTTCCTGCTTCTGTCCATGGCAACTTTCGCGGTGCCAGTCGTTCGCGCCTGGCCAAGTCACGCTCAGGAAGGGCCGGCGGACCGCATCTTCATCGGCGGCCCGGTCCTCACGATGAACGACGCCCAGCCGAGGGCCGAGGCGGTTGCGGTGAAGGACGGCAAGATCATCGCCGTCGGGACCCTGGACGAGATCATGGCGCTGAAGGGCGAGGCGACCGAGGTGACCGAGCTTGACGGCCGCGCGCTGCTGCCCGGGTTCTTCGATGCGCATGGCCATGTCTTCGTCGGCGGGATCCAGGCGCTGACCGCCAATATGCTGGCTCCGCCCGACGGCGACGTGACCGACATCGCCAGCCTGCAGAAGGTCTTGCGCGACTGGATCGCCGCCAATGAGGAGACGGTGAAGAAGACCGGTCTTGTCATGGGCTTCGGCTTCGACAAGTCGACGATGGCAGAACTGCGCAACCCGAACCGGGCCGACCTTGACGCGATCTCGACCGAGTATCCGATCTACCTCATCCACCAGTCGGGCCACCTGGGCGCGGCAAACTCCAAGGCCCTGGAGATCGCCGGCATCACCCGCGACTCCGTCGCTCCGCCCGGCGGGGTGATCGAGTTCGACGCCAATGGCGAGCCGACCGGGGTGCTTGAAGAGAACGCGCACAACATGGCCTGGTTCGCGCTGATGGCAAAGGTCGACCGCGAGGGGATGAAGACCATCGCGCGTGCGGGCAGCGAGCTTTGGGCGAAGTACGGCTACACCACCGCCGAGGAAGGCCGCTCGCTTCCCGTTCAGGCCGACATCATGCGCGAGGTCGGCGCGGAGGGCGGCTTTAAGATCGACGTCCTGACCTATGTCGACGTGCTTCTGGCGCGGGACTACATCAAGGAGAACGTCTCGCAGGACTACGATAACCGGTTCCGCGTTGCCGGGGCCAAGCTTACCATTGACGGCTCGCCACAGGGTTTCACCGCGTTCCGCGACCGGCCCTATTACGATCCGGTCGGCAACTACCCGCCCGGCTATCGCGGCTATGCCTCGGCCAGCCAGGAACAGACCGTCGATGCGATCGACTGGGCCTTTGCCAACGGGATCCAGATCATCACCCATGCAAATGGCGAATCCGCGCAGGACATGCTGATCGCCGGGCTTGATGCGGCAACCACCAAGCATGGTGCCGACCCGGAGCGCCGCCCGGTCCTGATCCACGGCCAGTTCACCCGGCTGGATCAGGTAGAATCCTACAACCGGCTGAACGTCACGCCGTCGCTCTTTCCGATGCACACCTTCTACTGGGGCGACTGGCACCGCGACCACACCGTCGGCCCGGCGCTGGCCGACAATATCTCGCCCACCCGCTGGGTGGCCGAGCGCGGTATGAAGTTCTCGTCGCACACTGATGCACCGGTGGCCTTCCCCGATTCGATGCGCGTCCTTGATGCCACGGTCACACGCCGGTCGCGGTCGGGTGACATCATCGGCCCGGACCAGCGGGTTGACGTGATGACCGCGCTGAAGGCGATGACGATATGGCCGGCCTGGCACCATTTCGAGGAGGACACCAAGGGGTCGATCGAGGTGGGCAAGCTGGCCGATCTGGTGATCCTGTCGGCCGACCCTACCGCCGTCGACCCCGAGACGCTGGACACGCTGACCGTCGCCCTGACGATCAAGGAAGGCACCACCGTCTACGAGGCGGGGGAAAAGGAAGGCCGGCTGGAGTATTTCCCGCCGCTGGACCGGGCCGATCCCTTTGCCGGCTTCCTGATGCAGGCCGCGGCCAAGTACGAGGCGGGCGACTTCTACATCAAGCGCGGCATGCGGATGCCCGCAGGAATGATCTCCAACCACAATTCGCTGTGCGTCGCGCGGTTCCTGACTGCGATCATCGGGGCGGATACCTTGCCGGCCAGTGACGTGTACTGAGAGCACCCGGTGCCTCTTGAAGGGGCGGCGCGATCAGGGAATGGATCGCGCCGCCAAGGTGCTGCCAAATGTCCGGTGCGCTGGCTCTGCAGCATACGACGACCGAGGCCGAGACATGGTCAGGTGATGCCCGACGATCGCGCAGGCAGGACTTCCAGTTCCTGATGGGCCGTTCCAAGGCCCGCGGGTCGGCGCAGACTGCACTTACGCCTGCGCTGCCCATTCAGCCGCCACGGCCCAACCCAGAGTATTTGTCGAACAGCAACCCAACGAGGCTCTGCTGGAGACCGACGGAGCCGAACAGGACACGCTTGTTGGTGACGCACAGCAGTTGCACCCGCCGAACGTGCCGCGCATGGCAACCGGCGCGACGGTAGAGAGCGCATAAAGCGGCGCGGGCGCGGGGGACGCCGGCGGGCCGAAGAGGGATGCCTTTTGGACCTCCACGGCCGATACTGCCGGGAAGACCCGCCCTTCCAGCACTGTGCCCCAGACCTTGACATCCTTGATCGCCTCGGGGGCGACGGAGAGGGGATCATCTTCAAGGATGGTGAAGTTAGCGAGCTTCCCGGGGG
>NZ_JBXVVV010000007.1:0-51672 GCF_057219895.1 Tabrizicola sp. T46
TCGTTCTCGCGAACAACGTGACCCACAAGTAGTGAAGCTGACACTCACATCATCGGGTTTCCCCTAGTGAGCCGATATGCAAACATCCAGACGCCGATGCGCCCAAACCGCCCGCATATCCCTTCATTACTCAAACTTTCAAAGAGCACGGACACAAAACACGCAGCACACCAGAACTTCTGGCGTAACTGCCATCTTGCCTCCAGAATTCCTGCGATGGTCTTCGCCACCGCTTCCCGACCCAACCAGCCTGCGTTTCCGCCGCCCCGCCGTTTCGGTGAGGGGGCTTTTACGTCCGGGCCCCGGGACCCGCAAGCGGAAAATGACGCTTCGATGACGATTTTTGGGGATACTCCGGTTTTCGCCGGAATTTCAGTCAGTTGCCAACCCGGTTACGCAGCGGCACCTGTCATGCCCATTGGGTCGTGGGTCACCCTTCCGCCGGCAATGGTCAGCGCGATTCCAGTCCGGCCCACCTCGGCCGGCGGAATCGCCTCGATATCGCCGTCGATCAGGACAAGATCCGCCGCCAGGCCCGGGCGCAGCGTTCCAGTCAGCGCCTCCCTGTGCGCTGCCCAGGCCCCGCCGGCGGTGTAGGCGCGGAGCACCTCCATCAGCCCCACCCTCTCATCCTGGCAGCCCGCATAGGGCACGCGGGTCAGCGCCGCCTGGATGCCGCGCATGACGCTGACATCCGTCACCGGCCAGTCGCTGGCAAAGGCCAGGGGCGCGCCGTGATCGGCCAGCGTCTTCCACAGATAGGCGTCGCGCCAGCGGTCGCGGTGAAAGACGTGCTCCATCGTCGACATCGGGAAATCCATCGCACCCGGCGGATGCGGTGGCTGCACCGAGGCGGTGATCCCAAGTGCGCCAAGTCGCGGCACATCCTCCCGGTCGATCAGCTCGATATGCTCGATGCGGTGCCGCAGGTCAGGGCGCCCCGCCGCTGCGTAGCCGTCGATCGTCTGCCGGACTGCCCCGTCGCCAATGGCATGAACCGCGATCTGCAGACCCCGCGCCGAGATCTCGCGGCAGATCGCCTTGAACCGCTCGGCCTCGAACAACGGCGCGCCGCGTTCGGTCGTGCCCGGGTAGTCGTGCAGCATGAAGGCCGTCCGGCTGTCAACGACACCGTCCATGAACATCTTGACGAATCCGCTTGTCACCCATTCGCCGGTGAACTCGGCCGCCATGGCACTCGCGCGGTCAAGCTCCGCCATCTCCATATGCGGCTTGAAGTGGAACGGCACCTTCACCCGGGCGGTCAGGCGCCCTTCGGCCTCCATCTCTTTCAGGAGAACACAGGTGTAGCGGTTGCCGTCCATGTTCACCATGCTGGTGATCCCATGCGCCGCGCAATGGGCGAGGCCCGCCGCGACCTTCTCCTTGTCCTTGGCCCGCTGCTCGGCCGAGGGCCAGGGGTCCGGCTCGCCCCCCGTGGCGATGCCAAGCTGGAGGTGCAGATCGCCGGTCAGCGCCAGCACCGGGCTGAAGGCTTCGAACTCCAGAAGCTCCCCCGTCGCCGTCCCATCGGCCCCCATCACCACCACATGCCCCGGCGGCATCGCGGCCCCGTGCAGGATGCCCGCCGCCTGCAAGGCCGCCGTGTTCGCCCAGACCGTATGGTGGTCCGGCGCCATCATCGCGATCGGGCGGTCGGCGATCACCCGGTCCAGGTCGTGCCGCGTCACCGGATGGTCCAGGATCTCATAGGCCGCCCCCTGAGCCATCAGGAGGGGCGGGCCGGGGTTCTTCGCCGCATAGGCCCGGAAGGCCGAGGCAAGCGCCTCGAACCCCTGCAAGCCACCGAGCTGCAACTGCGACAACTCGTTGCCGCCCAGCACGAGGTGCAGGTGGCTTTCGACGAACCCCGGCAGCAGCGACCGCCCACCCGCATCCACCACCCGCGTCGCAGGCGCCGCCAGCGCTGCGATCTCCGCTCCGGAACCCACCGCCAGAATACGCCCGCCCCCCAGCGCCACCGCCTCGGCCCGGGGTCGCGCCTCGTCCATCGTCAGGACCCTGGCATTGGTGATGATCATCTCGGCAGCAGTCATTCTTCGTCTCCAAATATCCTCCGGGGGTGCGGGGGTGGAAAACCCCCGCTCCGCCCTCAGCCCCGCGCGACCCGCTCGGCCATGACGCACAGCATCTCGAACATCAGGCTGATCCCCAGCCAGGCCGTGCCTCCCGACGCATCGAAGGGCGGCGACACCTCCACCAGGTCCGCCCCCACCACATCCAGCCCGCGCAAGCCCCGCGCCACTTGCAACGCCTGCCAGGAGTTCGGCCCGCCCACCTCGGGCGTCCCGGTCCCCGGCGCAAAGGTCGGGTCGACGAAATCGATGTCATAGGTCACGTAAGTTGGCCCAGAGCCCACGATCTCCCGCGCCTCGGCCATCACGTCCTCGGCCCCCCGCGCATGGAACTCGGCGATCGGGATGATCCGGATCCCGTTCGCTTCGGCGAAATCCCAGTCCTCACGGCCATAGGCCGTACCGCGGATCCCGATCAGGCAATAGCGCTTCGGGTCGATCAGCCCCTCTTCCACCGCCCGGCGGAAGGGCGTGCCGTGGTTGTAGCGGGAGGTCCCGAAATAGATGTCATTGAGGTCGGTGTGGCTGTCGAATTGGATCATGCCCACGGGGCGCGCCTTCGACACCGCCCGCAGGATGGGCAAGCTGCAAAGGTGATCCCCGCCCCCCGTCAGGGGCCTTATACCCGCCGCCACGACGCGTGCATAGAACGCCTCCATCCGCGCCATCGAATCCATCAGGTCGCCCGGGTTCGGCGCCACATCCCCAAGGTCCGCGCAGCGCGCCAACTGGAACGGCGCCACCCAGGTCGCCCCGTTCACCGCCCGGATCATGGTGGACAGGTCCCGCAACTGCCGTGGCCCATGCCGCGGCCCCGGCCGGTTCGTCGTTCCCCCGTCCCAGGGTGCGCCGATCAGGCCGATCTGGACCTCGCCAAACCGCGGATGATCGAACGGCACATGCGGCAGCCGCATGAAGGTCGGCACCCCGGCAAAGCGGGGCAGGTCGAACCCCGACACCGGCGCGAAGAAATCCTCTGACATGACACCCCCGTGATTCCCGTCCCATCAGACCAGCATCGGCCCCCGCTTTCAGGTCCGGATGCGACATCCGGCGCGTGGGGAAAGCCGCCAGAGCCTCACGCGGCCCCTTGACCGCAAAGGCCCGATCCCGCCTTATCAGGACATACTTCAAAGGGTGCCCCGATGTTCTCCAAGACCGCCGACCCGACCAGCCAGCCCGCCATTCCCCGCCCCTCCACACCCGGCAGCAATACGGGCCGCTCCGTCCTCGGGGCCGACCTCCGCATCACCGGCGAGGTCGTGACCACCGGCTCGGTCGAGGTGCTGGGGGAGATCGACGGCAACATCACCGCGCATGGGCTGATCATCGGCCAGGAAGGCCGGGTGAAGGGCTCGGTCACCGCCGACACGGTCGAGGTCAAGGGCAAGCTTGACGGCAAGGTCGCCTGCGCCAGCTTCACCCTGCGCTCGTCGGCTGCCGTCAAGGCGGATGTCACCACCTCCGGCATCGTCATCGAAAGCGGTGCCGCGATGGACGGCCGCTTCCTTAGGGCCAAGGAGTGAGCGACGCGCCGGCGATGGATCTTGTCCTGCGCCACGATCAGGATGGCATCGCCACCCTGACGCTCAACGCGCCGCAATCGCTCAACGCCCTTTCTCGGGCGATGCTGGTCGTGCTGCAATCCGCCCTCGCCGATCTGGCACAAGACGACAGCATCCGCGTGGTCATCCTGCGTGCAGAGGGCCGCGCCTTCTCACCGGGTCACGACCTGAAAGAGATCGAGGCCGCCCGCAGCGCACCCGACGATGGCCGCGCCGAAATCGCCAGCCTCTTTGCGCTCTGCGCCCGGGTCATGCAGATGCTGCCCGCCCTGCCCCAGCCGGTCATCGCCTCGGTGCAGGGTGTGGCCACGGCTGCCGGCTGCCAGCTCGCCTGCTCGGCTGACCTGATCGTCGCAGCCGAGAATGCCCGTTTCGGTGTCAACGGGATCAACCTCGGCCTCTTCTGCTCGACCCCCGCCGTCGCCCTCTCGCGCCGCATCGCGCCCGCGCAGGCCTTCGAGCTTCTGACCACGGGCGATTTCCTTTCCGCCCCCCGCGCCCATGCCATCGGCCTCGTCAACCGGCTTGCCGCAGCCGAGGCGCTCGACGCAGAAACCCTCGCCCTCGCCCGCCAGATCGCGGCCAAGGACCCCGGGGCCATACGCCTTGGCAAGGAAGCATTCCGAGCCCAGCTTGGCCTCCCGCTCGATCAGGCCTACACGGTTGCCGGCAGCGCGATGGTGGAAAACGCCCTCCGCCCCGAAACGGCTGCAGGCATCCAGGGCTTCCTCGACCGCCGACCGAGGGGCTAGGTTTACTGCCACCCCACCCGCCGATTTCTTCGAAGAAATCGGGCCGGAGCCTTCAAAGGCTCCGCCGCGGAGTTTTCGAAAGGCGATTATATACTTGAGAAAGCAGATTGACGGCTAGGTTGTCGCCGGGCATGCTGGGCGCAACCTTTCCGAGTGCCACGAATGCTTCTCAAAGAGATTATCAAGGCTAAGAAGCTCAACGTTACCGAGGCGGTTTGGTCACAAGAGAAGCCGCAGAGGCGGGTTTTCCCGCTGTCCCGTAAAGCCGGTGGATGCTTCCCTATCACGCGAAAGTGGCGGTGGGCAGTAGTTGAGTTTGACGCCCTTGGGGCGCATTTCCGTCTGATGATTGCCTACCACACAGAAGTTCCCAAGTTTCAGATGGTCTTAGGGGAAGCGATGCGAGCCGACACAAGGGTCTTGTGCCGCGTAGAATACGACATATCGCACACTCGGTTCGGGTGGCACATGCACAGCTACTGCGACGATTCTTCCGGCGTCGAACCTGGGATCATCATCCCGCTCGGCCAGAAAAGAATCCCTTCTGCCAACAACTTACACCGCAAGACAAGCTATGTGTTGAACGGCGATTCAATGAATGATATCATCGCTTTAGACGTAGCCGCGAAGTGGTTTCGCTTCTCGTATCAGCCGTCACTAGGGTTCCACTGATGTCCTTCCAGCAGCGCATCTGCAAAGCCTTCTGCGCAGAAGTCAGGGTGAATCCGTTCCCCGGTGGCTTTGGTGTATCAACACCATTTTCAGATGCTCTAACTGGAGACCCAATCGGCTTTTATGTGATGGGGCCGCAGCCGGGGCATAAGTTCAAGATCATGGATGATGCGTTGACCGTCGCTCGGTTCGAGAGCGAGGGAGCGACACTGGACTCAAAGCAACGGTTGGCGAACTTCCAAGAGATTCTTTCCATCTACGGTGGATCATACGACGAGGACTCCGGAGAGATTGCCATTCCGGACGTAATGGAGAGCGAGCTTGAGCGCAAAGCGCTAGACTTCATGGCGCTTCTTCTGCGGCTTCAGGACATGACCCAGCAGACGCAGGAGCGCACCAAGAACGCTTTTGCAGATGACGTGGCTAAGACGCTAGATTCCTTGGACGTAGAAGGGCTGACTGTGAAAGCTGATGTCCCTGTGTTCCCTGACAGCAAGGAAGTGATCCCAGATTTTGTCTTGCGCAAAGAAGGGCACGACAAGCCGTTGGCCCTATTTCTCGCCAAAGACAACGAGAAGCTTTGGCAAGCCATGCACCTGCAGATGACAGCGGATTACGAAATTCAAAGGCCAGTCTCTATTGTCGTCTTGCTTGAATCCGGTAGCACCGGATCGCAGAAGATGAGGGATAAGGCGTCCAATCGGATTGCGGCTCTGACTAACTGGAGGGGTGACGAAGGCGCTGCTATCAATCGAATTTTGCGCGAACTGGAGGTCCAGCCCCGAAATGTCCACTGATACGAAGTTCGCGGAGACGGTGCGTAACCTTCTGAACATGAAACCGAAGCCTCACGACGAGGCGACGGACAAGGAGAAAGGCCGGGACAAGCCCGGCCTTTCCAGTGGTGCTGACTCTACTTCTTCTTCGAAGGAGTAGATTTCTTGACGGTCTCAACAATGTGCGTCTTGGGGTGACGTTGAGCCGTCGCAACGGTCGTAATGCGGCCAGTAACCGCGCTGCGACCACGTTGGTAGGTCTTGGTTGCCATTGGAATAGTCCTCCATTTGGCGATTGACCGGTCGGTTAGGGCCGACCTCTCTTCGGGGCCGAATTGCCCCTTCGCCCTTGGTGCAAACAAGGGCGAATCGGTCCCGGAGGGAACCAGGGCAAAATGGTAGCAGAGTTTGTGGAAATGCCGAGTCTTGGCCCCAACACTTAGCTGCCAGACCAGTCGTCAAGGAGTCTGGCGACTAGGTTGCGGAACTCAGGCGACGACTGCGTTAATCCGCCGATAGGTGAGGCGCTTGCCGTCAGCGCCTTTCACGATCAGGGCGGCGCGCATGGTGTCGGTGACATCTAACGCGGCACGGTGGGAATAACGGAAGTCGAATTCGGCCAGATAGCGGTGCAGGTGCTGCTTCCCGCAATGCTGATAAGTGCCCTTCATCCCGCGCTTGAAGATGGAGAAGAAGCCTTCAATCGTGTTGGTGTAAACGTCGCCGCGCACATATTCATCGGCGCTGTGGCGGACAAACTCATGCCCCGCGAAATCAGCGGCAACGCGGCGATAGTGGTAAGCTTCATCGGTGTAGATGGTCGCTTCGCGGGCAATGTTTTGGCGCAGGATCGGTTCAACGGTGGAAGTCTTGAGATCGTCAACCACGATGGAGCGGGCGCGGCCAGTTTCACGGTCCACTAGGGAAAGCACTTTCATCTTGTGAGCCCAGCCACGAGCGCCTTCCTTCTTCGGGCTGGTCGGGTCCTTGCCGATAAAGGTTTCGTCAGCTTCCACAACGCCACCACCACCGCCCATAGGCGACATGACGCCTTCGCGCATTGCTTCGCGGATGCGGTGCCACATGAACCATGCGGTTTTGTAGGTCACGCCAATCGAGCGGTGCAGTTGATGGGCTGACATGCCCTTCTTGGAAGAAGCCATCAGATGCGTTGCCAGCATCCACTTGGACAGAGACACCTTGGAGCGCTCAAAGACAGTGCCAACGGTCACCGTGAATTGCTGGCGGCAATCGCCGCACTGAAAGAGGCCAGGACGATGCTTGCCACCTTCAAGACGCTTGCACTTCTCTACGCCGCCGCAGTGGGGGCACACGACACCACCCGGCCAACGCTGTGCTTCCATGTAAGCGCGAGCGGCGTTGTCGTCGTGGAAGATGGGGTCGGACAGGTTCATAGCAGTATCTCCTTGATCCCAATATGGGATTCAGGGTCTGCTTTGTCAAGTATATAATCGCCTTTCGAAAACTCCGCGCCCTTCAACCGTCACCACCTCACCCGGCCAACCGTCCCCTCGCCGCCAAGAGCCCGCCCATCAGCGCAAGCCCGATGACCGCCAGCACCAGGCAGACCGCCAGCACCAGCCCCGCCCCCCCAGCTCCCAGCAGCAGCGCCCCCACAGTCGGGGCCGCTGCCGAGGCGAGGATCGGCGCAACCGCCGCCGCGCCCGAAATCGCGCCGAACCCCTCGCGCCCCAGGATTTCGGCAATGAGCACCGGGCGAAGGATCGAGGTCAGGCCGATCCCCGCGCCCTGCGCCAGCGCGAAGCCGAAGATCATGAGGGGCGCCAGTCCAGCCAGCCACAACAGGACTCCCGCCACCACGATGCCGCCCAGCGATGCCATCGTCGCCTGCGCCGTCGTCACCCGCGCCCCCGCCGCCATCAGCGCCAGCCGCCCGGCCACCTGCGCCGGACCGATGCAGGCAGCGGCCAGCGCGGCAAGGCCCGGTGCCGCGCCCCTGTCGGCGAAAAGGATCAGCGCATAGGTGATCAGGATGCCATGGTTCAGGTAGACCGCAAGAAACCCAAGCGCGATGGCCCAGAAGGCAGGCCGCCGCAGAGCTGCGCGCAACACGCCATGCGGGCTTGGCTGAAGGTCGGGCCCCGCCCTTTCGCGCTTGCGCAGCTGCCGCACCGCGACCGCATTCAGCGGCGCGGCCAGAAGGACCAGCCCGGCAAAGGCCGCTAATGCGCCCTGCCCGCCCAGCGCGTCGCCAAGCCAGTGGCCCAGCGGAAAGGCCAGCGTGCCCGCAAAGCCCGCAACCAGCGTGACCCGGGTGATCCCGGCCCGCGCGCCGTCTCCCAGCCGCCGGGTCAGGAAGGCAAAGCAGGTCTCGTACAGGCTACCCGCCTGCGCCACCCCGATCAACGCCCAAAGTAGCAGCCACCCCGTCAGGCTGGCGGTCAGCCCCAGCCCCGCCACGCCCAGGGCGCACAGAACCGGCAGCCAGATCAGCATCTCACCGCCAAGGCCCCGGTCGACCAGCCGCCCGGTAAACGGCGTCAGTCCCGCCATCACCAGGAAGGCAAGCGTGGGTCCAAGCGCAAGCTCGCCCTTGGTCCAGCCCGTCGCCGTCACCAGGTCCGGCAGAAGGGCCGGGAAGGAATAGTAGCAGCCCGCATAGATCAGCGTCTGGCCCACTGCCAGAAGCCAGACCGCCGCGCCGCCATTCTCGCTCATGGTCTCGCGCCCGTCAGACCCGACACCCGGCAGCCCCGTCCGGCGTCGCTTCCTCCTCGGCCCGACCCGGCAGGACGCGGCAAACACGACCGGCACCCCGCTCCGGGACGCCGGCATCCAAACCTTAAGATCTCCCTAATGTCCACGTACAAGCCATTGTTATCACAGGAATTACCGGATTTGACCACTGTGGTCACTCGGACCTCAGACGCCGTAGATTTCCCCGAACTTGGCCTCGAGATAGTCCAGAAGCGGCCCCTCCGACGGCTCGAACCCGCAGGCCCGCCGCACCAAGTCGCGCGGCTCGTAAAGCCCGCCATGCCGTTGCAGCCGCTCCCGCAGCCAGCCCGTCGCCGCGCTGACGTCCCCCTTCGCCATCATCCCGTCCAGCCCCGGCACCTCGGCCCGCAGCGCCTTCACAAGGCAGCCGGCATAGACGTTGCCCAGCGTGTAGGTCGGGAAGTAGCCGAAAAGCCCGCAGGACCAGTGCACGTCCTGCAGCATCCCGTTCGATGGCCGGTCGACGGCGACCCCGAAGTCCGCCCGGAACCGCGTGTTCCAGGCCTCCTCCAGGTCCGCGACGTCCAGCTCGCCCCGGATCATCGCGCGCTCAAGATCAAACCGCAGCATCACATGCAGGTTATAGTGGACCTCATCCGCCTCGGTCCGGATATAGCCCGCATGAACCCGGTTGACCGCCCGATAGAACCCCTCGGCATCCGTGATCCCGAAGTCCCCGAAGACCTCCCGCATCCGCCCGAACAGCCATCCCGTGAAGGCCCGGCTCCGCCCCAGCTGGTTCTCGTAGGACCGGCTCTGGCTCTCATGCACCCCCATCGAAACACCCTGCCCGATCGGAGTCAGCAGGTAGGCCGGATCGACGCCCTGTTCATAGGCCGCATGGCCGACCTCGTGGATCGTCGAGTAGAAGCAGTTGAAAGGATCGGTCTCGCTGACCCGCGTGGTGATCCGCACGTCCTGCCCGGACCCCGAGCTGAAGGGATGCACCGCCAGATCGACCCGCCCGCGTGACCAGTCATAGCCGAAGACTGTCGCCAGCTCCCGGCTCAGCGCCAGCTGGTCGTCGCGCCCGAAGGTCCCGACGATCCCATGGGGTGCTTCGGCCCCCAGCACCTTCTCGCGCAGGGCGACCAGCCGCGGCCGCATCGCGTCGAACATCGCCGCGATCGCCTCGCCGGTCATCCCCGGCTCGTAGGCGTCGACGAGGGCGTCATAGGCATCACCACCCGCCGCCAGCGCCGCGCCCTCCTGCCGTTTCAGGTCGACCACCTTCCGCAAGGTGGGCAGGAACCCCGCCACATCCTCCCTTGACCGGCACTCGGCCCAGACCCCTTGCGCCAGCGACATCGTCGCCGCGATCTCCTCGGCCAGCTTCGCGGGAACCTTCACGGTCCGCGCGTAGGACCGCCGGATCTGCCGAAGCTGCGCCTCGCCCACCGGGTCCGGGGCCTTCGCTTCCGCCAGCCAGTCGGCGATCCGCGGGTCGGTCCGCCGGGCGTGCAGCACCCCCTCCAGCGCCCCGATCTCCTCGGCCCGCTGCGCGGCGGAGCCTTCGGGCATCACCGTTTCCTGGTCCCACCCAAGCCGCCCCGCGACCTGCGCGAGCGCCTCGGTCTGGCGCTGGAACGCCATCAGATCGCCATAAGCCGTCATGCCGTCCCCTCCCGGATCGACCCCGCCACCGGGTATTGCGCCAGGTGCCGCGCCCGCAGGATCAGCACCCACAGGATCACCGCGCCGATCTGGTGGGTGATCGCCACATGCATATGGGCCGAGGTCAGGACCGCCGCGATCCCCAGCACCATCTGCGCGACCAGCATCGCCATCACGGCATGGAAGGCAGCCCGCGTCGCCTGATAAGAGGACCGCCGCCCCCGCAGCCAGACAACGATACCGAAGGCAAAGAGCAGATAGCCCGACATCCGGTGAATGAACTGCACCAGCCCCGCATCCTCGAAGAAGTTCCGCCAGACCGGCTCAAGCTGGAAGGGATAGGGCGGGAAGAACCCGTCGCCCATCAGGGGCCAGGTCGGAAAGGCGCGGCCTGCGTCGATCCCCGCGACTAGCGCCCCCAGCAGGATCTGCAGGAAGGTGAAATGCATCAGGCCGGTCGAGAGGCTGTAAAGCTTCGCCTCCCGGCCGCGCCGGGCCGTCATCAGCTCGGCCTCGCTTCGTCCAAGGAGGAACACATACCAGGCGAGCAGCCCGAGGATCACGAAGGCCAGGCCAAGATGCAAGGCAAGCCGGTAGCTTGCCACATCCAGCATCGTGCCGGTGAGGCCCGACGACACCATCCACCAGCCGATCGCTCCTTGCAGACCGCCAAGCCCACCCAGCAGCAGAAGCCGCCCGGTCCAGCCCGGGGGGATCGCCCGCGCCAGCGCAAAGCACACAAGACCCACGAACCAGACCAGTCCGATCACCCGGCCCAACTGCCGGTGGCCCCATTCCCACCAGTAGATTACCTTGAACTCCTCAAGGCTCATCCCCTTGTTCTGCAACTGATATTCCGGGATTTCCCGGTACTTGTCGAACTCTGACTGCCACGCTTCGGCGCTCATCGGAGGCAAGGCACCCGTCACCGGGCGCCATTCGGTGATCGAAAGCCCCGAGTCGGTCAGCCGGGTCATTCCACCCACGGCGATCATCGTGGCGACCAGCAGGAACAGCGCGATCAACCACAGCCGGATGCCTGCCCTTGCGCCCCTAGGCCTGGCGTCGATCCCGCCGCCGGTTGGGGCCGGAGCGACAGTCTGGCCCTCACCCACCTCCTGGAAAATGCTGCGCTTGCCGGCCATGAACCGCCCCTTTGCTCGTCGCGCCGGACACTATGCGCCGCCCCGGACGGCTTCAAGGCCCTGCGACGACAGGGCACCGCTCACCACTGTGACTGGCATCTTCGCTGTCCCGGCGATGAGCGACCGCAAGGGAGCGAAGAGCAGCCCCTAGCGCAACCGCTGCAACAGCTCCAGCGACGGCTTCCCCGTCACCGGCAAGCCTGCGCTGGACTGGTAGGCGCTGATCGCGGCTTCCGTCTTCGCACCGATCACCCCGTCCGACCCGCCGGTGTCGAACCCGCGCGCCGTCAGGCGCTCCTGCAACTCCTGCCGGTCGGCCTTGGTCATCCCTGCCGCATCCGGGCCGAAGCTTGCCTGCACCGGCCCGCCCCCGGCAATCCGGTCCGAAAGGTGCCCGACCCCGATCGCATAGTTCTGTGCGTTGTTGTAGCGCAGGATGACCGCGAAGTTCTGGGTGAGCAGGAAATAGGGCCCGCCCCCACTGGTGCCACCGGCGATGATCGACCCGGGCGCCAACCGTCCGCCCGCGGCCGGGCGCACGCCCAAGGCCTCCCATTCCGCCGCAGACTTGCCCTTGCCGCGGCCGAGGAGCGCAGGGTTAAACCCCGACGGCAGGGTGACCTCCATCCCCCAGGGCAGGCCGCGCACCCAGCCCGATTTCTGCAGGTATGCGGCAGTCGAAGCGAGTGAATCCGACGGGTCCTCGCTCCAGATATCCCGCCGACCGTCACCGGTGTAATCGACCGCATAGGCGAGATAGCTGGTGGGAATGAACTGCGTATGCCCCATTGCGCCGGCCCAGCTGCCGGTCATCGCGCCGGGCGAGATATCGCCCGACTGCAGGATCCGCAGGGCTGCCGTCAGCTGGCTTTCGAAGAACTCGCCCCGCCGCCCGTCATAGGCCAGCGTCGACAGGGCGCTGATCACCGGAACGTTCCCGCGGCGCGTGCCGTAAAAGCTTTCCAGACCCCAGACGGCGGCAACGACATGCGGCTCGACCCCGTAGCGCGCCTCAATGGCGTTCAAGGTCCCCTGATACTGCGCGTATTTTTGCCGCCCCAGGCTGACCCGCTCGTCCGAGGCGGCGATGTTCAGGTAGTCCTCGAGGCTGCGCTTGAACTCGGTCTGGTTGCGGTCGCGCTCGACCACGTCAGGCAGGTATCCCGCCCCGCGAAAGGCCGCGTCCATCGTGGACTGCGATATGCCCCGCCCCGCCGCGCGGGTCTTGTAGCCCGCGACCCAGGCGTCATAGCCCGCATTCGGCACCGGGCGCGGGGCCGGGTCCGGGGCCCGGTAGCCCGCCCCGCCGCCAGATCGCCCGCCGCCCGAGACGCAGGCCGACAGCAGCGTCGCCGCCCCCGTCAGGATCAGGCCCCGCCGTGTAAGTCCATTCAACCGCATCATCATCCTGCCGCCTCAATGCTTGTTTTGCCGCAATGATCCCACGGGTCGCCCGAAAGGCCAAGCCCGCGCTTTGTCACCCTGCGGATCGCACGAGCCGAGGGGTCACTCGTCCTGCTTCTTCAGCTTCCAGGCGATCTGCCGCAGCATCCCGTGGAAGGTCTGCACCTCGGCCCGCGTCAGCCCCAGCCGCCCCCACATGTTCCGAAGGTTCAGCTTCATCCCCTCGACCTTCGCGGGCGGGAAGAAGAACCCCGCCGCCTCCAGCCGTTCCTCGAAGTGGTCGGCCAGCCGGTCCACCTCTTCCCGGTTGGCAAGCTCGGTCCGGGCCATCTCGCGGACCACAGGTGGCACGTCATAGCCCTGCCGGCCCCATTCATAACCCATCAGAAGGACGCATTGCGCGAGGTTCAGCGAGGGGAACTCCGGGTTGACCGGGACCGAGATGGTTGCATTGGCCCGGATGATGTCCTCGTTCTCCAGCCCCGCCCGTTCCGGCCCGAACATCACGCCGACCCGCTTGCCCTCGGCCGCCAGCGTCCGGGCGATCGCCATCGCATGTTCGGGGGTGACCACGTCCTTCACCAGTTCCCGCCGCTGCGAGGTGGTGGCGAATACGAAGTCGCAGTCCGCCAGCGCGGGGGCGAGGTCGGGGAAAAGCTGGGCATCGTCAAGGATCCGCCCCGCGCCCGAGGCCATCGCAACCGCCTTGGGGTTCGGCCAGCCGTCCCGCGGGCCGACGATCCGCATCCGCGTCAGGCCGAAGTTCAGCATCGCCCGGGCGGCGGCCCCGATATTCTCGCCCATCTGCGGTCGGACAAGGATGAAGACGGGCGGGATCATGGGGAACCTGCGGACAAGGGCGGGACCGTCCGGCCAATAGGCCAGAGGGCCCGCGCTGACAAGCCGCCCCCGGTAGCCAAGGCGAGGAAAGGCTGTTAGACGGGCCGCCAGTTCACGCCCAAGACCAAGCCCCGGAGCCGAAGATGGCCGCTGACGACCGCCCGCAGATCACCCTCATCACCCCCCCGGCCTTCGATCCTGAAACCTTCTCGGACCGGATCGCCCGGGTCATGGACGGGATGGAGATCGCCTGCCTCCGGCTGTCGCTGGGAACGAAGGACGAGGACATCCTGATGCGGGCCGCCGACGCGGCACGCGAGGCGGCGCATGCCCGCGACGTGGCGGTGGTGATCGACAACCACCTGATCCTTGCCGACCGCCTTGGCCTCGACGGCGTTCATCTGACCGACGGCGCCCGCTCGGTCAGGAAGGCACGCAAGGACCTTGGCGCGGATGCGATCGTGGGGGCCTTCTGCGGCACCTCGAAGCACGAAGGGATGTCGGCGGGCGAAGCGGGGGCGGACTATGTGGCCCTTGGGCCGGTCGGCGAAAGCCGGCTGGGCGACGGCAGCCGGGCCGATTTCGACACGTTCCAATGGTGGTCCGAGGTGATCGAAGTGCCGGTCATCGCCGAGGGCGCGCTGACCGCGGAACTGGTGGCACGCTTCGGCCCGGTGACCGACTTCTTCGCCATCGGCGAAGAGATCTGGTCGGCCGAGGATCCCCTTGCGGCGCTGAAGGCCCTCCTCGCGCCTCTGGGATAAACGCGCGCCGGTCTGCAGCCCGGCCTACGCGACCGCGTTCACATGGGCGGTGCGGATCACCCGCTCGCAATACTGGGCAAGGCTTTTGCGGTCATCGAAACTGTCCACCGGAACCTCGGGGTGGAAGGTCACCTCCACCCGCCCCTGCCGCCGCACGGACAGCGTCTTCAGAAGGTGGCTCGCAAAGTCCATGTCGCCCCACCAGCCGTAGAATCTCGGGTCCTCGCCGTCAGGGGCGTGAAAGACCACCGTGACCGGCTGGATATGAGTGCGCCGCTCCAGGGCGGGAGAGAAAAAGGCCGCAAAAAGCGTGCTCTTGAACGGCAGGACGCGGATGCCGTCGGTCGAGGTGCCTTCCGGGAAGAACAGGAGCCGGTGCCCGGCGATCAGCCGCGCCTCCAAGAGCTCCTGCTGCCGCTTCGCCTCGGTCCCCTTCCGGGCGATGAAGACCGTCCCCGTGGCACGCGCCAGCCAGCCGATCCCCGGCCAGGCGGCGACCTCGGACTTTGCGACGAAATAGACCCGGTCGGCGGCGTTCAGGGCGAAGATGTCGAGCCAGCTGGAATGGTTGGCGACAATCGCCCCCTCGGCAGTCATGGGCCGCCCGCGCACCTCAAGGCGAAGCCCCATCATCCAGAGAGAGGCGCGGCAGACACCTTGCGTGATCCGGGGCGTGAGGGGACGGGACGGCCCGAAAAGCGGCGCCTCGACCAGCCGCAGAAGAAGCATGATCAGCAGGCCGCCATAGCAAAGCGACCCGACCAGCGCTCCGCGCCAGGCGACGCGCAACCACCCCATCGGACCGATGCGATGCGGCGGAACCGGCGGCTCGGCCCAGCCGCTCACCCCTGCCCCGCCTTCCGGATGTAGAACTCGCGATGCCGGGCGGACATCTGGCCGGTGTCCATGACCAGACAGACATCGGTCGTGTTGAAGGCGTGGTCGATGAAGGCGCCGTCCCCAACGAACCCGCCCAGGCGCAGATAGGCCTTGATCAGTGCGGGGGTCGCGGCCATCGCGGCCTTCCGGTCCAGCCGCTCCGCAGGGATCAGGTCCATCTCCTGCCGGTGCGGCGGGCGGGCCGAGACGCGCATCCCGGGCGGCGCAAGATGGTGGTGATGCAGCCAGGACAGCGGCTGGGACAGCGCCGCCACATCGGTGCCGTGAAAGCTCGCGACACCGAACAGGACCTCGATCCCCCGGTCAAGCACGTAATCCGCCAGGCCGTTCCAGAGATGGAACATCGCCGTCCCGCCCCGGTGCTCTGCATGCACGCAAGACCGGCCCAACTCCAGCAGCCGCCGGCCCGAGGCGAGGAGCGGCGTCAGGTCATATTCGGTTTCCGAATAGAACTGCCCGGCCTGCGCCCGCCGGTCCCCCGGCAAAACGCGATAGGCCCCGATCACGTGGTCCAGCCCCGCCGGATCGCGCCGCAGGTCGACCAGCAGGAGGTGGTCGAAGTAAGGGTCAAAGGCGTCACGCTCAAGCCGGGCAGCGTGGTCGACAAGCGGACCGTCGCCGCCCAGTTCGGCCACGAAGACCTCATAGCGCAGGCGCTGAGCCGCGATCAGGTCCTCATCCGTTGCGGCCAGCCGCAAGGCATAGGGTGGCGCATCTGCGGTCATTGCGTCATTTCGCGGTCGGGCATGCGCGAGTTAGACACGGCGCGTTCTCTTTGCAACAGTCGTCGGTAACATTCTTGAATCGATATACACTTACTGGTTGTGATTGCCGACGTAACTCCCACTATGGGCGAAAACCATCGAAACACGGAACGAGGTCCACACGCTTGCTGTCGATCACCACCTTCCCGGCATGTTCGAAGTTCACGGTCACCCGTGAGCCGATGACCGACTGGACCTGACCCCACCCCCAATCCTTCTCGTCCGGGTGCCGCACCAGCATGCCGGGCTCCAGCAACCCACGCATTTGCACCTCCTTTATCCGGTTCCACCATGTCCGACACGCCTGACGTCTCTGCCCTGATCGCCTCGCGCATCTGCCATGATCTTATCAGCCCGATCGGCGCAATCGGCAACGGGGTTGAGCTTCTTACGATGGAGTCAGGCGGGGCAACCCGGCCGGAGTTTGCGCTGATCTCGGCCAGCGTTGCGAATGCCAACGCACGCATTCGCCTTTTTCGCATCGCTTTCGGGGCCGCGACCTCGGACCAGCGCATCGCCAGGAACGAGGTGCTGTCGATCCTGACCGACCTTGGCCACGCGGGGCGCATCACCTTTGCCTGGACAAGCCAGGGCGACCTGTCGCGTCCCGAGGTCCGCGTGGTCTTTCTGCTGATCCTCTGTCTCGAGACGATGCTGCCGTTCGGGGGCCGGGTCGAAGTGATCCAGACCGGAACCGGATGGTCACTCCGGGCCGAGGCCCAGCGCACCAAGGTAGACCCGGAGCTCTGGTCGCTTCTGTCCGAACCGGCAGCGGACGTTCAGATAGAGGCAGGCAAGGTCCAGTTCATCCTTGTCGGCCGCGACCTGAGGCGCCTTGGACGCGTGCTTCAGTCAAGTATCGACGGAACGGTCCTGAACTTCAGTTTCTGATCGTCCCGTCGCCTGTCACCAGATACTTGAAGCTGCACAGTTGCTCGGCCCCGACCGGCCCGCGCGCGTGCATCTTGCCGGTGGCAATGCCGATCTCGGCCCCCATCCCGAATTCACCGCCATCGGCGAACTGCGTGCTGGCGTTGCGCATCAGGATCGCGCTGTCGAGCCGTTCGAAAAAGCGCTGCGCAGTGGCGTCATTCTCGGTCAGGATCGCCTCGGTGTGCTGGCTGCCGAAGCGGCGGATATGGTCGATGGCCTGATCGACGCCGTCCACCAGCTTTGCCGCGATGATCATGTCCAGGAATTCGCGCCCGAAATCATCGGGTTGCGCGCGTGTGGTGCCGGGGATCTTCAGAAGCTCGCCCTCGGTGCGGACTTCGACACCGGCCTTCAGCAGGTCCTCGATCAGGACTCCGCCATGTTTGGTGTAGAACTGCCAGTCGATCAGCAGGCACTCCGCCGAGCCGCAGATGCCGGTGCGGCGGGTCTTGGCGTTCAGGACGACACGGCGGGCCTTTTCCAGGTCGGCGTCGCGGTCGGCGTAGACATGGCAGATGCCTTCCAGATGGGCGAAGACGGGTACCCGAGCCTCGCGCTGGACAAGGCCGACAAGACCCTTGCCGCCCCGGGGGACGATGACGTCGATCCATTGCGTAGCCTGCAGCATGGCCGTGACCATCTCGCGATCCCGGGTCGGGATGAACTGGATCGCGGCAGCGGGGAGGTTCGCGGATTTCAGACCGTCGAGCATGCAGGAATGGATGGCCTCCGAGGTCTCAAAGCTTTCCGAGCCGCCGCGCAGGATGACGGCGTTGCCGGATTTGAGGCAAAGGGCCCCTGCGTCGGCGGTGACATTGGGACGGCTTTCGTAGATCACGCCGACAACGCCAAGCGGGGTGGCGACGCGCTGGATGTGCAGGCCATTCGGGCGGTCCCACTCGGCCAGCACGCGACCGACAGGGTCCTTCTGTTCGGCGATCATCCGCAGGGCATCGACGATCCCGCGCAGGCGCGTCTCGTCCAGCCGCAGCCGGTCGCGCATTGCGGGGGTGATGCCGCGCTGGTCAGCGGCGTCGAGGTCAAGCGTGTTGGCGTCAAGGATTTCCTGCCGGCGGCGCCAGACAGCGTCTGCCGCAGCGATCAGGGCCGCGGCCTTACGCTCGGACGAGGCGCAGGCGAGTTCGGCAGCCGCCGCGCGGGCCTTGGCGCCGATCTCGGTCATCAGGTCGGTGAACTGGCCGTCCATTGCGCTACCTTTCCGTCCGGGCTACGGAGTTTTCGAAAACTCCGCGCCGGAAATTTCAAAATTTCCGGTCCGATTTCTTTGGGGAAATCGGGTCCCTCACACCACCATGTCGTCCCGGTGCACCAGCGCCGCGCGGCCCTGGTAGCCGAGGATCGCCTCGATCTCGCCCGACCGGTGCCCGGCGATCTTGCGGGCCTCGGCGGAAGTATAGCGCACGAGGCCCTTGCCGAGAACCACGCCCTCCGGCGACAGGATAGCCACCGGCTCACCGCGCCCGAAGCTGCCGGTCACCTTGGTAACCCCTGCCGGTAGCAGGCTTTTCCCGGCGCGTAAGGCGCTGACCGCACCTGCGTCCAGCACCAGCTCGCCCTTCGGCTTCATCGCGTTGATCCAGCGCTTGCGGGCGACATGCGGGTCGGCAGAGGGGACGAACCACGTCCGCGTCGCGCCCTCGGCCAGCGCCTTCAGGGGGCGCAGGGTGGACCCCTCCATGATCGCCATCGCGCAGCCTCCCGCGACGGCGGTTTTCGCCGCGAGGAGCTTGGTCTTCATCCCGCCCTTGGAAAGGCCCGAGATCGGGTCGCCCGCCATCGCCTCGATCTCGGGCGTGATGCTGTCGACCACGTCGAAGCGGGTCGCGCTGGCGTCTTCCTTGGGGTTGGCGGTGTAGAAGCCGTCGACATCGGAAAGAAGGATCAGCTGGTCCGCCCCCACCGTCACCGCGATCTGGGCGGCGAGGCGGTCGTTGTCGCCGAAGCGGATCTCGTCGGTCGCGACGGTGTCGTTCTCGTTCACGATCGGCACGACGCCGAGACCGAGGAGGGTCTCCATCGTCGCGCGGGAGTTCAGGTAGCGGCGGCGGTCCTCGGTGTCTTCCAGCGTGACCAGCACCTGGGCGGTGGTGATGCCGTGTGGGGCGAGCACCTCTTCATAGGCCCGCGCGAGGCGGATCTGGCCCACGGCGGCGGCGGCCTGGGACTGTTCCAGCGTCAGCGCGCCGTCGGGCAGGCCTAACACTTTCCGGCCAAGGGCGATCGAGCCGGAGGAGACGAGCACCACATCCGCGCCTCGGACCTTGGCTTCGGCCACGTCCATCGCCAGCGCCGAGAGCCAGCCCTGTTTCAGCCCCGACTTCCGGTCGACCAGCAGGGCCGAGCCGATCTTCACGACCAGCCGCCTTGCGTTGCGGACATCGGGGGCCGCAAGGGTCAGACCTGCGCTCAAGGCTGCCACGTTCCGCGCTCCTCTTGTGGCTCCTCGTGGTGGATGGTGGCGTAAAGCGCGCGGAGGACGTCCGGCAGGCCCTTGCCCGAGACGCCGGAGATCACATGGACCTCGCCCCCGCTGGCCTTTTCCAGGGCGCGGCGGCGGTCGGTGATCTGCTTGGCATCCATCGCGTCGGTCTTGTTCAGGGCCACGATCCGGGGCTTGTCGCCGAGAAGGTCCGAATAGGCCTCGATCTCGGTCACGATGGTCTTGTAGTCCTTCGTGATCGTCGAAGAGGTCCCGTCGACGAGGTGGAGAAGAACCTTGCAGCGTTCGACATGGGCGAGGAACTGGGTGCCAAGGCCCCTGCCCTCGGAGGCGCCTTCGATCAGGCCGGGGATATCGGCCATGACGAATTCATGTCCGTCGATCCCGACGACGCCGAGGTTCGGGACAAGGGTCGTGAAGGGGTAATCCGCGATCTTCGGCCGCGCGTTCGAGACGGCGGCGAGGAAAGTGGACTTTCCGGCGTTCGGCAGGCCGACGAGCCCGGCGTCGGCGATCAGCTTCAGGCGGAGCCAGATCGTGCGTTCGATCCCCTCCTGCCCCGGGTTCGCCCGGGCCGGCGCGCGGTTGGTCGAGGACTTGAACCGCAGGTTCCCCCAGCCGCCGTTGCCGCCTTCGGCGAGGCAGACGCACTGGCCGACCCGGGTGAGGTCCGCGAGGACGGTCTCCTCGTCCTCGTCAAGGATCTCGGTCCCGAGGGGGACCTTCAGGACGATGTCGTCGCCCGACTTGCCGGTCTTCTGGTTGCCCATGCCGGGCTGACCGGACTTGGCGAAGAAATGCTGCTGGTAGCGGTAGTCGATGAGGGTGTTCAGCCCCTCCACCGCCTCGGCCCAGACCGAGCCGCCGTGGCCGCCGTCGCCCCCGTCGGGGCCGCCGAATTCGATGAACTTCTCGCGTCGGAACGACACGCAGCCGGCCCCGCCGCCGCCGGAGCGGATGTAGACTTTGGCGAGGTCGAGGAACTTCATCGGTCAGGCTTTCGGGGTAAGGTCAAGGTTGAGGGGATACAGGAAGCGGGACCGATGCTCAAGCAAGCTCGCGGGCCGGATCTGACCACAGTGGTCAAATTACGATTAGTACTTGAAATCAATGTCTTGTGCGTTGGCGTTTACGATTTCTCAAGACTTTCCCACACAGCCGATCCTCCTGATTTCGGGCCGGGGTCAGACACGGGAACCATGCCGCGCCCAAAACCGGACGGGGATGCCTTGCCGCTCCAGGCAATCCGGGAGGCGTGGAGACTGATCAGAAATGCCAAGGCATCTCCGCACATGGCGACGGACAGGGAAGCGGGCGGACCCGGTGGCCTGCCCTGCCCCGCTGTGTCAGGTGGCGTGTTCCAGCCTGCGGATATAGGTCCAGGTCGGGACCGTCGTGCCGCGTGCGACCGAGAAGCTTTCGGCGTCGCCCAGATACTGGAAGCCCGCATTGGTCAGGACCCGGGCCGAGCCGGGATTGTCCTGGAAGGCTTCGGCGAACATGGTGCAGTTCTTCTGCGGGTTCGCCGCCACCAGCGCATTCACCGCTTCGGACGCGATGCCGTGGTTCCAGAAGGCAGGCGCGACCCAGAAGGCGACCTCGGACTGGCCGCGGTCCATCTTCTTCAGCGAGATGACCCCAAGGACCTCGGGCAGGTTCGCCCGGGTGCCGTCCATGACCCAGATATCCTCGTCCGAATTGACGGCCATCGCGCGGGCGCAGAATGCCTCGGCCGCGCCGGGCGGCAGGGGGTGCGGGATGCCTTGCGTCGCCTCGGCCACCCGGCGGTCCCCGGCGTAAAGCGCGAAGAGCCCGGCGTCGGACTTGCGCACCGGGCGCAAGGTGAAGCGTTCAGTCGCAATCTCGGCCGTGGCCGCGATCTTCTCGAGGATCATGGCTTCCCTCCTTCGAAGCGCATGTGGGAATTGCCGGATAGCCGTGCAATCGCCCGAATGTTTGGCCCTTTCGGGGTGAGAGGGTGGCGGTTCACCCCAGTTCGCCCGGTCGTGGACCCGGAAACGAGATGGGGGACCGGCCCTTCGGCCGATCCCCCATCTACAATCCGATTGTAAAGGTTCGGCTTACTCGGCTGCCTCCACGACGGGGAGGACGGAAATGAAGGTGCGACCCTTCAGACCTTTCTTGAAGGTCACGCGGCCCTCGACAGTCGCGAAGATGGTATGGTCGGTGCCCATGCCAACGCCTTCGCCGGGGAACCACTGGGTCCCGCGCTGGCGGCAGATGATGTTGCCGGGAATGGCATGCTGGCCGCCGAAAAGCTTCACGCCAAGGCGACGACCGGCCGAGTCACGACCGTTGCGGGACGAACCGCCTGCTTTCTTGTGTGCCATGGGGTGTTACTCCTTCGCGGCAGCGGCCTTGGCGGCGCGCTTCGGTTTCTCGGCGGCAGCCGGAGCGGCGGCCTTGGCGGTGCCCGGTGCCTCATGTGCGGCGACGCGGGCGGCGGCGGTGCCGGTGGCGGCCTTGACGCCCGACTTGTCGGCGCCCTTTTCCAGGACCTCGGTCACGCGGACCAGCGTGAGGTGCTGGCGGTGGCCCTTGGTGCGCTGGCTGGAGTGCTTCCGGCGGCGCTTGACGTAGTGGATGGTCTTTTCGCCCTTGATCTGGTCGATGACCTCGGCTTGGACGGCCGCGCCTGCAACCAGCGGCGCACCAACGGTGGTACCGACCATCAGGATGTCGTTGAACTGGATCTTTTCGCCAGCGACGGCATCAAGCTTTTCCACGCGCAGGACGTCACCCGCCTGCACCTTGTATTGCTTGCCGCCGGTCTTGAGGACCGCAAACATGGGTCTTTCCTTCTCTTGCTCCGCGCCCTGTGGCCCCCCTTTCGGGGCGTTCGGGGAGTTGCCTCCGCCTCGGACAGCGCGCCCTTGCGGGCGTCATGAAAATAGGGTCCCGGCGCGAGTCGCCCCACGCCGGGATGCGGGCTTATGCGGCGAAGCGGCGGCGCTGTCAAGCGGCCTTGGGGGGTCCTGGCCAGTCTCGGCGGGTCAGATGTCCTGCCCCTGCATCGCCTCGCCCGCGGCGCGGCCAAGGTCTTCGGACACGCCGGTGAAGACCTGATCGAAGGCCGCGAAAAGCGCGGTGTTCAGCCGCTGTCCGGCGGGGGTCTCCCAGAAGGCGATGTAGGCGTCAAGTTCGGCGTCGGTCAGCGGCGCATAGGCGAGGCCAAGGTAGGCATGGAGCCAGCTTTCGGTATCGCTGCGGATCTGCGCCTCCTGCCCCCAGACCTGCGCCATCACCTCATCCTGCGGCAGCGTCCTGCCGTAGATCCCGGTTTCGTTCATGCCGTTCATGAAGGCGAGATTGCCCGTCAGCGCCCCGGCCACGTTCTGTTCGAGAAGGTCGCTGGCCACGATGAAGCGGTCGATCTGGCCGGCCCTTGGCTCACGGTCGGCACGCCGCCGGTCCGCTGCCACACGGGCGGCGTCTTCCGACGCTTCGTCAAGGAAGGCGCGGCGGGCCTCGATCTCCAGCGTCAGGATACGGCTGCCGAGGTCGGAGGCGAAGAAGGTGGTGATCTCGGCAATGGCATCCGGGTGGGCGGCAAGGCCGTCCTGAAGCGCTCGGTCGAACCCGGCACGCAGGCGGTCGATGTCATAGATCTCGGCAATCGCGCTTTGCCAGCCCGGCCCGCCGCCCGAGGGGAACATGTCGGCCTCAAGCTCCGCACCGTAGCTGAGGCCCTCTTCGCGCAGGACCTCGAAGAGCGCGTCAAGCTGCATCACCTCGCCCAGGTCCGCGATCGCGGCTGAGGGTGCGGCGGGTTCAGCCGTCGTCTGCGCGGCGGCAGGAGGTGCCAGGGCAAGAAGCGCCACGAGGGCAAGGCGTGACAATGACATCGCGTGGTCCTTCTTGAATGCGGCCCAGCGAGGCCGGTCCGCGAAGAGGTAGTCCCTCTGCCCGCGATTGCCAAGCCGACCGGGTCGCAACAGCCTGTGAACGCGCGGCGGATTGCCCCTTGCGCATCGGTCGCTGCCCGGCTATCCACCCCGCCACATAGACGACCCCCAAAGCGCGGAGAGGTGCCGGAGTGGTCGATCGGGGCGGTCTCGAAAACCGTTGTGGGTTTGCGCCCACCGTGGGTTCGAATCCCACCCTCTCCGCCACACGCCCTTGATTTCAAACAGAAATGTGGGGCTTCTTTATGTTTGCCCATCAAAAGACCCATCAACTTCTGTTCCTCGTGGTCTCTGTGTCGCTTCAAAACGCAAGATTGCATAACAAGCCTGCGCGAAATGGGTTTATCTGTTCGACGCGTCACTGGCATGTTGGCCTTGCCCTGCCGTCCCGGACTGTTTCGCTCGCATGCTGAGCTGAAGCTGCTGTGAACGGACAATGACTGCGTATGCCGGAAGGTCGCGGGCAGCAATCAGTGGGCCACGCGCAACTTCATGCGGAGAATCTTGCCCAGTCGAGCACAAACGAAATCAAGCCTGATGTGGGTGACACCAAGCTCGAACTCATGCACGATAATGCTTGGAGCATCTTGGAAATCAGCCAAACGAACATTGCTTCTTGAGAGCCATGACTTTTTCGCCATTAGACGAACGCGAAAGCCGTTGGTCTGATTTCTAAGCACAATGATATATGCATCACCCCGATCCTCGATGTCATCAAGATCGTAAACCTTAAGCCGCACACCAGATTTATCTCGGAATATCCGCGGGCGCCCGAGCCTCGGTGAGGCAGACGATACTGTTCGGGCACGATTGTCGGTGCATTTGTGTTTAGGCCATGGCCAACCGACATCATCAAAGAATACGCGTCCACCATACGGACTCTGATAGAAATAGACTTGCTCACCGCAGACGGGGCATGTGGCATTGGGATTGAGGTAACTGTCGCTATCCCACCCACGTTTTGGCCTTTGTTCAGATGATCTGCCCCCTTCGCAAAACCTGCCATCGATATGAATTGGACGCAGAATACCGTCGACGTATCTGAACTCGATCTCTCCTCCACATTTATAGCAGGTTGTCATGTCGAAGCCTCTTTTGCAGATCTGCCCTGTTGTTCCGGCAGTGCGATGAAACGGGCAGACATTTTCGGCTATGATAGACGGAAGAATGAACCAAGCTTTTCGCCTAGCTCAAGGTCTGCCCCGATCGGGACGTCCGGTTCCACTCTTTGTGCATGACGGGTCCTGGCGATGTCATGCGGCTTCCTCCAGGTCGTCAGGATAGGCGGAGAGCAGAGCTGAATGAAGCAAGTGCATCTCTTCGAACTTTGGCTGGTCGGCTAGCGTATGAATTGGGAAGCCCCGGCAATACGCGATGTCAGCCACTGAAAGATAGTCAGCGTGCACAAGGTTCGCCCGGACTTCATCGACATAGTCGGGGTATTGACGCAGGTCAGGGTCGGAGCTGTCGCTGTTCAGAAAGGCGACGTATAGCTCCAGGATTACGGGCTGCATGTGCATCTCAATGTTGCGCACTTCTTTCATCATTTCGCTGATTTCAACGTCAATCGAGGCTTGATCGTTGAAGAAAACTGTCCCAGTCGGATGGGCGATCTTGTTGCGACGTTTCACGAACTTGGCGAACTCTCCAACCTGTGCGTTGGTGCAGCCGATCAGTTTGAGGAAGCGGAAGATCTGGCTTTCTTTCAGCCGGTCATAGAACTTGAACGGACTTTCGCAGGCCATCAGGTCGCCTTCGTCCTCGTTACGAAAGCCAACCATCGCCATGGAGAACTGTTCGGGCCGCGCTAGTCTAATCTGCCAAATTGAAAAGCTGACGAAGCTCATGTAGAGAAGATGAAAGGCAAGGCTCGCAAACTCATAGCGCCCGGTGTCGTAGTTGGTCTTGAAGGCCGACCAGAGGAAATCTAGATAGGCCTGTTCGCTGGCGTTCGCGAAGGACTGCGGCAGGTAGGTGCCAAGCTCGGAGGCTTCATCCATTAGGCGACCCTCAACTCGCGGTCATGCTGATGATGGGCCACAACCCAACGCGCCCAGGCCCGAACAAATGGCAGAAAGTCGGTCTCGCGCACGGTTACTAGACGATAGGTCTCAGTGACGTCCCGCTGGGCTTGGCTCTCTTCGTAGCGCGACAAGAAGGCGATGTGCTGAACACGAGCGCCTTCCGTTTCAAGCCCCCGTTCGTCCAGATAGATGATATTTCCGTGGGCAAGGGCATTTCGCAGGACGGGGAAGACCTCGCCAACAGTCCGTCGCTGGATTGTGTTGGCATCACGCGCAAAGGACCGCTCGCCGTTTTCATCCATCCATTCAAGGACATTGTTCGGGTCGCCCATGATCCGCGAGAACCGCCACTCGCCGGGGCCTGTGCCTTTCCAGAAGTCGGCCCCTAGCCACTTGCGCCTTTCCATTGTCTTGAGTGCCGCTTGAAGACCGCCGCCGTGTTCCTGCCGCAGGGGGTGCCGGTTGTTGGCGCGCTCCCATGGCACAAGAAGGATGGAAGAGGCCAGCATAATCGAGAAGGTGCCATAAAGGTCGCGATCCTGGGCGATGGGTTCGAAGGCGTCCAGCAGTTGCAGGCAACGCTCGGGGTATTCGGTGGCGAAGCGTTGCGGGATCATGCCGCTTCCTCGCCGTGCGCCTCGCCCCAGACGCGAGCGATGGCGGCGTCGATCTTTTTCTCGAAGCGGGCGATCAGGTCGCGGTTGCCGTTGACGAGGACTTGCTCTGCTTCGATTTCCGCAACGATGGCCTGTTGCACATCCGCCTCCGGGAACTTGATCGGATATTCTTTCAGCTTCGAGAAATGGCGACGATACCCGTCTTGCGCCAGCGGGTAGACTTGCAGGTAAAGCGCCAGATACTTTGGCAAGAGACCCTGGCGGGTTCGAAGTATCTTTATGCCATCGGCCCCTTGCGCGAAGGGGCGATCAACGAACTTCACCGCGCAGGTGTGGTCCCCGAATATGACAAGGCCGGCTTGCGGATCAATCGAGGCAGCAGCTTGGTTCGTCCATCCGGCGATGTAGTCCTGAGACTGGTCGATAATCGGGATTTCACCCGTCTTTCCGTATTCCGTGGTTTGCAGCTTGAGCGGCGGTGTCACCGTGTCCACAAGGTTCTGCAACTCGTCGGCTTGCCATTCTGGATCAACCGGAATGTGGGGGCGGTAGTTGTCGAGGACGCCGCGGGCCCCGTCGATGACGCGCTGGTAGCCCTCGACCTCGGCCACAATCTCGCGCTGCACCTCAAGCGGCGGGAGGGGGATTTCGATAGCGGAAAAGTCGCCCCAGCCCACTCGGGGTAGCTGCGCCCCGCGTAGTTGTTCCATAACCTTTTCATTGAACGGACCGCTGCGTAGCATCGCCGCGAGGAAAACAGGGTCCACCGCTTCACGATCCGCGCGCAGGGCGAAGATGTCCGTTGAACAGATACCATCTCGATCAGCCCGCCAGACTTTGTTCAAGTTCGGACGCAGTTTACCATAAAGAATGTCCCCGGACATGAAGACCGTCTTCAAGCTCTTGATTTCGCTTGGATCAGCGTAGGTGGTTTGACCAGCAATGCTGCCAAGGTGTGAGACGATATTCTCTAGGCCGATGTATTCGACTGGCCCCTTCAAGGTTTCGGGCAACACGCTCTCACCAACCTTGGTGCAGATATCGCCAATGGCCCGGTAATCCCACGACGCTGCGCGGGCTATTGTTGCCGCGTAGCGTTCGGCGCTCAGGTTATAGTCCCCTCCCTCGGCCAGCCGGGAACGCTCCACCTGGCTGCCAAGGCTGCTTTCCAGCACCTCACCATCGCCCGCCCGTGCGGCCTGCAACCAAGCCGCAAGCTCTGCCTTCACTTGTGCAAGTTGCGAACCTTTCACCGCCTTGCGCTGTGCACCAAGGGCGAAGCCGTCATTTTCGATCTTGAAAAAGGCGACATGCTGGCTGGCCTTGGCCACCGCGCGGTCAAGGATCAGGATCGAGGTCTTCACCCCGGAATAGGGGTTGAACACGCCTGCGGGCAGCGAGATCACGGCGGCAAGGTGGTTGTCCACCAGCATCTTGCGCAGGGCGACATAGGCTCCCTGGCTTTGGAAGATGATGCCTTCTGGCACGACGATGGCGGCGCGTCCGTTCGGCGACAGATGTTCGGCCATGTAGTCCACGAACAGCACTTCGCTGCGTTTCGACTGAACCTGAAAGCGGGTGTGCGGCTTGATCCCGCCTTTCGGTGACATGAAGGGCGGGTTGGCGAGGATGACGTCGGCCATCTCTGACCAATTGTCCTCGGATGTGAGTGTGTCGTATTCCTCGACCTTCGGGTCGGCAAAGCCGTGCAGGTAGAGGTTCACCAGCGACAGGCGCACCATGTCAGGCGAAATGTCATAGCCCTTGATGTTTCGGGCCAGCCGGGCACGATCGTCGGCGGTCAGGCGATCCCCGGAAAAGCGCAGCGGGCTTTCCAGCGCCTGTTCGGCTGCATCCTGCCCCTCGACCATGCCGTTGCTGTTCGTCGCGTCGGACGTGTTCTGTTTCAGGATGTGCTTGTAGGCCGAAATCAGGAAGCCCGCCGTGCCGCAGGCCGGATCAAGGATGACCTCGTGCTTCTGTGGGTTGATGATCTCGACCATGAAGTCGATGATGTGCCGGGGAGTGCGGAACTGGCCTGCGTCGCCCTGGCTGCCCAAAACCGATAGAAGGTATTCGAAGGCGTCGCCCAGCTTTTCGCTGTGGTCATAGGTGAAGCTGTTGATCTCACGCAGGAAGGCGCGAAGGGTTTCGGGGTCGCGATAGGGCAGATAGGCGTTGCGGAAGATCTGGCGGAAGAGCGGTGGAAGACCGTCGTTCTCGACCATCTTGGTCAGGGCTTCGGAGTAGGTGTTGAGCATGTCCTGCCCGCTTACGCCGGGGGCGACCAGCTTGGCCCAGCGATAGCGTTCGTAGTCCTTGGTGAAGAACTTCCGTTCCCCGCCGAACTCTTCGGACTGAAGGTCCATGTCGTCCATGAATTTGTAGATCAGCGCGATGGTGATCTGTTCGACCTGGCTTTTCGGATCGGGCACCTTGCCGACAAGGATGTCCCGGCAGGTGTCGATGCGGCGCTTGGTGTCAGTGTCGAGCATGGGGGTCTTTCGTCAGAGGAAGGGGTTCAGGGACACATAGTCCTTGATGTATTCGGGGATGCGCTTGCGCCAGGAGGCGGGCACCTCCTTGAGGTGGCCCATGGTGAAGCTTGGGTTTACGTTCAGGTCGGCAAAATGGCCCGCGTCGATCTTGGCGCGGACATGGGCGTCGCGGATGTAGGCTTCGAAGAAGTAGCGCATTTCACGGATGCGGTCGGCCTCTTCGGGTTTCTGGTCGGCAAGGAACTTCTGGAACTCTTCCTCGATCAGTTCGGCCTTGCTCTTGAAGCCGGGGATGAAGCCGAATGCCTTTTCGACCAGTTCGCGCACCGTGATCCGGCGATCAACGCCTGCTGCCTTGCGCAGCTTTTCGAGGCTGTAGAACTCGTTCGGTTTGTCGAACATTTCCTGCATCACATGGCGGGTCGCGCCTTCCCAGTTCTGTTGCTCGACAAGGGCCGCAAGCGTCTTGTCCGAGCGGGCTTGATCCTCGAACTTGCGGAAGAGTTCGCGGTCGATGCGCATGCCGTCGAGGCCGATCTGCTGTTCGACCTGCGAAACGACTTCATCGGGATCGAAATGCTCATAGGTGGAGCGGGTCGCAGGCCCGCCGACGTCGGACCCGTCGCCGTCCACATTGAGGGGCATGGGCGAAGCCTTCGGCAGCTTCAGTTCCTCGTCATAACGGAACTTCTCTTCGAAGAACTCGCAGTTGGCGAAGAAGTCGAACAGGCGGAAGACCGACTTCTCGACCTTGCCCAAGTCGGCCCTGCGGATGGGGTCGAACATCTCTTCGGTGAAGTTGTGCTTGCGGGTGCCCCGGCCCTTGATCTGGACGAAATCCGATGGCGAGAAGATCGGCCGCATGAGGGCGACGTTCAAAAGGTCCGGGCAGTCGTAGCCCGTGGTCATCATGCCGACCGTGACGCAGACGCGCGCCTTACTGGTCCGGTAGTCGGGCAAGAAGGAACTGTGGCCGCTGAGGTTGTTGTTCGCGAAGTTGATGGTCATCCGCTGCGCATCATCCACCTGGCTCGTGACCTGCATCGCGAAATCGGAATTGTAGTGGCCGGGCCAAAGCTGATCCGCCATCTCGTTCAGGATTTGCGTGATCTTGGCCGCATGGTTCTGGCTGACGGCGAAAGCGATGGTCTTGCCGAACTCGTTCGAAATCGGGTCACGAAGGCCGTGCTGCAACAGGGTCTTGCAGAAGGTTTGGTTGGTTGTTTCCGCGAAGAAGCGCCTTTCGAAGTCGCGGCCTGCAAAGGCCTCCTTGGCCTCGTTGCCGTCCTCGTCGGTTGTCTCGACCACAAAACCTTCATCTGACAGAAGCTGTGTGGTGATGCCTGTTCTCGCGTCCACGACATAGGGGTTGATCAGGAAGCCGTCGTTCACCCCGTCGATCAGCGAATACCGAAACGTCGGATCGCCGCTTTCGCAGCCGAATGTCCGATAGGTGTCGAGCATCATGCGGCGCTCTGCCTCGCGCGGGTCGCGACTGCCGGCTCCGCCGCCTGACGTCTTGAGGTAGTCCTTCGGGGTCGCGGTCAGCCCCAGCTTGTAGCCGATGAAGTATTCGAAAACGGCGCGCGCATTGCCACCTATCGAGCGGTGCGCTTCGTCCGAGATCACAAGGTCGAAGTCGGTCGGGTTGAAGAGGCGACGATACTTGTCGTTGAACAGCAGGGATTGAACGGTCGTGACAACGATATCGGCCTTTCGCCAGTCGTCTCGCTGTTCCTTGTAGATCACCGAGGTGAAGTCGTTCTTGAGCAGTGTCTTGAACGCCTTGTCGGCCTGAACCTCCAGCTCTAGCCGATCCACCAGAAACAGCACTCGCTTTGAGTTCCGGGTCTTGAGGAAGAGCTTGATGATCGCTGCTGATGTGAGCGTCTTGCCGGTGCCCGTCGCCATCTCGAAAAGAAACCGGGTCGCGCCTTTCTTTGCTTCCTCCTGCACCCGTTCGATAGCCCGCTGCTGATATCTGCGCAGAAACCGCAGCTTGTTTTTCTCGACGAAGGACGGTCGTTCTGCCTCGCTTCGCCACGCGGCTTCCTCGGCATAGCCCGGCATCTGTGTGAGCGCGATGAAATCGAGACCGACCGGTTCGCCAGCCAGCCGGGCCGCATTGGGTTCGAAATGGTAGTGGTTGCCGATCACGGTCGGGCTGGGAAACTTCGAGATGACCGTCGGGCTACCCTGTTCCAGGTCCCACAGGAAGTGGATGTTCCCGTTGCTGAGGATCACGAAGCGGGCGTTCTGCGACCGGGCATACTTCCGCGCCTGTTCCTTCGCAGAAAGCGGGTTCTTGTCTTCTGACTTGGCTTCCAGAACGATCAGCGGCTTGCCATTTCCATCGAGCAGGAGGAAGTCGACGTATCCGTTACTCGCGTTTTCGAGGTTTGGGCCAAGTGCATCAAGATCACTACTAGATATCTTTACGTTGGGTTCGAGAACTATGTTCGCTGGGCCGCTTGCATCATCGAAGAAACGCCAACCGGCGTCAGCGAGTAGACGATTTATCTTGATCCGGGCGGTTGCCTCCTTGTTCGCCACGCCTGTCCCCGCCTCCGTCGTCCAGCAGCACAGTAACTCTAGCTGCAATCAAGCTCGAAGTGCTAGACCAAACCAGTCAGAGGCGAAGGGCCCTCTGCAGTTGTCGGGTAAGGTCTCGGTTGGCCCGTTCCTCTCGGCAATTCAGAACGGCTTGCCTTAAGTTCGCTGTGGGACGACGGCTGTTCATGTTGAATGATCCCTAAAGGCCGAAGGCGACTTCCGGTTACTCACGAAACTAGGAATTTGAATACGGTCACGGGTCACAGCGAAGCGGCATCCGCTGAATCTCGCCCCGATCTTGCATCTCTCTAAAGCGACCTCCGATGACATCGGACTCTCGTGCGTAAGCCGGACCGTAGAACCCGAGGCGCTTGGCGAGTTCCTTCAGCGCAGACAGCTGGTCGTTGAATCGGTAACCGATTCCATTTCGGGTTTCCTCAATGCCCGCAAAAACCGCTCGCTCGCTATTCGTGAACAGGCGAGTATCCTTGAGCTTGACCTTTGGGAGCCCATCGCCGTCACATATCGGACAGTCCGGGTTGGGCGCCAGGCTGTCGTCATATCCGTATCCGCCTTCTGGGTGTGTAACCGGATCTGACTGAGGATTTGCCTTTATGGGGAAGGCCCTAAACTCCTCAGGTGTTCGCCACTGGTAGGCGTGCCCTATGCCGTGACAGAAGCGGCAGGCGCCGAAATGCACGCCGACGATATCGGTTAAATCCGCGAAAGCGATGTCGCGAAAACGGCGCACAACATCCTCGACCTGCACGTCAAGGGCAGCCAAGAGCTTCTGCCGTTCCACGAGGATGCGGGCCTGAATGTCAGCGGATGTCAGCAGACGATGAGCGCTCTGCCTGGTGCCAGGGCCATCCTTGTATCCCGCTTCGCGATAGGCACGGGAAGCGTTGCCGTGGATAAGAAAATGGCGAACGAATGCTCCATGGCGATCAACTCTAGCGCTTGATCTCCACTGCTCCACGGCGCGGACTTGGTTGCAATCCGAGATCATGCGCGACAGCCCTTCTCCAGCATTCTGCAGTGGAGTAGCGGAACCAGCGGAACCTTTGCCCACACACTCTGTTGGAACGCATTCCAGCGGAACCAGCGGAACCTACCCATAACTGATTTTCCTATCTTATTCATATGCTTATCAGTTTCGATGAAGTGTGTGGAAAAAGGTTCCGCAGGTTCCGCAAGGTCGATTTTTCCAAGGTATTTCAAACGGCATTCCGCTGTGAGGTTCCGCCCGCTATCGGAGAGGTTCCGCGCTTGCAACTTAGGGTGCAGGGTCATGCCACGCCCCCCGTCGCTGGCGCGGTGTATCGCGTCGTGTCCTTGTAGGGTCCGCTCTTGAATTTGCCGCCCTTGCCCCACCCGGCGCGGGTGAGGATGCCACCAATCCGCATGGATTCGGCGCGGCCCTGCCGCTCAAAGGGCACACTCAGAAGCTCGAAAACCTGTGCAGTGCTGACTTCACGCAAACCGGCGACGGCGGCCAGAACCTTGCCGGACCAAGCGTCCTCTGCCTGTCTCTCGGCCACTACTGCCGCCGCTTCCGCTTCGTGATCCGCGTCCAGCCACCAATGCTCCCCGGCCTTATAGGCGGCCACAGCCTCGGCCCAAATCTGATCGCGGTCTCGGTTCAATCCGGCGACGTCCACCTCGCCGACCCGCACGGGCCAGAAGCGCCGCCCACCTGTGTCATCGGCCAAGTAGTCGCTCCGGTTGGTTGTCCCGGCGAAAACGCAACGACGCGGCTCTACAACCTCAAACTTGCCATAGGCGGGCCGGTAGCGTTCTTCTGTGCGGCTCAGAAAGGCTTTAACCGCTTCCGCGTCTGACCGGCGAATGGCGGACAGCTCGGGAAGCTCAATGATCCACTTTCCCCGAAGCCCTGCGCTGGCGTCCTTGCTATGCAGATCGCGTAGCCCATCGAAAAACCATTCCTCGCCCGCCAGCGCCTTGAGAGCCGAAGATTTGCCCGCACCTTGTGCGCCTTCCAAGACAAGGGCATTGTCAGCCTTGCACCCGGGTTGATCGGCGCGCGCTACTGCGGCGATTAGCCACTTACGGCCAAAAATCCTAATCAGCCAGTCATCAGAAGCCTGGCAGTAGGTCTGCAGCCAGTTATCGATCCGAGGCCTCCCGTCCCACCGAATACCCTCCAAGTAGTCCTTTACCGGGGAAATGATCTTCTGTCGGGCAACCACCTGAATGGCGTCCTGCATCACGTTCTTAGTCGCGTCAGGAAATCCGTTTCGGTTG
Organism: Tabrizicola sp. T46; assembly: GCF_057219895.1. Lineage (NCBI taxonomy): Bacteria > Pseudomonadati > Pseudomonadota > Alphaproteobacteria > Rhodobacterales > Paracoccaceae > Tabrizicola > Tabrizicola sp. T46. The sequence continues at coordinate 33,330 of NZ_JBXVVV010000007.1, forward strand.
AACCATCGAATGGCTGCAGTCACGTCCGTTTCCCGCAACTCACGTGGGCGGAAGGTCGACCGCGGGGCACTGGAGCCGGGGATTGGGCGGAGGACCAAGTCCTGCAATGAGAACTCGTCATGAGCAAAGACGCCGGCCCAATCCGGATCATGCTCCATTATCAGGCAGGCGTTCTCGGCGCACCATTTTTGGCGACCGTTGCTGCCTTTAACGAGTTCCAGCAAGGTCTTCGGAAACTGGTGGACTGCGGCCGGGCGCGTCATTCTGCCCCCCTTGCCTTTAGCACGTCATTCCAATCTTTTCCGTCGGGTGCTGGCCAGATAACCACTTCCCACCCCAAACAATTGGCGCGGTCGCCGAGAGCCTTTGCGGCCTCGATCCCCGGCACATCCCCATCCGCGGCTACGATCAGCCGCCCGGGCTGGGTCGGTAGGGAAAGCGCACGAATGCCAGAGGTGGACAGGGCCGCCAAAACCACGGCAGGCTCGCTCAGAAGGCCGCTGAGGAGGCTCAAGCCGGTTTCAATCCCTTCGCACACCACAAGCGGCCCCGATGCCTCTGACAGGGTCACGGCGCCCCCAGAACAGGGCCCCTGCATCATCTTGGCGTTGCGGTCGACCCGCGCGCCGTCCTTTTCGAAGAAGGTGCGATGCACTCCCCCGGTCGATACATCGGCGACCATCGCGGAAACCCACCGCGCGCTCGGACCGTGGTAGGCATCGTCCACCCACCGCAGTGACGGAGGCAAAGGACAGGTGATGCCTCGGCCCCGCAAGTATGCCTCGCCTTTGGTTCCGCTGATCGGTTGGCCGACCTCCCAAAGCCTGCGGGCTTTGGCGCGCTGTTCTTCCATGTTGTCATGGCGCCGGGCCTCACTGACCTGTGCCCGCCAAAGGTCGACTCCGCCGCCCTCCGTATTGAGGCCCACAGCCCGCAGCACGTCACGAAAATCGCAGCCAGTCTTATGGCAGAAGGTCAACAGCCGAGCTCCGTCGGTCCGAAGCGAAAGTGCACGCTGATCTGCGCGACCTTCGGGTTGGCAGACCGGGCACGGGGCGGTGCCATAGCTGCCTCGCCATTCACCTCCAAGGCCTAACGTAATGGTCCGAGCGGAGGAGTTTATGCTGGTTGCAATCATGCCAACCGCTCCATCAGATCCAACGATACGCGATGGGAAAGGGCCCCAGTGAAGGCTACGATGTGCAAGAGCACAAGGGTTTCATCGGATACCTCGGTGCGGCGCAAAATGTAGGCGAGGGCAGCCCAGTTAGGCGTCGCGCTCGTGACTGAGATAGCACCCCTTTGCCTCGCCTCGATCCGGCCACACAGTGCCTTGCGCACACGACCGGCGATCGTCACCGTGCCAGACCGATGCTTGGCCGTGAGACTGACGTCGCTTGACTCGGTTTTCTGCATCAGGTGGCCTCAAGTTGCAGGCCAGGGCAGCGCGGGCTGTCTTCGCTGCGATCCTACAGGGCCCGCAGAAAAGAATGACCCGCCGGATGGTCCCCGGCGGGTTTTCTGTTAGGCAGCGCTTCCAGCAGACGCTTGGGAAGCTTCCCATGCCTCCACGTCGGACCACTTCCAGCGGGTCATCTGGGGCGACAGCTTTACGGGGGCGGGAAAACCGTTCCGGCTCACCCATCCCCAAATCGTGGCGCGGTTCACCCCGAAGTGGGCTGCGAGAATAGCGTCGGTCGCATAGGCCGGGCGGCCATCAGTCTTCGCGATTTTCGGCATTTGCTTGCATTCCTTCGGCGTTCGCTCCGGGATGCGCGTTTCGGCGTCCCTCGGCAGGCTTCGACGAGACGCAAAATGCTCTGTCTTAGTTAGCCTGTCTAAGTGTCAAATTTTGCCGTCTTTCGCCAATTCTGACAGAGCCCACTCGCAAGCTCTGCGAGTGTCTGTCTTTAAGGAAAACTCGAGGAACAGCGCCTCGCAGAACCTCGCGAACTTGCTGCCCTCTTTCCGATAGCGTGGCTTTTTGTCGCTTATCGCATACAGGGCCCAACCAGCCAGGTATGCGATCTTCCGTGCCACCAGATCGGGTTTTCTTCCTCTGCCTGATGGAAGTGAACTGCCCCGGCGAACAAGGTCTTCGATCGGCGCATTCAAAGCAGCGAGAAGTTCTTTCAGTGACGAGATTGCCTTCTGATCGATCCATTCAGTCACTGGTGCTTCGTGCCATAACATCTGTATTCTCAAAAGGTCTTCAGGCACCCCGGTCGCTAGAAGTCTTGCTCGTTCGGCTTCCCTTCGGGCAGCCTCTGCTGCCCAAGGGTTAAGCTGCGAGATCACCTTTACAAGTTCTCTGATCTGTTTTCGGATCGCTTCGAGGTCAGCCTCCAGTTCATCAGGCCGGTAATCATGAGAATCCTTGTGTAGGCCGGCGGAAAAGATCGCCAAAGAGAAGCGCTTTACTCTCAGAAGAGTTCTTTCGTCTGCGGTTTCTTGATCTACTTCGGCGTAGCGGATCAACAGACTGCGGACGTTTTCGAAGCTTATCATCTTCATCCCTTAAGTCTAACGATGCTTGCTGTCTTGGCATCGTCGCCCTCTAGGAAGCCCGCCCATGCCGCCATCATGCTCCTCCGCTTCTCGATCATATCGCCACGTCGATACGCCGCCTCCACCGCACTGCTGATCCGGTGGGCAAGGGCAACCTCAGCCATGTCGCCAGGGTATTGCGTCCGCTCGGCCACCCAGTCCCGAAAGGTGCTGCGCAGCCCGTGAGGGACAGCGGGACGCTTGCTTACACGGTCCACATAGCCCGGACGACCCGCCGCCAGCGCCGCTACGTGCTGGCGCTTCATCAGCATTGAGAGGGCCATGTCAGAAAGCTGGCCGCCTCGCGCGCCGGGGAAAATGAGCGAAGTGCCGTCCATCTTCGGCAGGGCCTTTAACAGGGCCAACGCGTCTGCAGTCAGTGGCACCCGATGCTCTCTTTGCATCTTCATGCGGTGTGCCGGAACAATCCAAAGGGCGCGTTCCAGGTCGATCTCATCCCAGGTTGCGCCCCGGATTTCGCCAGATCGGGCGGCGGTCAGGGCCAGAAACTCCAAGGCCCTCGCCGGGAACCCTTCGCGCTTGCGAAGGTCTGCTAGCCATGCGGTTGCGTCATCCAGTTGCAGCGCCGGGTGGTTGCCTTCAACTGCCACCTTCGATGGGGCAGGCAGCAGTTCCTTGAGGTTGCCAACCCAACGCGCCGGGTTATCGCCGGTCCGATGCCCTGCGACCGTGGCCCAGCTTAGGACAGCTTCAATCCTCCCGCGAAGGCGTGACGCGGTTTCGGTCTTAGTCACCCAGATCGGCTGCAGGCAGCGCAGCACAGCGGCGGTATCCACCGCCCCGACTGGAAGCGCGCCGATTTCAGGCATGGCGTATCTGTCCAAGGTGCTGCGCCATTGGGCGCGGTGTTTTTCATTTCGGAAGCCGTCCAGCTTGGCAGCCAGCGCCTTGTCCACAGCTTCGCTAAAGAGCATCCCCTTACGCCGGGCTTCGATCAGCCGGACCTTGGCGGCTTTCCGCTCCTCAACCGGATCAATACCGCGCTCGATCTTGTCGCGTGCTTCTCTGGCCTTGTCGCGCGCTTGGGCGAGGGTCACAGTCGGGAAGCCGCCAAGGCCAATGTCGCGGCGGCGGCCACCGACCAGCATTCGCAGTATCCAGGACCGCCCACCCTTGGGCGTGAGTTGCAGATACAGCCCAGCAACACCCCCGACCGGCACCATGGCATTGCCAGCGCCGCCGGGATGGGCAAGGCGCTTTACGTCCAGTGGGCCAAGTTCTGCGGCTACTTTTGGCATTCCCGTTCACCTACCCATCAAAATCATGGTGACAGGATATCACGGCTTGCGACGGGTTCAAACACCCCTCAGGTCAACTATCGGCATTTCATTGGAATTTCTTCGCCTCGTCGCCACGGGGTGCAACGGGAAGTGGGGCCAAAATGGCGGCCACCCTCTCCGCCACCTATCCTTGACCTGTCATTAGCTATCGCATTCGGCTTCATTTCGGCAGGGTCCGTTTCGATAGTCCGTGCGCCAACAGGAAAAGGGCGATCGGCAGATCGCCCTTTCCGTAGCGCATCTGCCGGGTCGATCAGGCGAGCGCCTTGCGACCGATCCGCTTCCGCAGCCCAAGGAGGCCCAGACCGGCCAACATGAGCCATCCGGCCGCCGGCAGGGGAATCGGGGCGACGAAGTTGTCGTAGATGACGAAGTTCGACACCGCCTGCCCCGCGTCTCCGAGGTTGAAGGTGAAGACCCCGTCGACATAGCTGATCCAGTCGCTGCCATAGAACAGCTCTTCCAACTGCCCGCGCTTGGTGGAGAAGGCAGTCATTCCCGGGTCAAGCTCGCCCAGCGTGTAGGTGACCGTCCCCCCGAGCACCTCGTTGTCGTCATCGAGGATCAGGCCGGTCAGGTCGAATTCCTCCCCGGTCACCGACGGAAAGTCGGGGTTGCCGGTGAAGGTGCCGGTTCCACCGGTCAGGAAGTCGATCTTCCCGATCGCCTCGGTCTCTTCAAGCCCGTCTGCAGAGACGAAGCAGTCCTGCAGCGGGCCGGTGTTGCAAGTGGCCGCATGCGCCGCTGTCACCCCAAGCGAGGCGAAGCCAAGCGCCGCAAGCAGCACAGGTTTCGTGACCATTCTCGTGACCATTTAAGTACCTCTCTATGCAAGCAGCCCAAGCTGCAACGAGAGGAACAAGGACCGGCCGGTTTTGTTCGGGGCGGTTTCGGTCCTTTTGTGGAAAAAGGACCCGTCGAAGGAAGGCAACGCACCGCGCCGGGTTTGGCCCCGGGAGAGCCGGTCAGAAGCGCAGGCCGAAGGCGACGATCGGACCACCAAGGTCAAGTGACACGTCCTGCCCGTCGAGTTCCTTGTCGATCGCCATGTACCGGTACCCGATCTCGGTCGACCATTTCTCGTTGAAATCGTATTTCACCGCTCCAAGAACCTGCCACGACTGGTCGCCACCGCCTGAACCACCCCAGTCGGCAAAGCCGAGAAGAGACCAGTTCTCGTCCAGCGGAGCAATGAGCCGGGCGGCAAGGACTGGGTCCACCCAGCTGCCGCCGACACTCAGCGACCTGCCGGCAGCGAGGCCCGGGGTGAGGGCAAGATCGATGTCGACATCGAAAGCCCGCAGACCCGCGCCGATGTCGAAGGCGAGTGCCGGGTCGGACGTGACCCGGTAGAGGGCGTATCCACTGGCAATCGTTGACTTGATATCGGCCTCGGCGCCACCGAAGACCGCAAACGGCGTGTCACGTTCGGCCGAAAGGTCAAGGTAAAGAAGATCGGCAACGAACCCAAGCCGGTCCCGTTGCGCAACGAACGAGCCCATCAGGACCATGTCCAGGTTTTCCAGGACGTCACTGATGCTGGCTTCCGTCTCGACGGTTCCGAAATCTGTGCCGATCGAGCTCGTGACATCGGGCAGCCAGGCGTTGAAGGTCGCAGTGTAGGTCCAGCCGCTGTCCTGGGCGAAGGCAGCTTGTGCCGAAAGTACTGCAACGGTTCCGGCAACGAGGGCTTTCATCATGAGTTCGTTCCTTCCACTTTCCCGACGGCGTGCCGTCGTCGGCCCTGCGGTTTCGTTCCGCGACATCCTCAGTCCACCTTGCCCTGAGCGCCGCTGTAGATGCGGGCCCAGTCTGCGGCCATGTCCACCATGATCCACCCCTTCGCAGCCGAATCGTCAAGGCCTCGCGCCAGTTGGCCGATGTGGCTGTCGCGGTCATAGGCCCATTCGCGGGTCGCGTCGGTGTGGTGCAGGATCAGGCCAAGCGACGGGCCGGGGCCGGTCGTGGTGTATTCAAGCATTTCGTAATCGCCGTCCGAGTTGCCGAAGGCAAGGATCGGACGCCTGCCGATATTGCGGTCGATGCCGACCGGCTTGCCGCCCTTGTCGTCGATGAACGCGAGGTCCGGCAGTTTCCAGATATGGCCCACCCCGTCGATCACGCGGTACTCGCTGTCGCCGACCGAGCCGACCACCTGTTCGGGCGCGATGCCGTAGGCGTCTTCTGACAATGCTCGCACGAAATGGGTGCCGCCGCCGGTGACGATCCAGGTCGAGAAGCCTTCGTCGCGCAAGTAGCGCAGAAGTTCGGTCATCGGCTGGTAGGTCATGTCGGCAAAGCGCAGGCCGGTCACGGGATGGGTCGCAGTCGCGGCCCAGTCGGCGACCGATGCCTGGAATGCCTCGGCTGTCAGGTCGGCGTGGCTGGCGGCGACGATCTCGCCCAGCGCGGCCTTGCCGCCGGCCAGCACGGTCTTCATGTCACCGGCAACGGCTGCCTTCAAGGTTTCCGAGGTCAGGATCGAGGGGTCGGCCTCTGCCTTTGCGCGGAGCATGTCGAGCGCGTAGAAGAGCTGGAAATACATCGGCTGCTCGGCCCAGAGCGTGCCGTCATTGTCGAAGACGGCGATCCGGTCAGCCTCGGGCAGGAAATCAGCGGAACCGGGGGTGGTCACGCCTTCCACGAAATCGATGATCGCGGCCTTGGTCGCGGTGGCGTTCCACGATGGCAGCGGGTCCGCCTTGGCTGACACGGCAAGGCCGAGAAGGCACAGGAAAGCTGCCGTAAGACGCATGCGCGGTCACTCCTTGGGCGAATGATATGCTGGATCCCGGATAGACCCGGCCGCAAGGGCTGCGGCCGGGTTTCACTCATTACGTCACTTCTGCACGTTCTCCATGGCATCCATGGCGGCCTGCAGATCGAAGCTGCCGGGCTTCATGCGCACCGGGAACTCCTCGAAGCTCTTGATCCACTGGGTCATGTAGGCCATTGCGGGGATGAACATGAACATCCGTTCGACATACCAGCGCTGATAGCCCATCGCATCCTCGTCGCGGGCCTTCTCGAACGGGTCCATCCGCAGGTTGGTCAGGATCGGCGCACGCAGGGTGACGAAGGGTTCCTGCCAGACGCCAAGGCCATGCGCGGGCTGATCAAGGTACTGGGCCTTCCAGTTGCCGTAGCGCAGGGCCGCAACCTCGCCGCCGTCGGTCCAGTAGATGAATGACTTGCGAGGCCATTCCGCATTGCCTTCCAGCGCAGGACGCAGGTCATAGCCGTCCAAGTGGACCTTGTAGTCACGGCCATTGACGGTCTTTCCGGCCTTCAGCTCTTCCGTCACGTTCGGAGCGCCTGCAGCGGCCAGAAGGGTCGGCAGCATGTCCTCATGCGCGCCGATCTCGTTGATGATGGTGCCGGGTTCGATCACACCGGGCCACTTGATTAGCGTCGGCACGCGGTAGCCGCCTTCCCAGGGCGAGTTCTTCTCGCTCTTGAACTGGGTCGTGCCGCCGTCGGGCCAGGTGAAGACCTCGGCACCGTTGTCGGTGGAGTACATGATGATCGTGTTGTCCTCGATCCCCAGTTCCTCGATCTTCGCCAGAACCTCGCCGACCATCCCGTCGTGCTCGACCATGCCGTCGGCATAGACGCCAAGTCCGGTCACGCCCTTCGACTCTTCCTTGAGGTGAGTGAAGATGTGCATCCGGGTGCTGTTGTACCACAGGAACATCGGCTTGCCTTCGGCATGGGTCTTGTCCATCCAGGCCAGTGCGCGTTCCGTCACCTCTTCGTCGATCGTCTCCATCCGCTTGCGGGTCAGAGGGCCGGTGTCCTCGATCGTCTGGGTGCCGTCGGGATTGGCGACCGAATGGATCACCCCGCGCGGGCCGAAGGTCTGAAGGAAGGTGCGACCGTCGGGCATCACCATGTCGCGCGGATAATCTTCGTTCTCGGGCTCTTCCTCGGCGTTCAGGTGGTAGAGGTTGCCGAAGAACTCGTCGAAGCCGTGGTTGGTGGGCAGCATCTCGTCGCGGTCGCCGAAGTGGTTCTTGCCGAACTGCCCGGTCGCATAGCCCTGTTCCTTCAGAAGGACCGCAATCGTCGGGTCGGCGATGTTGATCCCCTCGGGCGATCCGGGCAGGCCGATCTTCAGCAGGCCGGTGCGGATCGGCGACTGGCCCGTCATGAAGGCCGCACGACCGGCGGTGCAGCTTTGCTGGCCGTACCAGTCGGTGAAGAGGGCACCTTCACGGGCGATCGAGTCGATGTTGGGCGTCTTGTAGCCCATCATGCCCATGTTGTAGGCGCTGATGTTGAACTGGCCGATGTCATCACCCCAGATGATGACGATGTTGGGCTTCTGGGCGTCCTGAGCCGCGAGCGGCGCCCCGGCGATGGCAAGCGCAGCCGCAAGCACCATGGTGGTGGAGCGAAGCAATCCTGCTCCCTGTCTCACACTCATTTCATTGTCTCCTCTCTGCTGAAATTCGGGCAGGGCGGACACGGCAAGCCCAGCCTAGCGCCTTGACGCTAAGGAAGTGCGGGCGTTACCAACAGTTGGACAAAGGGCTTATCCCAAGAAGTCCGCGCCCCGGGGGGTCTATGCTGCGACCGGCGACCGCCATTGCCTTTCGTTCGATCGGTCTTGTGCTTGTTGCGGCGCTTCTTTGTCTTGCCGCGCAGGATGCCGGCGCGCAAGAAGGCGACCGGCCCCGCGTGCTGATCGTCCTTGAATCGGACAGTCGGCTTCCCCTTGGTCAGGCGCTTCTGCGTGGGATCGAAGAGGAGCTTGGTCCGGATTTCACCACGCGGAGCGAGATCTATGTCCAGTATCTGGACATGCTGCGGTTCAACGATCCGGGCGAGCTCGCTGTCAACCGGACCTTCCTGATCGAGCGTTACGAAGGGCTCGGCCTCGATGCAATCGCGGTTCTGGGGGTTAACGCCCTTTCCTTCATCCTTGAGACCAGATCGGACTTTGCGCCTGAGGTACCGATCGTCTTCGGTGGGTTCGGAGAGGAAGGACTGAACCGCGCGCTGTCCGGTCAGACCTCGCCTGACCTCAGCGGTGTGATCAGCCCGTTCGATTTCCGCAGCACTCTGGATCTGGCGCTGAAGGTGCAGCCAGACGCGCCGGAAATCGTCGTCGTCGCAGGTTCGGCCAACTTCGACCGGCAATGGAGACAGAGCGTGGAAGCGGTCGGCGAGAGCTACGGCGGAAAGCCGTTGCGCGTTCTGCCGGAAGCCAGCGCCGACGCTTATCTTGCCGAGGCCGGAAAACTTGACCCGCGCGCCATTGTGCTTGCGTTGACGGTCAACCTGGACGCTGACGGTCGACGCTTTCTTCCGGTCCAGTTTGCCAGCCTTCTTGCTGCCGCATCGAGGGCACCAGTCTGGACCCTTTACGAAACCCAGATCGGTTCCGGCGTGGTCGGGGGCAGCGTCGAGGATCTTGAAGGAACCGGGCGGCGGATCGGCGAAATGCTGCGTCTGGCCGCCGCCGGATCACCCCTGCCCGAACCGGTCCGGGTGGCTGCGGTTCCGACGGTGGACTGGCGCGCGATGAAGCAGCATGGCCTTGACCTCGAACGTCTGCCAGACGATGCGCGCATCCTGTTTTATGAGCCGACCGTGTGGGAAAGGTACTACGCCCAGATGCTTGGCATCGCAGCACTGGTCGCCATCCAGTCGGCGACTATCGTTGGGCTTTTGTTCCACCGAAGGAGGTACCTTGCGGCACAAGCCTCGCTTGACCTTGAGCGCAGCCAGCTGATCCACGTCTCGCGGAACCTCCGGCTGGGCCAGCTTTCGGCCTCGCTGGCGCATGAGATCAACCAGCCCCTCGCTGCGATCCAGGCCAATGCCGAGGCCGGCAAGCGTCTGGCCGCCCGCACCCCGCCGGATGTGGCCGAAGTCGCCGCGATCTTCGAGGACATCCGTGCCGACGTGCAGCGCGCCGGATCGACCATCGCCAGCCTGCGGCGGCTGATGGTGAAGGGCGAGGTCGCGATGGAAAGGACCGACCTCAACGAGATCATCCGGGCCACCCTGCTGCTGGTGCAGAACGAACTTGACGCCAGCGGGTCGCGGGTGAGGCTGGCGCTGGCCCCGGGACCGGTCGCGGTGGACGGAAATGCCGCCCAGTTGCAGCAGGTCGTGCTAAACCTCGTTCTCAACGCCTCCGAAGCCATGTCCTCTCAAGCGGAAGGAACGCGCGTGATGACCATATCATCCGGGGTTGAACCAAACGGGCAGGCGACCGTGACGGTCGAGGATGCGGGGCCAGGTGTCGCACCTGATGAGCGCGAGGCGGCTTTCCGGCCCTTCGTCAGCACCAAGTCCACCGGCCTTGGCGTGGGGCTGGCCATCTGCCGCAGCATCGCCGAGGCACACGGCGGCACACTTGCCTTTGCCGACGGTTCCGGAAGCGGCGCGCGGATAATCCTGTCCCTGCCCGGAGCTGCGGCATGAGCGTGATCTGGCTGGTGGACGACGACCCGTCGATCCTGCGCGGGCTTGAACGCCTTCTCGGGGTCGAGGGGTTCGAGACCCGTGCCTTCTCCGACGCGGAAAGCTTCCTTGCCGCGCATGACCCCACGATTGCCGGTTGCGCGGTCATCGACCTTGGTCTGCGGGGAGCAAGCGGCCTTGACCTGCAGGAACGTCTCGCACGGGGCGACGATGCACGGCCGGTCATCTTTCTGACCGGGCAGGGATCGATCCCGAGCGCCGTAAAGGCCATGCGGGCCGGGGCGGTCGACTTCCTGACCAAGCCGGTCGATGGTGACACTCTGATGGCAGCGATCCGTGCCGCCCTTGCTGCCGACAGCGAACGGCGACGCGAGCTCTTGGCGCTTGGCGACCTGCGCGCGCGCCTGACCTCGCTCACCCCACGAGAGCATGAGGTGCTGTTGGAACTCCTTTCAGGCCGGCTGAACAAGCAGATCGCACACCGGCTGGGCGCGGCCGAAAAGACGATCAAGGTCCACCGGGGGCGTGTGATGAACAAGATGGGAGTGCGGTCGGTCGCGGAACTGGTCACACTGATGGCGCGGATGCCCGACACGACGCGGACATAAGACAGAGGTCCCATTGGGCCCGTCCTTTGTCTGTGCCAGACTGACCGCACCAATGAGGCAAAGACCATGACGACGGGTTGCATTCTGGTGGTGGACGACGATCCTTCGCTTGGTCGCGCGATGCAACGGATGGTGCGGTCCATGGACATCGATTGCGAAGTCAGCGCGTCGGGAGACGAGATGCTTGCGCGGGTGCAGGGTCTTCGGCCGACCTTCGTCCTTCTTGACATCCACATGCCCGAGAAATCCGGGATCGAGGCGCTGACCGAGATGCGCGCGCGGGGGGTCGACGTGCCGACGGTGATGATGACCGGGGTAGAACGCGAAGGAACCCGCGAGACATGTCTTCAGGCTGGCGCGATTGAAGTTCTGGCCAAGCCGGTCGAGGCCAAGACGATTTCGCAGCTTTTTGAACGACTTGGCGGCACGCGCAGGCAAGGGTGACGACAGAATGGCAGCCGTCACCGCGATCCACACGGCAACCGCTGAAGGAAATGGACATGCGCTGCGGCCCCGAAGCTGTCTGCACCCAAGGCAGGTTGGCGAGCTGACAGGGACGCGCCGTGCTGGACTGGGACAGGGAAACCGGGCAGGTTTGCACGGGAACACCCGGACGGGCCGGACCGTTCCTTCGGGGACAAGGTGAAGAAGCGAACGCAATGGACGCAGCAGAAACATCGAAGCCCGTGACCGAGGGCATGGCCAGAGTTCCGGGCGGAATGTTCCGGATGGGCAGCGACAACGCCTATCCCGAAGAGGCCCCGTCGCATCGGGTTGAGGTCGACCCGTTCTGGATCGACCGGCACCTTGTGACCAATGCCGAATTCGCCCGGTTCGTTGCGGCCACCGGCCACGTGACCGCCGCCGAGATGACCCCCCGGGCCGAGGACTACCCCGGTGCTGCACCGAACATGCTTTTTGCCGGCAGCCTTGTCTTCCGCAAGACACGTGTCGCCGTCGACCTGCGCAACTGGTCACAGTGGTGGGAGCTTCGAGCCGGCGCAAACTGGCGGCATCCCTATGGGCGGGGCTCGTCGCTGAAGGGGTTGGAGAACCACCCGGTGGTCCATGTCGCCTATGCCGATGCGCTGGCCTATGCGAAATGGGTGGGAAAGGACCTCCCGACCGAGGCCGAATGGGAGTTCGCGGCCCGCGGCGGTCTGGACGGCGCGACCTATGCCTGGGGGGAAGAGCTTACGCCCGGCGGCCGTCACTTGGCCAACACCTGGCAGGGGCAGTTCCCCTATCAGAACACCAAAGAAGACGGGTGGGAGACGACCTCGCCCGTCGGGCATTTCCCGGCCAATGGCTATGGCCTCTTCGACATGATCGGCAATGTCTGGGAATGGACCCATGACTGGTACTTGCCGCGCCATCCTTCGGACGCGGCCAAGGCCTGCTGCGTGCCGAAGAACCCCCGGGGACCGGCGCGCGGCACGACCGATCCCAATGCGCCGATCCCGCAAAAGGTGCTGAAAGGCGGCAGTTTCCTCTGTGCGCCAAGCTATTGCCGGCGCTACCGGCCCTCGGCCCGCCACGCCGAGGCGATCGACACCTCGACCTGCCACATCGGCTTTCGCTGCGTCGTGCGGGGCTAGCCGCCGGTTCAGCTTGACTTGACGATCCCCGAGAAGCCCGCGACTGCAAGCAGGCCAAGCGCCAGCCCGGCAAGCGTCTGGAAATAGGCGAACCACTTGCCGATGTAGCCGATCGTCGTTCGGGTGTCGGGCGACCAGATGTCCTTTTGGCCAACGCCGAGACCGGGAATGATCGCCTCGGCCGACAGCATGACAGCATTGAACTTCGGAAATGCATCCGCCTCGGGCTGCTGAAGATAGCAGGCCATCTGGGTCTGGCCCGGCAGTGCCAGCCCTTCGCGCTCCACCCCTAGGGAGACCATGAACAGCTGTTCGCCCTGCGGCACGGAACAGAGCACCCATTCCGGCGACCTCAGGATCACCGCCGAATAGGGCCGAAGGGCTCCAACCGTTTCAAGATGCGAATACAGCATAGCACCCAGGGCCCATAGGACGAACATCCAGACCAGCGCCAGAAGCGGCATCCGGCCATAACCTGTCGCCAGGCCAAGGAAACTGTCGTTCACCAGCATCAGGGCGCGGTAAAGCGGGTTCTGGGTCCGGGCGCGCCGGGCGCGGCGCGAGTGCCGCTCTTTCTCGATCAGGACGGTCCGGGCATCTTCGTCATGGCCCATTTCCCGGAAGACCTTGGCCAGCTGCTCGTAAGGCTGCGGCCAGAAGTCCTCACCCCAGCGCGTCGGCGTCTGCCGCGAAAGCCAGTCGAGGCGCAGCGCCGAGTCGGATGCCGGCCCCTGAAGCGCGCCGTAAAGGAAACGGTTCAGTACCAGGTCACCGGGTTCAGGCCAGGACTCCGGATCATCGATGATCGTCCCGACTTCGGCGCCGGCAAGGCTGAGCGTGCCGTCGATAGAGGCACCATTTCGCAGGAAGAAGGCCGCCGTCACCCTGGTGCGGTCGAGGTTCAGCGCCATGGTTCCCGGGGCCGACAGCTTTGCCCCGGAGAGGTCAAGGTCCCCACCCACACGCGCGGTCTGCAGGTCGATCCCGCCAAGGATGGTCGCATGCCTCAGGGCTACGTCGCCGCCAACCGTGACCGAGTTCGCCTCGATCGCAAAGCCCTCGGGCCGCTTGATGGTTGCCCCGACAAGGTCAAGATGACCACCGACCCGACCACCCGAAAGCACCAGCTCGCCGTCCAGATGCGCCCCGCGGAAGAGTGCCCCGCCGCGTACGGCGATGCGCTCGGCGGCAATGCAGATTTCGTCGGGGTTGGAAAGGTTCGCCCCGTCGAAGACGAGATCACCCTCAAGCCGCGCGCCCTTCAGTGCTACAAGGCCTTCGATGGTCGCGGCACGGAACAGAAGGTCGCCCCGCGCCTCCAGTCGATCCGCGTTCAGCCCGGGCAGAAACGAGCCGTCGAGTGACAGTGTGTCGATCATGGCCGAACGCAGGACCGGGATCGCATCGAACCGGCAATCCATCAGTCCGATGTCGCGGGGAATGCGGCAGCCTTCAAGGTCAAGCGTGCCGGTCACCCAGGCACCGCTGAGACGCAGGCCCTTTTCATGCATGACCGGCATGCCATCGCCACCAAGGAGCAGGGCACGGATCAGTTCGCCCCGCACCAGCCTGTCGGCATCTCCGGCTGCAGGCAGGCCGCCGGCGCCAACGCGGTCGAAGACGCCGTTGCCGACGCCATCGACCATCACCTGCTCGGCCGGGCTAAGCTTGCCGAACTGCGACAGCCCGGGGGCCATCACGGGATCAGAGTGCTGCAAGCACGCGGGCCCATGACCGGATGCCCTTGTGGAAGCTCGTCAGGCTGTACTTCTCGTTCGGGCTGTGGATCCGGTCATCCGAAAGCCCGAAGCCGGCCATCACCACGTCAAGGCCCAGCTTTTCCTTGATCATCGTCGTCACCGGGATCGAGCCGCCGCCGCCGACAAAGGCGCCTTGCTTGCCCCATTCGTCGCTCATCGCCTTCTGGGTGCGCTGGAAGACCGGGGCAGCGACGTCGAAAGACACGGCGCGGCCCGAGCCGAACTCGGTGAACTCCACCCGGCAGTCTTTCGGCACCCGCGCCTTCACGAACTCCCGGAAGGCGGCGCGGATCTTGTGCGGGTCCTGATCATAGACCAGCCGGAAGCTGATCTTGGCCGAGGCCACCGCCGGGATCACCGTCTTGAACCCGTCGCCGGTATAGCCGCCGGTCATGCCGTTCACCTCGCAGGTCGGGCGTGACCAGGTCTGCTCCAGCACCGAGCGCCCCTTCTCGCCGGCAGGAACCGACAGGCCGACCTCGCCCAGGAAGGCGCTTTCGGAAAAACCAAGCTTCGACCAGCCCTCCAGCAGCGAAGGGTCGGGTTCCGGCACCCCGTCGTAGAAGCCGGGAATGGTGATCCGCCCATCGGCGTCGCGCAGGTCGGCAATGATGCGCGCGAGCACGTGGTTCGGGTTCACCGCAGCCGAGCCGTAGAAGCCAGAATGCAGGTCCCGGTCGGACCCGTGGATGAAGATCTCTTCGGCGCAAAGCCCGCGCAAGGAGGTAGTGATCGCCGGCGTTTCCTTGTCCCACATGTTGGTGTCGCAGATCATTGCGACATCGGCGGTCAGTTCATCCTTGGCCGCATCAAGGAAACCCGGCAGGTTCGCCCCGCCGGATTCTTCCTCGCCCTCCAGCAGGATCGTGATCGGGATCGGCAGTTTGCCGGTCACCGCTTTCCACGCCCGGCAAGCCTCGACGAAGGTCAGAAGCTGACCCTTGTCGTCCGAGGCCCCCCTGCCCCTGATCTCTTTCGACCCGTCCGGCAGGGTGACGATGACCGGGTTGAAAGGCTCATCCGTCCACAGCTCCAAAGGATCGGCGGGCTGCACGTCATAATGGCCGTAGAAGAGGACCTTGGTGCCCTTGGCAGAATGCTCCTTGGCCAGCACGATCGGGTGGCCGGGCGTGTCGCGCACTTCGGCCTTGAAACCGATCGAGGCAAGGTCGGCGGCATGCCATTCCGCGCACTTGCGCGTCTCGGCGGCATAGGCCGGGTCGGTCGAGATAGACTTCAGCCGGACAGTCTGAAAGAGGCGATCCAGCGCGTTGTCTAGGTCTGCATCGATATGTGCCAGAACCTTGTCGAGATCGGACATCAGGCTTCCTCCCTTGAAGCGTGCAGTGGCGGACGGTTCGGGACCGTCAGAATGGCCAGATCATCGGCACGACGAAGACGGCGATGATGAAGAACCAGATCAGCATCGGCAGGCCGAGCTTCCAGTAATCGGTGAACTTGTAGGCGCCGGGCTCCATCACCATCAGGTTGGTGGGTGTAGCCACCGGGGTCAGGAACGCGCCGGCACAGGCGATGCAGACGCACATCAGCACCGGCTGGATCGAGATACCCATCTGCTGGGCCGCCACCACCGCGATCGGGATGACGATCAGCGAGGTTGCAGTGTTCGAGATCACCTGCCCCATGATCGCCGACAGGATGAAAAGACCGGCGAGTAGCGCGTAGGGACCGGCATCACCGACGAGTGCGACCAGATTGTCGGCAAGAAGTGCCGCTGCGCCCGTGCTTTGCATGGCGGTCGAAAGCGGGGTCAGTGCGGCGACAAGGATGACCGTCGTCCAGCTGATCCCGCGGTAGACCTGATCTGTGTTCAGCACGCCGGAAACCAGGATGATCCCGGCCGCCAGAAGGCCCGCCACCGCCGGCGGCACCAGCCCCGTGGCCAGAAGGAACACCATCAGCGCCAGCGCCGCGAGCACGGTCTTGGCCCCTGCCCCCATCGGCACAGCCTGACGGCGGACGAGGTCGGGCGAGTTCACAACCAGCACCTCAGCAGGCTCCAGCCGCTTGTCGAGTGCCGCCCAGGTGCCCTGCAGAAGCAGCGTATCCCCGGCGGCTAGCGCCGTGCCGGGCGGCAGGTCGGTGCCAGCGCGCTGTTGCGCCAGCACGATCAGGTCACCGCTTTCGGTGACCATTCCGGGAAAGAAGGTCTGCCCGATCAGGGGCGACCGCGGCGGGATTAGCACTTCGGCAAGGCCGGAGTCGCGGTTGAAAAGCTGATCCGAGATGCCGCCCTCGGGCACGTCCTCACGGAAGGCAAGGCCGAACTCGCCCGCTGCATTGGCGGCCTGATCGGCTGGTCCCTTGACGACAAGGATATCCCCCTCGGCCACGGCATCGCGGCGGATCGGGCGCCCTTCGGTATCCTTCAGAAGGACAAACGAAAGCGCGCCGACCTGCTTCGTCCCAAGCTCATCCCGCGACATGCCGATCAGGGGCGAGCCTTCGCGGACCCGCATCTGGTGCACGTCGCCCTTCAGGCGGTACTGTTCTACCAGCGTGTGCGCGTGCTGGGAAAGGTCGGGCGGCAGCGTCTTCGAGGTGCGCTTCGGCAAGAGCCGCTCACCGAAAAGCACGACAATGGCAATGCAACCGATGACGATCGGAATTCCGACCAGCGCGAATTCGAAATAGCCAAAGCCACCGCCGCCTGCATCCTGCGAGGCTTCGACCACAAGGACGTTCACCGGCGATCCGGTTAGCATCAGCTGCGATCCGGCATGGGCACCGAATACCAGCGGCATCAGAAGCTGCGACGGCGACTGGCCGAGGCGGATGGCCATCACGACCACGACGGGCAGGAGAGCCGCCACCGCGCCGTTGACACTGATCATCGCGGCAAGCACGCCGACGAACCCCATCATCAGCATGATCAGCCGCGTCCGGCTGGCCCCCGCTTGTCCGATCAGGACCTGCCCCGCCCAGGCCGTGACGCCCGAAACCTCCAGTCCCGCACTGACTACGAAGAGCGCCGCGATGAAGATCACCGCAGGATCGCCGAACCCTGCCATGGCCTGCTGCAGCGTCAGGATGCCAGTCGCCCAAAGCGCGAGTGCGGCCCCCATGCAGACCGCGATCACCGGCAGACGATCCCAGGCAAAAAGGACAACGATGGCCGCGATGATCGCAAAGAGAGTCCAGATATCCGTCACGCATTAACTCCCAGTTCCCGGCCCTGCCCGCGTTGACATTAGTCAGAAGGACCCTAATCTTTGTCTGAATTCAGTCATTTGAAGTGAGCATGCGGTCACGCGAGGGAGCCATAGACTTCGCCCGGAACACGGGCTGGTGTTCGCGACTGCCGGTTGCGCTGCAAGATGGTTTGCTTGCCGCTGCCAGACACAAGCAACTTGAGGCAGAGACGCGTCTTTACGCTATAGGCGATGTCCCGAAATCGATGTATTTCCTCGCCAGCGGATGTCTTGCAGCCGAGGTTTCGCCCTCGTTCATCCTGCCTCAGAAAAGCATGCTGCTTTACCCTGGTGCCTGGTTGGCCGAAGGGACCACAGCGGTCGGGAACCATGCCGTGGGCATCTGGGCGACACGATCAAGCGCTGTGCTGTCGATCGAACTTGGAGACTTCCGCCGTTTTGCCCGGCAACATCCCGAGATCTGGCGCCATCTTGCCCTTCTGAACCTTGAAAATCACTACCGCACCATGGGTTTGGCGCATGATCTGATGATCCGGGGCGGCCGACGGCGACTTGCGGCGATCATTGCGCGAATGGCCGGCCTGCGTGACGAAGTGGTTCCCCGCACCCTCGTCATCGACGCCACGCAGGCCGAGATTGCCGATATCGCCAACCTTGCGCGCAGCGTGGTGTCCGGCTTCCTGAAGGAACTGGAGGACGAAGGAATCATTGGGCTGAGCTGGGGCAGTGTCGAGATTCTCCAGCCGGACGCCCTCCTGCAAAAGGCCGAGGCGCACTAACGGCAAGAAGCACCGCTTCAGTTGCCGATCTTTTCCAGGATGCGGTCCAGCTTCTTGCCCTGCACCGAATGCGAGGGCGCGTTCTGCACGGCGTTGAAGTAGGCCTCGGGGTCGTAGGTGGCGATCCCGAGCTGCAGATGGT
>NZ_JBXVVV010000008.1:2500-5560 GCF_057219895.1 Tabrizicola sp. T46
GTGAGACAGGTACTTTTACCCTGAATACATAGGGGTTTAAGAGCAAACCCGGGGAACTGAAACATCTAAGTACCCGGAGGAAAGGACATCAATAGAGACTCCGTTAGTAGTGGCGAGCGAACGCGGACCAGCCGAGCCTGGAAGCATGAGCAGAATGGTCTGGAAAGGCCAGCGACATGGGTGACAGCCCCGTATGCGAAGTGCCAAGGGACGTATCAAGTAGGGCGGGACACGTGTAATCCTGTCTGAAGATCGGAGGACCACCTCCGAAGGCTAAGTACTCCTTGCTGACCGATAGCGAACCAGTACCGTGAGGGAAAGGTGAAAAGCACCCCGACGAGGGGAGTGAAACAGTACCTGAAACCGGACGCCTACAAGCAGTCGGAGCCTCCTTGAGAGGTGACGGCGTACCTTTTGTATAATGGGTCAACGACTTGGTCTTACGAGCAAGCTTAAGCCGTTAGGTGGAGGCGCAGCGAAAGCGAGTCTTAAAAGGGCGCATGAGTTCGTGGGATCAGACCCGAAACCAGGTGATCTAGCCATGAGCAGGATGAAGGTTGGGTAACACCAACTGGAGGTCCGAACCAACACCCGTTGAAAAGGGTCTGGATGACTTGTGGCTAGGGGTGAAAGGCTAATCAAACCTGGAGATAGCTGGTTCTCCGCGAAAGCTATTTAGGTAGCGCCTCGGACGAATACCTGCGGGGGTAGAGCACTGCATGGATGATGGGGGCCCACAGCCTTACTGAGTCTAAGCAAACTCCGAATACCGCAGAGTACTATCCGGGAGACACACGGTGGGTGCTAACGTCCATCGTGAAGAGGGAAACAACCCTGACCTGCAGCTAAGGCCCCTAATTCGTGGCTAAGTGGGAAAGCATGTGGGACGGCCAAAACAACCAGGATGTTGGCTTAGAAGCAGCCATCATTTAAAGATAGCGTAACAGCTCACTGGTCTAGATAAGCTGTCCTGCGGCGAAGATGTAACGGGGCTCAAGCCACGAGCCGAAGCTCAGGATGCACAGCGATGTGCGTGGTAGCGGAGCGTTCTGTGATATAGCTCATCATGTTGTCATCGTTCGGTGCGCTGTAGCGCACCCTACGCGGATCAACATGGAGAGCTTTCTGTGAAGCCGGGCTGTAAGGCATCCGGTGGAGAGATCAGAAGCGAGAATGTTGACATGAGTAGCGACAAAGAGGGTGAGAGACCCTCTCGCCGAAAGTCCAAGGGTTCCTGCTTAAAGCTAATCTGAGCAGGGTAAGCCGGCCCCTAAGGCGAGGCCGAAAGGCGTAGTCGATGGGAACAGGGTTAATATTCCCTGGCCAGTGGGATGTGACGGATCGCAGGTGTAGTTTGCCCTTATCGGATTGGGTGGGCTGCTGAGCGGTTCCAGGAAATAGCCCCACATCAGACCGTACCCTAAACCGACACAGGTGGACTGGTAGAGTATACCAAGGCGCTTGAGAGAACCACGTTAAAGGAACTCGGCAAAATGCCTCCGTAAGTTCGCGAGAAGGAGGCCCCATATGTGCGCAAGCATGTGTGGGGGGCACAAACTAGGGGGTGGCGACTGTTTACTTAAAACACAGGGCTGTGCGAAGCCGTAAGGCGACGTATACAGTCTGACGCCTGCCCGGTGCTGGAAGATTAAGAGGAGGGGTGCAAGCTCTGAATTGAAGTCCCAGTAAACGGCGGCCGTAACTATAACGGTCCTAAGGTAGCGAAATTCCTTGTCGGGTAAGTTCCGACCTGCACGAATGGCGTAACGATCTCCCCGCTGTCTCTAACGTGGACTCAGCGAAATTGAACTGTCTGTCAAGATGCAGACTACCCGCGGTTAGACGGAAAGACCCCATGAACCTTTACTCCAGCTTTGCATTGGCAACAGGACTGTGATGTGCAGGATAGGTGGTAGGCATTGAAGCGGGGACGCCAGTCTTCGTGGAGCCTCCCTTGAGATACCACCCTTCGCCGTCTTGTTGTCTAACCGCGACCCGTTATCCGGGCCCGGGACCGTGCATGGTGGGGAGTTTGACTGGGGCGGTCGCCTCCCAAACAGTAACGGAGGCGCGCGATGGTTGGCTCAGACCGGTCGGAAATCGGTCGTTGAGTGCAATGGCAGAAGCCAGCCTGACTGCAAGACTGACAAGTCGAGCAGAGACGAAAGTCGGTCATAGTGATCCGGTGGTCCCAAGTGGGAGGGCCATCGCTCAACGGATAAAAGGTACTCTGGGGATAACAGGCTGATGATGCCCAAGAGTCCATATCGACGGCATCGTTTGGCACCTCGATGTCGGCTCATCTCATCCTGGGGCTGGAGCAGGTCCCAAGGGTATGGCTGTTCGCCATTTAAAGAGGTACGTGAGCTGGGTTTAGAACGTCGTGAGACAGTTCGGTCCCTATCTGCCGTGGGTGCAGGAGACTTGAGAAGAGTTGACCCTAGTACGAGAGGACCGGGTTGAACGCTCCACTGGTGGACCAGTTGTCGTGCCAACGGCAGTGCTGGGTAGCTATGAGCGGACAGGATAACCGCTGAAGGCATCTAAGCGGGAAGCCCCCTTCAAAACAAGGTCTCCCTTGAGGGCCGTGGAAGACCACCACGTCGATAGGCCAGAGGTGTAAGTGCGGTAACGCATTCAGCTGACTGGTACTAATTGCCCGATTGGCTTGATCTGATCCGGAAACAGCAAGGCAACACGCCGTGCCCGGGTCGTCAAAAGCACGTAACGAAAACCTGGAACAACACTGATGTTGGGGGCCGCAAATCCCCCTGTCTCTTCTCCGGTCTGGTGGTCATAGCGGGCACAAAACTCCCGATCCCATCCCGAACTCGGCCGATAAGTGTGCCTACGCCAATGGTACTGCGTCTCAAGACGTGGGAGAGTAGGTCACCGCCAGACCTGAAAAGAGACAATCTCACTCAAGCGATGATCGCGCGACCCACCAGGGCCGCAACTCGACCAGGCCGAACAGGCCAAGCGTCGCGGGGTGGAGCAGCCCGGTAGCTCGTCAGGCTCATAACCTGAAGGCCGCAGGTTCAAATCCTGCCCCCGCAACCA
>NZ_JBXVVV010000009.1:0-1378 GCF_057219895.1 Tabrizicola sp. T46
TCAGTTGCCGATCTTTTCCAGGATGCGGTCCAGCTTCTTGCCCTGCACCGAATGCGAGGGCGCGTTCTGCACGGCGTTGAAGTAGGCCTCGGGGTCGTAGGTGGCGATCCCGAGCTGCAGATGGTCCACCGTCATCAGGCCCATCGTCGCCAGAAGCTGATATACACCGACGTAGCGCAACGCCTGCGCCCGCAACCTGTCGTTGCGCGCATCCAGCAGCTCCTGTTCCTGGTCAAGCACGTCGAGCGTCGTCCGCGACCCGACCTCGGCCTCCTGCCGGACGCCTTCGAACGCGGTTTCGGCCGCCCGGACCTGCTCTTCCGTGGCGGCAATCGAGGCCGCCTGAACCTCAAGGTTCGCCCAGGCCACGCCCACGGCCTCCATCACCTCCACCGCCGTCTGCATCAGCGTGGCATTGGCCCGGTCCTTCCCGGCAATCGCCTGCCGCTGCAGCGATGACAGCCGTCCCCCGGCATAGAGCGTCTGGTTCATCGTCAGCCCGACACGCTGCGAGTCGAGCCCGAGATTGTCGGTCTCCAGCGAGACACCGGCGCCGATCGACGGCATCCGCTGTGCCTCGGCCAGGGCGACCTGCAGGTCTGCAAGCGTGACAAGGTTCTGGGCCTGCCGGATCGACGGGTTGGTGCTGCGCGCGACGGCCTGCGCCTCTTCCAGCGTGCGCGGGAGCGCCGGCAGGGCCGGCAGCGGGGCAAGATTGCCGGGATAGGCCCCGGTCGCCGCCTTGTAGGCCTCGCGGGCAACCAGCAAGGCCCCCTCGGCCGAGGCCAGCGAGGCGCGCGACCCCGCAAGCCGGGCCTCGGCGATGGCCACGTTCGTGCGCGTCGCCTCACCCACCTCGAAACGCGCCTCGGCAGCGCGCAGTTCCTCGGTGATCAGCCGGACGTTGCTTTGCTGGTTCACCACCAGTTCCTGGGCCACCTTCACCTCGACATAGGCCCGGACCGCTGCCAGCAGCACCTGCTGCTCGACCTGCACCAGCGCCTGCCGCGTCGCGAGCACGCTGGCCCGGGCGATCTCGATCCCAAGCCGGTTGCGGCCGAAATCGAACAGCACCATCTCGGCCGACAGGGTCAGCGAGGCGGAGGTGTCCTCGACCACCGCGCGGCCCGCTTGCGTGTTGACATCCAGCTTCGCCCAGCCCGCCTGCGCCGTATAGGCAATCACCGGCCGCAGGGCCGACACCGCGGTGGCAAAGTCTTCGTCCACCGCGCGCAGCACCGCACGGTTCTGCTCCAGAAGGTTCGAGTTGCGATAGGCGGCGATCAGCGCATCCGTCAGCGTCTCTGCCGCGGCCATCGGTGCCGCAAGGGCCCCTGCCGCTGCCAGAACCATTGCCCTTGCCCAAGCCCGCATCACG
>NZ_JBXVVV010000010.1:0-785 GCF_057219895.1 Tabrizicola sp. T46
CGATACTGCCGGGAAGACCCGCCCTTCCAGCACTGTGCCCCAGACCTTGACATCCTTGATCGCCTCGGGGGCGACGGAGAGGGGATCATCTTCAAGGATGGTGAAGTTAGCGAGCTTCCCGGGGGCGATTGACCCAAGCTCTACTTCCATCCGCAGCGAATGCGCGGCGTCGATCGTCACGGCCCGCAGCGCATCCTCGACCGACAGCCGATGTTCCGGCCCGGCGACCCGGCCCGAGGTGGTGGTGCGGTTGACCGCCGCCCAGACCAGGAACAGCGGCTGGCCCGGCGCCATGGGCATGTCGGAATGGAAGGACACTGGCGTGCCGTTGCGCTTGACGAAGCCCAAAGGCACAAGCGCATCGGCCCGCTCTGGCCCAAGACCGATCTCGCCGTAGCGATCAGCCAGTGCAGTGACGTAATAGGGGTTCGCGCTGACGATGCAGCCAAGTGCCGCAAGCCTGTCGCACTGGTCCTCGCGGGCATAGCCGAAGTGCACGATCACCGTCCGATGGTCGGCCCGGGGCATCCGCCGCATGTTGCGTTCGACGGCCTCAAGAACCATGTCCAGCCCAAGATCGCCATTCTGGTGGATGTGGATCTGAAACCCCGCTTCCCAATAGGCGTCGAAACTGGGGTTGAAGAAATCCGGATCCATGATCCATTCGCCGCTGTGGCCGTCCGAGTACGGGACGGTCACTTGCATCAACTGGCTGTAGATCGCGCCATCGGCAAAAAGCTTGACCTGTCCCGGCACGAAGGCAGTCTTGCCCGAACCCCAGTCAA